>JYJN01000133.1 GCA_003263845.1 Vibrio aestivus | reverse complement strand
CGACCTGAGTACCTAATTTAATTGGAGAGCGCAACTTTGGCCAAGGTTGAGGTCACGCTTATGTTCAAAAGAAAGCGAACCTTGTGTGTCACTCCAAATTTAAGCCCTAGCAGAAATGCTGGGGCTTCGTGGTTTCTTAGTGCCAGAACTGACTTGTTAGCTCGGGCTAACTTCGGGCTGAGACTCTTTCCACGTGCAAACTTTGTTTCTTCCCAAATCCTTGGCTTGATAAAGGGCTCGGTCGGCTCTTGACAGCACTTGCTTGAAATCTGAATCACTTGCCAGTGTGGCGGACATGCCTATCGATATGGTGCAAGAAAGGATTTGGTTATCGAATGGTACAGTCAGTTTTGCGATGAGCTTTCGGTAGTAATTGGCGAGCATCATGGCTTCTTTGTCATCGACATCCTCCATTAAAAGCACAAACTCTTCTCCGCCTAGTCGAGCAAAAAGATCACAACTCCGTTTGACAGCGTCAAGCTTGTTCACCACGGCGACTAATACTTCGTCTCCACCTAAGTGGCCAAATTCATCATTAAATCTTTTGAAGTGGTCTATATCGATGATCATTAAGAATTGGTTGCGTTCGAAAGCATTGGGTTGATTGAAGATCAAGGAAGTGGCCTCGAAGAAAGCTCTTCGGTTAAGGATGCCGGTTAAAGGGTCTAAATTAGCCAAGTTCTCCATTTTGATGACTTGCTCGTGAACGTTAATTTGAGAAAGCAATCCACGTTACCAAACTCGAAAATATACAAGCATCGCGAGCACTAAAATGGTTCTTGTTTCGATGAGCAATATTGATGGTACCAAAGCATTTAGTGTGACTCATTAACGGAGCGTCCATACATGAAAGCAGTCCTCCTGCAGCCAGCCATTGGCAATCAAGAAGTTCTTCTTTGCTCGTGTTGTTGCAAACTGCTAACTCTTTTCGTTTGAAAGCTTGGCCAACCATCGTGTTCTGGACGGGAATATCACGATTCAAAGGTATGGCTTGATTGCCATTGATAGCGTACAAAGCTAAAGATGAATGATCTTTTTGAAGGGCAATACTAACGCGGTCAGATTCGAATATCTGGTTGATCCAATATGTGGTGCTATGAAGTAAATCGGATAACGTTCTGGCTCGAGAAAGCTCGTCAAAAAACTCAAGCGGAAAATGGGCGCTGATTGTTTGAGTTTCGATTTGGGTCTGGAGAAGGGAGAAGTACTTCAAGCTGACTAACCTCGAGAAAACTGACCAAGCGATAGCAAACAGTTTAGAAAAGCTGATGCCAAGTTTCCATATTATTGAGATTTTTATAACTAAAGTACTAGAAAGCGACCAGTGATGCTGGACGCGTCTTTTTAGTGAGGGCTCGATTGTCAGTCGGCTTGTATCAGTTCACGATTTTGTAGATATTCCCGTTGTCCGTTGCGAAGTATAGGAAACCGTCAGGGCTTAACGTGAGTGTACGGATACGTTCATTGAGATCATCGAATAGTCTGTACTCTTCTTTTAGTTGCCCCTGATCATCAATAGATACGACATTGATATGAGTGAGTTTCAACGCCGGTGCGAGTAGTTTGCCATCAAGGCTTGGGTAGCGTTGTCCACGATAAAGCTCTAAATCCGATGGCGCTATTGATGGAACATATACCAGGCGAGGAGATTCAATTCCAGGTAACTCCTCTGCTTCTCCAACATCAATGGGCCCAATACTCTTTACCATGGGATGTTCTTGGCCAACCATAGTTTAAGCCTCGCTCAATGAAGTTAATTTCATCACCGCCACGAGGACCGTGTTCAATAGCCCATAGAGAGTCAGATTGCTTGTCGTAAACGATGCCCTGAGGGTTTCTATGGCCGAAGCTCCAAATCTCTGGCTGAGCATTGTTTGTACCTGTAAAGGGGTTTTCTGGAAAAGGTTTTCCATCCGAAGTAAGTCTTAGAATACTGCCAGCGTGCGTAGATATATCTTGCCCATTGCTTCTTTCACCTCGATCGCCAACTGTCATGTATATGGATTGCTCGTCAAACGCTAGGCGACTCCCAAAGTGCCGCCCACTGTCTGATTCAGAGAAGGTGATTAACAGCGTCGTCCAGTTTATTAGCTCGCCGTTAGACAAATCGGCAGAGGCTAATGTGGTTTCAAAAGCATTGCCTTGACGTGAACTGTAGGTGATATAGTAACTATTTGCGCGAAAGGGGGAGGAGGCAATATCCATCAACCCTCCTTGGCCTCCCTGATGAAGGTCTGAAGGGGCAGGGTAAGCAATCGTCTTGGTTTTATTGGTTAAATTTACTAAGACTATATTGCCGTTGCGTTCAGTCACTAAAGCCGCATTATTGCTGATAAATGCAATACCCCATGGAACTTGAAATCCGCTTGCGACTAGCTCCGCGGAAAGCTTTTCTGCGTGGGAGGAGCAGCTCGCTGATAGCAAGGAGAGGGTCAATAATGCAGTTCGAAGCATAATTATTTCCTTATAGTGTTATGCCACTGTACTTATAGATCATAGCTAACTCAAATAGTCCTTATGAATGAATTTATAAAAAACACTTGATATGATCAATTAATGGGCTATTATGACGAAGTGTCATTTTTGACGAGTCGTCACAAATGATGAAATACACACAATGTGGAATCGTGTTACAATTGTATTGCTAAGGAGCAGTTAGAGAGATGGAATAAACATGTTTGGCTTTACGTGTAAAAAGAGTGATAGAAAAGAAAATTCAGGCTGTAGCTTTGGTTTAACTAAGAAGCAACAAGCCATTGCTGATCGAGAAGTCGAGCTGATTATGTTAGCGAAAGGTCTCGTTCAAGAGCAGGGGTTTGGTAACTTGACTATGGACAAGTTGACTGCGGCTAGCCCTTATTCAAAGGGTACAATCTACAATCACTTTAGCAGTAAAGAAGATGTTATTCTGGCTCTATGTATTCATTCATTAAAGAGTGAGTCCATACTGTTTGCTCGCTCCGGACAGTTTGAAGGTAATACGAGAGAGAAAGTCATTGCGATGCACGTGGCTTATAGGATCTACGCTCGTATGGAGCCCGTCCTATCAACATGTGCAATTATGGCCAAGAGCCCGTGGGTATTAGAGAAAGCATCACCGGAACGCGTTGCTGAGCTAAATCAGCTAGAGGAAGTCGTTATAGCCGGGGCTGATGATTTAACTAATGCTGCAGCGGAATGCGGAGATTTGAAGTTCTCCTCGGGAATTGGCTCCGATGCGATCGTTTTTGCAAACTGGTCGATTGCTTTTGGCTCGAATGCACTTTCTCAAAACGCGTCAAACAGTCACTGTATCCAGCGTTTACAAGACCCATTTACTGTTTTGCATAATGCTAACATGCTTCTTGATGGCTTGGGTTGGAAACCACTTTCGAGTGAGTGGGATTATCGAAAGACCTGGCGTCGTGTGGAGCAAGAGTTGTTTAGCGAAGAAGTGGCTTACTTAGAGTCTATTGGTCGATAAACATTGCAGTGTAAACCTATCAAGTCGATAGGTTTTTATTTCATCATTTATGACGATTCGTCAAAGTTAGAGCTTCCAATGCCGTGCTTTTGGGACTCACCTCGGAATTATCTGATTGGTCAGCGTTGTCTGACCAAAAATTGGATAATAGTTGACGAATCGTCACAAATGGAGACTGTGATGAAATCTACACAAATGAATAAAAGCAGTAAGTTTTCATGGCTCACTGTACCCACTCGATACACCTTCTGGGTGGTCGCCTTTACGATTTCTATGGTTGTTGCAGCTACCTTGGGTGCAAAAAATCTTTATTTTCGTGGCGACTACGACATCTTTTTTCAGGACAATAATAAGCAACTACAGGCATTTGATGAAATTCAGGCGACATTTGCGAAAACAGATAATTTAGCGATTGTTATCGCTCCTAGAACAGGAGATGTATTTCAAAAACCTGTTTTAACCTTAATTCAGCAACTCACGGTGGATGCTTGGCAGGTGCCTTACTCAAGCCGTGTTGACTCATTGGCCAACTATCAGCACACAGAAGCATTTGAAGACGACCTGCTGGTAGAAGATCTGTTGTTAGAGGACTATCCCTTAACGCAGGAACGCATTGATAAAGTGAGACAAATTTCTCTTGCTGAGCCGGTACTTTTGCACTCATTGATTTCCGAAAAAGGCGATGTAACGGTAGTAAACATCACGCTTCAATTGCCTGAAGTGGATGAAACGGCTGAAATCCAAGAAGTGATGGCCCACGTTAATCAGATTTTGGATAAATATCAGGGTGAGTATACCGGAGTAGAGTTCCATCTTGCAGGTATCGTCGCAATGAACAACGCCTTTATGCAATCTGCTCAATCTGACAGTGCCACTCTGATTCCCACGATGTTGGTCGTCGTTCTGGTGTTCTTGACGATAATGTTACGCTCAATCTTTGCGGTACTGGCGACTCTCACCATTATCATTTTATCTGTTTCAGCGACAATGGGGTTGTCTGGATGGGCCGGAATGTTCTTAAGTACTGCGACAGTGAATATCCCTACTTTAGTTATGACGCTTGCGGTTGCTGACTGTGTGCACGTGATAGCAACTATGCGTTATAACTTGCAACAGGGACATACAAAGGCTTACGCGATAGATCAAAGTGTTGCGGTTAACTATATGCCTATCCTCATCACTTCAGTGACAACAGCAATCGGCTTCTTGATGATGAATATGTCGGATTCTCCAGTGTTGCGAGATTTCGGTAACCTTGCCGCTCTTGGGGTAATGATTGCTTGCTTCCTGTCACTTACGTTGCTTCCGGCTTTACTGAAATGGCTGCCAATAAAGGTTAAAGCGAATCAGCAAACCACGTCGAATCGATTTATCGATGGCCTAGGTAACTATGTTGTCCGAAATAGAAAACTGCTTCTACCTGTTTCTGCGATTGTGATAGCTGTGTCTACAAGCTTGATTCCATTGAACCAAGTGAATGACGAATCTGTGAAGTATTTCGATAGCCGCAATGACTTCCGTCGCGCAGCTGATTTCATGGAAGAGCGTATTTCTGGCATGAATTCAATCAGTATTGCAATAAAAACTAACGAGTCTCAGGGCATCGCTGATCCGCAGTTTTTTGCAAGCAGTTGGTGATTTTACACAGTGGCTGCGTGCTCAACCGGAAACGGATCATGTGGCGTCCCTTAGTGATGTCTATAAGCGCCTCAATAAAAACATGCATGGTGATGACGTTGCGTTTTATCAGCTGCCTTTAGATCGACAACTTGCTGCACAATATCTTCTAATGTACGAGATGTCATTGCCTTATGGATTGGATCTTAACAACCAAATCAACGTCGATAAGTCATCAATCAAGATGGTATTGACCACACAAAACCTTGGCAGTGTAGAGATGGTTGATATTGAAGAGCGAATCTATAGCTGGTTCAGAGCGAATGCACCTCAATACGATATCTTGCTTCAAGCCCAACATTGATGTTCGCTCACATTGGTGAAACGAACATGGCGAGTATGCTGACTTCTTTGCCAATCACTCTGGTTCTAATTTCGGCTCTTATGATCTTTGCTCTTGGTTCACTTCGCTTAGGTCTGATCAGTATTGTTCCCAATATGGCACCGGCAATCATTGGTTTTGGCTTATGGGCATTGATTTCTGGCGAAATCAACTTGGGCTTGTCGGTCGTTGTTACCTTAACACTGGGTATTGTCGTCGATGATGCCGTTCACTTCCTATCGAAATATCAACGAGCCAGAAAGCAAGGACAATCGGCTGAAGAAGCGGTTCGCTATGCCTTCCACACTGTTGGTCGAGCGCTATGGATCACGACGGTTGTGCTTGTGGCAGGTTTCTCTGTTTTAGCCATGTCGTCTTTCCGCTTGAATGCGGACATGGGAGCACTAAGTGCGATTGTCATTTTCATCGCTTTGGTAGTGGATTTCGTCTTCTTACCAGCACTATTGATGAAGTTTGATACTAAGGATTATCCAGTAGAGGCAGAGCACAAACAGGCCTCGAACTTTCCCAAGTCACGCTCACATGTGTTGCCCAATTAACATGCAGTACCAATTAAAGAACCAATTTTAAGGAAAAGATTATGATGAGTTCAGTTAACCGAATTGCGACGACAATGGCTCGATTTTCGCTTGTATCAATGATTGCCTTTAGTGCCACATTCGCGTACTCCGGTAATGTTTATGCTAGTGGCGTAGAGTCTGGGAAAGAACGAGGGTTGGAAATTGCTACCGAACGTAAAGCTCGTGATATCGGTTGGGGTGATTCTGTCGCAACCATGGAAATGCTGCTTCAAAACGCGCAAGGCGAAAGTAGTGCTCGATTGATGCGTTTGAAATCACTAGAAGTAGCCGAGGATGGTGATAAAGGCTTAACCATTTTTGACGAACCGCGTGACGTTAAGGGGACGGCATTTTTAAACCACTCACATACTGTGGGTGCTGATGATCAATGGCTATATTTGCCAGCATTAAAACGTGTTAAGCGCATCTCTTCGCGTAACAAGTCAGGCCCGTTCATGGGCAGTGAGTTCGCCTATGAAGACCTTAGCTCTTTTGAATTAGAAAAGTACAAGTTCCGCTATCTCAATGATGAGGAGTTTGAAGGGCAACTGACTTACTTGCTCGAACAGATCCCAACAGATAAAAACTCAGGCTATACCAAGCAGTTAGTATGGCTTGATCAGGTTGAATATCGTCCTTTAAAAGTGGAGTTTTATGATCGCAAGGGAGCATTACTGAAAACACTTACATTCACGGATTACAAGCAGTATCTGAATCAATACTGGCGTGCCCATACTATGGCAATGCAAAACCATCAAACCGGAAAAAATACGGTTTTGACGACTCAAGAGTTGAGCTTCCAAACTGGGTTGGAGGAATCTGACTTCCAGAAAAACACATTGAAGCGTGTGAGGTAGTCATATGAACAAGGGAATCGAGCTTGTTACTAAGCTCTTTTCCACTGCGGTTTTGAGTGTCGCTGCATTACAGTGTCACGCAGTGGAAATCGCCGGAAACGTTAGTCTGGATCACCGCCAGTATTTCTCCGAAGGCCTGCAGGAGCAAGGTAAAGGGCAATCATCCATAGCCTTGGAACCTGAGTTTTATTGGGATATTGGGGATGAGGGAAGCAGTTTCACTTTTACGCCATTTTATCGCCTAGACAGTTTGGATGATGAGCGAACTCACGGAGATATTCGCGAAGCGCTCTACCTGACTTACTGGGATGATTACGAGCTTCGTGTTGGCGTTGGCAGCTTGTTCTGGGGCGTGACTGAGTCAACAAACCTAGTGGATGTCGTAAACCAGGTTGATGCGATTGAAGGGCTAAACAACGAAGATAAGTTGGGTCAGCCTATGCTTCATTTAACCTCGCTAAAAGATTGGGGAACGCTAGATCTATTGGTATTGCCTTACTTTCGTGAGCGAACGTTTGCTGGGGTTGATGGAAGACTAAGGCCGACCATTCCAGTTAGCCAACAAGCGGTGTATGAATCCTCTCGAGAGGAAAAGCATGTGGATTATGCAGTTCGTTATAGTCAGATGTATGGTGATTGGGATCTTGGGCTCAGCTACTTCTCTGGTACCAACCGAGAACCTTATTATCAGTTGTCCGGCACCACCTTGTCTCCATACTACGCTCAGATGAGTCAAGTGGGGTTGGATTTGCAGGGGATTATCGGTGATTGGTTGTTAAAGTTGGAGTCTATTTATCGCGATAGTTTTGATAACCATACGGGTGTAGTGACTGGTTTTGAGTACACATGGGTAGGGCCATTTGAATCGTTCTGGGATGTGGGTTTTATTGCTGAGTATCTGTATGACAGCCGAGGAAACAACGCTCAGCATATTGGTCAAAATGATATCTTTGCAGGCCTTAGATTTGCGCTTAATGATGAAGATGGAACTGAGGTGTTGACGGGTATTACCCAAGATCTCGATAACAGCGATGTTTATAGTGCCAAACTAGAAGCATCGAGTCGTATCACAAACCAGTTTAAGTGGCGTGTCGATGCGTGGTTGTTTGAAAACGAAACTCCTGATGACTTACTGTATTTCGCTCGAAAAGACGATTTTATTGAGTTTTCATTAGAGTATTATTTTTAATAGCGAGCAGAGGACAAATCACAAAGGGAGCAACAGCTCCCTTTTTGCGCGTCATAGATCTTTAATCATCCATATATCGCATTTCCCGTGTAATGTACCATCTAATGGGCTATCTAAATGAACAAA
This sequence comes from Vibrio aestivus, assembly GCA_003263845.1. GTDB lineage: Bacteria > Pseudomonadota > Gammaproteobacteria > Enterobacterales > Vibrionaceae > Vibrio > Vibrio aestivus. Next base: position 103,658 of record JYJN01000133.1, on the reverse strand, counting down.
GCCGACTTTTTCATAGAGTTTAATCGCGGCATGCATATTAGATAGTGTGTCTAAGTAACAACGAGAAAATCCATACTCTTGCGCCGCTTTGAGACACTGGTCTGTGAGCCGCTGCCCCAAGTTAAACCCTCTGGCTTCGGGAAGTAAAAACAGCTTTTTCAGCTCGCAGACCTCATCGCTATCGTTAAATGGAGCAACACCACACCCGCCAACGACCTTATCATCTATCAAAGCCACGATGTATTTGCTGCGGTTTTCGCAAGTGTAGTACACGCTCATAGCTTCTACTTCAGGATCCGAAGGCCCAAACCCTTCACCAACCGCACCGAATTCAGCGCCCACTGCTTTGATAATGTTACAAACATCGGCATCATACTTAGAAGTAATAGCTACGATAGATACATTCATATTTGATTAATTTCCTATGCAAAGTTTTAGTGATGGGTTTATAGAATTTGTTAGGTAAATAATGGAAACCAATGGTCTTAAATAACTTAGCATTAGAGTTACAAATGTCAGGTATTGTCAATTAATAACTACGATCACGAAGCGATTCAAGCTTGTCAGTAGAAATTTGATTTTGAGCTCAGCTTAGATTTCTACTTGTTTCTTGTCACGAATTTAATTCGTATTTTATCCCGGCCTCATGGAAGGAGAGATGGATAATATAATGCGATGGAGCATGGAGCACCGCGTTGCTTAAATAAAACAATTAAAGGTACCCTATGCTTCGTAATCGTAAACCTCTCTTATTAGCGCTTGCCGTGTCAGCAGCTTTAACTGGTTGTAATAAAGAAACCGTTGTTGAAGTAAACCCTCTTGAGGAGCCATTAGATCTCATCGTAGTTTTGGGCCTACAAGTGAACTATGAAAGTTGTACACCAAGAAATCTGATGGAATATCGAGTTGATCGCGCCTTTGAAATCTATTCTGAACTTGAAAACCCATTAATTATTGCGGCAGGTAAAGGTAACCCTACGACTGAAGGGACTTGTGCTGCGGACGGTAAAACAGAAGCTGCTGCAACTCAGCAGATTCTAATGGAAAAATATGGTGTACCGTCTAGCAGAATTATTCTGGAAGAGTATTCAACCACCACGACGACGAATGCAACGGAAGTCAAACGCATTGTTGATGCACTTGAATCGACTGGCGCCGAATTCCAGACGATGCAACTTGTTTCCAGCCATTACCATATCCATCGTCAGAACGGTGCGGATGCAATGGCATCTTTCAATGATGTTTTTGGTGATGAAACCTTTACTCCAGATAACAGCTACACCTCGAGTGCTTTTGGAACGGATGAATTCTGGACAACGGATTTTACACTGCTCAATGGTTGGAGACCTGACAACAGTGCTATCCATTTGGGTGATGTCGTTGGGAATGGAAAAGCTGATATTATTGCTTTCAAAGACCAAGAAATTTATGTAGCACTATCCACAGGTAAAAGCTTTGAGGAAAAACAGGTTTGGAGCTCAGACTTTGCCCTTCGCTAGGTGGATCTTGGACGCAGAATATGACAAGAATGGTTGGTGATGTTAATGGCAATGGCGTCTCTGAAGCAGTAGCAATTACAAACGATGGCGTTTATGTGGCTAAACTCGAAGGTCTAGGCTTTTCTAGCCCTGTTCAATGGACAAGTGATTTTGCAACCGATAATGGCTGGGATGCAACCAAACATATATTTAAGCTGATTGACTTTAATGGAAATGGCAAGCAAGACTTGGTTGCTTTTGGTGATGATGGTGTATATGTCGCCTATTCTAACGGGCGTAGTTTTGAAGCCAAAACAAAGGTTTCTGACAATTTTGGCTTGGAGTCAGTGATTGAAGAGGGTAACGACGCTACGTTTGAAGATGATTTAAATGGTGACTGGGTAACGAATCGACTGTTGGGAGACGTTAATGGTGACGGTTTAGCTGATATTATTGTTTATGGTAACGATGCAATCTATGTAGCATTGCAAAATGAAGATGGATCTTTTGAAAACCAAATCAAGTGGTTAGATAGTTTGGAAGGAGACCATGAGGACTTCCGAGGCTGGACAAACGAACGTTATTTAAAAGAAGTTCATGATATGACAAATAACGGCAGAGCTGACTTAGTAAATATTGGCAACCGCGACCTATTTGTTGCTCACTCAACAGGTGAGCGCTTTGAACATTTAAATGGTGTTACACACTACAGTATTCAAAACCGAACTGATGAAATTTTGGAAGGTTGGAACTCGTTTGTGTACAACGTGGGGTGGGAGTCTCAAAGCCACTTTAGATTGTTTGGTGATGTAACCGGGAATGGTCAGCTAGACATGGTTGGATTCGGTGATGAGTTTGTTGTGGTTTCCGAAAACCAAAACCCTTAATGAACGGTAGAAATTAATGACGGGGCGAAAGCCCCGTTTTTGTGTTTTAGAGCATTTGAGACGAATTTTTACTCAAAGACGGTAAATATCTTGATTTCAATTTGGATTTGTAACTTTCATTCGCTACTATGTACAGCTACTTGAAAAACCGGAAATCCCAATAGGGAAACGTTAGCTGAAGCAATCGGATATACGAAAGTGAAAGCTAGCTGAACTACCACTTACTCCTATTTTTGTAGGTGTAGGTAGATGAGGAAACGATGCAACATCTAGAAGAGATCATGCTAACGCGAATGCCGCTATTGAAGCTGCAGATTCGTTAGTCGCACTTGATGAAGTGCGTGTTCAGTATCTAGGTAAAAAAGGTGAGCTTACAGCTCAGCTTCAAAGCCTAGGTAAACTACCACCAGAAGAGCGCCGCAGTGCTGGTCAAGAGATCAACAAAGCGAAAGGCGTTGTTCAACAAGCAATCGCGGCTCGCAAAGATGCACTACAACGTGCTGAACTTGAAGCGAAGCTAGCGGCAGAAACTATCGACGTAACTCTACCAGGTCGTCGTATCGAGAACGGCGGTCTGCACCCTGTTACTCGTACTGTTGAGCGTATTGAACAGTTTTTTGGTGAGTTAGGCTTTAGCACTGAGTCTGGTCCTGAGATTGAAGATGCATTCCACAACTTTGATGCACTTAACATCGCAGAAGACCACCCAGCGCGTACTGACCACGATACGTTCTTCTTTAACCCAGATCTAATGTTGCGTACGCACACATCTGGCGTTCAGATCCGTACTATGGAAAATGGCAAACCACCATTTCGTTTCATCGCACCGGGCCGTGTTTACCGTAACGACTACGACCAAACACACACGCCAATGTTCCACCAAGTGGAAGGCATGCTAGTAGACGAAAATGTAAACTTCGCTCAGCTTAAAGGTATTCTTCACGACTTCCTGACTAACTTCTTCGAAGAAGACCTAGAAGTTCGCTACCGTCCTTCATACTTCCCGTTCACAGAGCCTTCAATGGAAGTGGACGTTAAGCGCAAAGACGGCAAGTGGTTAGAGATCCTAGGCTGTGGCATGGTGCACCCAAATGTACTTCGCAGTGTTGGTATCGACCCTGAAAAATACTCTGGCTTTGCATTCGGTATCGGTATCGAGCGTCTAGCTATGCTTCGTTACGGCGTAAACGATCTTCGTTCGTTCTTCGAGAACGACCTGCGTTTCCTAAAACAGTTCAAGTAATCCAGGGGATACATCACTATGAAATTTAGCGAATCTTGGCTTCGTGAGTGGGTAAACCCTGCGGTATCGACTGACGAACTTACACACCAAATCACAATGGCGGGTCTAGAAGTAGACGACGTATTACCTGTTGCTGGTTCTTTCACTGGCGTTAAAGTGGGTAAAGTGGTTGAGTGTGGTCAACACCCAGACGCTGACAAACTACGTGTAACTAAAGTAGATGTTGGCGGCGAAGAGCTTCTAGACATCGTTTGTGGCGCATCTAACTGTCGCCTAGGTATCAAAGTTGCTGTAGCGACTGTTGGTGCTGTTCTACCAGGCGATTTCAAGATCAAAAAAGCAAAACTGCGTGGTCAACCATCACACGGCATGCTGTGTTCATTCTCTGAACTAGGCATCGACGTAGAATCAGATGGCATCATGGAACTAGCAGAAGACGCAGCAATCGGTACTGATTTCCGTGAATTCCTAGTCTTGACGACGTAACAGTAGACGTAGACCTAACGGCTAACCGTGCTGACTGTTTCAGCATCCGTGGTATGGCGCGTGAAGTTGGCGTTTTAAACCGTGCTGACGTAACTGAGCCTGCGGTAAACGCAGTAGCACCAGCTATCGACGACACAGTTTCTATCGAAGTGAAAGCGACTGAAGCATGTCCACGTTACCTTGGCCGTGTGGTTAAGAACGTAAACGTTCAAGCTGAAACACCACTATGGATGCAAGAGAAGCTTCGCCGTTGTGGTATCCGCTCTATCGATCCTGTCGTAGACATCACTAACTTTGTTCTTCTAGAGCAAGGCCAGCCAATGCACGCATTCGATCTTGCTAAGATTGAAGGCGGCATCGTGGTTCGCCTAGCAGAGCAGGGAGAGAAGCTGACTCTTCTAGACGGAAACGAAGCTGAACTAAACGCTGATACACTCGTTGTAGCAGACCATAACAAAGCGCTAGCAATCGCGGGTATCTTTGGTGGTGAAGAGTCTGGTGTAACGACAGAGACAACAGACGTTCTACTTGAGTGTGCGTTCTTCGCACCAGACCACATCCGTGGCCGCGCGCGTAGCTATGGTCTTCACACAGATTCTTCTATGCGTTTTGAGCGTGGTGTGGATTTCGCACTACAAACGAGCGCAATGGAGCGTGCAACTCAGCTTTTAGTTGAGATCTGTGGCGGTGAAGTTGCGCCAGTTGTTGGCGTTGAATCTCAAGCTGATCTACCAACAGCAAACACAGTGGCACTGCGCCGCACTAAGTTAGATTCTCTGCTAGGCCATCACATCGAAGATGCTGACGTAAAAGAGATCCTAGAACGTCTAGGTATGGTGGTAGAGACAACTGCTGAAGGTTGGACTGCAACAGCACCAACTTGGCGTTTTGATATTGCTATCGAGCAAGACTTGATTGAAGAAGTAGGCCGTATTTACGGGTACGACAACATTCCAAATCAGCACCCAGCTGCAACACTTAAGATGCACAACCACGTTGAAGCGGATATCCCACTGAAGCGCGTGCGTAACTTACTTGTTGACCGTGGTTACCATGAAGCGATCACTTACAGCTTCGTTGAGCCAGAGCAGCAAAAGCTGGTTGTTCCAGGTGTTGAGCCGCTAATCCTGCCATTCCCAATCTCTGCGGATATGTCAGCAATGCGTCTAGGCCTAATCCAAGGTCTACTAAACACAGTGGTTCACAACCAGAAGCGTCAACAGCCACGCGTTCGTCTATTCGAATATGGCTTGCGTTTTATCCCATGTGAATCTGCTGAAAACGGTATGCGCCAAGAGCCGATGCTTGCTGGCGTGATTGCTGGTACACGCTCTGAAGAGCATTGGGACATTGAAACTAACACCGTTGATTTCTTTGACCTGAAAGGTGACCTTGAAGCCGTTCTTGAGCTAACAGCAAACGAGAAAGCTTACTCATTTGCAGCGCTGTCAGCTGAAGATAAAGCAGCGAACCCTGCGCTTCACCCAGGCCAATCTGCGGCTATCATTGTTGATGGCAAGCAAGTTGGTGTGATTGGTACTGTTCACCCAGAACTTGAGCGTAAGTTTGGCCTAAACGGCCGTACTATCGTATTTGAAGTGGAATGGTCTGCAATCAACACTAAAGTGATTCCAGAAGCAGTGCAGCTTTCTAAGTTCCCGTCAAACCGTCGTGATATCGCAGTGGTTGTTGATGAAGCAGTAGCTTCTGGCGACATCGTTGCAGCATGTCTAGAGCAAGGTGGTGAGTTCCTGAAAGATGCGAAACTATTTGACGTTTACGTTGGTAAAGGCGTTGAAGAAGGTAAGAAGAGCCTAGCAATCGCCCTGATGCTACAGTCAGTTGAGCGCACGCTAGAAGATGCAGATATTGCGGGTGCGGTTGACGCTATCGTTGCTCACGTATCTGAGAAGTTTGGCGCATCATTGCGTGACTAACTACTTCTGACTAGATAGTAAAAACCCTGCGCAATCGGCAGGGTTTTTTTATGACTGCTAGGCATACTATTAGGGACAAGCTGATGTTTTATCGATGTGTAATGTAGAAATAACTTTGCCCATAAGAGGATGTTTTATAGGCAATCAATCGCGGCTTATTGATTTGTCTGATGAATCGCTGTCTCAGAGTTATGATTTAAGATGATATTTTTCGAGGCGAATTAAGAATTAGCGCGATTTTTACAATAGCACTTATTTCTGATAGAACTGTCATTAATTAGATAATCATCTGTTTTAACAGCATTTTTAGGGTGGCGTTAAGATTATTCAACTATTTTTGTCTTTGCTTATGTCATTGATTTCTAAGATCTATATACAAAGTGTGAAGAAAAAAGTTGGCGAAAATCAGAAGGTTGGCTTACACTTTCCAAGGTATGCCGATATGTTGTTGATTTATTCGGTTAAATGCTTCGGCGCTACCAAGAGGTAGCAATGTTTAACACAGCTTTGAGGAAAGTTTTATGGCGCTCACAAAGGCCGATCTGGCAGAAAACCTGTTTGAAAAGCTTGGATATAGTAAACGGGATGCCAAGGAAACGGTTGAAGTGTTTTTTGAAGAGATTCGAAAGGCTCTAGAAGGTGGCGAACAGGTAAAACTGTCGGGATTTGGTAATTTTGATCTCCGCGATAAGAACGAACGCCCTGGTCGTAACCCAAAAACTGGCGAAGACATTCCAATTACTGCTCGACGCGTTGTTACCTTCCGCCCGGGTCAAAAACTGAAAGCCCGCGTAGAAAGTATTAAAGTTGAGAAATAGCCAAGCAAACGACCACGCCTAGCGTGGTCTTTTTGTGGGGCTATCAGTAACGCTTAACTTTTGCATATTATGACTATCAAAAAAGCGACCTCTATGGGTCGCTTTTAAGTTTGATAAAGTTTAGGCTGCGGCACTCAGGTGAGTGGTAATGTATGGTTGCCAAGCGTTCTGATATAGCATCTTAGATTCACTTCTGATATTAGCAATCTGACGCTGTTCAATATCGGTTAAAGGCCTTTGTTCTGCTGCACTTTGACGTTCGATATTCTGAACCACTTCATAAAGGTCATGCTCTGGGCCACTTTTTACATCGGCAATAGCTTTTAGGTGCAATTGCACTTCTGCAATGATGTTGGTTTTCGGTAGTTGAACAAGTAGGTTCAAATCACGATAGCCAGAAGCCGCTGGCGACTTGAAGCGGTTCTTTACTTTAACGACTGTCGTTTCGCGGTCCAATACTTCATATACTTCCATTAAGCTTGCTACATCATCAGCAATGATGGTGGCGCGAGCAATATCGGTAATGCGTTCTGTTTTACCATCGAGCTCGTGAGTAATTTTTTCCTCGGCGCGCTGTTTAGATTTGATGCCCGCAAACAAAGCTTCGGTTGAAGTTAGTAGGCAGTACTTTTACATATGGTTTCTAATTCGTGTTGAGCTTGATGAGACTTGCTATACAGCACATCAAAGTCATTATACGGTTGAAGAGGGGTAACGTTGGTTGACGGAATCGCATACAAGCCACTGAGGCTTCGCTTAAATTGCTTTGAACACATTTCGTTCTGGCTGCCAGAACGAGCTTGGTCATTGCTTGGTGCGGTCGGGATAGCTGCAAATGCAGGGGCTCTACTCAGTACTAACAGCATTAGGGCTGTAGTACGTAAAAATAAGCTCATTCACTCTCCTTAACTGACTTTGTTACGGTTAAAAGGGGAAATCAAAAGATATCCATAACAGTCATAGCAGTGTGTATTAATTACTATTGGGTTGAAAATTACGTTCTCAAGCCTCCTTGGCTAGTGAGTTTCATAACTTTGCTACACGTCACATTGTTTCTGTTGAGTAAGACCGAAACGTCGAACATTAGTTCACTCAACTTGCTGACTATTTTATCTAACGAAAATGAATAGAGTGTGAACAGCAGGTTCATTTTAGGCAATTTTACGTGACAGTTTTACGTGACTAAGTAGGCAGAATTCCGTTAACCTTAGTGCCCTAGTAGAAACGACTCAGTCAGAAATAGCTTATTTAGCTGCAAAGAAGGAAGCAATGAAAGATCCAGAATTTTGGCACAACAAATGGGCATCAAATCAAATCGGTTTTCATTTACCGGACGTGAACCCACTCCTCATTAAGCACTGGCCGGCCACTAATCCAAGTAGAGAAAGCCGCGTCTTTGTTCCGCTTTGTGGCAAGTCTGAAGACTTGGTTTGGCTTGCAACCCAACATGATGACGTTCAAGGTGTTGAGTTAAGTAAAATTGCGGTTAGGGCTTTCTTTGCGGAGCATTTTTTATACGCCAATGGTGACTCCGGTGAGTAGCCAACATGAACTGTATCAATTTGACGAGCTTTCGATTTATGCAGGAGATTTCTTTACTGCGCCCATTTCTCCAGTCGACATCATATATGACCGTGCTGCTTTGATTGCAATGCCTCAAGAAATGAGACAAGAGTATGCGCAGCGATTGAAATCATTGCTGGCGGCTGGTGGTCGTATTCTATTAGTTACCTTGGATTACCCTCAAGAAGAGATGGCAGGTCCTCCGTTTTCGGTACCGAAGCAAGAAATAGAAGCGTTGTTTGAAGGTTTTACAGTATCGCTGCTAGAAAGTGATGAAGTGGATGCGCAGCATCCAAAGAAAGCGAAGAAAGGTCTGAGCCGATTCGCTGAAGAAGTTTGGCTAATTGAGTCTTAATACCTTTTAATTAGTTGATCTAAAAAGGCCGCGAAGTTCGCGGCCATTTTGATCGGATGCTTCTCATTGGTTCGGTAAGGGATTAGTAAATCACCTTAACTTTGCTTGCTGATTCGATGGCATCTTCAATCGCGCTTTCTACTGAGTTGCGACGTGTTAAAGCAACACCTAAACGGCGGCGGCCATCAATGTCTGGCTTTCCAAATAGGCGCAGCTGAGTTTGAGGCGCTGCTAGCGCATCTGCAAGCCCATCGAAGCGAATATTGGTTGATGTGCCTTGACCTAATACAACGGCTGACGCTGCAGGACCAATTTGAACAATAGAGTGGATTGGCATTCCAGTGAATGCACGAACGTGCAAAGCGAATTCAGATTGTTCTTGAGAGATCAGAGTAACCAAGCCGGTATCGTGCGGGCGAGGTGAAACTTCATTAAAGATAACGGTATCCCCTTTAATAAACAACTCGACGCCAAACAAACCATAACCACCAAGAGCATTTACTACCTTTTCTGCACTGTTTTGCGCCGCTTTTAGGGCTGCTTCAGACATCAGTTGTGGCTGCCAAGATTCACGGTAGTCACCATCTTCTTGACGATGCCCAATTGGCGCACAGAAATGAACGCCATCGACTGCGCGAACAGTCAGCAACGTAATTTCGTAGTCAAAGTCGATGAAGCCTTCTACGATGACTCGGCCTGCGCCCGTGCGGCCGCCATCTTGAGCGTATTCCCAAGCCTTCGCAATATCGTCTTCTGACTTCATTACACTTTGGCCTTTACCAGAAGAACTCATCACAGGTTTAGTTACACAAGGTAGACCAACAAACTCAACTGCAGCTTTGAACTCTTCGAAAGTGTCTGCAAAACGGTATGGAGAAGTGGTGAGTTCAAGCTCCTCTGCGGCCAAACGACGAATGCCTTCGCGGTTCATTGTCAGCTTAGTGGCATTTGCAGTAGGAACAACGTTTAGGCCTTTCGCTTCCAGTTCTACTAACTTGTCTGTCGCAATAGCTTCTATTTCAGGAACGACGTAGTCAGGCTTTTCTTGTGCAATAATCGCTTCAAGTGCCTCACCATCAAGCATGTCTACCACGTAGCTACGATGGGCAACTTGCATCGCTGGAGCATCAGCGTAACGGTCGCAAGCAATAACTTCTAGGCCTAGGCGCTGACATTCAATCGCCACTTCTTTACCTAGCTCACCAGAACCAAGAAGCAGAACACGAGTTGCATTTTCTCTCGTAGCAGTACCAAACATAGGACGTCCTCATAAAATGTAAGAGTGTAAATTTGTGATGCATAATACGGAAATCAACAAAAAAAGCAAACGTTTGCGCGGGTTGGTTTTGTGTCTAGATGTGTGTGATTTAGATCGAGAAAATCTGACCTAACGCAAAGAAGTGGCGACAATTGAAATATGAATGAACATTCATTGATCTATCACCAATAAACAGAACATTAAGCGCTCCATAATCGCTGCGGATTGGAGCGAGCCCTTGCTCACTCTGCTGTTTGTCGTTTCTCAGGATGAGATGTTGTGCTATGCGCCCGTATTTGAAATACATAATCCCTATTGTTATCCCTCTTATTGTTTTACTACTTCCACTTTCTGCTTTCCCGTTTGAAGGTTTAACCATTGTTCAGCAGCGTGTGATTGCCATCTTCTTATTGGCAGCGTTGTGCTGGGTGTTTGAACCTATTCCGATTTACGCGACTTCGGTCGTCATCATTGTGCTTGAGCTACTGATGCTCTCGAATAAAGGCATATTCTTCTTCCGATTGGATGAAGGGGAGGCGCATTTTGGCGAGTTGCTAAAATACAACGACATCATGGCCACATTTGCCAGCCCTATAATCATGCTGTTCTTGGGGGCTTCTTCTTAGCGATGGCGGCGACCAAGTACCGTTTAGATGTCAACCTTGCTCGTGTTTTATTAAAACCATTCGGGCAAGATCCAAAGTTTGTCATGCTTGGCTTGATGCTGATTACTGGCGTCTTCTCAATGTTTATGTCTAATACTGCAACCACAGCGATGATGTTGTCTATCCTTACGCCGGTTATTGCCGTATTTGGGCCGAAAGATCCAGGCCGAGTTGCCTTTGCGTTATGTATTCCTGTTGCCGCAAACATTGGTGGTATTGGTACGCCTATTGGTACTCCACCTAATGCCATTGCATTGAAGTACTTGGTGGGTGATAACCTGATTACCTTTGGAGAATGGATGCCTTCGGCGTACCATTTGTGATTGTCATGATGGCTTTAGCTTGGTTCCTGATTGGTTCACTATATAAAGCTGACCAACAGAAGATTGAATTAACGATTAAAGGGCGTTTCCTTAAAACACCTAAAGCGATCATTGTGTACATCACGTTCGCGTCCACCATTCTGCTTTGGTTGATGGGCTCATCACACGGTATGAACTCTTACACCGTGGCGCTTATCCCTGTCGCGATTTTTTCTATCACTGGCATCATCAATAAAGAGGATTTGAAGAAGATCTCTTGGGATGTGCTTTGGCTAGTCTCCGGCGGTATTGCGCTTGGTCTGGCTCTCGACCAAACGGGTCTTGCCAAGCTGGTGGTTCACAGCATTCCATTTGGCATGTTCTCTCCGTATGTTGTGCTTATTGGCGCTGCATTCTTGTGCTTACTCATGGCTAACTTTATGTCTCACACGGCAACAGCTAACTTGCTAATGCCGATCATGGCGGCTTTAGGCTCGTCAATGGTTTCTCTAGCGCCACTAGGTGGTGAGATGACTCTGATTTTGGTGGTGACTTTTGCTGCGTCGTTGGGTATGTCTTTACCTATTAGTACACCGCCGAATGCGCTTGCTCATGCCACGGGCAATGTTCAAACCAATCAGATGGCAAAAGTCGGGGCAATCTTAGGTATCGTCGGCGTTTTCCTAAGCTTCGTCATGGTTTGGATTCTGCACTCCATCGGTTTTATGGGGTAGGCGATGTATCAACCCAATATGATTCAAAGCAACTAGAATTGCTGATTGAACGCTATTTTAGTCAGCCTGAACGGCGCATCGTGGTTGATGTTGGCACCAAGATATTGGAACAAAGCGGTAAGAATGAACGGCTCTATTATGTTGTGAATGGTGAGCTTGAAGGCTATTACCATGACGCTTCGAAAGTCGAGACTAAAGTGTTCTCCGCGTCATCGGGTGCTTTCATTGGTGTTCATAGTTTCTTCTCTGGATCTTGGGAAGCCTCATCCAGTGTGGTTGTAAAAAAGCAGGCCGAATTGGCTTGGATTGACAGAAATACCCAAGCGATTGATATGGCTCTCAATGGACCTTTGACGGCTCAATTCACGCCGGTAATCGTGAATGAGCTTTCAAGAAGACAACGACGCGCTAGCCAAGAAGCGATCGCGAAAGAAAAAGCACTTCAAAAGTTGCACACCGCTGAGCAGATGACGACGTTGGGGCAACTCGCTGCGGGTATCGCTCATGAGCTTAACAATGCGATTGGCGTGGTCAGCAGTAAGTCGGATCGGCTTGAAACCACTCTGATTGAATTGCTTGAAGAAGTGCACCCAGAAGCGAGTCAATACTTTGATTTTGGCTTGATGCGTGGGCAAAGCATCTCGTCATCTGAGGCACGCAAGCGGGGCCGAGAACTCGAAAAGACTTATGGACTTGATAAAGCCACAGCTCGTCAAATAGCCAAAGCAAACCCAGAGAAAGAACATTTGTCTTCATGGTTGGCAAATCCGCAACAAGCGCTGCGCTTTTGGCAAATGGGGGCTGATCTTCATGATTTACGATTAGCATCCCGACACACGGTTGGCATCGTTAAATCGGTTAAACAGCTGGGCCGTACTGATATTGACGTGGATGAAGCAGTCGATATTAACGACTCAATCAATCATGCGCTGTCATTGTTGCAAAGTGAGATTCGACGTATCGAAGTGAGAGTTCGGCCGTCAGAATTACCGAAGTTTCATGGCCTTAAAACCGAGCTAGTGCAGATTTGGGTCAATATCATTAAGAACGCGTGTGATGCTCTGCAACATACGCCCAACCCTGCCATAGAAATACAAACCCGCTACGTGAAACAAAAGATGCTCGTGACCATTACCAATAATGGCCCGGAAATTGATGAAGTGACTCGGCGAAAGATTTTTCAGCCTAACTTCACGACGAAGAAAGGCGGCTTGTCATTCGGGCTTGGTCTCGGGCTTTCGATCGTGAAACGTATCGTCGCAGGTTATGGCGGCTCTATAGCAGTCAAAAGCGACGAACAGAAAACCATTTTTAGGATTAAACTACCAATCGAGGGTGAACATGGAGAAGCTTAATTTAATATGCGTTGATGACCAACGAGAGGTATTAAGCGCAGTACTGCAAGATTTAGAGCCTCTAACGGCATGGCTTAACATTGAAGATTGTGAGTCAGCGGAAGAAGTCTTGGATCTTATGGATGAACTGGATGCAGAAGGGGAGATGGTTGCCGTCTTGGTTTCTGACCATGTGATGCCGGGTAAAACGGGTGTCGAGTTACTAACAGAAGTCTCTCAAGATAGCCGCTTTACGCACACTAAAAAGATCCTTTTGACTGGACAAGCGACTCACGCCGATACGATCAATGCGATTAACACTGCTGGTATTGATCGGTACTTTGAGAAACCTTGGCAGGCCAGTACGTTGGTAGAATGTATTCGCACGCTAGTGACGGAATTCATTTTTGACCAAGGCCTTGATTACACGGACTACCAGATGGAGCTTGACCAACAAGTAGTTCTATCTCGATTACATTAGTCGGTATTACACTAGTCCATATTGACGAAAGGTCGGTTTCAGCTCGTGGCGTTAGGCGTCACGAGTTTGCTTATTGTTCTCATTTTTAGTCTTAGACCTGATACCACAGGTGCCTGATGAGCAATCTTGATCTATGTAGCGTCTTGTTCCGGTTAACCAGTAAGATATTTTGTAGCGATTATTGGCAAACCGTATATAGAACCAATCTGCGATGGGTTTAAGAAGCGACCAGCGCAGTGGCGCATAAATCCAACCTCTTCCAACTAATGACCAAGCCCGATGCGTTACATCTAATCCAAGCAGTAGTTGATTGTTTTCATCGATGGCATGAAGCACTTTGTTTGCTTCGGCCACATCGATCTGTGGGTATTCATCCATCTCTTGACCGTAAAGATTAACGAGTTTAAGAGACTGGTTTGCATCATGGCGTCGAAGGGAGTCCATCTCTTTAGAACATAGTGGGCAAGTGGCGTCGAAAAACAGAGTCAGTTTTGGGGTCATATAAGCGCTCTAAATATACAATAAAGGTAAACTACTAACGTAAACAACAAGCAGTACGTTTCTCTTATCTCTATCGATCAACCTATTGAAAGTCACGCGAGCCTGTTTTCGATAAAATGAACACACAATGTAGCACGAAAATAAAAGGGCTCGACTTATTAAAGTAGAGCCCAAATGGCTATTTTCCTTAAGACTCAAGATTGAGTCTTAATCACAAACTAAATCGTCGTGTAACTTAGCGGAATATCAGGGTTGAGGGCTTCTAATGTCGATTGTGTGTCCGCTAGGTGGCTGATACTGCCGCCGTCTTTCTCAATCAACGCCGCTTCGGTAATACTGCTAAACTCATCGCCCGCGAGAATCAGCTGGTTGAGAGCAACTTGAAGTGGAGGTAGAGAAGGGTTGAACGCTGCATTTTCTGCGTAAGCACCTAAGTATACCTTGCCCGATTTTGTTAGTAGGCCAACACCACTGAAATTGGACGTGTAGGGTGCATGGCTTTTGTTCATTGCCGTGAGAGTGTCTGTAAGAAGCAGCTCATCTGTATCCAAGGCGAAACCATGATCAGTCGATGCCATCAGAGCAGATTCAACGCCCAAGTCAGCAGGGCCAAACGATTCTGGTAAATATTGCTGCAATGTCATTGCTTCACGCTGTGGCAGTTGAACCATCAAATCGTTTGCTGTTGATAGTTCGTTCATGAACTGTCGGCAGTGGCCACATGGGCTGTAGTTAATCGTGATATCTGTGATACCTTCTTCACCCTTCATCCATGCATGGCTAATAGCACATTGTTCGGCGTGAACAGTTTGCCCGAGCTGCACGCCGTCATATTCCATGTTTGCACCAAAGTAGAGTTTACCTGACAAGCCACGTACGATAGCACCAACATAAAAATTTGAGATAGGTGCGTGGGAATATGCCGCTGCAAAAGGAAGTAGAGCAACACGAAGGTCGGCATCAGTCATATCGGAAGCATCAAGTAATTGCTTGAATTGCTCGGCAGAGATTGTGGCATCAAATGACTCGCTCGTCACAATGGGCGCTAACACTTCTCTCAGTTTCGGAGATAAATCAGCCAGCGCTTTTTCAATGCTAGAGTTCATAGTCGTTCCTTTTTAGAGTTCTTGACTTTCATTCTAAGCGGCATTGAGGATATTTCAGAGATATAGATCACTATTGTTAATGTAACGAGTAATTAGATTGCATTGTTTGAGTGATCTCACATTTGAAACCGATTGCACTGATAATAAATGCGACGAGCAATGCACTTGCTTCGTGAATCATTTGCTTGGAAAGTATTTGCAATGATTTTGAAACCTTAGCTCATCAACCACAATGAAAATGCGAAAAAGCTTGGTGCCAAAATCGAGGTAATCACACCACACACCACAAGTGCTAGTGAGCTAAAAGCGGCATCTTTGCTGTCTTTTTCAGCACAGGTGGCTGTGCCTAAAGCATGCGACACCGTTCCCATGGTTAATCCTTTGGCGATAGGGTGAGTAATGTTTAAAGCGTTGTAAATTGGGTAGGCAAAAATCGCCCCAAACAGGCCTACTAGTAAGACCAAAATGGCGGCGATTGCGGGTTCCCCGCCAAGGTGACTAGACACTTCCATTGCAATAGGTGTGGTAACCGACTTTCCTAACAAACTCGCAATCAAGGTAATATCAGTATTGAACATTACCGCGATTGTGGTGGCAGTAAGCATTGACATAATACTGCCCACACCACACGCCAGCATAATGATACGCCAATTTCGGCGAATCTGAGGAAGCTGTTCGTATAAAGGGTAGGCCAACGCCACTACCGCAGGTTGCAGTAAAAAGTTAATCCAGCGATTGTCTGCGTAATAGTCTCCGTACGGGACTTTGGTAACCAATAACAGGGGTATCAATATGGTCAGGCTGATGAGCAAGGGGTTAAGCAGTGGATTGTTAAATTTGATCGCAATCCAGCGAGCAAAGAGAAAGACGATAATCGTCGCTAATAGCCACATTACTTTTTCTCCTCTTTTAAGAAGCGATCAAGTGCGAAGGCCAATATAACCAGAACAATGGCGGTACCACCGATTGCACTGGCAAGGATGGAAAGCGCATTCGCGGCTAGCAGATCAAAATGTTGCATTAGGCCGACACTGATTGGTACGAAAAGTAAGATCATATAGCGGATAAACAAGTTCGCGCCAGGGCGAACCCATTCGACAGGGACTAGACCGCTCGCCATTAACCCGAACAGCGCGAGCATCCCAAAGATACTTCCTGGGATCGAAAGCCCTAAAGCTGATTGCAATGCATTGCCTACTGCCAAGCACCCAAATATCAATGCGAGAGAGACAATGTACTTTAGACCTGTTTTAATCATTGCTTATGAACACTTATCCTCGTGATTAGTTCGTCTTCTAAGAAGCCAGTTTTTCGACATAATGGTACACCGCTTTGAGTATCGCGATCTTGCTTTCATCGCTCTCATGTTCGTGAACTAAGTTTTCCAAGTTGAGCATGTAGTCAGGCAGTTTAGCTTCGTAGTAATCTCGGCAGTGGGCCGCCCATTTCGCTTGTTCAGCTTCGCTCAACGTCCATGAGTAGTGGCGTGCACGGTAGCGAAATAGAAGTGGTTCAATTCGCTTGTCGTTAAACGAGATATCCAAACTGCCAAGTTGTTCAGGTTTAGATTCGCGAATGATATTCATCGCTGCTTTGTCTGCTGGAGAGAAGAACCCGTCGTACAATTGGCTATCAACATCGCCTTTGTTGTCATATTCTCTTTCAACGCTATATAGCTCATTAAGCTTCTCGCGGATCTCTGGGTGCTGACGAATAATGGCAAGATTAGCAAGGCATGCTTCACGATCAATTCCGATAACGCCTGCGTTTTCAGCGGTTAATGTTTTCGCCGGTGCGAGAATAGGACACTTATTCAGGTGAACCAGTTTTAAAGGCACTGGTACCTCATCTGGCGCTAAATCAGAGTGTTTAGTATATAGACGCTCGCGTAGTTCATCTGCAGAAAGATCAATTAGTGGCTGAGGTGACTTGGCAAGATCTGCCACAATGACCGCATTCTTGTTGGTCGGATGCCACGCAATTGGAACAATCCAACTGGTGTATTGGCATTCTTTTCCTAGCATGCCGGATACGTGCATTAGCGGTGTCATGTTTACAATATCAACGAGCTCATTGAGCTTACGCTTATGGCGCATTTCAAAGAAGTAATTGAACAGTTTTGGTTGAGCAGCTTTCAGTTTCTTCGCCATTTCGATAGTGGCAATCACATCTGCCATCGCATCGTGGGCATTGCTGTGTTCAATACTGTTAGCTACAGACAAGTGTTCAAGTTTAAAACTTGGGAAACCTTCTTCATTTTCTGGCCAGTTAATGCCTTCAGGGCGAAGTGCATGGCAAGCACGCATGACATCCAACAGATCCCAACGAGAGTTGCCATTTTGCCAGCTCCATGCGTATGGGTCGATGAAGTTGCGGTAACACGTGTAGCGAGTCACTTCGTCGTCAAATCGAATACTGTTGTAGCCTAAGCTGGTGGTATTTGGCTTAGACAGCTCAGCATGAATTTTGGCGATGAATTCAGGCTCTGGTAAACCTTGAGAAGCCGCTTTCTGTGGCGTGATACCGGTGATCAGCGCCGCCTCTGGCGCGGGTAGGTAATCGCTTGGCGGCTGACAGTAAATAACAAGAGGTTCACCCACTATGTTGAAATCTTCATCGGTACGAACCCCTGCAAATTGGCTAGGACGATCGTTGGCAGGGCTAGTACCCCACGTTTCGTAATCGAAGAAGAAGAAAGTCGGTTGGTGCTCTTGTTGCATGTTGGGTTTACCAGATAGGTCAATCAGTTGTAAGTATTAGACCATTGCCAACTGTGCTTGGCAAACCAGTATTGATAATACTTAACTCGAAAGGTTATTTCCCACTCTAGATTTTATTCAAATGGTGTATTGGTGCAGAACCTGACTTTCCTATTTTATTTCCAATAGTATCGAAATCTCTATGGCGCTCCACATTGAACAAAACTTTTTTCAACTCTCGCTCATGCGGTTATTTGAATTTCGATGTCTTTAGGAGCTTGTTTGATGCCTTAAATTGGCGATTTGGCGTGGTTTTAAGTTGTTGTTTTTTATGGTTTTGTTTTTGTTGAGAACTTTTAAGTAAATGGTAGTCTTCAAATCAAACAACATTGAGGACGAAAACGTGATAGCAACCGATCAGCAATACACCCATGTAGATTTCTCGCATCAGGATCTTAGCGAGTCCATTTTCACTAATTGCACCTTCTCTCGCTGCAATTTTAAAAGAGCCAACCTCAGGGATGCTCAGTTCATCAATTGTGCTTTCATTGAACAAGGGGAAATCGAAGGGTGCGATTTTTCTTACGCTGACCTACGTGATGCTTCTTTTAAAGATTGTAAGCTGGCGATGGCACTGTTTAATGGTGCAAATGGCTTTGGCATAGAATTCAGAGACTGCGATTTAAAAGGGGCAAACTTTGCTCAAACTAACTTCGTTAATCATGTTTCACATAAAGTTTACTTCTGTTCGGCCTACATTACTGGCTGTAACTTGTCTTACGCCAATTTTGAAAAACAAGTGATAGAGAAATGCGATCTCTATGAGAACCGTTGGATTGGCGCAAATCTTGTCGGCGCTTCATTTAAGGAGTCCGACCTTAGCGAGGAGTGTTCTCGGAAGATTGCTGGGAGCAGTTTAGAATTCAAGGCAGTGATTTGTCTCATTCAGAGCTTCACGGTTTGGATATCCGCAGGGTGGACATGACCGGCGTAAAAATCTGCGGCTGGCAGCAAGAGCAATTGTTAGAACCACTCGGGCTGATTGTGGTTCCAGACTAAGTTGTGATAAGTAGGGTATAGATTAAGACGTGCGTCGCATGGAACTCCACGAGTTATGATATTCAAGATATTAATTGAATACACTTTGGTATTTATGTCTTTATTCGATATTTAGGACAAATCATAGATAAGGGTCTCTTGTGAAAGAACGTGTATTTGAGTCTTGGCGTGCAGAAAGAAAACGTGGCGCAATGGCGTGGATAATTAGATCAACGTTTATCGCTACCGGTCTGTATATTTTGTTTCATGTGATCATCGGATACCCTTCGTCTGAGGCTGCGAGTATCTTAGATTTCATCAATCAAGAGCTAGTGATGTATATGATTTTCCCTTGCATTATGTTCTTTCTGAACTGGGGAACGTGGCTTTACCGAGAAAGTCAGTTTAATAAAGAACGTATTCGACGAAATCTAGGTTAGCTTTTTACTTTGAGTAAGAAAGGCCGCCATGATTTTAGGTCAATGTTGGCGGCCAACCCTCGTAACTTACCTCTCTTCTAAACGACAAATCTCTCCTTCTTGGAGAACTAAACCTGTCTTAGATTCTCACTTTCCTAAACATACACAAAAGAAGGGGTTGATTCGTTGTAATTAGTTGATAATAATTATCATTAGCAACTAAAGAGGCTGACTATGAACAACCAAGACCTTCTCTACAACGCTTATTATAAAGCTCAGGACCGATTTTTGGATCTTCACACACAGGGCGGGTTCGAGCCAGACGTCATTCATGACTACATTCATTGGGGGATGTTATTGGCGTCGCAGTATGAGTCGGGAGCGAGCAGTGAAAACCCGCTGCTATGCGAACTGTTCTTGCGCCAAGTTTATTTCCATCTTATCGACGCCATAGAAGATCCGCTGCGAAGTCGGATCTTTCGCCGTGTCTGCCTAGACTCCATTCATACACCGCTGATTTGCCTTAAGCGCTATTACTATCAGTATGAAAACGGTGACGTGCAATTTTTACTTTTAAAACAACAACTACAGCGCATTCAAGCGCCATTAGATTAATCCATAACGAATCTTCAAAAGGAATGAACAATGACTCAACGCCCAACTGAACAAGAATTTCGCATAGAAAAAGACAGTATGGGAGAGGTGAAAGTCCCACGCAATGCGCTTTACCAAGCGCAAACACAACGCGCTGTCGACAACTTTCACTTTAGCAAGCATGTAATGCCGCAAGGCTTTATTCAAGCATTGGCTTACATCAAACAAACCGCGGCGATGACGAATGCGCAACTGGGATTACTTGAAGGCGATATTGCTCAAGCGATCAGCGATGCCGCGCAAAGTATCATTGACGGTGAGCACTTAGAGCAGTTTCCTGTCGACGTATTCCAAACCGGTTCGGGTACCAGCTCGAATATGAATGCCAATGAGGTGATAGCAACGTTAGCCTCGGAACTGTTGGGGGATGACGTTAGCCCGAATGATCACGTGAATATGGGACAAAGCAGTAACGATGTGGTGCCGACTGCTATTCAAGTGAGTACAGTTTTAGCGATTGAATCACAGCTTAAGCCTGCATTAAGCCATTTAAAGTCAACGCTTGCCGCGAAACGTAAAGAGATCGGCCAGATTGTTAAAACCGGTAGAACGCACTTGATGGATGCCATGCCTATCACCTTCGACCAAGAGTTAGGCGGATGGCAATACCAAATTGAACAAGCTCAACAGGGAATTGAGAGCGCACTAGGAAACGTTAAAGCGTTAGCACAAGGCGGTACAGCCGTAGGTACTGGTATCAACGCCGATCCAAGATTTGCGGCTAAGTTTGCGGATAATCTCGCGCAAACGACGCGAACTGATTTTAGTGCGAGTGACAACTTCTTCTATAACTTAAGCAGCCAAGATGCGATTGTCGCGCTCTCTGGTCAGCTAAAAACAGCAGCGGTAGCAACGATGAAAATTGCCAACGATCTGCGTTGGATGAACTCAGGCCCACTAGCAGGATTAGGTGAGATTGAACTCCAAGGGCTTCAACCAGGTTCGTCGATCATGCCGGGCAAAGTCAACCCTGTGATCCCAGAAGCGGCGGCCATGGCCTCGGCACAAGTGATAGGTAATGATGCCACCATAACCATTGCTGGGCAGTCGGGTAACTTTCAGTTGAATGTGATGTTGCCTGTCATTGCGCACAACATTTTGGAGAGTATAGAACTGTTGGCCAACAGCGTAACGGCGTTGGCCGATAAAGCCATTGCCCCGTTTAATGTGCGCGAAGATAACCTAGAAGTGGCATTAGCGAAGAACCCGATTCTTGTGACGGCGTTGAATCCAGTGATCGGGTATCTAAAAGCGGCTGATATTGCTAAGAAAGCGTACAAAGAAGACGAAGCCATTATTGATGTGGCAGAGCGTGAAACAGATCTAGACCGCGCAACGTTAGAGCGTTTGTTGAACCCTAGTAAGTTAACCCAAGGCGGCGTTGCTGAGTAGAAGAAAGCTTACCAATACGAGATGATACAGAAAGCACACATCCTTGTGTTGTGTGCTCTGGTTTAAATCCAAGCCAGAGACAATAGCAAGAATGGTAAGGCAATCGCCGAAGCCATTTTTGCCAACGCCTTAAACTCTCTCAGCAACACATGACGCTTTGGAGAAACGCTAGGTTGTGAGTGGGTGAATGACGTCGCAACTTGTGCACTGTTCATAAGTCCTCAAACAAGTGAGATGTGAAAGGAGCGGCAATTCTATAGATAGGTTATGAACACTGCAACCAATATCCAGTATCCTTCCTAAGTTAGGATACCTTACCCGCAAGAGTTTGCTGAATATGGAAGAAAACCAACGCATTTGGCGCGATTATTATGAAAAAGCACTATCTCGCCCACACCTGAAACGCACTGAATTCGCGGTTAATCTGAATGAGTCTAACTGCAAGGTTGCGGTTGATTGCGGATGTGGCACAGGCAGCGACATTGCCTATTTAGCGAGTCAAGGCTATCAAGTTCATGGCTTTGATGTGAATCCTGATTCAACATCTATCTGTCGCGACCGCTTTGGCGGCGAATCCTTAATTGAAATCTACGATGCAAGTTTTGAGCGTTTTGATTACCCAAAGGCAGGCATCATCATCGCGAACTCAAGTTTGTTTTTCGGAGAACCTTCATTAATCAACCAAACGTGGCAGCGAATAGAAGCAGCACTTGAAGTTGGAGGAGTGTTCGCTGGAGATTTTATGGGCTTTAAAGATAGCTGGGCTGCTGGATTTCGAAGCCAAACCAGCCCTTTGTTGGAGTCACAAGTGAGAACGTTTTTTGAGCGGTTTAAAATAGTTCGATTTTTTGAGCGTGATGAAGTAGCTAAAACATCTTTAGGCAAGTTAAAACATTGGCATACATATTCGGTTGTGGCGATCAAGAGAGCGAGTTGAATTTGACCGTATATCTTCGCTCTTCCACTGAATAGCTTGTTTATGGAAATGCCTAGTTTATTAGAAAGCTTGGTAAATCACGACTAGGCCCAATATGAATCCAAAAATGTAAGTCCCCAATGCTCCGACAAAACGAAGCTTGTTTGGCCTAGCCATCGTTTTTGGCAAAATTAATCCTGCCACGAGTAAAAAACGACAGGCCGTGGCCAGCACTATCGTCACGGCTACCCAAGCAGCTTGAGGTTGCTGAGCCAACATGTAAAACAAGATCATCAATACTGGGGCGTATTCCGCGGTATTGGCGTGGGCGCGGGCCACTTTATGTAAGATGTTTTTAGGGTCGTCTGGAATGCCAGTTGAAGAACGTACTTTTACTCTGGCTAGTGAAGTGCTAAACCCAAGGCCGATAAGAAGTAGTGCAAGTAAACCAATACAAAAAAATGCAATGTTCATCGCTAATCCTTTAGCTTTTTATTTAACTTTATGTTCGACGCAAAGTGTTTCGTCACATGAATGAGAGAGTATAGTGTCTTTGAACGGAAATGTTTGATTGTTGGTTTATTTTTCGGCAAGTATGGGATATCAAACATTCAGACTCGGCTTCTAGATTAGGGCTCAACGATGAAAATTTTATTGATGACTATTGGTTCTCGTGGCGATGTTGAGCCGTTCATTGCTCTTGGTAAGGCTTTGATAAAGAAAGGTCACGAGGTTGAACTGTGTACTGCTCAGCGATTTAAAGCAATGGTCACGGAGCATGGTTTGTCTCACCAGCCAATCACTGATCAACTGTTTGATTTGATTGAGGGCGATACGTTTGAATCGATGGGCAATCTTTTTAGTGGGGTGAAAACTGCGATTAGACTGATGAAGGCGTCAAAACCGATTCATAAGCAGATGATCATCGATTGTATCAAAGCCGGTTTAACGGTTAAGCCTAATCTTATTGTCTTTCACCCGAAGTGTTTGGCGGCTGTTTCCATAGCAGAGAGCTTGCGTATCCCTGCCGTAATGGCGGCACTTCAACTAATGACGGTAAAAACCAGTGACTTCCCTCCTGCTGGAATGCCAAATCTTGGACGAAGATTCAATCGATGGAGTTACAAGCTCGTCAGCTTAGGATTCAAACAGTTCTCTAAAGAGCTCAATCGCCAAAGACAAGCGAAGCTTGACCTACCTCGGTTAACACGAAGTGATGGTGTAACCACGTACCGAGATGGCAAAGTAGTGGATGTGATACATGCGTTCAGTGAGGCCATTATTCCTCGCCCGAGCGATTGGCCGGAATCAGCGTTCATCAGTGGATATTGGCAGCTAGAGTTAGACTCGGCAGGTTACCAGCCTTCACAAAAGCTCGCTGAGTTTTTAGCCGATGGAGCGCCGCCCATCTATATCGGTTTTGGCAGTATGACGGGCAAAGATCCTAAGCAAACCACTCAAATTGTTATCGATGCCGTAACTAAAGCGAAAGTGCGCGCGATTATTGCCACAGGTTGGGGCGGGTTAGAAGCGGCTGACTTGCCGGATAACATTTTGCCCGATAGCATCTTACCCGATAGCATAGTGGGGATTGAGGGGGCTCCACATGATTGGCTGTTTGATCGAGTTGCTGCGGTTGTTCATCATGGCGGTGCAGGTACGACGGCGGCCGGACTAAAAGCAGGTAAGCCGACATTGATCTGTCCATTTTTCGGCGACCAACCTTTTTTGGGGAGCGCTGATCGCAAAGCACGGCTTGGGCCCGGCACCAATTAAGCAAAAACAGCTGGGCTCAGAGAACTTATCGAGTGCTTTAATAGACCTTGTCAGTAATGCCCAATATTCGGTTCAAGCGCAAAAGGTGGCAAGTCAACTCGCTGTGGAAGATGGGCTGATTCGGCGATTAAGTGGTTAGAGCACCGTGGCTGATAAAGCCAATGAGTTGAGTTTTTATCAAAACGCTGTTCGGCTAGACTCGATATGATGCATAATGTATAGGTTATTATCACGCACAATGGAGTGCACTATGTATCTGTCTGAAATGACGTTCTTTGAACGATTTGAATCGGATATTTTGTCGGGCAAGAAGACCATCACGATTAGAGATGAATCTGAAAACAACTACCAACCGGGTTCGACAGTTCAAGTTTCTACTTACGAAGACAATCGTTGGTTCTGCCAGCTAAAGATTGAATCGGTAACGTCTATCCAGTTTGATGAGCTGGATGAGTTTCATGCCCAGCAAGAGAATATGACGCTCGAAGAGCTCAAAGCGGTCATACGAGACATTTATCCGAATACTGATAGCTTGTTTGTCATCACCTATCAGTTGGTTTAGTGACATCTTTTTTCCTTAAAGGCGCTTTAAAGCGCCTTTTTTGATCTTGACAATCGAAGCCTACTCAAACTTAAGTGGTGGAATCCAAGCAGAAAATCGCGATCCTTGTTAATGGTTTATAGTTAATACTATCAATTTCGAATAAGCGCGGGTTAAGAGGTTGTCGAAATGACTAAACGATTTTCAATTTCAAAGAAAATTTATCTAGGATTCGGCTTTATGGTCTGTATCTTAGCGGCAATTTCAACGGTCGCCATCTTCTCCCTCGATGCTTCGGAAGAGGGGTTCAATGAATATCGAAGCTACGCGCGCAACACCAATAATGTAGGTCGTATTCAAGCTAACTTACTTAGCGTCAGAATTGCTGCATTGAGATACATCATCCATGGTGAACAATCGGATCTAAGAGCATCGGAAAGGCGATTTGAGCTCTTTAGAGATCTCATGGTGCAAGCCAAGTTAGAAGCGATTAACAGTCATCAGCTTCAAACTTATGAAGAGATTGAGCGTTTGTTTAATCAATATATTCAAGTCTTTGAAGAGATAGAGGGGAAAATCAATGCCCGAAACGAAGTGGTGAATGAAAGGCTCAATATACTTGGCCCTGAACTTGAGAGGGCGTTGTCACAGATCTTAGTCACGGCAAAAGATGATAACGATACTGAAGCAGCCTATTTGGCCTCTATATCAATCAGAAACTTACTGCTTGCACGTTTATATGTGATGAAGTTTTTGGATACCAATGCCGCTCCCGAACAAGAGCGGGTGATCAAAGAATATCGGGAGCTGAGAGCAAACCTTGGGCAATTAGATGATGAGCTCCAAAACTCTGAGCGTAGGCAGCTCTATGCTGATGTTATCCGAAAATTGCCCCAGTACATTAATGCTTTTACCGATTTAACCGAACTGATTGAGAGCCGCAATGAACTTAAACGCGAGCAGCTAGATCGCATTGGTAGCCAAGTGGCGGATATTGCTGAAAACTTAAAGTTAGACATCAAAAGAGCTCAAGACACATTAGGCCCCGACCTTAAAGAGAAAAAAGAGGGTTATTTGGCCTTTTTTGTTATCTTTAGCGGCGCAGCGTTTGTGATCGCAATCGGAATAGCGTTTTTTATGGCAAGAACCATTACAACACCAATCCAAAAGGCCGTTAAAGTGGCGAACCAACTGGCTGACGGTAATCTGACTATTCCGATCAAAGTGACAACAAAAGATGAGACTGCCGAACTGCTGATAGCAATGAAAAAGATGGTCGATAAGTTCAAAACGATCCTAATACAGGTGAATCGTTCGGCAGACCAGTTGGCGCAAGCTTCAAATGATATCAATATGAATGCTAGCACCATCAATACATCGGCACAGACACAAGCAGAGAGTGTCAAAAGCACCATTAAAGAGATGGAGGTGATGACGTCATTCATCGATAAAAATAAAGAGATTGCGATTGCAACCGATGCATCCACCACCCAAGCGTCTAGTGATACCGAAAAGGGTGGTCAGGCGGTGGCTGAAACTGTCGATGCGATGCAAACCATCGCTCAGCGTATCAACATCATTGATGAAATTGCCTACCAAACTAATTTGCTAGCGTTAAACGCTACGATTGAGGCGTCGCGAGCGGGTAAATTTGGTAGTGGTTTCTCGGTGGTTGCAGCTGAAATTCGGAAATTGGCCGAGCGATGTCAGGTTGCGGCAGAAGAGATTGGTTTGATTGCAGACAGCAGTGTCACTTTAGCTAATAAGGCTGGCAAGCTATTAGATGCGCTTGTACCTTCCATCGATCAAACATCGACGTCGGTACAATCCATTTCTAGAGCGTCGATTGACCAGTCTCAGCGTGCTCAGTCGGTGAATGCGAGTATGAAGTCTCTTAATCAGGTTGCCACCTCGAACCTTAAATCGAGCCAAGATCTGCTTAATACAGCGACTCGAATGGACCACGAATCTAATTCGTTAAGGGAAGCTATTTCGTTTTTTGATATATCAAATTCTTCAGTTACTTCATGAATTGATATATTTGATAGTAAGGAAAAATACATACAGTTTAGTTCTGTACCAAAGGACGTGTTACATAAAAAAGCCCTCAATTTTTGTCGTGTTTCTCAAAACGGATGAAACGTGAAAATTTGCGATACACCTTCTGTTATATTTGAACCAGCATCTCATTTATTGAGTGTTTAGGGGGCGTTATGAGCAAAATATCATCGACTTTACGAACATTGTTTGGCTTAAGCGACACCAAAAAGGCCAAGACAGGAACGGTGAGAACCGAGTTTTATCGTGGTCACCTGTTGAAAAGAAATCCATCACACCCTGACTATTGGACCGTCACTATTACGGACAAATCCATGGTCGGAAAGCTGGAATACGTGAAAAAAGCGGTAGATCAATGGTGTGATTTCAAGGTTGTAGTTGGGCCCGAGTTTTTTGAAAAGAATGAAGATACATTTTCAGAGCAACAAACCTTCGATTACAAAGAGTTTAAGCTGAAGAATGATTGCGGCGGTGATAACGATTGGTATGTTACCTATAGAGGCCGTTTGATGAAGGGCTCGAAAGAGAAAATCATGAAAGCCATTGATGCCCTTGAGCAAAGACGAGCCGAAGCAGTCAAAGCAGCCCAAATCGAAGAATAGCCATTGATAGCGAAGCATCTATCATAAATGAAAGATTGTCATGAGATGGCAATTATGTGACCGATGATTTCCGTACACTCAGCCTCAAAGAATGCAGGGAGCTAACCGAAAGGTAGCTCCTTTTTATTTGAGGTTGAGTGATGAAAATGAATCAAGTATGCGCGCTCGCATTGAGCGTTTTCGTGGCAAGTCATGTGATGGCAGCTGGGGATAATCAAGACAAAGCACTAGCGGAGAAGGCCGCCAAGGAGCTTGCGAACCCCAACACGGCTTACGCAAGCCTAAACTTAAAGCTTCAATACAATGGCGGGTATGAAAATCGCGGGAACAACTTTACAACGGTATTTCAACCTACATTACCTTTCCTACTTGATGGTGGAGACAAGATCATCTTTCGTCCTGCTGTGTCATATGTAGATAATGACTTCCCATTCAATGATGACTCCGGTGTGTCCGATATCTCGTTCGATCTCGCGTACGCCCCAAAAACACAACCTGGAACCATTGCCGCGTTTGGTGTGATCGCCTCTTTACCGACAGGTAGCGATAACTTTAGTTCAGAGCAGTTTGCCATTGGGCAGAGTTTCTTGTCGGCAAGGTCAGCGCGGAACGTGTACTTGGGGCATTTCCGAACCATTTGGTTGGGGTTTCAGGCTCGGGAGTTGATAAGTCACGAATTAACAAAACATCAGCGCAACTTTTTTGGGTAGAGATGTTAGGGGGAGGTTGGACTGTTGGTTCAGCGCCTACGCTCTCATATGATTGGACGAACGATCAAGCTGAGATTCCCATTAACCTGAGCGTGACAAAGACCACCGTGATTGGCGGTCGACCGTGGAAGTTTGGCATAGAAGCCAACTATTACATCGAGAAAGATGAGAAAACGCGTCCTGACTTTATGATTGGATTTAATATCACGCCAGTGGTTGAGAACAAACTCGCGAACTTTCTAAATTAAATTTCTTAATTAAAAGAGTAGAATTCTTGCAGCTAGAGTCGGCTCGGGATTATTGAAGGCTAAGGGAGCCCTAAGCGGGACTCTTCTTAGTCTTTATTCTCTATCGCAATCATCAAGTTGGAGCCGGAATGCTTCGAGCCTTCGATATCATCTGGATTTCTAAGTGCGCAAGTCTCTAACGACAGGCAACCACATCCTATACATCCTCCCAGATCATTTTGTAGCGCTTTGAGTTTTTGAATTTTTTGTTCAAGTAACTCATGCCAATGGCTTGCCATGGTTTCCCACTGCTTCTTATTTGGCGCTTGGTGCTTTGGCAGTTCATCCAAAGAAATTTTTATCTTATCCAGTGATAGCCCGACTTGTTGAGCGGCTTTGATCACTGCGACGCGGCGTAGCACGCTGCGATGATATCGACGCTGATTTCCTTGGTTTCGCCAACTCGAGATCAATCCTTTCTGCTCATAAAAGTGCAGAGCTGAAATTTTGATGCCCGCACGCTTGGCCACTTCACCGATACTGATATCCATTCATTCGTCCTGTCTCAAAAAAAGAACTTTACCTCAAGTTAGGTTGAGGTTTTAAGGTAACAACACGTTAACAGATTGAGCAGACAAAAACGATGAAAAATAAATCACTTCCATATTTAACGGGCCGATTCTTTGACAGCATATCTTCTGGATTATTTATGATGGCGCTGCCTTGGATTATGTTGTCAGAAGCTGACATGGGAACCTTTGTTGCGCTGGTTGCTTTGTCTTGTACGGCCGTTTCCTTTCTTGCAACACCTTTCTTTGCCACCCTTACTGACCGTCATTCAAGAAAACAGTTGTTAGTCATCAATCAGTGGGTACAAGCAGGCACGGCTTTGCTTGTCTTTGCTGCTTACTGGTTTGAGCTTGGTTCGCATTGGCTTTTGGCCTTGGCTCAGCTGGTATTTTGGGTATCCAGTAGCTTTGCTTGGACAACGAACAACGCGTTCACTCAAGAAAATTACCAGCGTCACGAGTATGCGAAAATCTCTGGCCAGCAAGAGATAGTGATGCAATCTACAACATTAGGTGCGGGTGCTTTGGGTGTTGTGTTACTCGAGTTTTGGGGTATGCGCGAGTTTGCTTTGTTCGCGGCGGTGGCATCTTCACTTTCCGCAATTTCTTATATGGCTACACCTTACACACAGCAGATAAGAGAAACTCATACTGTTGCGTTCTTCACTCAACTTAAGGAAAGCAAGCAGATCTTTGCCAAGGAGCCGACCTATTTTGCCTTTATTCTGCTTTCTTGCTTGTCCTATCCAATATTGACTTACCTTGGCAAGTTGGTGCCAATTTGGTTCGCTGAACAAAGCATCTCTGGCGATTGGTACGCCGGATTTAATATTAGCTTTGGGATAGGATCTCTGGTTACAGGCTTAGTGGTGACAAAGGTTCTGAACCGATTTAACCCAATCAATATTATTGTTGTTTCGATGAGTATTTTGGTTGTTACCTTGATAGGCATGAGTTGGGCCATCAGCCTGTGGCAATTTTGGCTTTTACCGCTCTGTTTGGCACTTTTAATGCTCTCAATCGAATCTCGAGAATTAACTGGATGCACGAAACGGTATCGGTACATGAACGCGGACGAGTTGATGGTGGCATTAGTATGTTCGCCACAACAGTTCAATCGTTAAGCTACGTTGCGATAGCTATGTTAAGCCACTACGGCCTGACCCAATATGGCTTTACGCTAGCTGCTGTGACAATGCTCATTGCTGTCGTTGTTATGTGGGGTTTGCAAAAGAGATTGAATCAAAGCCAAGGAAATGATCTTGAACCCGTATTTGAAAATTCGACACCTTAGTCGGGCGCTAAATGGTCGGGTGCTTTGTTTCGGCCACTTGAAAATAAACGGGCTTAAGTAGCGACAACGATAGCAGCACCTACTTGAGTGCTGTTGTTAAACATAGACAAGTTTTATTGGGTAAAGCCGCAATGCCTCATTCTTTAATAATTAGCAACGTCTAACTTAAAATTGCCCCAAACTTTCTTAGAATGTTTACTCCACTGAATTTTTGTCTTCCTAAATTAGCCAAATTTATCTAATACTCAGTTTCTAGTTTATTAGGCGCACTTTTTCCATAATTTTCTAGCCGTACTTCACACGAAGCGTTAGGTGTAATAGAACTTCAGGCAAGGAAAGTAGATGAATGTAAATTAAGTAACATTAGTAGCTCATGATATAGTTATATCGATCAGTTTCTAAAAAAAATTTTTTAAAGTCAAACTACTGGCAACGAATGCTATACTAGGCTTTCAGTTCCCGACGATTACTTTATTACTTCACGGAGGAAGTTATAGAATGAAAAAAGAATCTTATTTTACTACGGCCATATTGCTTGGGCTTGTATTATTTCAAACGCCACTTTCTGCACAGCCCGTATGTACAGCTGAATCATTTTCTCAGTTACCGGATGTAACTATTACAGCGGTTACTCAGGAAGGTGCACCAGCACCGCACTGTAAAGTCGCAGGGGTGATCGGCACAGAAATAAATTTTGAATTGTTGCTTCCTGATACGTGGAACGGAAAATTCGTTATGGGCGGTGGCGGAGGTTTTGTCGGCTCGGTTATGAATACCTCACTTCTATTTGGGGCATTGCAAGTCGGCTATGCAACGGTCGGTACCGATACCGGCCATCAAGCACACCCTCTGGATGCCAGCTGGGCGCTGAATAATCCAGAGCGTCTGATTAACTTTGGTCATCGAGCAGTGCATGAAACTGCCGTCACGGCCAAAGCATTAACTAATACCTATTATGAAAAAGACATTGCTCGGAGCTATTTCACAGGATGCTCCACAGGTGGGAGACAGGCCTTGATGGCCGGGCAACGTTATCCAGAAGATTTTGATGGAATTGTTGCCGGAGCGCCGGGTTTTAACTACACCGGAATTGCAGCGCAGGCATCACAGATAAATCGGGCGATGTACCCAGATCCAACCAATCTGCAGGCAGCTGTGGTCGGTCCTAAAGAACAAGAGCTTATTGAAAGCTCCTATCTTGCCATGTGTGATGAAGATGATGGAATAAAAGATGGCATTCTCAATGATCCTCGGCAATGTAAATTCGATGTATCTACCTTGTTATGCCAGAGCGAGAAAAACGATAGCTGTCTAAGCAAAGAACAACTGGCAGCTGTTAAGGTTATTTATGATGGCCCTAAGGACTCACAAGGTAATACATTGTTTTATGGATATCCCTTTGGTGGAGAGAATTCAGTTGGCGGTTGGCCACGCTGGTTGACCGGTGGATTGAAATATCAAGCCGATCTAGATGAGTTCCAAGGTGGTGTCGACGTCGGTGATGCCGAGGCCCCCGTCAGCCCGAATGCTTTTTATGGTTTTGGTAATGGTATCATGCAGTACTTCGTATTCAATGACCCGGACTGGAGCTACGTTAATTACAACTTTGATGGTTTACAAAAAGATATGGTGCAGGCAGCCGAAATCCTCAACGCCACCAATCCTGATCTTTCCGCATTCCGTAAGCGTGGCGGCAAAATGATTATCTACTCAGGCTGGTCAGACGCGGCAATTACGGGAAAGTCAGTGGTCAGCTATTATGAAGATATTCTGGCAAACGATAAAACTGCAGCAACAGACACCCGCTTATTCATGATGCCCGGAGTGGAGCACTGTTTTGGTGGGCCCGGACCTTCATTTGTAAATTTCTTAACAGAGATTGATCAGTGGTTTGAAACAGATAAAGCCCCTGAACAGGTCACAGCGCTTTGGCTGGATGAGCAGTTTCAACCAACAGGTTCACGGCCAGTATGCGCTTACCCGAAGATCGCAAAATATGATGGTAAAGGGGATACGCGGAACGCGTCGAGTTTCAGTTGCGTTGCTCCCCGATAGGGTCACTGATCCCATTGTTGGCGTATGGCATTGTGATATAGCCTAACTAAATATGCTACGCAAACAGGTTGAGTGTTCTTAGCTAACAACGGTGTACTGCGGATTATCATTACTTGCCGCAGACACCGAACGTTAACTGCTAAGGCGAGTCAGTACAATTTTCGATAGAAACTGTAGTTAGTATTATTTTGGGGGCTAACGGTTTCGTTCTGGCTTACTTGAGTCCATGTAAACGACTATGGCATGGCTTTGCCTTACTCAGAGTATTCCGTAAATAACTAAATTAGTAGATTCACTAACATAGAAATGTCCAGGGACATGTTACAGATGGCGGGTGTAACATGTCTTTGCCCCATAGTCAGCCCCAATGAACTTAACGTCTACAAGCATTGCAGTAGGCCCAATTAATCTATTCGTACTTTGGGCGCTTATACGGAAACATTCCTTAGTTCTATCCCGAAATCTTCTTTCTATTCACATAACAGATTGATGCTAATTGAGTTATATATTGTATGGGGGGCGTCAATACATATTGTATATTCACAGGTTAGGCATCAGAAAACTTCGTTAACATGGAAGTAGAATGCAGTTTCATCGCTACCAAATCCAATGTCAGTTCTTATGTTAACTTTGTCTTTGATTTTGAAGCGCAATCCAACCCCAACAGAAGTAAGTAAATCCTCATTTAGTTCATTTATCTCGGGTGCAACGGATCCTACGCCTCCCCAAAATACGGCCCCGACTCGCCAGAAAATAGGTAAGCGATATTCCACTTGCCCCATCGCCATATGGTTGTCTCGGTAGCGGCCTTCTACGTGCCCGCGTAACCCGTGAGCACCTCCTATGTCTGGTAAGCGATTCCAAGGTACATCACCGCTGGTGAAATCGCCTTGAACTTGCCAGGCAATGAGCCGGGAAACTCGTCAAAATTGATGTAGTTTGCCAATTCAAAGTTGTATTTCCCAAACCAATCGTTGCTAAGAGATGAGTGAAAATAACCGGCGGTCATGTCGACCAATAAACCTTCAGAGGCGTTTAATACGTTGTCTCGAGAATCATAAACCGCGCTCACTTTGGCACCGTAGCTCGTGTTTTCTTCCAAATCAACCGATTTACCTAACGAGCCTTGGTCGCCATCCAATTCAAAATCACTGGCTTTGGCATAAGTGATGTTCGCCCCTAGGCCAAGGTAGAAATCATCCGCGACTTTTGTGAGTAGAGTTGCTCTATCAACGCCACCTTTTCTGAGTAGTTGATTTTGTTATCGTTCACACTGCCTGCGTCGTGACCAACACCATAGTACACACCCGCATCATCAAACAGTTCTAAATCGAGGTAAAAGCGATGATGATCGCCGGAAAAGAAATGTCTGTTCTCGAACGTGATCCCTTTAGAACCGTTAGTGGAAATATATGGGTTGATCACCATTGAAGAAGGTTGGGTGGTTCCACCATGAGTGTCACCATAAAGGCCAACGTACAACAGACCAACACCAAAGCCTTGCTCAGGCGTATAGAACAAAGCGGGAATGTAGCTAGAGTCAATGCCTTTGTTCGGATCGTAGTCTTCTTCCGCACCGAATATAGCTAAAATATCATCCAGTTTTTTTGTCGTCTCAGAAGGTGTCGTTTCGAAGAGGGGTTTGACGGCAAAAGCAGGGCTAGCAAGGCAACAGGTGAGTGCTGCAACTCGCAATAAGTGAGTCATTTTTATACCTTAAAAGTGTCGGTTCATTTAATTATACTCAATTTCTTTGGTTAAGATTGCCCTCTAGGGGAGTTTGTTCACTAGTGAACAAATAGCGTTCGATTTTAAATCCGAATAACTACCGAAAAAATTAGGTGAAGGATCAACACCACCCTGTATCAACTTTCGTAGCCATTTTGTCATAACGCTGTTCAATTGTTTGACATATTATTTGTGGTGAGAATCACCAATCAAGAAAGGACTTAAATATTGGCAGCATAAACCATGCACTTAATTAGAATACGAACCATTATTGTTTGTCGGGTATTTATGTCACGTGTTTTAGTTGTCGATAATGATTTACAGTTATGTGAACTTTTAAGTGAAGTCCTTGAGGAGGAGGGCTATCACGTAAATTCCGTTCATTGTAGAGAAAGCGCATTAGCGTATATACAAAGTAGTCCTGTGGATTTTCTGTACCTCAAGTAATCCGCTAAATGCTAATTTAGAAATGCATATAACTCGGTTTTGTCCAAAACCTTGTTTCGAATTCTGAGTCACAGAATACTCAAAGCTTCCGATGGCATTTTACTTTCAAGCAAGAACAGACATTTAGCCACGATTCACATTGATTTATCTATAGGAAAGCCCCTACTGATTACTTAGTAAGGGCCTTTGAGTTTGATGGTGGTGAATGATTTTTGGGTTACAGATTATTGATTTCTAACCGCTAGCTACTGGGCAATAACCACTTTTACTGCCAGAAGAATTAACACCACGCCAGAAAGTTGATCAATAAGTTTGGCTTTAGAACGGATCTTTTCAATCAATTTCGGGCTTGAAAGCATCAATGTGATTAAGCTGTACCAAAGGCCATCGATAAGCATTGGGGTCATCACAGTCACAGATTTTGCCGCCACACTGTTACCGACCGCGACAAACTGACTGAACAAAGCGATAAAGAATAGGGCGATCTTAGGGCTAAGTAGTGAAATGAGTAAGCCTTCACGTGCTGATTGCCAAAGGCTCATTTTTTCGCCGGATTGTAGCTTGTCCGCTACGCCGCCTTTTGAGCGCAGCGCATTGAAGCCTAAATAGATCAGATAGGCGGCACCAACATAGCTGATCGTCTTGAATAGTAAAGGTGATTGCTGCAGCACAACAGCTAAACCAATGATGGTGATGAAAGCGTAGAAACCTATCCCAATTGCGTGGCCCCAAGCCGTTGCAAGACCGTTCATACGCCTCCGGCAAGGCTATGTTTGGCGACCATTGCAAGGCTTGGACCCGGAGACATTGCGCCTAATATAGAAATGGTAAACAGTGATAGCCAGACGGTGAAAGTCATAATGAGTGCTCCTTGGTTTTTCTCATTGGTTTTATGCATTCACCTTATTGAGAATTTATGATGATTTGAAATCAAAGTTAATCATTGAGGCAATGATTTCAAGTCATACCGATAGAGTGACGGGATTGTTTCATGGCGCGAAGCACTTTATCACGTATCCACTGGTGGGCTTTGTCGTGATCGAACTTGGGGTGCCACATTAGCCAGTACTGATGAACCGAGTCATCAAAAGGGATAGGTCGATATTCTAACTCGTCATTTTTAGATAAATTAATGGCAATGTGCTCGGGCACAATCATCACGTAGTCGGTGTCTTTTAGCACATTGACGGCGGCGGAGAAGAAGGGCACTTTAACGCCAATTCGGCGCTGAAAGCCAAGTTGTTTCAAGCTCAAATCCACCATGCATCTTTGTCGCCACCGCCAGTAACTTTAAGATGAGACACCGCTGATATTTGCTCGCACGACAACGCCTCAAAACGATTCAACGGATGGCCTTGACGCATCAAACAGACAGAACGGTCTTCTCCAATCTTCACACTTGAGACGTTCTCTGGCTCCCTTGGTAACATGGTTGAAGCGAGGTGTATGCCTGTGTCATTAAAGCGTGCAAGGAAATCGGGTTGCCAAAGGCGGTAGGTGATATCAATGTTAGGCGCTTGAGTCACGACTTGGCTAACCACATCAGGCATGATGTATTGAGCTACGTAATCACTCGATGAAATGACAAACTCCTGCCTACAAGTTTTTGGATCAAATGGTTGATTACTGATTAGGTCATCAAACTCGCCAAGTAAGCTTCTTAACTTGTCTTGCATGGTGAGTGCGTGGGGTGTCGGCACAAGGCGATTGCCGTCTCGCACCAGCAGTGGGTCGTTACAAAGTTCACGCAGTTGCGCAAGCTGTCGACTGACCGCCGATTGAGTGATATGCAGCCTGTCCGCCGCTCGACTCACGTGGCACTCTTCGAGTAAAACATGCAATGAGCGAAGCAAATTGAGATTAATGTGATTTAGCATAAAGACTCTTATTAACTGTTTCGTTCCGAGTTATGTCTGAACATTACTTCTGGGTATGACTTCTGGGTATGGCTTCTGAGCATCACCTCTGTGCCTTGCTTCTAAGAACGAATGAAACAGTCCAACAGTACTCGGTACATTTCTTCGATGTTAGGTCGACTGGAAATATGGTCAAAAAGGTTCGTGTGCACTTTAGCTAGCGCCCGATCGGTTTGCTGGTGGTGCTCATAGCAGAGGTTGACTGGCTCTACTAAAACGTCGGCTTGGGCATCAATTAAGATGCAGCTTGTGCCAATACAACTTTTCCGCCGCTTTTCTTAAGCACTACGCGCTGTGCGGTCCCAACTACCTTCTGGCCGTTAATATTAAGGTTATACTTTCCGTCACAGTAGCTGCCCGGTGTGTCATGAACATCCACTTTAACGCCGAAGTGTGTAAAGAACGCGCTTAGGATATCGCAAAAGCTTTCATAGGCATTGGATATGGAGTACTCGTCATCGTTGATGGCGTACATATACGACACATTAATGACTCCCTGAGATTGGGAACGGGAGCTCCGCCTGTTTTTCTTGCGTATAGCTGCCATCCCATTTCTCTAAGCTTAGAAGTCAACTCATCAGATTGCTGCCATTTGCTTCCAGCGGGCAGTACCAAAGTATCCTCGTTGGTTTGCCAAAGAATCAAAGCTTGATCAAGCAAGCTTGATTGAACGGTTTTGAGTATGTCACTTTCAGTATTGAATACACTCTCGACATTGACTGACTCATAGCGAAGTATCTTAGCCTTGATTTTGGTTTTCTCTGGAGCATGGTTTTTAGGGTGGGGCATAACGATTTACTCTGGGTGCGACATTTTGAGTGTATCACGCACTCAGATGATTGCTTGCGTTAAACGTTGTAAATCTGATGGTTAGCCATGTCTAGCCGTTAATGATGCTAGGAACGATGGATACTGGCAGTTAGGGTAAGGACTACCAATGGTTGACTTCTACAATGGTACGATTAAACTTTGCACAGGTTTGTAGGACACCTAGCTCGCAAAAACGAAAGTACCTTCGCTACAACACAGTATTAGCAAGCATCTCACTTGCATATCATCCCACAACCAAGAGCGAGAAGGTTGAATTTAAGGAGGACGATATGCGTCATCAAAATGACCACGATCTAAAACTCTGGCTGCGTGAAGCCAAAATTCTACAAAAAGCGAGTCAATCCTCGTTTCTGTCTGATTCATTGCCGGTGCTCAGACGCCTAATCAATACCAATGTATTACGCGGTTTATCTTTGCCCGAACTGACCAAAAAGCGCGACATTATTCAGCGCAAGCACTTATTGAATATGCTGGCGGTTGAAAATGGCTCAAGCTGTTGGGCTGAGTTTAAGCAGAAAGTTGAAGGCTCTACCAACGGCGAGTTACTTCCATACAGTGTTGAACTGCGTAATGCAGCTACCCTGTACTTTGGTTTTCAACGGAGTCAGAAGCAAAGACATACGCCAACGATAATGGTGGCAAAGTGGTGAAGGTTGAAGGGCAAGCGGCGGTAGTGCCGGAGTTTACTAACTAGACGTAAACGATATAAGACAGATATAGGCTAAGGGATAAACCCTTAGCCTTTTTCGTTGGCGTTAAAATGAATCAGAAAAGAAATCGATCATTGATAGGCCCTGTTCTTTGGAAATGACATGACCGCCACCATGATCGTGAATACTGTGCTTAATGCCGTTTTTAGTCAGTGTGTCCGACATATATTTGGTGCCGTCGACAATCCAATAGAACTGGTCTTGATTACCGTATTCGAGGTGGATGTTGGCTAGCTTGTGCGTGCCTTGTTTGTAGCGATGGACTTTCTTTTCAACGTCGCCATAACCTTTAGACCACATCTCTCGCACGCTTTGATCGTCCGCCGACCATGGATGCCAGTACTGGCCATTGGTGGCATCAGTGAATGGCGCGAACGTTGCCGCATAGCCATCAAGGAACCAGCGCCAACCGTTCGAAACCCATTGCTCTGTTGCCACGTCTAAGCCTTTTTCATCAAACAACCCTGGGCTTAGGGTGTACAGATGGCCAAATTTGTCCGGATGGCTTAAAGCCACGTTAACCGCGCCCGAACCGCCCATCGAAAACCCCGTAATCCCTCGATTATCTGGGCCTTCCAATGTACGGTATTTTGAGTCGATGTAGCTCAGTACATCTTTAGTTAAGAAATCCTCCCAATTGCCAGTTACTGGTGAATTTGCATAGAAGCTCCCCCAAACTGGTTTCTGCCATTCACACCTACAACAATCATTTCGTCGGCTTCACCTGCAGCTATCTTTTCATCAAGGTTGGTTGCGGAAAGGTGACGAGCTTCAGTGACTTGGCCATTGTAACCATGGAGATAATAAACAACCGGATAGCGCTTATTACTTGTGTGATAAGAAGGGGGAAGGTAAACATACAGAGGTTGAGTTGCATTGTTTCCTAATATGCTTTTAAGCAAAGAAGGGGCGTCGATTTTAACGTTGAGTTCTCTATCGGGTTCAGCATGGATTGAGTAACTAAAAAACAACAGCGCTGGCAGCAGCAAATGAGCGTGTTTTATTGGCATTGTCCTGTTCCTTGTTAACTTAGTTGTTATAAATAGATGGGTTAATAAGTAACAGATTGCATTAACGGAAATGTTTTGAAGTGCAAATAAAACGCGTGAACTGATGTAACGTCTTTCATTGCGAGGTATATTGCTCTTTCATGTAACGTACTGACTTTGCGCCTTAAAAGTTAGACATGTAGCTGAAGCTCTGAAAGCGATAAAGGCTGACCCATGAGCAATGCACCTTCCAGTCGATGTACTATTCAGTGATGGTATTTTGTGCCACTGCTTTGTATTACTAGAGCTTTTAGGTAGGAGCGCTTCGTAGTCATGGGTCATTTAAACAAAGTTACTTTTGCAGCTCGTTATATATCGCTGGTTTGATGTCGAGCAGTACGGTGTTGTTCAGACAGCCAATACAGAACCAAAATTCGTTCGCCGATGTTCAAGCCATTTAGGCCATCTTTGTAGTGGTAATCCAGCTTGACCTCGCAGAGTGGGCCATCAAACTCAATGTTGTTTGGACATTGATCAATATTCTCGTACGGTGTGTATTCGACCGATAAATTTCAGTGTAGGTGCCATATTCAATTCTCCTCTATTGAGCATTTTTCATGCTGGTGTAGGTGTATATCAATAAGGTGATGAGAATAATTGCACCACCTACTAAGCTCGTAGAAGCGGGTATTTCAGCAAAGATCAGAAAGCCCCAAACTGGCGCAAGCACGGTGTTTAGCATCAAGGTCATAGAAACCTCCGAAGCGGTGATGTAACGCGTGGCAACGAGTGTCATTAGTCGGCCGATAGGTGCGGTTATCAACCCCATACATGCCATGTAATACCAAGTATTTGCAGCGTAGGTGCTTGGTTCCGCAAAGAAGAACATGATAGTGGCAAGAAAAAGGCTGCCCAATCCGATACTCGCCATTCGGCTCACCTCTTTGTACTTTCGCAGCAGTGTAAACATTAATGACACGCAGCAGACCGACAAAATAGCCATTGCATCACCAATCCAGTTACCAGATCCAAGCGATCCCGACACCACAGTCCCAATGCCCACCATAACGCTGGTGATGGCTATGATCGTTGACCGATGCGTTTTCTCTTTGAGGATCAGCCAGCTAAAGATCGCAGCGATGGCAGGAGAAGCGCTCAGAATGATAAACGTGTTGGCAATTGAGGTGTTTTTGACGCTGAAAACAAGCCCGATGCACTGCCAACCATGAGTAGGGCGGTAAACAGCAAAGGCCAACCGCTGTCGATAACGGCTTTTCGTATCCCCCGCTTATCGTTCATTTTGAGCAAGATTGGCATGGACATGGCGCTAAATAGACCAAACAAAAAGGCAGTATCGAAGCCACTGACGCTAGCAAAGCGAATGAAAACAGGATCTAGGCTCATGAGCAATGCACCCAATACGGTGACAGCAAAACCAATGGCTTTAGTGTTGTTTGTTTGCAGGTTTAGGATGTGGTTTAGAGACATAGTGATTCCTTGAATTAAAAATCATACTCGCGAGTATGATTTTTAATTGTTAGAGTGTCAACAT
Source organism: Vibrio aestivus (assembly GCA_003263845.1). Taxonomy (GTDB): domain Bacteria; phylum Pseudomonadota; class Gammaproteobacteria; order Enterobacterales; family Vibrionaceae; genus Vibrio; species Vibrio aestivus. The sequence goes on along the minus strand of JYJN01000133.1, from coordinate 63,387 downwards.
AAATCATACCTGAGAGTATGATCTTCTGTTTGAGGACCCAATGAGTAAGATTGAGCAAAATAGAGAAAAGAAGAAGCAGGCAATATTAGTCGCTGCTAAGTCTGAGTTTTTATCGCAAGGCTATACTTGTGCGAATATGGATGTGATTGCCCAGCAAGCAAAAATGACCAAGCAGACTCTGTATCGCTATTTCCCATCAAAGTTGGAACTGTTTCAAGCCACGTTGATGTCGATAGGAAAGAGCTACAATGAACGTTACTCTCAGCATCTCGAAATAGAAGACACGCGCGAAGCTCTGATCGCGTTTGCTCTGGATTTCATGCAGTTTCACTTTTCTCCCGAACATATTGCCACGCAGCGCTTATTGATCTCAGAAGTGACTCAAGCGCCTGAAATTGTTGAGAGCTTTATGAAAAATGGCCCACACCACACACAAGCGGCGTTGAGCGAATTTTTTGCGGAGCGCTTGGGGATAGAATCACCAGAAAGCAAAGTGACCCTTTGGATTGGGATGCTACTGTCGGCTAGAAATATGGTGCTGCTAGGTGCCGCTGAAGTGACGCAAGAACAGATTCAAAAAACAGCAATTGAAGCCACAGACATCATTCTCGCCGCAATGAATCCATAATTTCTATTGGCCGAAAGTCAGGTAGGAGCGGCCAAAGTAAGACAAGCCAGCCATGATGTTCCCTAGCTGGCTTGAAGGAAGAGTGCATTTAGTCTGCGCTCATCTCTTGTTTCACCAGCTCGACAAAGTAGCTAGCACCAATGGGAGTGATTCGATCGTTGAAGTCGTACAAAGGGTTATGTACGCAAACACCGCCCGTTTTTCCTTCAGAACCGTTTCCAATGAAGAGGTAACACCCTGGGACTTGCTGAAGAAAGAACGAGAAATCCTCACTTCCAGTAAAAGGCGGAAAGTTTGTCGCCACTTTTTCACGTCCTATGACGTTTACGGCTGCTCGATGTGCCACTTGGGTGGCCTCTGTATCATTGATGGTTGCGGGATAGCTCCCATCTTTGATGGTGACTTTAATTTCTGCGTTGTGAGCTAAAGCGATGCCTTGCGCTATTTGCCTCATTCGCTCAATGGCGAGTGAACTGACTTCGGCATTGAATGCTCGGATGCTACCTTTGAGCATTGCAGTTTCTGGGATGACATTGTGAGTGCCAGAACCAGCATGAGCGTCAGTGACTGAAATTACCAAAGGTTCGGTCGGCTGAACATTTCGACTTTTGATGGTTTGCAAGGCATTGATGAGTTCAGCCATGATGATCACAGGGTCGATGGCTTGATGCGGCATAGCGCCATGCCCACCTTTACCTGTGATTTCAATGATGAAACGATCAGTACTTGCCATGAATGGGCCTTCTTTCACCCAGATATCACCTTCTGGAATACCAGGCATGTTGTGAACGCCGTATATTCGTTCACAAGGGAAACGATCGAATAAGCCATCATCAATCATGGCTTTAGCACCCGCCAGCCCTTCTTCGGCAGGTTGGAAGATAAAGTAGACAGTGCCTGAGAAATTACGATGCTTTGATAGATACCAAGCTGCTGCCAATAACATTACGGTATGCCCATCGTGACCGCAGGCGTGCATTCTGCTTTGATGCTGTGAGCGATGGTCAAACTCATTCAGTTCTTGCATAGGCAGGGCGTCCATATCTGCCCTTAACCCAATGCTTTTGTCTAAAGAATTGTCTGAAGGAGAATGGCCTCTAAGCACACCGACGACGCCAGTTTTAGCGATGTTTCGGTGTACTTCATCAAACCCCCAGCTCTCCAGCTTTTTTGCGACAAGCTCAGCTGTGCGCTGTTCTTCGAATCCCAACTCTGGATTGGCGTGAATGTCTTTTCTCCAACGAGTGAACTCGTCGCTGTTTCTCATTATTTGTTCAATCATTACATTCCCTAGCAAATTATTCGTGGCCGTGATAAACCCTTCTTATTACTAGGGATACTGTAATACGCACAGTCATTTTAGCCAATAACGGTGAGTTAATTCGTTTTCAATGTCACCTTTACCTGTACGATACGATTGTTTTGAACACGTTCAATTTCAAAGTACCAATCTTGATACTCAATCACTTCGCCAAGGTTTGGGACGCGTCCAATTAGCCAGGTCAGAAATCCATTTAATGTTTGAAAACCTTCGCTTTGCTCTCCGTCTATTGTGGAGATGTCTAAGCGGCGTTTTAGCTCGTTGAGTGGTATAAGTGCATCCATCGACCAACTGCCATCTTGATGTTGGCGTGCCCAAGTATGCTGAGGTGCTAAACCAAGTTCACCGGCTACCGATTCTAAAATGTCGTAGTGAGTAACGATTCCTTGGATATCACCGTACTCGTCAACAATAAACGCCATCTCACAGTTGCTTTGTTGCATTTGGTTGAGCAGCGGAAGCCCCTTCATTGACTCAGGGAAGTAACGTGGCTTTCTAACCAAACGTGCAATTTTCTCAATCGATAACGAGTCGTATTGGTCCAGTAGCACCTTAGATGAAATAGTACCGATGATGTTGTCTAATCCACCATGGCAAACTGGCCAAACGGAATGTTGAGTTTGTCGAATCTCCGTCAAGCAGGCTTCAATTGGCTGATCGATATCGAGGTAGTCCATGTCGCAACGCGGTGTCATCAATGACGTAACTAGCCTGTCATTCAAATGCAGAATGTTACGAATCATATCTTGCTCTTGTGGCTCTATCGCGCCTGATTCTGAGCCCTCGGTGACTACCGCAAAGATGTCTTCTTCGGTCACCTGGTCGCCGTCATCACCATGTTGTCGAAACAACTTTAGCAAAGCATCGGTAGAGCCACTCAGTAAAACCACGAATGGTGTGGTCACAATGGCCAAATAATGAATCGGGTGTGCGACGATAACTGCGATTTTTTCAGCGTTTCGTTGAGCGAATCGTTTCGGTACCAGTTCGCCGACCACAATGGCAAAGTAGGTGATCAACACAACCACACTTGCGGTGGCAACAATCGATGCAAGTTCTATCTCTAAGCCTTGTTGGTTTAGCCACTGAGCGAACGGTGCAGAAAGCGTCGCTTCACCAAAAATACCGCTCAAAATACCAATTGCGGTAATACCAATTTGAATGGTTGATAGGAAACGAGTTGGGTTGTTTTTTAAATCAAGCGCACGCTGCGCAGAAGATTGTGTATGAGCCAATGTTTTTAGGCGGCTCGATTTGGCAGCGACAAGCGCCAATTCTGACATGGCAAAAAGGCCGTTAAGGGTGATAAGCCCCACCAGTATGAATATGTCCATTGATTGTTCCAGTATTAAACACTTGTTGAGGATAGCGCAAAGACGGAAACATGTTAGTGAATAGTTTTTGTCGTGAGGATTAAGAAAGCGTGGGGTAACGTGTTTTTAAACCCAAAAAAGCGGACGCAACGCATCGGCTTTTGCGAAGGTTGGAGTGAGTTGAGCAATGGGCGTTGTAACAACTTATGTGTTTAATTGGATAATTCTTCGGCTTGTCTGCGCATTTCAACACTATCAATAAAATAGATAGAATCCTCATTTGCTTCTAGCAATGTGTGGGTCATGGCTTTGGCGACCATGCTTGCTCTAATAGGAGCGTACTTAGCCAAAGAGCCGCGCATGAACGGGCGAATGACGCGCATAATAGCTTGCAAGATAGCTTCATCGGCACGTGGGTTATCGCGTAGACCTTTTAAGGGTCCTGGCCTTGCGAACAATACAGATGTGAAACCTAGGCGGCTCAATGTTGCTTCCATTTTTCCTTTAGTTCGCAGGTAGTGGGATGGGGAGTGAGGTGAGGCCCCTAAACTGGAGACTACGGCTAGGTGTTTTACACCGTTTGCTTTCATGTCTTTTGCAACTTGGCAAACGAGGTCATAGTCAATTTTCGCTAGATTTTCTTTTGAACCAGCTTGTTTTCGGGTCGTGCCCAAACAGATGAAGCCGAAGGTCGGCAAAGGTTTGTCGGTTTCCCAATTATGGATTGCTAACTGTTCGTCTTTAAGCTGTTCAAACTTAGAGTGGAAGAATGGCAGATCCTTGCGCGTTAACGCATAAACGCGACCAACAGACTCATCTTCGAGCAGCTCTTTAAGCACTTCTGTTCCAACTAACCCAGACGCGCCGGCGATGATGACTGCTTTGTCGGTGGTGTTCATCTGAGTGTTTTTCATGAGTGGTACCTGGGTCAATTGCTCTGCTTTAGACTTACTTGAAGCGCATACTTGCCGACTATGAGCGAAAATCAGTGCGCATCAGTGTAATCATAATTGAGCTAATTGTGGTGTGAGCTACGGCGAATTTCATTGATTGAATGCAACAAATTGAAAGGATTTTCGAAATGATCCTGAATTAGCCCTGTGAATTACCTTAAAAAACGGCAATTGTAACGAAACGTCAGCAGGGGCAGTGGCTCTCTAAGCTCAGAATTAAGTCATAGAGAGTGGGACTTTTTTAGCACGTTTTGATGAGTTATTGGATTTATTCGGTTTCGTCTTTTGAGTTCTTTGATTCGCAAACATAAAACCTCCTCGATGTGACGATGATGGGCGGTGAAACGTTATTGTTTTGACTTCATTTTGCCCAGAAACATTTTTGTTCAAGAAATATGGATGCAGGAAATATACCGATTTGAGACCAAATGACTTAGAGAAGTTTAAATATCAAGTCCTTACATGCTCAATCCAAATCATTTAGTAGTCTAAGTATAGCTAACATTTCTCTTATTGATATTTTTGACGATTGCTGCTGGTGCTTTTCTCATATTGAGAATCGTTGCCGGAGCACGCAATGCTAGGTTTGAAGTTACGGGCTATTAGCTAGAGAAATGAGTCATTTAGCGATAGACTAGATGACCTCACAAATGTACAAGGAAGTGATATGAATATTACACTGAGTGAACTTGATACTAATCAGGTTTATCACCTCTTTACCCAAACGGTCACGCCTCGCCCTGTCGCTTGGGTACTGACTGATTCTGGCTCCGAAAACTATAACCTCGCTCCTTTCTCTTATTTTACGCCGATTTCCAGTAATCCACCGGTCATGATGTTTTCCGTTGGTAAGAAGCCGAGTGGTGAAATTAAAGATACTGTGAGAAACGCCCGAGAAAAAGAGAAGTTAGTGATACATATCGCTTCTGCCGATCACGCTAAATTAGTAACGGAGTCTGCGGCAACGCTTGATCATGGAGACTCTGAAGTGACGGCGAATAACATTGAGCTTGTTCCGTTTGAGGGCTTTGATCTTCCTCGTATCAAGGACTGTCCGGTGGCGTTTGGCTGTAGCTGTATGAAATCCAAGAAATGGGCGAGACGCCACAGTCCCTTGTGTTTGCAAAGGTAGAACAAGTTTACGTGGCTGAGTCGATCAGCACTCAGAATGGTGATCGTATCACGATTGACGCTAGAGCACTGAACCCACTTTCTCGTTTAGGCGGTGCGCAATATGCGGCAATCGACGAGCCATTTTCTGTCCAAAGACCAAAATAATCCGAGCTGAATTCATCATGTTAGATCTGCAATACAAGGCAGCCATTGCCCATCGAATCGATAATAAAACCAAACCATTAGGCGCTTTGGGACAATTAGAAGAGGTCGCCGCGCAGTTGGCGCTCATTCAGAGTCAGGGTCAACCGCAAGCGGTGACGACCATCTCAATTAGTGACCCAACCGTGTTGGTGTTTGCTGGCGACCATGGCATTGCTGATAACGGTGTGAGTATAGCCCCAAGCGCAGTCACGCAGCAAATGGTGCTGAATTTCTTGGCGGGTGGTGCGGCTATTAACTGTTTTTGCCGTAGCAATGATGTCGCATTAAAAGTTATCGATACAGGAATTTTGCTGCCTGTTGAACAGGCGCACCCTAATTTGGTTGTGCAACGCCTTGGCACGCGGACAGAAGACTTTTCAAAGTGCGCAGCAATGTCTTCAGAGCAAGTTAATGAAGGCATTGAATTGGGCAAACACATTGTTCAACAAACTATCGAATCTGGTTCAAATCTGGTGATGTTCGGTGAGATGGGGATCGGTAATACGAGCAGTGCCGCGGCGATACTGGCCGCACTATCGGAGTTGGCAGTCGAAGATTGTGTCGGTTTAGGTACAGGCATCAGCGAAGAGCAATACCAAACCAAAGTATCACTCGTCTCTCAAGGCGTGAAGCGATGCCAAGGCTTGTCACCATTAGATGTACTAAGCCAAGTTGGCGGCTTTGAAATTGTACAAATGGTTGGTGGCTTCATTGGTGCTTATGAGAAGAAAACACCGATTGTTGTTGATGGGTTTATTGTGACTGCTGCGGCTTATGTGGCTGCCTTGATTGAGCCTAAGTGTCGCGATTACATGATCTTTGCTCATCAGTCTCAAGAAGCCGCTCATAAACATATGCTGAAAGCGCTCGACGCTAAGCCCTTGCTTGATCTCGGTTTAAGACTAGGCGAAGGAACGGGCGCGGTATTGTCGGTTCCATTGATTCGGGCTGCAGCAGAGTTCTATAACTCGATGGCTAGCTTTGAAGACGCCGGAGTGACGGTGTAATGCTAAACGGCATTAAGTACCAAATTGAACTGTTTTGGTTAGCGCTTGGGTTCTTTTCTCGCATCCCTATGCCATCAAGTACGCCATACTCGGAAGAGAGAATGAACCGTGCAGGGCGTTACTTTTCTTTAGTGGGCTTGTTGCTCGGTGCATTCTGTGCCCTTGTTTATTGGGGGCTAAGCTTCGTACTACCCACGTCGATTGCACTGTTTCTAATGATGGTGTTTAGCCTATTGCTAACAGGCGCTTTTCATGAAGATGGTCTAACGGATATGGCGGATGGTATCGGTGGTGGCATGACGACCGAGCGCCGCTTGACCATCATGAAAGATAGTCGAATTGGTACTTATGGTGCGAGTGCTTTAATCATGGCACTGTTCGGTAAGTATGTGCTGTTAGCCGAGTTAGCAAATGGCGTGTCTGTTGTGATTGTTTTACTGCTTAGCTATCCGTTAAGTCGCGCGGTAGCTGCCTCGCTCATTTATGATATGCCTTATGTGACCGACCCAGACGCCAGTAAGAGCAAGCCACTAGCGAACAAGCAGACACGGTTTGAGTTGCTGTTTCTATTGCTGGTGGGGGTATTGCCTGTTGCTATTTTTAACTGGCAATTTGCCATCGCAATTTGTGGATTGCTGGCGTTAGTTCGCTTCGCGTTTAAAGGCTTGGCTTATGAGTCGAATTGGCGGCTTTACGGGTGATTGTTTGGGAGCGGTTCAGCAAATTTCTGAGCTTGTGATTTATATTGGCTTCTCGTCATACTTGTATCTCGGCTTTGCGTTTTAGGGGTATTAACCTAAGCGATACTTCTAGATTTATCAGGCTGTGTTTGGAGTAAAAATGATTCATTTGATTTTGGGCGGAGCCCGTTCAGGAAAGTCCAGTTATGCCGAGGCTTGCATTCAAGACTACGTTTCTGCTCGTAAAGGAACTAGTCATATGGCAACTAGTCATATTGGGACTACTCGTGCTGGCAATACTCAAACTAAAGCGGATTCATCTGTGAAATTCCCCCATTATGTCGCCACAGCAACGGCGTTTGATGGTGAGATGGAAGCCCGTATCGCCCATCATCAGACTCTCGTGGTTCAAAGTGGTAACTCACGAATGTCCAACTGAATTAGCAAAGCTACTACGCGCGTTTACTAGCGATGATGCTGTTTTGGTCGATTGCTTAACCTTGTGGATGAACAACATTATCTACAATGACGGCAGTCAGTTGAAACAAAGTGACATTCAGCAGCACGTCGATGATTTGCTCGAAGCTATTGAGAGCACTGAAGCGACGTTGATCCTTGTTTCAAATGAAGTGGGGCTAGGAGTGGTGCCAATGGGCGAGGTGTCTCGCTTGTTCGTCGATAACGCGGGTTGGATGAATCAAGCCATCGCACGGGTTGCAACGCGAGTCGATTTCGTTGCCGCAGGCTTACCAATGACGCTGAAAGGCACAGGCAAGCACTTTTGACGCGTAACAAAGAGAAGTCATATGGAAACTTATAATGTTTACCTGTTACGCCATGGTAAAACTTTGGGCTCGGCAGCGCTTAATGGTCGAACTGACGTTGGCGTTGAAGCCGAATATCAAAATCAGATTGCCGAGGCAACGGTTAAACAAGGCTTCGCAGGTGAGGTTATCATCAGTTCGCCTTTAGTTCGCTGCCACGATCTAGCGCTTAAAATCGCACAGATGAGTGACAATCCAAACGTTGCTGTTTCTTCTAAACTGCAAGAGCTTAGCTTTGGTGATTATGATGGTAAAACTTTTGATGAGCTTGGCGACCAGTGGGAAAAGTTAGAAGCGTTTTGGCAATCTCCTGCTGAGAATACTTTACCTAATGCAGAGCCGCTCCAAGATTTTCATGATAGGGTAACAAGAGAATGGCAATCACTTGTTTTTAAAATCAATAGTGACAGCTTGATTGTGTGCCATGCGGGCACCATACGAATGATATTGGCCAATGTGCTCAATGTTGATTGGGCGAATCCGAGCTGGTATTCGGCGCTGTCGATTGGCTATCACTCAATTACTCATATACAAATTACAAAAACTGAAGAGATTTTTACGAACGTCAAAATGATCTCGAAGCCCTTATTCTGATGCTTGATCGAATGGCGGCGCACATTCAATAACGACGACACATTCCGTATCAGCAATCGCTCTGATGCGTAAGGATAAACAATGACAACACCAAGTTGGAACCTATCGGTTGCTTATCAAAGCTTGAACGACCCAAAAATTGAACAAGATATTGCACTTGTCGAGCAATGTATCAACGTTTTGAACCTGCATGCCGATAAACGTGAAACTGTACTGGCGATGCAAAATGCTATTCAAACCTCGGAAGCTGCGGGTACGTTACTTTCTACTATTGGCACTTATGCAAACTGTGAATCTTCAGTTGATGCGACTCACAGCCAAGCTAAGGCTATGATCGGGCGCGTGGCAAAATTGCGTTCAACCCTGACTCAGGCTTTTACCCCATATCAAGATACATTGGTGCACTCACCACAAGAGTTCATTGATCAAGTATTGGCGCATGATAGTGGAGATGTCGCAGGGCAGGGCTTTCTAATCGAATGCTCTCGTGAAGAAGCGCAAACTCAACTGAGCATTGCACAAGAACAGCTTTTGTCAGCAATGCAGGTGGATGGCAGAGATGCTTGGGGACGTTTGTACGACAATCTTACCGGCGCACTTCAGGTCACTCTAAAACACAAAGATGGTAGTGAAGAAACTCTAGGTTTATCTCAAGCGGCGAGCTTCTGTATGGTGCCGACTTTGATAAACAAGAGCCTGCATGGAATGCGATTCAAGCAGCGATGAATACACACCAAGAGAGCTTTGCTTCTATTTTGAATGCGTTGTCGGGTTGGCGATTGACCGAATATCAGATGCGCTCCAATGAGAAAGACGTACATTTCCTTGATCCGAGCTTAAGACAGAGCCGCATCACAGCGGAAACCTTGGACAGTATGCTGAGTGTGGCAAAAGCCAATCGCTCAGTCGGTCAAAAAGCAGGGCAACTTATGGCCAAGGTTCATGGTTTAGATACCATGAAGCCATGGAATCATATGGCTGCAATGCCTTCCCTTTCTGGTGACAAGAAGACATACGCTTTTGACGAAGCGATTGCCCTCATTAGAGAAGCGTTTTCACAGGTGCATCAAGAGATGGCTGATTTCGTTGATATGATGGTTGAAAATGGCTGGATTGATGCCAAACCGAGTGAGAATCGCCGATTAGGTGCATACTGCACAAAGTTTGCGGCAACTCGTTCACCATTGGTATTCATGACTTGGGGTGGTAGTCGTTCAGACTTACTGACGCTTGCTCACGAGTTAGGTCATGCCTTCCACAACTGGGTAATGCGTGACATGCCTTTGTGTCAGACTCGTTACCCTATGACGCTAGCGGAAACTGCGTCGATTTTTGCGGAAAACATTGTGCGCGACAGCTTGCTGGCAAAAGCCAATTCAAGAGAAGAGAAGCTGGAGATGTTATGGGAAGAATTAACAAGCTGCTATGCGTTGATGGTTAATATTCCGGTACGCTTTGAATTTGAGAAAGCGTTTTATGAACAGCGTTCTCAAGGTGAGCTTACCCCAGCGCAGCTGTGTGAGTTAATGGGTGAAAAGTGGGCAGACTGGTACGGTGACTCAATGTCACAAGCTGATCGCTACTTCTGGGCAAGTAAGCTCCATTTCAGTATCTCTGAAGTAAGTTTTTACAATTATCCTTACCTGTTTGGTTATCTGTTTAGTTTGGGAGTTTACTCTCAGCGAGAAGAGAAAGGTGCGCAGTTCTACAGTGATTACATTGCGTTGCTGCGAGATACGGGCTCAATGAAGGCTGAGCAAGTGGTTGAAAAACACTTAGGCATGGATCTGACTAAAGCCGATTTTTGGCAACAGAGTATTGACCGAGTCAAAGAGAAAGTAGATGCTTTTGAAGTTTTACTCAATAGTGTCGAATAGGCACATGATCACTGTGGTTAATTCGAGTAGAATCAAACATATAACAGTAGAAGCACTTCAATCTGTTTCAATCAATATCACTTTATTGGACTAGATTGGAATTTTACGAGCTAAGGCGGGATTTCCCTTCATAAGTGAGATCCCCTCAACATATTTCGCTTCTACAATTCATTAACATACCGCTGTGCAATAAAGGAGTCGAGCATGACGAAATCTCTCTTTCGCCAATCGTTTTTATTTGACAGCCTAGATCTATCTCAAGAGATGCCAAGTGGTGAGATCACGCTTGATAACGGCATTTCTGCGATCCTTCATGAGCGAGGCGTGCTGGAAGTGGTTCCTGCCACTCAATCTGAAGAGACAAAAAGTATTATTTTATCGTGTGGCATTCATGGAGATGAAACTGCACCCATGGAACTGGTGGATAAGATTGTTGATGACATCTTCTCTGGGTTCCAACCTCTTGAACATCGCTGCCTATTTATCATTGCTCACCCAGAAGCAACGAATCAACACACGCGCTTTGTAGAAGAAAATTTAAACCGTTTGTTCGACGAACGCGCTCACAAACCAACCAAAGAAGTCGCGATAGCGGATAATCTCAAAGTCATTGTCAATCGCTTCTATGCGGGTGTAGAAGAGCGTTTGCGTTGGCACTTGGATTTGCACTGTGCCATTCGTGGTTCGAAACATTATACGTTTGCGGTCAGCCCTAAAACACGTCACCCAGTGAGAGGGCGTGAACTGTTTGACTTCTTATCGAGTGGTCACATTGAAGCCGTTTTACTGTCGAATGCGCCTTCGAGTACATTTAGTTGGTTTAGTGCGGAAAACTATGCAGCTCAAGCTTTAACACTTGAATTAGGCCAAGTTGCTCGAATAGGTGAGAATAATCTAGAAAAGTTGATTGCGTTTGATCTTGCGATGCGTGATTTGATGGGCGGCACGCAAGCTGAGCATTTGCCAAAAGCGACGAAGATGTATCGTGTAAGCCGCACGCTTGTCAGGCTTCACGATGAGTTCGATTTTCTATTTGATGACGATGTAGAAAACTTTACGACATTCAAACACGGCGAGGTGTTTGGTCGAGATGGCGATAAACCGCTTATGGCCAAGAATGACGACGAAGCGATTGTGTTTCCAAATCGTCGAGTCGCTATAGGTCAACGTGCCGCTTTAATGGTGTGTGAAGTCAAAGTACGTTACGATCATGGTCAACTTGTGTACGATTAATCACCTGATGAGCATAAGCTTGTCGTAACGCTTTCTATTTTATGGCTTAACGGTATCGTTAAGCCATTATTTTATCTGTGAAGACCATTTGGTCTAGGTTATGGATTTCAACCAGTTAGTCGTTCAAAAGCGCCATAGATGGCTCAAGTACACAATGTTAATCGTTGTACTCTTAATCGCAATGAGTAGCTTATATCTCATGGTGGGCGAGATTTTCATTTCCCCTTTCTCTGAATGGTCTTCTCTGGAACAGCAGCTAATCAGCCAGCTTCGCATGCCACGCTTACTTGCCACTATTGCCATTGGTGCATCGTTAGCGCTTTCTGGGGCAGTGCTTCAAGTGTTACTCGGAAATGTCTTGGCAGAACCTGGAGTCTTAGGGATATCCGGTGGCGCCAGTGTCATGATGGTGTTGGTGCTTTTCTTTTTCCCAATGGCTGCGACTCCCATCGGATTTATGATCGCAGCGGTTATTGGCGCGCTTATTTTCACTCTTATCTTGGTTTCTATGGCGAAGGCTCTGCGTCTTACCACTACACGTTTATTGTTAGTGGGCGTGGCGTTGGGTATTTTGTCGAGTGCTATTGTTACTTGGGCATTTTACTTTAGTGATGACCTCAGCCTCCGACAGTTAATGTACTGGCTGATGGGTAGTGTAGGGGGCACGAGCTGGTATCAGCATACCCTCACACTAGTCATGCTGCCAATCGTCGTGTGGCTTTGTTTACAGGGAAAAACGCTCGATAAGCTGATGATGGGGGAGGTTCATGCAAAACAACTAGGTGTTGATGTCGAATCTCATCGTCTCAAACTGATCGGGGCTATTTCAGTTTTGGTTGGTGGCGCTGTGGCACTTGGTGGCATCATCGGCTTCGTTGGATTGGTTGTGCCGCATTTACTTCGCTTGGCGTTTGGTACCGAGAATCGATATCTTCTACCTATTTCAGCATTTTCTGGCGCGTTATTGCTTGTTTTTGCAGATTTAATTGCCAGAACCGCAATGGATTCAGCGGAGCTGCCTCTGGGGGTGGTTACCACAAGTTTAGGTGCCCCTGTGTTTATTTGGATGTTGGTAAAGAATCATGATTCGCGTTAACAGTATACAAATGAGCAGCCGTTTATTACCGCTCTCTTTTACATGTCAGCACGGAGAAGTGCTTCATGTGATAGGGCCAAATGGAAGTGGGAAAAGTACGTTGCTGGCCGCAATCTCAGGGGTCATTGAGGCGAAAGGTGAGGTATTTATTGATGAAAAAGCGTTACATGAAATGGACTTAGAGTCTTTAGCTATGTACCGCGCTTATTTATCTCAATCTGCTCGTCCGGCTTTTAACATCGATGTTTACCAGTACTTATCTTTATCTGTTCCTGCTTGCAGCAAATCTGAAGGCGAAACCTTAGTTAGTGTAGTGAATGAGTTGGCATCACTGGTGCAAATCCAAGATAAACTGCATCGTTCTATCCATCAGTTATCTGGCGGTGAGTGGCAACGAGTGCGCTTAGCTGCGATATGCTTGCAAGTTTGGCCTGCGCTCAACCCCTATGCGAAAGTTCTCCTGCTTGATGAACCGGCAGCGCCATTGGATATAGGCCAAGAGGTGATGTTATATCGTTTGATACGGCGAATCTCGGAACTAGGTATTACAGTCATTATGGCCAATCATGATTTGAATAGAGCCTTACGCCATGCTGATAAGGTACTGTTGTTAGACAAGGGAGTATTACAGGCTTTTGGCAGTGCAGAAGAGGTTTTGACTGAAGAGCAACTGTCTGCAACGTTCAAGACGAAGGTGAAAAAAGTGAAGGTGGAAGGAAGACCACTACTGTTTTTTGATGATGAATAACGCTTTGCTGTTAGATGGAACCAAGAGCATTACTGTATTACTACACGACATTTATCCACCCATCCACTAGTCTTAAAGTTAGGTTTCTACTAGGACTCATAGCATGAAATGGATTGCGGCTTTAACCTTACTAATGTGCATTACGGCATCAGCGCAGACGAGTCCTCAAATAAACTTAATGACTGAAGAGTTTCCTCCCTTTGGTTATTACGATGAAAAAGGACGATTGGTCGGTGCGGGTGTTGAGATAGTTCAAGGGGTAATGGTGGAGCTAGGTTATACGACTAACATTTCAGTTGTCCCATGGTCTAGAGGAATAAAGCTTCTTGATATGGAAGCGAATCATGCTCTGTTTTGTATGGCACGAACACCAGAGCGTGAGGATAAGTACGAGTGGGTTGGTCCATTGATTTCAGATGGTGTGTATCTTTACCAAAGTGTTGGAAATACCCCGTTGGTCAGAGATGTTCGACAGGCAAAGACATTAGATGATATTGCAGTCACCGCCAATTATCCTGAACATTCACATCTGCAACACTTAGGGTTCGAAAATCTACTGCTAACTGAAAAGCCCTCGCGCAATATTCAAATGCTAATGCGAAATCGAATTGATGCGATTGCGGCTGGAGAGTTTGCCTTGCCTAATTTGTTGGCAAGTGAAGGCTTTGAAGTTAACCAAGTTCGAAAAACCGAGGTGAAACTGTTTGAGGTCGACCTCTATGTCGCTTTTTCGAAAGGAACAGATGAACAGATCCTCAAGGATTGGCAGATGGCTTTTGAACGTTTTCAAAAGACCAAGGAATATCGCGAAATCGTTGAGCGTTACACCGGAATGTAAATGCCTATTTTTTCTTCGAATTTAACGAAAAAGGATGAGCTGATGCTCATCCTTTGTTTATGTTTTTTGAGTCGCTTATTGTGTCAACGGAGCGAGGTCTGCTGGACGGTAGTATACCGACTTCAATACTTTGCCCTGACGAATCGTTTTGGCTTCAGAGACAAAATCTTCAGCACACTTAGCAATGATGTAATCACCTTTTTGAACCGCCATTAACTTGATGCCTTGCTCTGCATAATGAGCTTCAGTTTCCGCATACTCCTGTTCAGTGCGGCAAACTTTACTCATGTTGCTTGAGTGCACTTCATCCCAGCATGGTAAGAACTCAATACCACGGTTTACGGCAACGTTAAGTAGCAGATCAATCAGGTAGCTAATTGCCACATTGTCTTCAACTTTTGCATCGCCTAAGTGAACTAAGCGACCCATAAGAACATAAACACTGTCGATGATCGCATCCGCTTGTTCCATCTTGCTGTCAGCTTCAGCAAGCTCAGTCAGTTCCTCAATCGCCAGAGAAGTATGCAGCGTGTCGGCTTTCTCATTTAAGCTCTCTGGGCTCGCAACTGGCAAGTCAAAAGTGCTACGAAATTCAGTGATATCGCGGTAAAGGTGATCAAAGATCTCTTGAGTCAGTTTAGATAAATGCATTATCAATTCCGTTGTAAAATTATCAGGTCATTTTAGCAAACTGGTGCTAGCAATGTTAGACGAAAAGGTAAGGAAAGAGTTTTTTTCTCTCGTCTTCAGACAAGTTAGAGACTCTGGCGATATTGGTTTCAGGAATGGCCTCTGGATCTGGATAATGACGCAGTACTTTTTCCATGCTCTCTTCACGAATCAGGTGAAAGATTGGGAAGGGTGCTCGGTTAGTCAGGTTCTCATCATCGTCTGGCTCCGCGCCCCAAAGCAGTAGTTCGGGTGGAAAGTTGCCACCTGATAAATACCTTGCCAATCTTGCTGCTTAATTAAGGCTTCAACCCAGTCGATAAACGCGTTGTAGTCATAGAAGTCCTCTAGCATATTTGGAACGACAACTAGTGTGGTTTCTAACTCATCAGGAGTATGGTTCTCTAGGATCATAAGCTCTTGAAGAATGTCTTCCAGTAACGCCTCTTCAGTGACGGTGTCACTCACATAGATTTTTATCTGCTTATTACGCTGCGGCTTGGCGGCGAATGGGCACAAATTTAGCCCAATAACGACATCATTGAGCCACTGTTCAACTTGCTCTTGAACTTTGGAGGATGAGTATTGCTTCGTCATTGAAATCTCATAGTTCTAAGGTGTTTATTGCCGTAGAGTCTAGCGTATTTCAACATTGGACAGAAAACTTTTCACAACCTCTAGGGCGTTTTTGCCGTTAAATCTTGCTCACTAACAGGCTCAAATTGGTAGAGCTTATGGCATAGGAAGAAAATACCAGCAAAGAGCAATGAGCCGCCAGCAATCACGTTAGGCCATCCACCGGTTTGCCAGCAGTAAATAAGCCAGAATCCCCCGGCGCTTCCACCAATATAGTAGTGAACTAAGTAGAGGGCGGTTGCGGTTGATTTTGCACTGACTGCTTTTTGACTTACCCATCCATAAGCGAGCGTATGAGTAAAGAAAGCCCCAAAGCTTATGAGCAGTAAGCCAAGTAGCATCAGTGGGATTTGTTCGCTGACGGCGATGAGAGTACCGAGTGCCGTAACCAAAGTGCCTACCAGCATACCGGATTGAGACGAGAAATGATGAGTCCATTGTCCGGTAAGCTTAGAGCTGACTGTTCCGCCAAGATAACAAAGGAAAATCAGTGAAGCTGCACCGACTGATAGATTATGAGGGGCGTCGGTGAGGCGAAAACCCATGACGGAGTAAAGATTAACAAAGAGGGCAAAGTTGAGGCCTCCAATGAGCATCGCGCAATAAACCTTCGGGTTTTTAATGTGTTGGATTAAGGCGCGATTGTGGTGAAAGAACAAGCCCGATTGTGGTTTGAAGTTTTTCTGGTGTGGCAGCAAAGCAACAACAACGCAGGCGCCAAGAAAGGTGAATAGGGCAAGCAGCCCAACAGCATGTTTCCAACTCAATAGATCAGTAAACATGCCTCCTGCAATTCGCCCACAAATTCCGCCTAATGAATTTGCTGCGATGTAGCCTCCGATAGCATACGAAAAAGCTTTGGGTGATAACTCTTCTACCATATAGGCGACGGCAACGGCGGCAAAAGCCGCGAGCGCGACTCCCAGCAATGCACGTGTACCAATAAGAAATACGACGGTTTCGCTTGTTAGCATGAGCAGCCCAATTAAAGGCATTGAGAATAGGCTGATGGCCATCGCTCGTCGTCGGCCAATAGATTCTGAAACGATCGCCCACGGTACAAGGCAAACCGACAAACCTAGCGTGGTAGCCGCGAATACCCAGTTAACTTGCGTGTTGCTAAGGTGAAAGTAATTCGCAAGAAGTGGCAGCATTGGCTGCATAAGGTAGAGATTACAAAATACAATAAAAGAGCCTAAGCCTAGAGCCCAAGTGATTTTTTTGTAGCCAACAGTGCGGTATTCGATCATGACTCAGTAATGGTCTCTTAAGAAGTCGGTTAGTTGTGATCAAATTAGCAGTTGTAATGAGATTAATAAAATATATTAAAACTATCATAGTCATATCATTTGGATATCAAGATGGACAACCGTCAGTTAAAGTACTTCGTTGCTGTGGCCGATCACGGTCATTTCACCAAAGCTGCGAAGGCGCTGCGTATTGCTCAGCCAGCGCTCAGCATCGCCATAAAGAAGTTTGAGGCTCAATTAGGGCTGCAATTATTCGAAAGGGGCGATAAACAAATTAGTCTGACTCAAGAAGGCAAAGTTCTTTATGGCCACGCGGTTGGAATTCTTCGCCAAATGAAAGATGCCGAGCTAGCAATGAATGAATTGATAGGGTTGGAGAAAGGGGAAGTCAGGCTAGGGGCTCCAAGTATGATGGCTCTTACTTCTTTCCAGAGATCTTAATGGCGTTCAAACACAAGTACCCCAACTTAAAGCTCACATTAGTGGATGCAGGCACCCAATCTATTCGTTCAATGCTGATGAATGGGGAGCTCGATATTGGGGTTATCGTCAATCAAGATGTACCAGATGATCTTGAAGTCGACCCGTTAATCTGCGCAGAAATGGTCGCTGTTGTCGGGCAGGAACATCCATTTTCGAGTAAAGAATCAATACGAATAGAGGAGTTCTTATCTGAAGAGTTAGTGATGTTTAAGCCAGGCTACTTTCACCGTGAGTTTGTCGATGAAGCCTCGAAGACGCACCAAATCACCCCGCAGTTCTCATTTGAAACTAACCTGCTGCCTATGATTCTAAACATTGTTAAACACGAGTATGCGATAACGGCACTACTGAAGCTCGTGACAGACAATGAATCTGATGTTTGTGCCGTCTCATTCGAACCTAGGGTAGAGCTGGACTTAGCCCTTGCTTGGCGAAAACACGGCTATCAGTCTATTGCCGATAAGACTTTTATTGAGTTTATCAAGGAGTGTATTTAGTCGGCAGAAGTATAAGGGCGGCGGTCTTTGACCTATTTGCAAACTTAGATAGTCAGAATGTAAAAAAATTAATCCTGTTGGTTATGATGTTAGCTCTATCGCGGTAGGTGCTGGTGATAAGAACACTGTCGCTCTTGGTGGCTCTTATCGCTTCAATGGAAAATGGCCTGCTTCCTTCATGGGTTCATGTCAATCTGAAGGTAAGGTGAGTGGTTCAGACCATAGGGTGGGCGTAGGGGCTTATTATCAGCTCTGATTTCTTACGCGGAGTTTTAGTATCATCTTCTAGCGATTCTGAGCGATAGCTTTCATCAGCACACTTAAATTAAAGATGGCCGCCTCGGGCATTGATATCAGAAATTTATAAATGAGAACTATTATATCTGTTTTTTGAAATGGTGTTTTTTCTATAAGAAAATATAAAGCCAAACTAACGAGTAATAGTCTGTATATATTTACTTTTATTATAATCATATTAACTAATTGACCTGTCATTATGAATGGAAGTTATTTATCAATATACAATCAAGTTCGTTGATGTTAGTTTTCTTATAGTCCTCATTTACACCTTTGGTAGTTGTTAATTGCCTGATTACTCGGAATGCCTTAGTGGTCTAGGATAGCGATCGGTTATGTGGTTATTCTGCTATGATAGGTGGATTATTAATCAGTGCTTGGGGTTTATATATTTTAAGATTTAAGATTTAAGATTTAAGATTTTATTTATTCTTTTATCAATTGTATTTGTAAGTTAATAAAAATTAGGTGTTAGTGAAGTTGTAGCAATGCATACGGAAAGTGTTGAAATAAAAAATGGAACCTTAGATATAAGTGTTCATAATCAAAAGTTACCACTAAATGATCTACTTGACTTCGCGTCAAGAGAAAACCCTAAAAGGGGTTTCCTGTTTGTTTCGAAAGTACTTGGAAAGCATATTCCTGTTAAACCAAGCGTAATGCGTAAGACTTATGATTTACTAGTTTCTGAGCTCTTAGATGATGTGCCTACCTTCGTGGTTGGTATGGCAGAGACAGCGACTGGTTTGGGAGCTGGCGTGGCAGATAGCTTAGCTCGAAAACAAAAAAGCGATGTTTATTATCAGCATACCACTCGACATGAATGCAATAAACCCGTCTGGTTTACGCTGGACGAATCTCATAGTCACGCCGTTGATCACATCTTATACGAGCCAGATTCTAGATTGATAGAACAGATTTCGTCATGTGAAAGGCTAGTACTAGTAGACGATGAAATATCTACTGGCAGAACGCTGGGGTTACTGGGCACTAAATTACTGAACAACCTTAAGAAGGTTAAAGAGGTTGTGGTTATTTCACTTGTAAACTGGTTAGGAGAGTGTGACCGTTCACAGTATGTCGATTGGCGAGCCCAGTATCATATGTTTCATTGCTTGAGGGTAAGTTTACATTTGAATCAAAACCAGATTTGAACCTTTCTATCCCAGAGTCTGTCGATTCGGGTCTTGTTAGAAAGGGTTTTAGATCTGATTTAGGTAGGTTTGCAATGCGAATGCCGTATATGGGCAATGTGGCGGCTATTGATATAGATAAGCCGAGGACGGTTATCGGAGATGGTGAGCACTTATATTTACCTTTTTTAATTGCAGAACTAGCAGAAAAGAGAGGTGGCGAAGTTCTTTTTCAATCTACCACTCGATCGCCAGTAATGCTTGGCAACGGAATAAAAACCAAGAAGTCTTTTAAAGTGGATCAACGAAATATAGAACACTATATCTATAACCTACAAAATGTGAATAGAGTCCCTATACATATTTTAGAAGATGAACCCTCTCGATCTTCGAATGAATTGGCTGTTTTGTTTCCCCCACTGAAAAGTGACGACGTCTTATGAAAAAAGTCCTTTTTACCGATATAGACGACTGCTTTATGTCGACAGTGAAAAAATTTCGAGAAGATGAAATATTAATTACTGCGGCCACAGATGCAGAAGGCAAGGCTCGCTCATTTATTTCTGAAAAGCAATTGGCTTTATTAGAAATATTTGTAAATGGAGGTGTTGAACTTGTTCCGGTTACAGGTCGAAGTTACAGCACGCTGATGAGAGTAACGTTAGATTCACTGTTGAAGTCTTGGAAAATCGTTTCTCATGGGGCAATGATCGTAAAACCAAACGGGGATTATTGTGAGCAGTGGTTAGAATACTTACATAGCAATTTTCTATTAGAGGACTGGTCAGAAAAACTATCATATTTTAACCAGGTACTAAGTAGCTCAATTCGCGACTTGGGTTTAAGTGCCAGAAGCTATGTTGTGTCTGAGCAAGGGGTTGATTGCTATATCTGTATAAAATGCGTTGAAGGGACAAACTACTCTAATGCATTTGACGCAATATTACGTCATTCAGACCTCGATCTCGATGAGATTAAAATACACAGAAACGGTAGAAATTTAGCGTTACTCCCTCCTTATACAAGAAAGCAACTTGCGGTGGAGTTCTTGAAAGAGCAATTTGGTGTAGAGAAAGAATATCTCGCACTTAGTATGGGCGATAGTTTATCTGATATTCCCTTTATGAAGCAGGCAGACTTTTCCTTCATCCCTACTAAAAGTCAGATTGCAGGTACGCTTACATGGTGATCGATCAAGCAGTTGAGGTCTTAGCGCCACTGAAAGGGAGTTATGCTCTTGATGATTGCCAGTTTCTGCTTAAAGAAGTTAACTGCGAATACTCTTCTATTGAAGAGAAGGAAATGCTGATTCAATCGGGTAAGCGCCACTACTCAGAGTTGTTGTCTCAGGAAGCGAAACCTACAGACGAATACCAAAAACTCTTTTTCGACTTTACTGAAAGTTACAAAGTAAAGCTAGCTAAGCACATTTATGCACTTGCAAAACATATCAATGAAAGCAAAAAGGGCCCAATTGTTATTGCTTCGTTAGCACGTGCTGGCACCCCTATAGGTGTATTAGTAAAGAAAGCACTGGTTCATTTTTTTGCTCGAGAGTGCACTCACTACAGCATCAGTATTATCCGAGATAGAGGGATAGACGCTGTTGCGCTTGATTACATTGTGAAAACAAAAAGGCATGACCCCACTTCACTCTTATTTTTAGATGGTTGGACTGCAAAAGGTGTGATCACGGAAGAACTGAGACGCTCTATCATTAGATACAACGCATCGAGAGATACAGATATTTCACCCAAACTTTACGTGGTGTCAGATACAGGAGGTGTTGCGGATTATTGCGCTACTCGAGAAGATTATCCAATACCTTCCTCTATGCTTAACTCTACTGTATCTGGCCTAATATCTCGCAGTATTTGGAAGGCCCCTCAGAAAACGTTTTTCATGGATGTGTAATTAATAAGCACTTAGAAAGTGCAGATTACTCACAATGGTTTGTAGATACAATGTTCCATACCATGACGGAAGCCTCTTTGGATTGTATCGAAACTTTCGAATCGGCGAGTAAAAAATGTTCTTCTAAAGACAAGATGTCTAGTTTTATCACAGCGATAGCTGATGAATACTCAGTCATTGATATCAACCATATTAAACCAGGAATCGCTGAGTCAACCAGAGTGATGTTAAGAAGAGTGCCATCCCTACTTCTAGTCAAATCACTATATAACCCAAAAGTTAGACACCTACTGATGTTAGCGAAGGAAAAGAATATCAGAGTACTCGAAGTCCCTTCGTTGCTTTTTGAAGCTTGTGCCCTGATAAAAACTCTAAACCTAGAGGAAGATAAATGAATCTATCAAGTTACTTTTCTCTCGGAGCCACGCTCTACACTCCTTGTAACCATCGACATCTAAAAACAATTGTACGAAATGGCATGGGCTCAAAGAGTATGGTCTTTTGTACCGAGGATTCGGTGTCGTTACATGATTTAAGGTTTTCACTAAACAATCTTCAGGAAGCCATCCAAGGATTAAACGAAGAGGGTCAATCTTTTCGGCGATATATTCGACCAAGAAGTCCTCTAATCTTATCCCAGATATTAGATTTTGATGGGATTGAAAATATAGATGGTTTTGTTTTACCAAAGTTTGATCTGAAAACAAGTGCTGAATACAACAAAGCGCTAGAAGGACGAGAGCATAACTTCAAGTTAATGCCTACTTTGGAGTCACTAGATGTGATGAATCCAAATAAACTTAGTTTCATAAGAGAGTCTCTTCAAGGTATAAATGGCGAAGTTGTTTGTTTACGGATTGGAGGTAATGATCTCTTTAATTTACTTGGTATCAAACGAATGCCAGGGCAAACCATTTATGAGACTCCACTGCGAACCATAATCGATAATTTGATTATTGCCTTTAGGCCATATGGATATGAGTTATCTGCTCCAGTTTTTGACATGTTGCATGACCAAGAAACATTAATAAGAGAGCTTGAGATGGATGTGAGTTATGGTTTTTTTGGAAAAACGGCTATCCATCCTACGCAAGTTAAGGTTATCGAAGATTTCTTTCATAACTATTCGTCAATCCATATCGACCAAGCTGAATCCGTACTGAGTGACCTCCCATCAGCTGTATTTCAAATGAATGGTCAAATGATGGAAGTTGCATGTCATGGCAACTGGGCGAGAAGAACTAAGAGTTTGGCAAACTCATATTAAGTTAATGATTAATAGAGTATGGATGAAATCTAACTCTCTAACTCTCTATAGCAGTACATCTAACTATGGTAAAAACATTTCATAACAAGAAGTCGACTAGAAGTGTCCGTTCGGAGCCTGTTTCACCACAAGCTAAGCAAGAGACCAGTAGACAATCCGTAAAAAAATTTACTCATGTCGAACCAACGATCAGTGTTGAGTCTGCCGTCGAGCCTGAACAATATTCAGAGCGCGAACGAACAGTTAACAATAACAGTGTAAAGAAGTCACCCTCTGTACTGTTTACAAATAAAATCAAATCTATACAGAGTGATATCGTGGAGGTCGACAAGAATATAAAGGCTAATATTGATCGAATATGTTCTCGAGACTATACCGATATTGAGTTAGAGAATAGTGAATACATATTGGTGAACAATATTTACCAGACCATCGAGTTTGATAGTTTTGGTGCTCAACTCGAGTTTGGAAATGAAGAATCCAGAAGATTTCAAGATATTCAAGGTTTTTTATCGGACTATGCAAAGATTGGCAAAGTAGACAGGATTTTAGAATTAGGACAAAGCATTATTCAGCTAGCGAAGAGTATCAATATCGACGTATTCAATCCAAATAAGCTTGGAACAAAAATATCCAGATTCCTGGGCAGCCACCAAGACAAAGTTAGAAAGATTAAATATGAGTTTGATAGTGCGAGTGATCGAATTGATGCGAGGATAAATAGAGTATTTGATAATACCTCTGAAATTCAAAGGACATTGTCAGAGTTCCAGTCGTTAAAAGCAGAACTGAAAGGCCTACACAGAGGACTTCAACTGAAGATGATCGCGTTAACAATGAAAATTGACTTTGAAGTGAGTAGTAGAAATTCTGTGAACGAAGGGAATAACAGCATCTTCGATGGAAACTTTAATGAACATAAGAGGCGTTGGGAGAGGAAGATTCAAACTCTATTTTCTCTTAATCAATCAGTGAGTTTGACCTTTCCGCAAATCGACCTTTATACCTCAAATCTTGTTGCGAGTTTTGAAAGGTTAGAGGAAATAAAAGTAAACATAATACAAGTATGGAAACAGCAATTCTTGACAGTAATAGCGGTTGATGAATCAAACGATTCCATTCTCTACTATGAGCTTAGTGATATTCAAGACAATTTGATTCGTAATATAGAGGGCTTACGATAAATGGCATTTAAACCTAAAACTTTCAAAGCAAAAACAGTAGATTCAAATATCAATGCTCGTGATGTTGTTCCAAAAGCAGAATCATCCCCATTGGTAGTAAATAGTCCTACAAGCGAAGTTATCTCACCAGTTCGTGGAGAAGTTTTACCAGCAATTGAGCCTTATGTTCAAGACGCTATAAACACATATAAGCATGACCTGAATGAAGCAGATTTAAATGAACATGATGTGCTTCGCCGTATCGTTGCGCAACTGAATCAAATCGATATTTTTTCATCTAACGGTATTGCCACGTTGGGGCAAGAGTCCGCCGAAATGATCTCTAAATACTCGGATTCCATGCTCAGCCAGGTTAGAACCAAAGACCTTGAGGAAATGGGCGAGAATCTCAACCAAGTCGTTGGTTTGGCGAAAGGCGTTGATCTAAGCGGGCTTATCGGCAAAGAAAGCTTCTTTGGAAAGCTGGTCTCTAAGTTTAGAAATACCAAAGAAGCAATACTTGCGCAGTTCAACTCTGTAAGTACACAGCTTGAAAGAGTTGTTAAGGAGATTGACTCGCAACAAGGGCGTTTGCGGGAGAGGTCAGTTCAGTTAGAGACTGTGTTTTCACAGAACATCGCTCAATAT
This sequence comes from Vibrio aestivus, assembly GCA_003263845.1. Taxonomy (GTDB): domain Bacteria; phylum Pseudomonadota; class Gammaproteobacteria; order Enterobacterales; family Vibrionaceae; genus Vibrio; species Vibrio aestivus. The sequence goes on along the minus strand of JYJN01000133.1, from coordinate 39,001 downwards.
AAAGCTCTTACAGAAGCAATAGTTTACGGGGAAGCAAGAGGGCTTTTGATCAATGAGCGAATCTCGAGTTTGGAAGCTGAGTTAGCAAACGAAACGTCACCTCTGAAGATGCAAGAACTCAGTGATCTCCAATCGACTCATAGCCGCATTGAAAAGCGTGTACACGACTTAAAGTCGTTGCAAATGTTAGCGCTGCAGACTGCTCCAATGATTAGGATGGTGCAAACAAACAACGTCACGTTGGTGGAAAAGTTCGACAACATCAAAACGTTAACAATCCCCGCTTGGAAGAAACAATTCACGTTGGCAATCTCAATGCTAGAGCAAAAGAAATCACTAGAGCTAGCTGGAAAAATTGATGATGCCACGAATGATTTGATTAGGAAAAACGCGGACCTTTTGAAACAAAATACCTTGCAATCAGCACGGGCTAACCAACGTTCAGTTGTTGATATTGAGACTTTGGAACATGTCCAAAATAGCTTGATTTCGACCCTTGAAGACGTTGTGTCTATTGAGCAAGAAGGTGCGCGCAACAGAAAAATTGCTGATGAAACCATGGTCAACATGAAAAACGAACTTACTAATTTTATGAAAAAGAATAAGGAATAATTAATGGCGATTAACTTAGAAAAAGGAAGCACGATCAATCTTACTAAAGCTGAGCCAGCGTTAAGTAAGTTAAGGTTAGGGCTTGGATGGGACCTTTTGCCGTCAGAGCCACCGATTGATATTGATTGCTGCGTTTTTATCTGTAAACACGATGCCCAAGAGCAACCTAAGTTGATTTCGGATCATCATTTTATTTTCTACAACAACCTAAAGTGCCCACAAGGCGCAGTTGTGCATCAAGGGGATAACCGTACTGGTGCTGGCGACGGTGATGACGAAGTTATTAACCTAGACTTCAGTCAATTGACCCAGCGGCAGAGGAGTTGTCTATCTTTGTGACAATCCACAATGACACTCGTGGATTTGCTCATGTGAGTACCAGTTACATTAGATTGTATAACGAGTCAAATAATAACTTGATCGCCGAGTACAAGCTTGGTCAAGAGTTTGCGAATGAGTCAGCGGTCCAAGTAGGTTCATTGGTTAAAAATGCTAATGAGTGGGAGTTTCATGCTGTAGGTGCAGGGTATCAATTAGGCCTTGGCGATATTGTTGCTGGATATCAATAAGGAAAAGATTATGTCTATAAACTTGTCGAAAAACTCTACTATATCTCTCACAAAAGAAGTGGAGAAGCTCTCCAATATTACTGTGGGGCTAGGCTGGGATGTTGCTAAGTCTACGAACAAAGGTTTCTTTGCGTCTTTGTTCAGCTCTAGCAGCATTGATCTTGACGCTTCATGCTTGCTTATCGATGAACAGCGTCGAGTCTTAGATTCTGTTTGGTTTCGTCAGCTAAAATCTGACTGTCAGGCTGTACATCATCAGGGTGATAATACTACGGGCGAAGGTGATGGTGATGATGAACAGATTAAGATCAATCTGAAAAGATTGCCTAAAGCGGTGAAGTACATTGCGATTACCGTTAATAGCTTCACGGGTCAGACGTTTGACAAAGTCGATAACGCTTTTTGTCGTGTTCTGGACCAATCTTCAAAAGAGATATGTCGTGTGACGTTGAACGATCAAGGGAGTCACACGGGTATCTATATAGGGCTATTGACCCGTAATAACGAAGAGTGGAACTTTACATCAAAAGCCATTACCACCAATGGTCAGAACGTGAAACAAATCGCAAGCACTGTCGTGCAGCATATCTAGTACGCTTGGATAGAAGTGTATCGGTACATTAACGCTCAATGTTCTTCATTGAGCGTTTTTTTGTTTTTACATAGAGGGAATAAACTAAGCACGATAAATTTTATCAAAGTTACCAGGATTCCAGCCGAGCATTACGCGGTCACCAATTTTCAAAACAGGTACAGACCGGGCACCTAGTGCGTCGAGCTCTTTACGGCCACGCTGCATTTTCGCATTACATAAGCGATATTTAATCCCTTTAGAATCGAGGTAGCGCTGCGCATCTTTACAATGAGGGCACTTATCTGTGATGTAGAGGACAACTCGTTTCATTTAAACACTCTCTTGAGGCTCGTAAGGTAATTTCAATATGGGAATGCGCGGCAGTTTATATCAATCGTTAAAGAGAGGGAAGGTGCGCTTTGATTTTCAAATGAATCAGCGAATCATTTCCGTTACACTGTGCGCTTGTAAGTAACGATCGATTTTGATTCACCAACGATAAGACTTTCCATGCAGCCATCTTCTCAATCATCTGTGCTTCGATATATCCAAGGCTATCCAGAAAACATCGTGTCCCAAGTGGAGCAGCTAATTGTTTCCAACAGATTGGTGACATGGTTTGAGTCTCGCTACCCTGAAAATCACACTATCAAAAGCGAGAAGGCGCTGTTTGACTACACTATGTCGTTCAAAAACCGCTATATGAAGAAAACCCAGCCGCTGAGCAAAGTGTCTACGACAATAAAATTCATCTGATAAACAATGCATTAGGCTTACACACTTATGTTAATCGTGTGCATGGTAATAAGGTGAAATCCAAGAATGAAATTCGCATTGCCAGTGTATTCAAAAATGCGCCAGAGCCACTGCTACGAATGCTAGTAGTACATGAATTAGCACATTTAAAAGAAAAAAATCACGATAAGGCCTTTTATCACCTGTGTTGTCATATGGAACCTGACTATCATCAACTTGAGCTGGACGCTCGATTATTCATGATCTATCAAGAACTGAAAGACGCCTAAGTCGCACGTGGACAAATCCAATGAAGACAGAGAAACAACAAAAACTATCGTACAGGCCGGGCAAACCTAAAAAGAATCGAAATGCAGGCAGCAACAAGCGCTCGTTAAAAAAAGCTGAGAATGAAGCGCTAAGCGAAGATAACATCATGAAATTCGCAGTGGTGAAAAGCGCCGCTGGCTTGCACAAACGCAATAAACACCAAGGTCGATATGATTTTGTCGCATTGACTCGTGCTTTGCCTGAGCTTACAGAACGATTAGTAAAGAACCCCAAGGGTGATGACAGTATCGATTTTGCAAATTCTGAATCTGTTAAGCTGCTGAATAAAGCGCTACTCGCTCATCATTACGATGTAACGGAATGGGATATTCCACTAGGGTACTTATGCCCGCCGATTCCCGGGCGTGCTGACTATATCCATCGAGCTGCAGATCTTTTGCTTACGGAGACAAAAGGGCTAAAGCACTCATTAGTCAGAATGCTAGATGTGGGCGTTGGCGCGAACTGTATTTATCCAATTGTTGCTGCTGTGGATTACGGATGGCAGGTCAAAGCCAGTGATATCGATTGGGTTTCGGTGGAGTGTGCGAATAACATTTCCCAGTCCAATACAGCACTATCCGGAAGGGTTGAATGTCATGTTCAACCTGACAGTCGCCATTTCTTCAAGAATGTCATCAAGCCAGGTGAGTATTACGACATTACTACATGTAATCCACCGTTCCATAAATCCCTAGAAGAGGCACAACAAGGAACGGATCGTAAGTTGGCAAACTTGAGTGCCAATCGACAAAAGCGTGGCAAAGGCGAAAATCAACTTGCTGCGAAAGCGGGCTCGCCTAAATCAAGTGCTTTGAACTTTGGTGGTCAAAAAGCCGAACTGTGGTGCCCGGGAGGTGAGGCGGCTTTCATTAAAAATATGGCATTCGAGAGTCGTGATTTTGCGAACCAAGTTCTGTGGTTTTCAACCCTAATCTCTAAGAAAGAGAATGTTCGCTGGATGAGAAAGAACCTTGAAAAAGCGGGGGCGTTGGAGGCACGTGTGGTCGAAATGCAACAGGGACAAAAGATCAGCCGTTTTATCGCATGGACATTTAAAACAGAAGCAGAAAGGAAAAAGTGGCTCAGTTTGAAATGCTAAACTCAATATAGATATCGAGTAACTATTGAGGGGAGATGTATGGAGTTTGAAATATACCTCCCCTGTGAGCCCAAATGGATATGTGACAGTCTAAATGTTCTCTTTATCATTTTGGCCATTGTCGGCTGTCTGGCTTTCGTTCGGATTGTTTATCTTGAATACAAGAAGATAAACCGAGTTCGGCGCGTAAAAAGTCGCCGTCGGGAAAATGCAGAGAAAACAGTAGACGACTGATTAACCTGTCTACGGCTCCTGTTGCCATTCTTTAGGCTATGCTGTCGAGCTGCTTCTGATATTTTTCTTTTAACGCCTCATTGCCAGCCTGATCTTCGAGCTTAATTAACAGTTGTAGAGAAGGCTTTTTCAATCCGTATCTTTGATGGAACTTCATGAGGCGAATACGGGCATCAATATACTTCCCTTTTTCAATTTCTAGGTTAGCAATTTGCAGGATTGAACGAGCCCGATTAGGGTCGTGATCGAGAGTACGTTGGAAATAGGTGTAAGCTTGTTCTTTGTTGCCCGATTTCAAAGCGCAGAGTGCCGCATTTTCATAACTTGCAGAAACCAAGTAGTAATAGGGCTGATCAATAGCTTGATTGAAGTAGCGATCAGCTTGCTCATATTCCCCTTGCTTACACAAAAACGTTCCGTAATTGTTGAGTACATTGCCGTTTCGAGGGTGTTGTTTTAATGCAGAACGATAGTATTGACGTGCCATATCGGGCTCGCCCACTTTTTCATAATAGTGTGCTATTGAAAGCTGAGAGCGGTAATAACTTGGAGCATGAGCCAGTGCTTTCTCTAAATTTTCGCGAGCCTTTACCATATTGCCTTGACCCATATATCCAAGCCCTAACGAAATACGTGATTCCGCCATCTCAATGTCGCTTGATTGCGGCGTGTTGTCAACGGTCTCCGTTACAGTAACACAAGCTGACAGCGTTAATGTTAAGGCGGCGGGTATGATTTTCATGGTTTCTTCCTCTAGCGACTCTACAATGCCCCATAATAAGTGTGTTGATGTATATAAAAATGGTTGACGGCTAACGTTGCGACGGAGTTGGCAATTAGTCGAGTAATCAATGAGATAAGTTGTGTAGACATAAAAAAAGAGCCGTAATGGGCTCTTTAAATAAAGTGTTTAGGAAGACAAATAGGCAATATGGGCTTAATCGTCTTTTGTGAAATGGTCTTCACTGAAGTGTTCCAAATCGTATGGCGTTTGCTGGTAAACACAGTAGTTTAACCAGTTTGAAAATAGCAAATGACCATGACTTCGCCAGCTCGCGCATGGCTTATTATCTGGGTTGTTATTCGGATAGTAGTTAATTGGAATGACGGGTTCCATTCCTTCACCAAGATCTCGAATATACTCATTGTGGAGCGTATGCGCATCGTATTCGGGATGGCCTGTTACGAACACATTTCGCTTGTCCTTGGTGGCGGCTAAGTACACGCCGGCAATATCAGAAGTAGCGAGAATATCCAAGTCGGTATGCTCTTCCAAAAATTCTGGTGAAAAGTCAGCATAGCGAGAATGTGGCGCTAAGAAGGTATCGTCAAATCCACGTAACACAGGGTGGTAAGGCTGATGGATACTGTGATGGTAAACTCCAGACAGCTTTTCTTTTCTTGTACGTTTTGGTAAATCGAACAGAAGTTTCAAACCGGCTTGTGCAGCCCAACAGACGTAAAGGGTAGAGGTTACGTGCTGTTTAGCCCAGTTCATGATTGTCTGCAGGTGATCCCAGTAGATCACATCTTCAAACTGCACCAAGCCGAGTGGCGCGCCAGTGATAATCAATCCATCAAAATTACGGTCTTTGACCATCTCAAACTGGCGGTAAAAGTTATCGAGGTGTTCTGTAGGCGTGTTCTTACTTGGCCTGTTATCAATACGAAGAAGTTCTACATCCACTTGCAGTGGACTGTTCGACAGTAGACGTAAGAACTGAGTTTCAGTCTCAATTTTCTTTGGCATTAAGTTCAGGATCAATACCTTCAGAGGACGGATCTCCTGAGTTGAGGCGCGAGACTCCGGCATAATGAAGATGTTTTCATTACGAAGTACATCAGATGCAGGTAATTGATCGGGTATCTTAATTGGCACAGCTTTCTCCCTAAGCGTATAGACGTCTATACATCTAAAGCTAGCGTAATCGGTTGGCATTGTCGATAGAAAAAGCCAACTATTTTTCGTAACATGCCATTCTCACTCGATGTACGAGACTCACATGACGACAACGCTCACCCTAATAAGGGGATTACCTGGCTCTGGCAAGTCCACCTTAGCGAAAACATTCACCGATGCGACGCATCTAGAAGCAGACATGTATTTTGTCGACAAACATGGTGACTACCATTATGACGCCACTAAGGTAAGGCTAGCTCATAACTGGTGCCAAGAAGAAACTCAAGGAGCTCTGTTAAGGGGAGAGAGTGTGGTCATATCCAACACCTTTATTCGGTGCTGGGGAAATGCAGTTCTACGTCCAACTTGCGAAACGGCTACAGATAGAGCTCGAAGTGATTGAGTGTAATGGAGAATATCCAAACGTACATGGTGTGAGTCAAGAATCCATTAATCAAATGAAGAAGCGTTGGCAGAAATGGCGAAACGATCAGCAATCGTAGAAATGACGTCGTATGGCGTGTACAGCACTTGGGATTCGCGTTCAAAACAGCTACCTAAGGTTAAAGACTTCACTACTCAAGTGATTGCCGATGAAGCGGTGGAGTTTGGGTTTATTGTGAATATTAAGAAAGCGAAAGGGGCGGTGATTCAATATTGCATCGAACATCCTGGCGTTTTAGGAAAAAAGGGCCAAGTTCTCGAACCGTTCGATGGCGAAGAGCACGTCGGCAGTAACGACTGGGAGTTTTATCTAGCGACACGATTCAATTACTTTGCTCAGATGGTGGATTTGAATCGAATCTAGGCCCATGGCGAATGTTCATTGAAATGAATGGCAAGATCATTGCTGAGAAGACATTCCACCTCTACGCTCGGGATGAAGGGCAGTTTTGGAAACAACGTGGGTTTTAGGCCCACGTTGTAATTCTATGAGTCCCGAAATGACCCCTTAGCGGATTAGTTTTTTAAGCGCCTCTAACGTTAGTGGTTTGAAGAATAGGTAACCTTGCAACAGTTGAACGTTATGTTGACTTAAAAGTTCTCGTTGCTCTTCTGTTTCAACCCCTTCCGCCACGATTGTCACGTTTAATTTGTGGCCCAGCTCAATGATAGTACTTAGCACAGGTGCATTGACCGTATCTACGCCAATTGTATCTACGAAGCACTTATCAATTTTTAGATAGTTAAACGGAGCATCATTGAGCAAAGAAAGCGATGTTTGTCCGGTGCCGAAGTCATCAATAGCAATAATGACGCCTTCACTGGCGAGTGCATCCAGCACTTTTATGCCATTTTCATCGAGTGCCTGTCGCTCGGTGATCTCTATGCAAAGGTGATAACCTGCCTCTGTCATTGCGTTGTGGTAGCGCTTTAATGTTTGTACACAGTGCTTTTCTTCAAGGTAACTGGGTGGAATATTTACGCCAACATGGAGTGGTTTGTTTGGATGAGTTGGCTGTAAATCTGCCAGTGCTCTTTGCAAGACAACATCGGTGAGTTGATTGATAAGCCCTTGCTGTTCTGCAAGCGGAATGAAGATATCAGGTCTCACCAATCCAAGTTTCGGGTGCTCCCAGCGTACTAATGCTTCGACCCCTTCGATCTCACGGGACTGACTACTTACTAACGGTTGGTAAAGTAAGAAGAGTTCATTTCGTTTTAAACCTGATTTTAAATCATCCAAAAGCGAATCACGTTGGCGATATCGGCGCGTAACACCATGAATCAACAAAGATAGAAAAAAAGCAGTCGGAATAGTGATAACCGAGATAGATAATAATTTGGAATACACGTTTACCGGTCGTGCTTCTACCAGTATCTGGTATCCGTATAGTGAGGAGGTGCGTATATGGTGTAATCCATTGGAAGAGAATGGCTGCTCTGGTGGATACAAAAGATCTTCAAATTTAATCGATATGCGGCTGACTTGTGCATTAGCATCGCGTCGCATGGCCTCGGATAAATAGTTACGGTTCACGAGTGCTACGATGCCACTGTTTTTCTTATTAGGAAAAACATCGACAACGGCGAGTGAGCGTTGGGTAATATCGTTACCATAGTCAAATAGATACTCGCCACTTACAAAATCCCATTTATCGAAAATACTGTTAACATTTACCTCTATGTAACCTCGTTTAGATGAACAGATGATTACGCCATCATCAACAATCACAAGTTCTCGAAGTTGATTCTCGTACAGAAGTTGTTCCTGCATGACCTCGCATTGGTTTTCGCTTTGGGCGATCAGAGCCGATTCTCCGTGTAATTCGGTAATGATGCCATCAATATAATTCGTATAGAAGCGACTGATGGCGACGAGTTCGGATTTAACGTCTTTCTGAGCGAAATAGTAGGAAACTGGAATCGAGATGAGTAGTGGAATAAGGAAAAGCGCCAAGAAGGATTTAGTTTCAATAGTGATAGAGTGGCGTGTGTTTGTCTTATCCATGATTTAACTTATGGTAATAATATTGATGCTATCGTAATGATAGCGTAATGATAGTGCCAATAGAGATAAAAGTATCTTCTAGTCTGAATAAATTACATAAATATCACACAAGATAAGTATTTATCTTAATTATGAAATGGCCCGTTTCGATTTTTTGAGTAGATAAAAGGCGACACATAGCCACAACAAGCTTTGAAGCCAGAGTATGATTAAATGATCGGTGATGGCACCCCTGTTGGCGCCCATATGGTTAACCTTGAGCAAGGCTGGAATAGCTTGGCCGCTCGGAAAAATGTATGACAGGCTAAGAAGCGGTGTAGGAATGCTCTCCACTGGCCATATAAAACCTGACGTAAATATAAGCGGCATGGACAGAAACAGGGCAATAACCGTGACTAGCTCTCTTCTTGGCACAAGCTGTCCCAGAACAACTCCAATAGCCGTGCTACACATAAACATTGGGATAAAAATCGAGAATAGATCATAGACCGTCCCAAGTTGTGAAATGGCGTAGAAGTCTAAGCTAAATCCGAAATAGTACATAGCCAGTAATAGATAGATGATGCCAAGTACCGATACTCGTGTTAGTAGAGTTGCCAATGGTCCTGCTTGGGTCCAGTAGCCGCTAGAGGTTCGCTGCGTCGCGCCCAGTAAGCCAGACGCCATGATTAATGTTTGCTGCAAAATCAATACAAATACAGCAGGGACCACATAGTTGAGATAGCCAATCTCTGGGTTGAAAGTTGGTTTCATGTTTACGCGAAATGCCGCATATTGCTGCTCAGCCATCGACAATGGAACGCCCTCCGAGAGAAGCCTGACAACATTGACCTTTCCTGCAAGTGTCCCACTCGCATGAGCTAAGCCTTCAACAATGGTGCCGTAAACCAGAAAGTAGGATGCGTCACCCGCAAACGCAAGGGTAGGGCTTTTCTCCAACATTAAATCGCGATAGAAATGCTCTGGAATGACAAAGATGCCATTCACCTCACCAGTTAGTAAACGCTCTTTTGCCTCTTCTATACTGCCGCTACGTGTTGCGATGTTGACCTGCGGGGTAGCGTCGACCATGCGCTCAAGCTGGTAGCTCGCTTGGCTCTTGTCCAAGTTTACAACGGCTACCTCTTGTTCAGTAGGCGTTTGATTGATGTAAGGTAGCGGGTACAAAAAGGAGTAAAAGATAACACCACCGAATACGGTAAGTGCGACAACCGGATTAGTGAATATTGCCTTAAATTCAGAGCGCAATAGTTGAAAGAGTGACATCAATTGGTCTCCGTTTTGGTCGTGTTTTGTGTGGCTCTTTTAATCAAAAATCCGCAAGCCAGTGCAGGTATGAGATACCAAATCATAGGTGTGAGTTGATTAACGCTATGCCAAATGTTCGCCCCATAGCTTGCTTGTCCAACTTGCACCTCAATGTAGTGACTAATCGGCAGTAGTGACCGCCAGAATTGAGCTAGGCTATTCATATCGCTGACTGGGAAAGTAATGCCCATAAAGGCAAAACTAGGGGCAGTAAATGCACCTGCAAAACTCATGGCTCTCGCTGCATCCAATGATAAGAAATAGAACAAAGCCGTCATGATTAGACAACAAACAATGGTGACAGCTTGCGCGATAGCGATAATCCAAAGATTGCCTTGCATTGGCCAGTTTAGAATCCCATAGAATAGCCATAAAAACCCTAAACCTTGCAATAGATATAGGGGTAGGTAAGGGAGGAATGTTCTAATCACATTGAGAGAAGGTTGTCTATTTAGCCATTGGTGAACGCCTCTCACTCTGTTATTGGCAGATAAGATCATTATGCCAGTGACTATGATACCAATTTGCCAAATAGCAGGAATAATGGCGCCCACTAAAAACTGAGCGTAATTGCTATTGAGGTTAAACAGCGCAGTAATTTGAGTTTGAATCGGTAGAGCCTTACCAAGCGCAGCGGATAAAGTGGAGTTTCCTTGGCCCAAGTTATTCCCCATGGCCAACTTAGTATTGAGGGTGCCTTGTGCTTGCATGACGGCAGAGTTAATAAGCTTGCCGACAAGGATATATTGGCTGTTGTAAAACACTGAGATCTGAGGTGATCGTGCTAGTCTAACGTGCTTATCAAACTCGTTTGGAATCACTACGTATGCGTAGATGTCGCTGTTTGTTAGGTCTCGTTTCGCTTCTGCTACTGAACGGTATTGTTCTGTAATGGCCAGCGTTGGTGTGGCTTCCAAGTGCCGAGCGAAACTGCGTGAAAGCTGGCTTTGATTCAAGTCGACGACACCAATCGGTAGGTTAGTCGCAATGCCTTGAGAAAATATCCACCAAATCGTAAGTGCCAGTGCAACTGGGACCCACGTAAGGGCGGATAGAAGCCATAGATCGCGCTTGACGATACTAAGTTGTGTCTTAATGGCGTTTTCACTCATGCGATTGACCTACTCGCTCTATTGATCTTCTTGGTTGTTGTCTAACTCAACCACAAGGCTCATTCCCATTCGAAGCTGAACATTTTTGTTGACTGGTTTTGCCTCGATCTCGAACGTTCTCAAATCAAAACCTTGTGATGAGTCGGTAGAGCGCCATGTGGCGAAATCACCCATCGGCGCAATATGACTGACGACGAATGGAATCGTTGAATCCAATGCAGGGAGATAAGCATCGAACTGAGAGCCTTTTTCAAAATACTTCAATCGATCTTCTCGCACGTTTAGAACAGCCCATGAGTCATTGGTATCGATAATGGTGACCACAGGGAAGCCCTGAGGCGCGAGTTCGCCACTGTGCAGTAACACTTGAGAAACTTCACCGTTAAACCAACTCGAAATTCGAGTGTCATTGGCATAGGCTTCTACTTCAGCAACCGCACCTTGTGCCATACGGGCTTTTTCGGCTGCCGCAGTTTTGGTTTCATTTCGCGCACCTTCTTGTGTCATTTGATACATCTGATAAGCAGCACTTTCTGTGTATTGAGCTGCTTTCCATTGAGTTTTCGCTTCATCTCGCTTTTGTTCTGATATGACGCCGTCTTTATATAAGTTGTTGACTCGCAGATAGGTTTTTTCCATCAGTTGAGCCGCGACTTGTGCTTTAAGCCATTGATCTTTTGCGGCTTGTATCTGTTGTTGTCTTGCGCCGGTTTCCGCTTCTTTCGCGAGCGCGCCAGCCGCTTTTTGACCAGCGATCGCCTGTTCGAGCTTTGCATCAATCTCTGGACTGTGAAGGGTGAATATCAAGTCGCCTTGTTGGACATTGTCACCTTTGCGAACCAGTACTTGATCGATTCGGCCTGGTACTTTAGACGATATACTGTACTGCTGCGCTTCAATCTGTCCGTGTAAACGAATAGGTTGGGGTTGATGTACTTGGTAGAATTGATAGCTAATCCAACCAGTTACACTAAGAGCAGCAACCGCTAGGGCGATGGGTTTAAGTTGTTTCATGTCAGATCCTTACTGGTTGCTCGCGGTGATTGAAGTGCGTTCATAGGTATCAAACGCATCCATTTGGCTAGATAGCGCTAATAGCTTGGTGAGTGAAAGTAGGTAATTGAACTTAGCCGCTGACTGCTGCGTTTTAATACTGGCAAGGTAGAGTTCAGCATCGACGACATCTAGGGAAGTTGACAGACCTTGCGCAAAAGCTTTTTGACGAAGAGATAAGTTTTCGCTGGCTAGCCTAAGGCTCGATTCTAAACCGTTGACCTCCTGTTTTGCCTGCTGTGCTTCGAGGTAAGTTTTCTGGACCAGTACCGATAAGTCTTGTTTAGCCTGCGCTTTTAGATATTGAACCTGTGAGACTGCGCTGTGAGCGGCCTTAACCTTTTGGTTTCTACCACCATTCTCTATCAGTGGCACACTGACCCCGATGCCGACCATCCAATCTGGTTTCATTTGGCTTGCTAGTGAGTCCTCTTCATAGAGACTGTAGTCTCCGTATAAATAGACCTCAGGGTAATACTTGCCTTTTTCAGCTTTAATCAGACTGCTCGCTTGCTTCTCTTTAGCATCCAACAGCGCTAAGCCAGGGTAGGTGGATAGAGTTTGGTCGACAAACGCACTGAGCGGAGGCAGAGACTGGTTGATAAACAGATTGCCATTCGGCTCAACCCGTTGATTCTGATTGAGTATTTGATTTAACGCCGTTTGGGTAATTTCCAATGTGGTTTGAGCCTTTTGACGGTCGACAATCGCTTTATCTAGCGAAGCTTCGGCTTGGAGTCGCTCAATTTTAGCTATCTGCCCTTGTTCTTGGAGTTTGATGGCATTTTCTAAGTGATGCGTAAGTCCACTCTCAACACTTTGACGTGTAGAGAGAACATCTTGGGCAAGTAGCACACTAAAGTAGTACTTACTTAAATCTTCGTATCTTGCCTGAACTTCCATCGCCAGCTGGCTAGCGGCCTCTTCGGTTTTACCTTGTGCCGCTGTTTGGGCTGCTGAAATTCGGCCGCCAGTGAAGATAGGCCAGATAGCACGAATCGATGAAGTGAAGATATCGCGCTCGGTAACTGTTGACGTAATCGAACCGAGTTCAGCAAGCACGGGGCTAAGAACAGGCGCTAAATTGGGCGGCAGATGAATACTTTGGCCTGTGCTGTCGAATAACTGCTGACCAGACACGGTAACGTCGCTGTCCAATCGAGTGTAGTTTGCACCAACTGATACAGAGGGTAGGTTTAGATTGGAGGTTGCATTTTGAAGGTGCTGTTGGCGTTCGACATTGGCGCGCTGTGCCGACAGAGAGTAGTTGTTTTGCTGAACCACTTCCCATGCTTGTGAAAAGCTAATTGGGGTAGAGAGTGCCATGCTACTCGTAAATAGGCCGATTGAGAGAGAAGTAATGACGTTTAACTTATTAGTCATCATGTGAGTACCCGTCGTTGCGAAGAAATTAGAGTATAAACTCTAATTTTTGTGTTCTCAATGCGTTTATTGTGCAATTTTGCAACGACATGCAAATAAGTGAGAAAACGAGTTCTTTTAAGCTTTGGAGCTTACTGTCTGAAATTAAAACCAATTATCGATTATGTTCGTGGGTAAAAGCGCGCATTTTAAATAATGACTATTTTTCATAAAAATCGAGCTAGTTTGCAGTTCACCCCACCTGATACTCTCGAGTTATTGAATTAAACACCCCTCTAAAGTAGTAGGCAGGCACACGCCGATGAGTTGTTAGAGGGTGAACACTTAAAACTAAAAATGTAAACGAGGTAGAACATGTCTAATGCATTCTATATCCCATCTTTGAACCTTATGGGCGCTGGCTGTTTAAACGACGCTGTTGGATCAATCAAGTCTCAAGGCTTTTCGAAAGCGCTGATCGTAACTGACCGAGTATTGAATGAACTTGGTGCGGTTGCCAAGCTAACCACTCTTCTAGATAAAGAAGGTGTTGAAGCGGTTGTGTTCGATGAGACGAAGCCAAACCCTACTATTGGAAACGTCGATGATGGTCTAGCACTTCTTAAAGCAAATCAATGTGATTGTGTTATCTCGTTCGGTGGTGGCTCTCCACACGACTGTGCGAAAGGCATCGCGCTGCTTGCAACCAACGGCGGTGAAATCAAGGATTACGAAGGTGTTGATGTTTCTGCTAAACCGCAGCTACCACTTATCGCCATCAACACTACGGCGGGTACTGCATCTGAAATGACTCGCTTCTGCATCATTACCGATGAAGTTCGTCACATCAAGATGGCGATCGTGGATAAGAACGTGACGCCAATCATCTCGGTTAACGATCCAGAGTTGATGCTAGAGAAACCGGCATCTTTGACTGCGGCAACGGGTATGGATGCATTAACACACGCAGTCGAAGCGTACGTGTCGGTAGCTGCAACACCAGTCACTGATGCTGTGGCAATTAAAGCCATCGAAATGATTCAAGCGAACCTACGTGAAGCTGTTGAAAATGGTGACAACTAGAAGCTCGCGATAACATGGCTTACGCGCAGTTCATGGCAGGTATGGCATTCAACAATGCATCACTGGGTTATGTTCACGCGATTGCTCACCAGTTGGGTGGATTCTACGACCTACCACACGGTGTTTGTAACGCCATCTTGCTCCCTCACGTTCAAGACTACAATGCACAGGTGCTCCTGCTCGCCTGGCTGACGTTGCTCGCGCAATGGGTGTGGACACCGCAGACATGACGGATGAACAAGCAACGAGCGCAGGTCTAGATGCTATTCGCCAACTTTCAAAAGACGTTAACATTCCTTCGGGCTTAGAAGAGCTTGGTGTGAAGCGCGACGACTTCGATGTACTTGCTGAGAACGCACTGAAAGATGCATGTGGCTTCACTAACCCGAAACAAGCAACTCATGAAGAGATTGTAGAAATTTTGTCTGCAGCGCTTTAATTTGCTTCGCTTAAGTTGACTGAGTGTAGGCCAAACGATTGCCTGCACTTTGTTAAAAACTAAATCGAAAGTTTAGCCGAGTGAGATCAATGTTCACTCGGTTTTCTGTGCTTACTATGTCCCTATGTGTATTTTAAGTGGCACAGAAGCCTATGCATAAGATCAGTAGTTTTAGTCGAGTTGCGGAGCGCGAATATGCGTTGTCGACATCGGGTGTCAACCTGTTGTATTACGATCTACCGAAAGATTATTACGACGAGTACCATTCTTACGAACTTCCTCGTTTGTGCACCATCCTACAAGGTGCTAAGTCCATCAAAATCAACAATTCAGAAGAGCTGAGCTACCAGCGCGATCAATTTGTGTTACTCCCGCCGGAAACGAATGTCTTTATGAAGATGCCTGAGCATACCAAAGCGTTGGTGTATGAGTTTGATGACCATATGGTTGGTCATGTAAGTCAGCGAGTACTTGAGGTGTTGGAAACGGACATGACCGACATGCATGCGCCGAAAACCTTTGCCATTGAAGCGGTTGAGAACCGCATTGCAGCGCTTCACACTCGAATGCAAGAGATATTGCTCTCGGAGGAAGCTAGGCATGAGTTTCTCGTTGATTTGACAGCGCAAGAGATGGTCTTCGAGCTACTAAGAAAGCAGACGTGCCAGAGGTTAATTGCCGGTAACAGCAATCACCCAATCCAGAAAGCCATGCGCATATTGAATTCGCCAGCCGGATTGCAGATGACCTTGTCACAAGTCGCTGAAGAAGTAGGCCTGTCACTGTCTAACTTTTCGCAGAAGTTTAAAGCGATGACAGACACAAGCCCAAAGCAATACATCACACAGCGCCGCCTACAAACATCAAAAACAAATCTCAAGAAAATGAACGTGACCGATGCGGCTTTGGAGTCTGGCTACGATAATATTTCACATTTTATTCGACTGTTTAAAAATGAGTTTGGTGTGACACCTAAACAGTATCAAACGGGTTTATTAAACTAGATGTTTACGTCTATGTGTTGAATGAGAAAAAGGAGCGAAATCGCTCCTTTTTTGGGTTTATTGCTTTGGTTCTAATGTTGTTTTGGTTTTACTGGGATTGAACTTGTTCAGTCGACCCTTCATGCGTTTAACCAGTGAGACGATGATAGGGCTGACAAGGACTAATGCAGCAAGCACAGTAAAGGTCAGTGTGATAGGGCGTTCCCACAAGAAGCTCAGTTCACCATCACTAATCATCAATGCGCGGCGCAAGTTCTCTTCCATTAACCCACCCAAGATGAAACCAAGTAACAGCGGGGCTAATGGGAAGTTAGCCAATCTCAATGCTATAGCAGCCATGGCGATGATCAACATGATGAACACATCCATGGTATTAAACGAAACAAGGTAAACACCTGTGATAGAGAAGAACAAAATCATAGGCAGTAGCACCGTTCGTGGTACCGCTAGTAGCTTAGAGATGTACGGAATCAACGGTAGGTTTAAGATCACCAGTACGATGTTGCCAATGTACATAGAGATGATAACCGACCAGAATACGTCCGGATGTTCAACGAACAGGCGAGGGCCAGGTTGAATGCCGTAAGCGATGAGTGCGCCAAGCATGATAGCGGTTGTACCAGAACCTGGAATACCCAGTGTAAGCAGAGGAACAAATGAACCACTTGACGCTGCGTTATTGGCGGATTCTGGCGCGACTAGGCCGCGAATACTGCCTTTGCCGAACTCTTCTTTTTTGTCTTTCGGTGCAATGTTGCGTTCCATACCATAACTAAGGAAAGCGGCGATAGTTGCTCCAGCACCCGGTAGAACACCAGTAAAGAAGCCAAGAATTGAAGAGCGCAGTGAAACAGGCGCGACTTCTTTGAACTCTTCTTTGGTGACTTTCATGCTGCCGATGTCGCTCATTTTCTCTTGCTCTTGTTGGCTTGTGTCTGCGCTAGGCTTAAGAATGCCCATCAAGGTTTCGCCCAACGCAAATGTCGCCATTGCTAGAAGCAAGAAACTGAATCCATCCATTAGATCCGTTAAGCCAAAGGTGAAACGCTCAACGCCCACGCCTTTGTCGATACCAACTGTCGACAGCATTAAGCCTAGAACCGTCATCATCCATGCTTTGATGACCTGACCTGGGCCAGCAAATGCTGCAACAGCGGATAAGCCTAGAACCATCAATGCGAAGTAATCAGAAGATTGGAAGCTAAGCGAAACGCTTGCCAGAGCTGGTGCGGCAACAAGAAGCATGATTGCAGACAGAGTACCGCCGGTAAACGAAGAATAGGCCGCAAGTGCCAATGCTTTACCTGCTTGACCTTTCTGCGCCATTGGGTAGCCATCAAATGCGGTAACAACCGTAGACGAACAACCCGGTGCATTAATTAGAATTGATGATGTTGACCCACCAAATACGGCGCCGTAATACACACCCGCCATCAGAATTAGGCCCGACGAGGGGTCTAGACCGTAAGTGATTGGGATCATGAGAGCAATGGCCGAAATAGGGCCAAGACCCGGTAACATACCAATAAAAGTACCAACAAAACAACCCACGACAACCATCATGATGTTGGTTGGCATCACAGCCGTCGACAGGCCTTGTAAAATTCCATCTAACATAATGAGTCCTACCAAAGAGTGAAGATGATTCCAGGCTCAAGATAGATATCTAGGCCTTCGGTGAGTAAAAGGAAAAAACCTAATACGAAAGGAAACGATGCGCCAAATAGCACTTTCTTTCTGCGCTCACCTAGTAAGTAAAATCCGGCCAGTAAGAACAAGCTAGTGGCAATGACAAAGCCAAGGTAGGTAAGGCCGACGCCATAAAGCGCCATAAGTGCTAGAAAGCCACCAAGCAGCTTCCAGTTGAAATCCATTACTGCGCCACTTTGAGTGTCTGGTTGACCGGTCACCAACAGGATCAGAGCCAAAGCGATACCCGCAAATGTGAGTAATGTTGGTAATGTGCGTGCGGTGAAGGGTTCGTATTCATCTCCAGGGAACAGTGGGATTTGTGAGGTTTGGTAGCCATAGCAGAGACAGACGATCAAAAAAATCATCGCTCCGACTCTATCGCGACTTAACAAGTTTTCCTTGCTGAAAAATGAATTTGTTGGCGAGTCCGACATATCCAACTCCATTTGCTTAGAAGTAATAAGAAGAGAAGAAAAAGGCCGTATTTAAGAAGGTTAATGATTTAATTGTCAGGGTATTCATTAACAAATGTAAGCTTGTTGCTGCTAGTCAATAGGCTTACTTGTTTGTTCAAAAAACAAATCGTTCAATAAACAAAGGAGTTTTTGGGGTTCTATCAAGTAGTGCAAGATAGAGTTCTCAAATACGGCGAAACATTAGATAGTTGGGCTAGAGGGATTTAGCCCAACTATCACTTAAATATATAGAGCTATTGTTATTATTTTAAGAAACCTAGTTCACGCATTAGGTCGCCCATCTGCTTCTCTTGATCTTCAAGGAATGCATAGAAGTCTTTGTCGGCTTTGTAGTTGTCGATCCAGCCATTGCGGTCGCGAACCACTTGCCATTGGTCTGTGGAGTACATTTTAGTTAGTGCTGCGTTCCACTCATCAATCTTTTCTTGGCTAGCCCCAGGTGCTGCGAAGAAACCGCGCCAGTTAGCGAAGACAGTTTCGTTACCATATTCCGTTAGAGTAGGGACATCTGGTGCTGCTTCAAGACGCTTAGGTGCAGTTACTGCAAGAATCTTGACTTGGCCAGACTTGGACATTTCTAGTACTTCACCCAAGCCTGTTGAAAGCAGCTGCGTTTCGCCAGATAAAAGTGCAGCCATAGCTTTACCGCCAGCATCGTACGCGATGTAACGAACTTTCTTAGCATCAAACCCTTCACCTTTGAACGCCGCAGCAACCACTAGGTGGTCCATACTGCCTCGAGCAGAACCGCCCGCAATTTTTACTTTACGAGGGTTAGATTCAAACTCAGCAACCACATCCTCCCATGTGTTATACGGTGAGTCAGGAGAGGTTACGATTGCACCGTAGTCGGCGATGGTTGCCGCCACAGGCGTTAAGTCGCGGAAAGATTGAGGAAAGATACCAGTTAGAGAACGAACGACGATTGGCGTCGAGTTCACCATTAATGTATCTTCTTGGCGCTTAGCGGTTTCGATTAGGTGCGCGATTGCTTTACCGCCACCACCACCAGATAGGTTTTGGAAAGAGACGTTTTCAACAATGTCTTCTTTAACTAGAACATCCCCTGTGCCACGAGCCGTCATATCCCAGCCACCACCTGCGCCACCAGGAATTAAGAAATGGATTTTTTCTACGTCTGCGGCGATTGCGCTCATTGAGAAAGACGCTGCAATAATTGATGCAGCCAGAGTTGGTTTTAGTACCTTAAACATGATTCACGTTCCTTATGTAGGCACACCCTGATTTGTTTGGGTGTTTATAGTTATCATTCATGCCTGAAGTGAGAAGCTTTCGTCACTTCAGATGCGTTTAAGGTTAAGAGATTGTTACAAGTCTGTCTCTAATGCGGAGATAAAAACAATATTGGGCATTAACGGAGTTTTGTTCATAAAGTTCATGGCAGGTTGGAAATACAGACATGAGCCAGTTTAACTAATGCAAACAATGGGTTGTAAGGAGCTATGTGCGAGCGTACGCCATTTGTAAAATCAGAGCATAGCGGGCAGGAAGACGTTCAAGATTGGGGGCGACCTGCCTTTCTACTGCAATGTTAAGAGGAAGCTCTTGGAATGGATGAGCCCCTTGAACATGACAGGCGATAGAAACGGCTAGGCCAAAATAGTCATCTATTGGGCTTGCTTTACCTTTACGGCTTAAGACATTTTTTGTTGCGAAATAGCGGCTTCCACCGTGAAGTGGGTTATGTTCGTAGGGCGTTTTATTCGCAATGGCTTGACCAAAATCGATAAGCCAACCGTTACCTGATTGATCAATGATTATGTTACTCGGTTTGACATCGCCATGGACGTAACCTGATCGATGTAAAGTGCTAAGCTGACGTTCCACATTATGACGCCAACCATCGATTTTTGACTGTGTTGCCGACCTAGCCTGACTTAAAGCGATGGCTTTTAAATGGTCAGTCAGTGTTTGTCCTTTGATCTCTTTTACAACCGCCAGTGCCCAGTTACTGGATTGTTTAAAATCGATCATTGGATTACAAGCCCAATCGGGAAGGGTTTTTCTGACATGAATTTCGTTTGAAAGCTGCTGAATCTTGGACTTTGACTGCGCGATTTTGATAATGACGTCACCATGGATTGGGTGGTACGCCGAGAAAACATGCGAAGAGAGTGAGGAGACGGAGTGAATGTGGTTTTGTTCGAGATACTGACCCACTGCCGAATCAACGAGGCAGTGAGTCGTGTTTGGGCTAGAAGAGCTACAAGTCATTCGGAAGATTAAAGCTGAGAAGAAGCCCGGAACAAATGGGTTGATTTGTCCTTGAGTTTTAATCGCCAAGTTAACGTTGTTATCGCCGTAGGTGAACTCTACTTGGGTTGACTGGGCAGTAGCCGATTTCACATGAGGCTCAATCATGTTCAGAATTGCTAGAGTCTTTCGCGATTAAAGAACTCGCTGATATTTGCTCTGTCATGATTCCATCCTGTTGGAATGTTGAGCGGTCAGTTAAGTGACTGTATGTCTTATTGTTAATGATTCATTAAAAACCATTGGTATTCAAGATGGTCGTGGTGAGTTCTGGATCGTTGGCACGATATTTAAGCACTCATAGTTTGAGGGACGTCTATCCCATACTCGTCTAAAAGCTCATATTGTCTACAATATGTGATCTAAATGAGCTATTTATAGAAAATATGACCGACTTTAGTCTAAATTGTCAACAATGTGTTTGCTTGTTTGTTTTTTGATCAGCTAGAGTAGTGGTTAACAAAGAAGTAAAAGTCGAGATGAAATCACTATGCCTAATTCTTCAACCTCAGCGTTGGCTGTTAAAGATGCGAATGTTCTGCAGGATAAAGAGTCGACCAAATCTGAAAACCTAACTGAGCGTCTGGTTGAGGCGATTGTTCAGGGCGACATATTGCCTGGAGAAAAGATCTCCGAGCCTGAGTTGGCAAAGCAGTACGAGGTGAGCCGAGGCCCTTTACGTGAGGCGATTATGCGTGTTGAAGGGCTTGGGCTTATAGAGCGCATTCCCCATGTTGGAGCGAGGGTGATTACTTTAACGCCAAGCAAATTGATAGAACTTTATGCGGTGCGCGAAGCATTAGAGGGGATGGCTGCGAGGCTGGCTGCTCGTTACATCAACGAAAAAGAGCTCGATGAACTGAAACGGCTGCTAGATACGCATTCATCTCACGTTGAAGAGGTAGATGGAGCCTCATACTTTCATCAATACGGTGACTTCGATTTCCACTATCGAATCATTCAAGCCAGCCGCAATCAAAAACTCATCGGGTTGCTTTGCAATGAGCTCTACCATTTGCTGCGAATGTACCGATACCAATCTCCCAAGCAGCACGCAAGACCCATCGAAGCACTGAGCGAACATAAATTTATCTATAAGGCGATTGAAGATGGGGATGAAGAATTAGCTGAGATGCTGATGAGAAGGCATATCTCAGGCAGTCGTAAACTTCTTGAGCAACGCATTGCTTCAGAATCTGATTAGAAAAGGACTAAACATGACAACACCTGGAATGAAGTTTCGCCAAGCCGTTGAGCAAAATGATCCATTGCAAATTGTCGGTACGGTGAACCCGTATTGCGCGATGATGGCTAAGAATATCGGGCATCAAGCCATTTATTTATCGGGCGGTGGCGTGGCAAACGCTTCATACGGTTTACCCGATCTTGGTATCACAACGCTTAACGATGTTTTGGTGGATGTAGAGAGGCTCACTAATGCCTGTGACCTTCCGTTACTCGTTGATATTGATACAGGATTTGGTGGCGCATTCAATATTGCTAGAACGATTAAGGCAATGGAGAAGGCTGGGGCAGCAGCAGTGCACATGGAAGATCAAGTGTCGCAAAAGCGCTGCGGTCATAGACCAAACAAAGCCATTGTGAGTCAGCAAGAGATGGTAGATCGCATCAAAGCTGCCGTCGATGCCCGTACAGACGACAATTTTGTGTTGATGGCACGAACAGACGCGCTTGCCGTAGAAGGTTTCGATAGTGCGGTTGAGCGCGCGATTGCCTGTGTACAAGCGGGTGCTGACATGATTTTCCCTGAAGCGATGAACGAATTGCAGCAGTACCAGCAGTTCTCCCATCGGCTGAATGAGGCTATTGGTCGTCACGTTCCTATTCTTGCCAACATTACTGAATTTGGAGCGACGCCTCTCTTTGGTCGGGAAGAGTTGGCAGGGGCGAATGTCGATATGGTGCTCTATCCATTGAGTGCATTTAGGGCGATGAACCAAGCGGCGGAACGTGTCTATTCCCATCTGTTAAATGAAGGTAATCAGCGTGATGTTGTTGACCAGATGCAAACGAGAAAAGAGCTTTATCAACATCTTAATTATCATGATTACGAAGACAAATTAGACAAGCTGTTCGAGCAAAAAAGTGAACAGAACTAACTGAGTTTAAATAAAACTAATCCAATAACGTGAAAGGTTCAGTCAGGTTCCATTCAAAAGCTCAAGCCCCGTTAGAGGGCTGCTAGGAATCTGATTTGAATATCAAGGAGCATATTATGGCGCAAAACATGTCGCAGAAACCGTTAGGTGGCGCGGGTCTTAGAGGCCAGAGCGCAGGGAGTACTGCACTATGTACTGTCGGAAAATCGGGGACAGGATTAACCTATCGAGGTTACGATATCACAGACTTAGCCAATAATGCTGAGTTTGAAGAAGTGGCTTACTTGCTGCTTCAAGGTCATCTTCCCAACCAGTCTGAACTGGATAACTACAAACGAAGACTTGTTCAGTTGCGTGGCTTACCGGAGGGGCTGAAATCTATTCTCGAACTCATTCCAGCCACAGCGCATCCTATGGATGTGATGCGAACGGGTTGCTCTTACCTTGGTAATATTGAACCTGAAGAAAGTTTCGAGCAACAGCAAACGGCTACCGAACGTATGCTCGCTCTGTTTCCCGCCATTATTTGTTATTGGTATCGCTACAGCCACGATGGCGTAAGAGTGGATACCTTTGATCAATCTGAGTCTTGTATCGGTGGTTACTTCCTCAAGCTATTGACGGATAAAGAGCCAAGTGAATTGCATAAAAAAGTCATGCATTGCTCGCTGATTTTGTATGCAGAGCATGAGTTCAATGCATCAACGTTTGCGGCAAGAGTATGTGCATCGACTCTATCTGACCTTCATTCTTGTATTACTGCTGCGATAGGCACATTACGTGGCCCACTACATGGTGGCGCGAATGAAGCGGCGATGGCCATGATTGAAAATTGGAAAACGGCCGATGAAGCAGAAACGAACATCATGCAAATGTTGGCCAATAAAGACAAGATCATGGGATTTGGTCACGCTGTTTACCGTGAAAGCGACCCGCGAAATGCCTTGATTAAGCGTTGGTCTGAAGCGTTATCTGAGGGCTCTAATAACCGTCATCTTTATGATGTGTCTGTTCGAGTAGAGTCAGTTATGAAGCGAGAAAAGGGCTTGTTCTGTAATGCTGACTTTTTTCATGCGACGGCTTATCACTTTATGGATATTCCAACCCCTTTGTTTACACCAATCTTTGTCATGAGCCGGCTCACAGGTTGGGCTGCGCATGTTTATGAGCAGCGCGCTCACAACAGAATTATTCGCCCGAGTGCCGACTATACAGGCCCTGAGCATCAAGATTGGCTGCCAATATCGCGGCGTGGCTAGCGCCTATCCGTCAGTCAATCAAATGGGTAGTAAACCACACAGGCAGTAAACCAAAGGACAAACGGCGCATCAGTTGTTTAGTAACATGCTTAAAATGCAAGCTCAAAACAGAGCAAACAGGGTAGGTGCGCCCTAAAAAGGAGACCGTTATGAATCGTAACAGTCGATATATATCTACATTCAAAACAGCCAACCTCGATGAAAATGAGATTGAGTATTTTGATGTTCAAGCAGCGGTAGAAGATATCGCCCCAGGAACTTATAAACACCTTCCCTATACAGCGAAAGTACTCGCTGAACAGTTGGTTCGTAATTGTGATGAGCACGAACTCAAAGACTATCTGACCTCCATTATATACGGCGCTAACAGTGCATTGCGTGAAGAAGCAGACACTTCAATAACAGAGTGCGACTTCCCTTGGTACCCAGCACGAGTCGTTTGCCACGATATCTTAGGCCAAACCGCGTTGGTCGATTTAGCAGGATTACGTGATGCCATTGCTGAGAAAGGTGGCGACCCAGCTAAAGTAAATCCGGTTGTCGAAACGCAGCTGATTGTTGACCACTCGCTCGCCGTTGAATATGGCGGGTTTCAGCAGAGGGCGTTTGAGAAAAATCGCGAGATTGAAGAACGCAGAAATGAAGATCGTTTTCACTTTATTGATTGGTGTAAAACCGCATTTAAGAATGTCAGCGTTATTCCTGCAGGCAATGGCATCATGCATCAAATCAACCTTGAGCATTTGTCGCCCGTGGTACAGCTTAAAGAGGGCGTCGCTTTTCCTGATACCTGTGTGGGTACAGACAGCCACACGCCGCATGTTGACGCGCTTGGTGTGCTTGCCATTGGTGTAGGCGGCCTTGAGGCAGAAACCGTGATGCTGGGTCGCCCTTCGATGATGCGGCTACCTGAAATTGTGGGCGTAAAGCTCGTTGGTGAAAGGGCTCAGAATATTACCGCAACTGATATTGTGCTGAGCCTCACTGAATTTTTGCGCGAGCAAAAAGTGGTGTCTGCATACCTTGAATTTTTTGGTGAAGGTGTGGATCTATTGACGATTGGCGATCGCGCGACCATTTCAAACATGACACCGGAGTACGGTGCCAGTGCGGGCATGTTCTATATCGATGAACAAACGCTTAGATACCTAAAACTGACTGGACGTGAAGATAAGCAAGTCGCACTGGTTGAAGCGTATGCCAAGAAAATTGGATTATGGAAAGATGAGTTGAAGCAAGTCAAGTATAAACGTGTGCTTGAGTTTGATTTATCTTCAGTGACGCGAAACATGGCAGGGCCGTCTAACCCTCATCGAAGGCTACCGACATCTGCTTTGGTAGAAAGAGGCATTGCTAAGCCTGCAGAAATTAATAACAGTGAACTGCCTGATGGAGCGGTGATTATTGCAGCCATCACCTCTTGCACGAATACCAGCAACCCGAGAAACGTGGTTGCAGCAGGATTGCTTGCGAAAAAAGCCAATCAGCTCGGGTTAACGCGTCAGCCTTGGGTGAAGTCCTCATTTGCACCTGGCTCAAAAGTAGCCAAGCTTTATCTTGAAGAGGCAGGCTTACTTGATGAGCTAGAAACTTTGGGTTTTGGCATTGTTGGTTATGCGTGTACCACCTGTAATGGGATGAGCGGTGCTTTAGACAAGAATATACAAGATGAAATTGTAAAGCACGATCTCTATACCACGGCGGTTTTATCTGGAAATCGCAACTTTGATGGCCGAATTCATCCCTATGCTAAGCAAGCGTTTCTTGCGTCACCCCCACTCGTTGTGGCGTATGCGTTGGCAGGGACGATTCGGTTTGATATCGAGAAAGACCCGCTGGGGCAGGACGCGTCAGGCAAACCGATTTATTTGAGCGACCTATGGCCGTCGGATCAGGAAATCGATGACGTGGTGAACCGATGTGTGAAGCCTGAACAGTTCAAGCAGGTCTACATTCAAATGTTTGATTTGAGTGATTCACAAGACGCAACACCACCTCTTTATGATTGGCGAGCGAAGAGTACTTACATTCGTCGCCCTCCATATTGGGAAGGTGCGCTTGCGAAAGAGCGTACACTCAGTGGAATGCGTCCATTGGCCATTCTTGGTGACAACATCACCACCGATCACCTTTCTCCATCTAATGCAATCTTAGCAACCAGCGCGGCAGGCGAATATCTTGCCTCGATGGGGCTTCCTGAAGAGGACTTCAACTCTTACGCTACGCATCGTGGCGATCATTTAACCGCTCAGCGTGCGACGTTTGCGAATCCTAAGTTACTCAACGAAATGGTGTTTGAAGGTACTGAGCATAGCCAAAGAAAGGTTAAGCAAGGGTCATTGGCGCGTGTTGAGCCCGAAGGAAAAACCATGCGCATGTGGGAAGCGATCGAGATCTATATGAACCGTAGCCAGCCTTTGGTGGTGATTGCCGGTGCCGAATATGGGCAAGGGTCATCACGTGATTGGGCGGCAAAAGGCGTTCGCCTCGCGGGGGTGGAAGCCATTGTTGCCGAAGGCTTTGAACGAATCCATCGCACGAATCTTGTTGGGATGGGCGTACTGCCGCTCCAATTTCAAGACGGTGACTCACGCCATACGTTGGGATTAGAGGGTAGCGAGACGTTTGATGTGATTGGGGAGATTCGAGCTACAGGCTGGTGACTTTAAGAGTGAATCGATCCACTGGAGAAAGCTAGAGTGTGAAGTGCTGTGCAGGCTCGATACTGAAGATGAAGTTAAGGTTTATCAAGCTGGTGGCGTGCTGCAAAGATTCGCTCAGGAGTTCTTGCATAGCTCATCAACTGTGAATGATTCTGAGCTGAAAACGGCATAAGGGGTTGGCATGACGAGACAAATAAGGGTGCCCGCCACCTATATGCGCGGAGGCACAAGCAAAGGAACGTTGTTTTGCCTAAATGAACTTCCATTTGAGGCTCAGAAACCGGGTGAGTTTCGTGATGCCTTGTTAATGCGAATCGTTGGCAGCCCAGACCCTTATGGTAAGCATATCGATGGTATGGGTGGTGGAACATCAAGTACCAGCAAAGTGGCGATAGTAAGTGAATGTCTTCGTGCTGATCACGATGTCGAATACCTTTTTGGTCAAGTGGCTATAGGCAAACAAGAAGGCAAACAAGCGATCGATTGGTCGGGCAACTGTGGGAATTTATCCGCTGCGATTGGGCCTTTTGCTATCGAAAAAGGCTTGGTTCCAGATTCAAGACTTGTTGATAACGGCATAGTTACGGTACGAGTATGGCAAGCGAACATTGGTAAAACGATTAACATCCAAGTCCCAATAACAAACGGTGAAGTCGAAGAGTCGGGGAACTTTTATCTTGATGGTGTTGCCTTTTCGGCTCCTGAACTAACCGTTGAGTTTATGTCACCGGCTGATGAAGGAGAGTCGATGTTCCCAACAGGGAATACGGTTGATTCTTTGGAAGTGCCCAATGTGGGAACATTCAATGTCACCATGATAAATGCAGGGATTCCGACCGTGTTTCTGGACGCCGAAGCTATGGGTTACAAAGGTACTGAGCTGCAAGAGGACATTAACCAAGATGAAGAAGCGCTTACGCGTTTTGAAACCATTCGCGCTCATGCCGCTTTGCGGATGGGGCTCATCGACAATATTCAGCAAGCGAAGGTACGTCAGCATACCCCTAAAATAGCCTTTGTCGCACCTTCTCAGATTTATCAAACATCCAGTGGAAAAACGGTATCGCTACAAGATTGTGATCTGCTGGTGAGAGCGCTTTCGATGGGGCAACTTCATCACGCGATGATGGGAACTGCGGCGGTTGCTATTGCTTGTTCAGTTGCGGTGCCGGGGACTGTCCCGAACATGGCTGCTGGTGGTGGAGAGCGAGACAGTGTCACTTTTGGTCATCCTTCGGGAACACTGAAAGTAGGCGCAGTTGCCAAGAAAAACGATTATGGATGGGTCGTCGATAAAGCGGTGATGAGTCGAAGTGCCCGAATCCTTATGGAAGGCTTTGTGAGAGTTAACAAGCCCCATTATAAAAATTAGACCGATTGGAGGAAGCACTATGTCGGCGACGAGTATTTCGAATTATCAACAAGCTTATCAGTGGGCTCAGGACGATCCTGTAGCTTCTGGCAACAACAAGCTGAGCAACTTGACTGGTTTAAGACGCCTACGGAGCCTTTAAAGAAAGACGAGCATGGTATCGAACGCTGGTTTTCAGATGGCGTTATGAATACCTGTTGGATGGCGCTTGATTCACATTGTGTTAAGGGGTATGGAGATAAAGTTGCGCTCATTTATGACTCTCCCGTAACAGGGACTAAACAGCAATACACCTATCTTGAGCTAAAAAGTGAAGTTGAAAGAACTGCGGGAATGATTGCAGCTCAAGGGGTAGGTAAAGGTGACCGCGTTGTTATCTACATGCCAATGATTCCGCAAGCGGCGATTGCGATGCTCGCTTGTGCAAGGCTTGGTGCAATTCATTCTGTGGTGTTTGGTGGGTTTGCCCCGAATGAGTTGGGGGTGAGATTGGAGGATGCTGAGCCAAAGCTAGTGCTAACCGCTTCTTGTGGTGTAGAGATAGATAGAGTTATCGAATACAAACCTTTGGTTGATCGCGCGATCATGGAAAGTCGTTGGAAGCCAAATAAAGTGATTGTGTACCAGCGAGAGCAGTGCATGGCACAACTTACAGAACCACGAGATCTGGATTGGCAGTCGACATGTGAAATGGCAGAGCCTCATCCTTGTGTTGAGATCAACGCCACCGACCCGTTATACATTCTCTATACGTCAGGTACGACGGGCAAGCCCAAAGGTGTCGTACGTGATAATGGTGGTCATGCTGTTGCGATGAAGTATTCAATGTCAGCTATCTATAATATTCCTGAAGATGGCGTTTTTTGGGCAGCTTCCGATGTGGGTTGGGTGGTGGGGCACTCATATATTGTTTACGCACCTTTAATTCATGGGTGTACGACTATTTTGTACGAAGGTAAGCCCGTGAGAACCCCGGATCCAGGTGCGTTTTGGCGAGTTTGTGAAGAGTATGATGTCGATGTGCTTTTCTCCGCACCAACTGCGTTCAGAGCGATTAAGAAAGAAGATCCTGATGGCAGATTGATTAGCGATTACAACCTTAACAACTTAAAGTCCATTTTTATGGCAGGAGAGAGGCTTGACCCACCAACCCTTGAGTGGACCAAATCGAAAACGAATAAACCCGTTATCGATCACTGGTGGCAGACCGAGACGGGTTGGGCGATAGCAGCAAACCCTTTAGGTATTGAAGTTTTGCCTGTTAAGTCAGGCTCAGCCACCAAAGCCGTGCCTGGTTATAGTGTTGAGATCCTAAACGAACTTGGGGAGCCAGTGCAGGCGAATCAGCAAGGTTTTGTTGCCTTAAAAAGACCGCTACCTCCAAGCTGTTTACCAACGATTTGGCGTAATCATGATCGTTTTGAATCAGGATATCTGAGTCAGTTTGACGGCTATTATGTTTCTGGTGATGGAGGTTATTTGGACGAAGACGGATATTTGTTCATCATGGGACGTATAGATGACGTGATTAACGTTGCTGGTCATCGTCTGTCTACTGGTGAAATGGAAGAGATTGTAGGTGATCACCCCGCGGTTGCTGAATGTGCCGTGGTCGGCATTCATGATGATTTAAAAGGGCAGTTACCTCTTGGTCTAGTTGTGCTTAAAGATGGTGTGAAACTCGACGAACAAACGATACAGGGAGAGCTTGTGGGTAAAGTTCGAAATGAAATAGGGGCAGTCGCCTGTTTCAAAAACACGCTAGTTGTTGAGAAGCTACCTAAAACTCGATCTGGAAAAATCCTCCGACGAACCATTCGTCAAATAGCGGATGGGGAGCAATACACGGTTCCTTCGACCATCGATGACCCTTCGAGTCTCAATGAAATTGAACAACTATTGAACAGAAACATTTAAGCACACTCTAAAGCCCTAATTTTTGGGCTTTACTAGGGCGTGCATATCTTTCGATGTTAAATTTTGTTCGAGGTAAAATCGTTTTAGGCGCGGCAAAGATTCTTTAGCCTAGTCATTCTAAGCAAAGACTCTTTAACAAAGCATAAAACGATTTTAACCGAACCCAAAGGGCAACGTTTGTGGCTCATTTCTACTGCGTTATCGTCTTTTCATTTGGAATAACCAAACATCAAATCCTCTGCCTTGTATAAATAACCCACAACTAGCTGCAAAAATCACATCAAAAGGTCTGCACGCCCTATTGCACTCCTTAGTATTTCAATTCAAACTGAGACTTTGTTTTCGACTCAAATTAAACCATACAGTGAACTATTCATTTCGTTCGGCTAACACTAGAGATCTTGAAGCGCTAAATGAAGGCATGTTTATGCTTCATGATGAGCACCATGCGGCTTGCCCAGAACATTTCAAAACGGCCGAAGAGATAGAGCAAGAGAAAAGCATCGCTCGTTACTTGGATGACCCAGAATGTCTGGTGTTAGTTGCCTGTTGTGATGAGCAAATTGTTGGGTTTATAACTGGCCATTTCTGTGAGTTGGTTTCAACGGTGAGTAAACCCGTTCAAATGGGCAGTATTGACGAGTTGTATGTCTATCCAAAACATCGTCAGCAGGGCCTTGCAAAGCAACTCATTACTAACCTTGAACAGCGCTTTGAAGAGTATGGTGTTGAGCAAATGTTTGTCGAGGTGTGGGCATTCAACCAGCATGCTCAAGCGCTTTATAAGTCGATAAACTTTCAATCGCATATTCATTGGTTGCGCAAAGCGTTGCCTAAATAATTAACCGTATTCCATCTTTCAGGTGCTACTTTGCTCCCTGAATACGTACATCAGCATAAGGATTAATAGTGGTTGCCCGTATTGTGTTAGTAGTGATGAGCGTGATGTTGTCACTGATTTCATTCTCTTCTTTGGCGAATAGTGAGATTCGAGGAGCGCTTTGTGCCATCAAAGCTGACAACAAAATCGTTCTCG
The DNA here is from genome assembly GCA_003263845.1 of Vibrio aestivus. Lineage (GTDB taxonomy): Bacteria > Pseudomonadota > Gammaproteobacteria > Enterobacterales > Vibrionaceae > Vibrio > Vibrio aestivus. The sequence goes on along the minus strand of JYJN01000133.1, from coordinate 8,323 downwards.
TTAATGAAATTCTTACCAAGAAACTGTCTTTGCCAGGAGGCACAATTGATGCGGGAGAGCGTCCTCAAGATGCCGCGCAGCGAGAAACATGGGAAGAGACAGGCTTAGTTGTCACGGTTGGCTCAGAGTTGGGGCGTACCGAAACAGCGGTCGTTTATGATTGTGTTTCAGACTCTGATGTCATTGCATTTGATTTTCATAACGCAATGGATGGTAATGAGCTTCCAGTTTGGTTTGCTCCAGACTACGGAATTGAAATTTCGAGCGCAATGCTGATTTCTCCAAATGAACTGACAAGTGATCAGTACCGTTATCCTGAGCAGTGGGAGCAGGTAGTCGGTTTCTTTGGTAATGCCACTAATCAATCGGTGACCTATCTCAATCATTTGATTGAAGGTGCGCCATTCTTCAACCAAGTGGAGTTGCATTGGATTGCAGCGCTTCAATATTGGGTTGGAACATTACCTGACGGCGTCAGTAGCGCAATTAAGGGCTTTCTATTACTTGGCAATCAGCTCGCTCTTCCTTGGCTTATTCTCGTTCTATTCCCATTGTTGTATTGGAAGTTTGGTAAGGACTTTAGTTACAAAGCGTTTTTTGCCGTCGCGGTCACTTCTCTGCTGTGTCTAATCGGACAACAAGGTTTTTCGTTACCTCGTCCTCATGTGTATTTGCCGATTATCGAACTCACCCACAGCTATGGATTCAGCTTACCAAGTCTGCCGTTTGCAGTGTGGTCTAGTGTTGCAACGCTAGTTTTCTATCGTATGGGGAAACTTTCGATCAATAGATTGACCCTGGTATTCGGCGCCGCCATGGTGTGGATGGGGCTTGCCAAGTTCTACAGTGGCAGTGCATTCATTGTCGATATGCTAGCAGGTGCAATTGTGGGTGGCTTGACAACGTGGCATATCATTAGATTGAAACTCAAACCAGAACTAGATGTGCAGGCCTTGTTAACGTCTCGAGGCGTATGGTTCTTCTTAACAGCAGTGTGTGCTGTACTTTCAGTATTTTGGCCGATCCCGATTTTTACCGCTTGGTTAGCTATTCTAGTGACAGTGTCGGGTTTGATACTCACATTAGATCACAACCGAGAAATTGCGAGTGGACAAGCGGTTGTGACGATTATTACAGTGCTTTTGCTTCTTAACTTTGGTATCAGTTATTTGGCCACATTGGTTTCGTTTAGCAGTATGTATTCATTGATTGTTGAAGTGGCGCGCTATCCCGTTTTGATTTTGGCTTATGCGTTGTTTGTTCGACAGAAACAGCCGTCTTCGCCAAAAGACTAACTACATACCAAATAACGTTGCATCAACAAAGGCTCGGTTTTTACCGAGCCTTTCTATTTGCAATAGCATCTGTAGAGTAAGTCGGGCGCATAGTCAGCCAGTTGTTCATGCCTTACACTTCTAAGGTTGAATTTTTGCTACGACTGCTTTAAGGTCTCCTCCCCAGTTTTACTGCTCGGCTATATTGAGGTTATGTTGTACAAGTTAAACGAAATGTTTGAGACCATTCAGGGTGAAGGTATTTTTACCGGTGCACCTGCCGTTTTTATTCGCCTACAAGAGTGCCCGTGGGGTGCTCATGGTGCGATACTAAACAGACATGGGATGCAGCACCTCAAGATGAATCGTCGGTAGACAACATACTCGTAAAGACCGAAGACTCGCCAAAATGGGCCAAATGTTCTTCTCAAGACCTTGTTCGAATTTATAAAGACCAAGCATACTCAGCGAAACACATTGTCATAACAGGCGGTGAACCTTGTATTTATGATTTAACCGAACTGACTCAAGCGTTTGAAGAATTGGGCTGTCAGTGCCAAATTGAAACAAGTGGAACGTTTGACATTAAGGCTACCGACAATACTTGGGTGACGGTGTCACCAAAAGTAGCAATGAAAGGTAAACTTCCAGTATTGAAAAGTGCATTAGAGCGTGCGAATGAGATTAAGCACCCTGTAGGAACCCAGAAAGATATCGACCATTTGGATGCTTTACTGGAAAATGCAGAAGTATCTTCGGCTACGGTCATTGCTCTACAGCCAATAAGCCAGAAACCGCGCGCCACCCAACTGTGTATCGATGTGTGTATACAACGCAACTGGCGCCTATCTATTCAAACACATAAATATCTCAGCATAGCCTAAGGACTGAGCAATGAATAAAGCAATGAACAAAGCAGTAGTTGTATTTAGTGGTGGACAAGATTCTACGACCTGTTTGGTACAAGCTCTCAAGCAGTATGATGAAGTTCATGCGATCACCTTTGACTATGGCCAAAGGCATAAGCTTGAGATCGAAGTTGCGCAAAGTCTTGCTAAAGAGCTAGGTGTCAAGGCTCACAAGGTGATGGATGTAGGTTTATTGAATGAATTGGCAATCAGCTCTTTGACTCGTGACGATATTCCAGTCTCTCATGAGCTGGGCGAAAACGGCTTGCCCAATTCATTCGTTCCGGGCCGCAATATTTTATTCCTAACTTTAGCTGGGATTTACGCCTATCAAGTTGGTGCGCAAACGGTCATTACGGGGGTGTGCGAAACAGATTTCTCAGGCTACCCAGATTGTCGTGATGAATTTGTGAAGTCTATGAACCAAGCGTTAGTACAGGGTATGGACAGGCAGTTGAAAATATCGACCCCTTTGATGTGGCTGAACAAAGCAGAAACTTGGGCGTTGGCAGACCAAAATGACGCGTTGGACTTAGTGCGTGAGAGCACACTGACATGTTACAACGGCGTAATTGGTGATGGTTGTGGCGATTGTCCGGCGTGTGAGCTTCGCAAGGTGGGCTTGAACGATTACTTGAGTAATCGCGAAGCGGTTATGGCTGAACTGACACGTAAGCAGTCTTTGGAAGACTGATAGGATCATTATAGGCATCAACGATGCAGTCTCTGCCATTTTGCTTAGCTTGATACAACGCTTGATCCAAGATTGAATAGAGTTCATCGAAGTCATCCAATGGCTTCGATGTTGATAAAAACGAAAAGCTTGCAGTAATGTGTATTGGCTGATGACTTTCAGTAAAAAATGCCTTTTCCGAGATAGCATTGTGGAGTTCCTCGACGCGATGCCTTACGTCTAATTCATCAACAGAACGAAGCAGCACGATAAATTCCTCTCCCCCTAATCGACCTAATACATCTTCTTCAACCAAAAGCTCACTAATAATTGACGTAACATGCTTTAGCGCCTTGTCTCCTGACGGGTGACCATAGGCGTCATTGATGTTTTTAAACTTATCGAGATCCAACAAAACCAAAACGTTTTTAATGGAGTGATTTTGATAGCCCATGGTCTGTTTGATGTGATTAATGATAGCGGCTCTATTTAGGGTACCGGTCAAACCATCTCGTGAAGCTTTTTTTGCGTCCACTTGCCTCGAAACCACAAGCCAGACCAAAACCCCAATCAGGATAAAAATGATAAGGTTGTACATGAGTCGTCGTTGCTTGGCTTTACTTAAAAGAGCACTTTGCTGCTGGATTTGTTCAGTAAGCTGAGCGAGTTTGATCTGTTGCTCGAACTCTACAGCGGCATGATCGATCGCCGATAAAGTGACCCGATTGACTTGATTAAAGGTCGTTAGCTCAATGTGGCATATTCACGGTAGGAAATGAGTGCTTGGTTAAGGTCTCCCTTGGTTTCATAGATCGAAGACAACGTTTTCAGCACTTGGGCCTGCATTTGAACATCGCCTGTTTGCTTTGCGATATCTAATGCTGAGTTTGCATTTTTTAGCGAGGCGCTATAGAGCTGTCTATCTAAATAGGTTTGAGCCAAAGTTAGGAAAATGTCACTTCGTATATGATTATTGTTTTGCTGGGCCGCAGTGTCTAACCCTTTGAGAAGATAAGCCGTTGCCATCTCATAGCGTCCAAGGCCAATGTTGGCTTTACCTAGACCCAGCTCAACATGGGTTAAACCGTACAGATGGTTGTGTTGTTTAAGAATTGTATAGGCGCTATTGAAATATTTAATGCTTGCTTCATATTCCTCTAGACTAATCATCAAATCGCCTAGGCTGTGGTAGGTTTGTGCGATCTCTAGTGGAGTACCGTTGGCTTTTCTTAGTTCTAGTGCTTTGTTCAGGAAATTTGAGCTCTGTTCAAGTTGGCCCATTCTTTTTAGTAAAAGCCCGACATCGTTGTAAGTTCCAGAGGGATCTCGGTAGGTTGGAGTTGCCTCAAGTAGCTTCCGATATGTTGCAAGTGCACCTTGATAGTCGCCAATAAACTCGTAATTATTGGCGATTACTCGAAGCGATTTGTATTTAGGGAGCAAGGTATAATCTTGTTCTGATAGAAGTTTCTCAAGTTCATTGCAGTGTAAGCTCGCTTGATAGTAGTGGCCCTGTTTATTAACCGAACGACAGAGTTGATAGCTGAGTAACTCCTGACCTTTCAGACTCCCAATTTGACGGGCCTCAGCCAGAAGTTGTATGTATATTTCGATAGCCTCATTGAAATTCAACTCATTCTCCAAGTTTAATGCTTGGATAAATTTGTCTTCTCTTTGCTTGTAATCATTATTGAAGAGGTTTGAACTGCCATGAAAAGGTTGGTTTCGCTTGTTCATGAAGTTGTAAAGCTTGGAGCTCATGTACAACTTTTCGTAGCCAATGGGTAGGGCACGATACTTTTGCTGTAAAAGGGCAAGGGCCTTAGATTCATTGACTTTCAGGGTTTGCTCATACAGGGCCTCCCAACTTCGAAGTTGGTCCGGTTGAGCGAATACAGTGCAACTCATTAGCAATAAGCCAATGATTGGAAGTCGAAAAAGTTGCAAACCTAATTCCAGCCTGATGAATTAATGAGTGTTCAGTGTAAATCTGTATGGTTTTCTGCAGTAGCGGTTACTGTACTAGGCGTGATTGACATCAAATAAAAAAGTCCCTCGATGAAAACCATCAGGGACTTTTTCGATCGGCGTTATTTGGTGGTCAAAAACTATAGGTATAGTTTTGCAAGATCAGAAGGCTCAAGCTCTTTACCTTCCAGGTTTGCGTTCCAGTTAACACCAACCAGAACACCATCTTCAGCAAGTGTTAGTAGCCAATCTTCTACAAAAATGTCGAGTGGGATCTGCAGTACTTCGAAGTCCGCCCATTCTTCAACATTGTGCGTTTTTGCGTCTTCTTCACTCGACCAAAATGGCATAACTTCACTGTTTTCAAATTCTGTTGAATCACATGCCAACCAACCTTCTTCGTTACGAAGGCCCCAAACCAGTTTAGATTGCTTTGACTCTTCGATGAATAAATCAAGGTTTGCCTGGATATCTGCGGTAAGTTTGCTCATTAGACAGTTCTCATAATTGAATTCGGCGCTAGATTAGCAGCTTTCAAACCTTTTTCACATTGCTTTCAGCATTTAATGCCTAGTAAACGAAAAGGAGCTCTAAATGAGCTCCTTCGATTTGCAGTGTTCTATTCCTCAGCAACTTGAGACGCTACTTCGGAATTGTCGTGAAGATTGTCCACTCTTCATTGATCGACTCGTAGCTACCTACAACAGTGGCTTTCACCTTCCGATTTCGAGCGTGGCTAATTTCATCGTTGCCATAGTCTGTGAGTTTAGTATCACCAAACCCTACTATCTTTATGCGACTCTCATCAATGCCATTGTTCAATAAAGCAGTTCGAACATTGTTTGCCCGGCGTTTTGAAAGCTTTAAGTTGTACTGAGTATTACCGACCTTACTTGCATACCCTTGGAGCTCGACGGAAGTTTCAGGATATTCAGATAAGAAGTCGGACATGGTATTGATTTGACGCTGAAAACCTGGATTAATTTCGGCTGAGTTATTGTTAAAAAGTATTAAGATAGATACCTCATCGTTGGCGCTGATTTTTGTTCCACAGCCATCGTTATCGATCTCAGATGTCCTTGGCGTTTCGGCACATAAGTCACGAGCGTTGATAACACCGTCGTTATCATCATCAAGGAGATCGTTGATTTGATTAGGTACTGGCGTTTCGATGTACTCCAACGCCATTGATTGAAACGATAAGCCTGTTGTGACAACTACTGATAAAGCAAGTGTGATTAGTTTCTTTTTCATTTTAATAGTCCACTGGTTCATGCCACTCTTCAGGAGTATCGACACGTAGTGCAGCGAGTAGGCTTCCTGTTGCGTTCATCAGCCGATACTTTGCATACTGCTCGTCATATTTGGCGTCTAAGTAACCTTTACGTGCTTCAAATAGCTCATTTTCGGTGTTGAGTAGGTCTAAGAGTGTACGCTTGCCTAATCGATACTGCTTCTCGTAAGCGATTACAGTTTGTGATGCTGAATCTACGTGGTCGGCCAAAAACTCTTTTTGTTGAACGGTGAGATCAAGTGCACTCCACGAAAGGCGAAGCCCCTCTTCTACGTTCCTAAATGTTCGGTCTCTTAAGTCTTTTGCTTTATTGAGTTGATAGGCCGCACTTTCTGTTCTGTCGGTGTCGGAGCCGCCATTAAATAGGTTGTAACGCATGCGAAGCATTGCGGTTGTTTCATCGATGTCGCCCTCAATGCCGCCAGCATCTTGACGCCATGTTTGGGCTGCCTCTATTGAGAATGTTGGGTAGTTTACGCCTTTCGTTTGCTCATATTGAAATTTAGCTGAATCAATATCGACTTGGGCGATTTTGATAACGGGATGTTCTTGAAATGCTTGGTTTAGTGCGTCATCAATCGTGTAGGGGATTGCGTTTTGATCTGCTCGCGGAAAGATAAGTCCTAATGGCGCCTGACCAACGATGCGCTTGAATTGAGTATGTGCATCAAATAGGTTGTTCTGTGCAGCAAGTAAATTACCGTGCGCCTTTGCTAGTCGAGCTTCCACTTGCGTCTTGTCGGCTGTAGACCCAATTCCGGATTCTACCCGGCGCTTAATGTCCTTGTAGATATCTTTATGAACAGCAAGGTTACTTTCAGAAAGTGCTAAAACTTCATAAGCCTTGGTTGCATCAAGATAGATCTTGGTGACCTCCAAAGCAATATCTTGAGCGTCTGCTAATAATTGATAACGAACCGATTCGGCATCAGCTGAAGTTCTATCTATATCATTGAGAGTCGCAGACCCGTCCCACAATAATTGAGTCAAAGTTAGAGATGCTTCCTTCCTTGTTAGATCAGTGCTGTCTCCTTGAGCAGGGTCGATACCCTCATATCCGATTCCAGCATCAAGGTCTAATTTAGGAAGATAGGCGCCAGAGGCGGCTTCTGAGTCAAAACGTTTGCTCACAAATTCATTGTATGAGGCTTTGATTTCTGGGTTAGTCGTAATAGTAAATGCGACAGCTTGCTCTAGAGTTTGAGAGCTTGCTGTTGAACTCATAATCATTGCTACACTCAGGATTTTTAGTCTTGTTTTTATCACGTTGGTGCTCCTTGAACGTGTTATCCCGTTGATACTAAACATTAGCCAGTCTCAATTCTGAGATGGAGATATAACTGCTGTCAATAATTTAACGTTTTGTGATGAATATTGCTCATCTTTTTTTGCCAATAAATTAAAAAATAACTTAAAAAATAGAGGATTAGAGTAATTAGTGGGTAATTATTGACAGTAGCCTTAGGTGTCAGTACTCAACTAAGTTAATAAATAGTGTGATCTTCTCCCAATATCCAAGTGTGATTTGAGTCACTTGTTACCTATAATTGTTGGAATAATGTAACTGGTTTTCTTTGCTCTTTGCAGTGTCGGTGATAAATTATAAGCTGAGCAAATGTTCGAGTGTCGAATTATTGACATCTAGCTATGGTTGGCACTCACGGATGAATTTAGAGGCAATGTTATGGGAATCAAAACACTTATCGATAGTGGCTTGGTAGTTGGGCAAATGACTGTTATTGACGTTAACGGGAATGTACGAGTGCTCAAAGAAGGAGAAACTCCTTTACCAGGTGAAGTATTAGTTACTCCCAACGGTGAAGATAGAGAATCGAACCCGAACGTTGAAATCGTACTGGAAGATGAACAACTACAAGATATCACAGACGAGATCGGCGACATCATTGCAGCATTAGAGGAGGGTGAAGACCCAACTCAGTTAGGTGATGACTTTGCAACAGCAGCCGGAGGTCAATCTGGTTCGAGTCCAACTGCTACCCCAACCCTAGAACGTGACGGTGATGAAACCATTGCCTCAACCGCTTTTGCCACAGCTGGATTCCAGTCTCTAGGACTTTCAGAAACTCAAAGTTTAACTCTTTTAGACCAATATCGTTTTGCTAGAGTTGTAGATTCTTCGAATGATGCTGAAGATATTCTATCTGCTGATGCTGATGCTGATGCTGATGCTGATGTAACTTCTCTT
>JYJN01000132.1 GCA_003263845.1 Vibrio aestivus | reverse complement strand
CGCTGTAAATAACACATACGACTTCACTCTGATTGGCGTGCTGGACCATCCTATAGCGAACAGTGAAGATGACATTCAAATCAACTTCTCTATTACAGCAACGGATTACGATGCGACGAAACGCTGCCAATTTCCCTGCCGATCACAGTTCGTGACGATGTTCCGACGCTGACGGAGCAAAGTATTGAGCGTTATGAAGGCCAGAACTTTAATAACAGCAAAGTTAATATGTTCGCAACAGATACAGCCGAAGGTGCGGATGGTGCGAGTTTAACGCGAGTCGAAGGAACGACGCAAGGGAACTCATCTATTTTGTTCGGTGGCCCTCGCAACACGTACTTGGAAAGTGTTGATTTACGTTCTGGTAGACAAAATATTCGGGTCTATGAAGAAATCGATGATGGGAATGGAACACCTGAGATTCGTCAACTTGGCGTGCTTCGATTAAACAGCAATGGTGAGGCTGAGTTCAGAGCTAATGCAGATTTAGACCATAATGGTCAAGATATTGAGTTTTCGATTGATGTTACAGCAACAGACGGTGATTTAGACACTTCGACGATGCCGTTGAATGTAAGCATCAGCGACAGAGACGCCGCTCCAATAGCACTTAAAGTGGTCACCTTTGAGGATTCAGGTCGTTCCCCACTGATCGACTACGAAGCGGGAGATGCCCCGGAGTTAGAAAATGAACAAGACAATCAGACTGGCTTGTCAGATTCACCAGCACAAGTCTCACTTCAGGTTAACCTATTCGACTACGACAATAATGAGTCAATTGGTGGGCTTACCATTAAGGCGGGTACCCATCGAGGCGATTTCTACTATCAAGATGAGAGTGGCGTTTATCATCGCCTTGATCCCGATGCCACCACTAACGATATTACATTTGAACCACCATTGATGAAGCAAATTATCTCTGAAGTGGATGGACGTGCGACCGCGACGATAGATAATCTCTACTTTGTGCCCGATAGACATTACTCAACGGGTAATGGCGGCGTACGGATAAACTACCAACTGCAAATCCATAATGATGGGAGCCTAGACCATACCGTTGATTCAAACTTCCGAATCGAAATAGAAAGCGTGGCAGACCAAGCGGTGTGGGATGACAGCCGCAGCACGTACTATTATGAAATCGACGAAGACGGTAGTGATGTTCGGTTGCAGTTAAGAGCCTTGTCTCAAGACACGAGCTCGCGAGAAACGCTTACCTACGAGTTGACCGTTACAGAAGGTGCGGGATCGTTTGAGATGACAGGCCGCAATGGTCAGGTGTTTACGCCAGATGCCAATGGTGTTTACACGATTCCATCTAATCAGATAAACCGAATCACCATCAACCCTAAAGATAACTATGCAGGAAAGATAGTGTTCTCTGCAGTCGCGGTAACTGATGAACGTAGTAACCATTACGATGATGGAGTCATTAACAAAGATGTCATGCGTTCTGACCCTCAGACGATCGTGATTGATGTGACGCCGGATGCTGATTTAGGCAGTTTTAGAGTGTCCCGCGTTCAAATAAACGAAGACAATATCGATAACCCAGATTACTACGGGGATGACCCTAACTACAAAGCGCTGACGTTGGATAAGATCATTACTATGAATCCATCGGTGGATACCGACGGCTCAGAGTCGCTTTTTGTAAGGATCTCTAACTTGCCTCAAGGCGCGAGTCTAGACTGGATTGGCCCCGGAGATGAGGCAATTACGGAACTCGAGATAGACGGCGTTACTTTCTATGAGGTTGCCTACGATGACCTTATCAAAGTTGATCTTGTGCCTAAGCAAAACAGCAATGAAGACTTCACAATTACCGTTAATGGTGTCATTAGAGATACCGTTACCTTGTCTGATGGTGAGCACATAGATGACCAAATACTCGACGGCAAAATTGCTCATATTGAGGTGACGGGTGTTGCAGATATTCCAACCGGACAGACATTGGGTTCACATTGGACACCTATCGAGGGTGAAGCGGTCGGTGGTGTAGAAACTACGATCACAGAGAGCCAAGATGGGTCCAGTTCAGCAGTATTAGACTTTTCCATTATCAGTGGTGAAGCGCTTCCGTACCCCTTAGACGATTCGGAATCCATTACCGTTTTGCTCTCTGAAATCCCAGAAGGAGTAGTCATAGAAGATAGCGACGGTACGCAAGTAGACTTGAACTTCGTGGGTTACGATGGTTCAGGCCAACCGATTTACGAAGCTAACATCACGGGGTTAAACAACCAATCGGGTATCGTCATTCGCCCTGTGGATTCGTCGACACAAAATATCCATATTAAAGCCAATATCATCGTGACTGAAAACGACGGGCACGTTGTTAACTTTGAGCAGTTAGTTCGAGTGAACGTTGAACCTGTTATTGATACTACTGCGGTCTATGAAAATAGTTCGATTGGTAATGAAGACCGTCGAATTAATATCAATTGGCATCCAAACGGTGACGATTATTTCGATGACGATGAGCATTTCACCAAGATTACAATCGAGGATATCCCACTCGATACGCAGATCATTGTGAACAACTCATCGGTTTCCGTAAGTGTCACCGTTTCAGCCGATGGTATGAGTCAGGTGTTGGTGATTGAACCAAACAGTTTGTCGCATGGTGACTTTACACAGGCGTCGTTAGTCTCCAACTTTGTACAGATGATACCACCTGCGGATTCTAGTAAGGACTTCACGCTAACCACGGAAGTTGAAATAGAAGAACGCGACCATGAATACACTGCAGACAATGTTGTTGGAGAAGGTGGCCGTGTGACAGCCACCTTAACGGGTACGATTGATGTGGTTGTTCGCGCGATAGTCGAAGATGACGAAGATGGTAATAGCCCTGACAACCGATTGGCGGTATTTGATGAAAGCGGAATGGTAGAGCAAAGCACCATTCTTGCGGATGATAAAGGCGTAATTCGATTTACGACCAACAGCGACAATGTTGAAACAGATGCTGATGACAATGAGATTTGGGATGGCGAATATGTACTGCGTTATCTCGAAACCGATGATTCATCGGTCGAAGTTATTACTGATGTCATCATTGAACTGACAGATATGGATGATAATCCATTACCGGACAATGTAATCAGTCAGCTAGTGGTCACTGGGGCTGCTTATGAAGGTAATGGTCGCTGGATTATTCTGGACGAGGATGCGTTCAGTGTCAGTGCGCCCGAAGGCTGGACCTTACTCCGCTAAACACTGCGGATGTATACGCGACCAATCAAATCAAAATGCATATGGACACAATAGTGAACGATGAAGGCGAAGATGCCAATGAACGTTCACCGGACGCTGAACGTTTTGGCTCTATCACACTAGAATTTAAGGAGTTTATCGAAGCGGGTGATGAAGTAGCGGCAACTATTACAATTACTCCAGATAGCGTTATTAACGTCGACGAAGATAGCACATTTGACTTGGGCAAGGAGCTTGATGACATCATTGAGTTTAATTTCGCTGATGATTCTGCTGATGAAGTGACTATCGTACTTGATAGTTCGGTAGATATCGGTGGTGTGAACTATCCCATTTCCCTGTCGGGTGGCGAAGTCGACTTCATCAACGATCGGTATGTGTTCCAAACCAGTATCTCTGCCACTGGTGTGGTCGAATCGTTTGAGGGGCTGCGCGTCACTTTACCTAATGATTATTCAGGCGACTTTAGGCTGCCATTTACCGTGATCACTAAAGACACCACTTCAGGTCACGAACAAACACAAAATGGCGATGTTGTGATTGAAGTGTCGCCACTTGTCGATGTAAGTGCTAATACGCCGGACATTTCGTTGGACATTGTTAAGTCACTAGATGCTGACCTAAATACGATTGCACAAGACGGCAGCGATCCTCTCGGTTTCGAAGACACCTTCATCGTGCTTAACCTTGACTATCAACTAGGCGACTTAGTAAATGGGGCTGAAGGTGGTGATGAACGACTCACTTCACTAACGCTGACTCTCGATGGCGATGTTGGTGACTTCTATACCAATGCTGGCGTGATTATAGGGCCTACCGTTTCTTTCTCTGAAGCGGAGATTGCGGCCGGTGCCTTGGATAGAATACTGTTCAAACCCGATGAGAACTACCCAGATATCTCGAACCAGAATAGAGTATCAATGACGATCTCGGGCTCGATAATGGATTCGACAGCGTTTAATGATCCTATCACCAATCCAATATCTGATGGCTCTGCCAGCGATAGCGCGACGTTCACCAGTGCTGCCAGTTTCGTTGTAACACCTGTGGTTGATGACGTGATGGTTAAAGATGAAGATGGCAACGGATTAACGGTCATTGAAGTCACCACCGATGAAGATACCGCTGTGCGCTTAGGAGAGGCGAGCGGAGCGACGATTTCACTTACCGACTTGGATGGCTCTGAAAGCTTTGTTTCTTTGAAACTGACGGGAGTTCCGGAAGGCTTCTCCTTCACGGCTGATTCTGGTTATAACATTAAGAATAATGGCGATGGTGTATGGAGTATTCAACTTCCGCCAAATGCTGGGGCTAACTTAGACTTGAGTGCCATCAGCGTGTTGCCACCAAAGAACTTCAGTGGTGAAGCAATATTTGGCATGACGGCATTTACACAAGAAGCATTACTAGGTGTACCAACTGAGGCAGCAACATTGCCTAACTTTGTGTTAACGGTATTGCCTGTTGGTGACAGCATTGATATTGATGCGACAAATCAAGTATCAGGCTTAGAAGGCGAAAATATTGATATCGATATTAAGGCTTCAGTCATCGACCGAGTCAATACAGGGATGGGTGCGGGTATTCAGTCTGAAAATGGAGCAGAAATCATCCGAGTGAGAGTTGAAGATGTTCCAGAAGATGCCAGTATCTATTACCCAGATGGCGTCACATTGGCTGATTACAACTCAATTACGGGTGTTTGGACACTGACCATTGAAGGCCAAGAGTTGGATAAAATTGTTTTCAACTCTGGCCAGCATAATAGTGGCGACGGCAATGCTAATGGTATTGATAGCCTCTTAAAATTTCGGTGTTATCTGTTGATCGTGACGGTGATGACAACGAGTATCTGGGGCCTGCCTTCACTTTCAATGTGGACTTGGTCATTGACCCAGAAAATGATCAACCGACCTTTGTAGATGTGACTGACATTCAAGCGATAGAAGACATCGCGATCGCCATAGACACGTTTACCATCGCAGATATTGACGCGAGTTTCGACGACCCGAATTCAGATTACACGCTTACGTTGAGCGTTGACAAAGGAACCCTTCAGTACACGGATTACGCAGGGGTAGATTTTGTCCTTGATGGTTCGGGAAATTTGACGATGACTGGCTCTGTCACTGCCATTAATGGTGCATTGGCGTCTGGGAATGTCATGTTCCACCCTGATCTCAATAGTAATGATGAAAACTCTGGGGGAGCTGTGACCGTCACGGCTCTTGTGGATGATGGTGGTAATAGTGGAGCGATTGATCCAGGCGACACATCGACATCCTCAACCAATCAAACGAGTTTCCAAATCAATGTGGAAGCGGTGAGTGAGTCTCCGGTTATTGATGCTGTCGATATTACCGATACGGTTTCTGAATCAAGTCAGCAGCTAATCAGTGGTATCAATGTTGATGATCCAGACTACGTCGGCAGTTTTGTTGGAGAGCTTCTAACCGTGACGTTAGCGGTAGATGAAGGGACATTAACCGTAACGGAACCGTTGGGAACAAACTTAGCGGTGTCAGGAAGTGGAACGAACTCTGTAACGGTAACAGGGACACTCACTGACTTAAATACGCTGCTTGATACGCCTGCAGCTCCGGCGGGGTTGTACCTTGATGCGTCGACTGTCTCTAGCAGTTTAGTGAGCCTCACCGTCAGTGCTAAAGATAGTGGCAACCCATCGGGTATTGTGATTGAAACGACTCCCGTACAGTACGATATCGCAGTTACGCCCGTTGCCGATGCACCAACACTTGATATTGCACCAGAGCACGGTTACATCCGCAACATTACTGCAAGCCAAACGGCCAGCTCAAACGGCGTGGCTTTGGTTGGTTTGGTTGCAGCTTTAACTGATGTAAGAGAGACGCTATCCATTGAAGTCACGGGTTTGCCGATGGGCAGCATCTTAAGTTCAAATGCCGGCACAGTAACAGAAGATTCAGGTGTCTGGACGGTTTCAAGTGATGCAATCAGCACATTAACAGTAAGCAATGTGCCGATTGGTGAACACTCTCTCAACGTAGTGGCGATATCGACCGAATCGAATGGTGACAGTGCAGATTCATTACCAATCACGATCAGTCTCAAAGTCGTTGCAGATTCGCAAGATATAGCCATCGATGAGACAACTGAACCACAGTTTATCCTCGGTGATGAGAGCCGAGATGTGTTATCAGGCAGTTTAGGAAATGATCGTATAGATGCCGGTGATGGAAATGACGAGCTTAATGGCAGCGCAGGGAATGATGCACTGGATGGAGGCAAGGGTGATGATGTACTAAATGGCGGCTTAGGCTACGACATTTTACGTGGTGGAGAGGGTATGGACATCTTCATTTGGCATGAGATCGACGGCGGCACTACCGACGTGATCACTGATTTCCAAATCAATGAAGGTGACAAAATTGACCTTCGCGATTTATTGCCAGAGTTGCAATCAGACACTGTTAATATGACCACCTTACTGCAGCACATAGACGCCAGTGTTGAAGGTAACAACATAGAGATTCATGTTCATCCGGGCGGAGAGGGGACGGCTGAGCAAACAATTTTGGTTGAAGACCTTGCTCCGCAATTGGCCTTAGTTGGTACCGAATCAT
Source organism: Vibrio aestivus (assembly GCA_003263845.1). Lineage (GTDB taxonomy): Bacteria > Pseudomonadota > Gammaproteobacteria > Enterobacterales > Vibrionaceae > Vibrio > Vibrio aestivus. Next base: position 71,468 of record JYJN01000132.1, on the reverse strand, counting down.
CCGATATCGTCAATGCATTGATTGACCAGCAAGTGATATTGCATGAGTTATAGGGGCAACTGACCCTATGCCCTAAACGCCATCTGAGCTTCTGCTAGATGGCGTTTTTATTGATGTAGCAAAAAAACGAGAATTTTTGAAGTTTGCTCACGCGCATCTAGCGCGAAAGAGGCTAACATAGATTATGAGTTAACTTGAATATGGTTGGAGTAATGGAAGACTACCAAGACACATTTCATGAAAGTTATCGACGTATCAATATAGACCGAGAGTTTCTAGGTTTTTTCTTAGAGGACTTTTGTGCTTCTAATCCACGATTTGCAAAGCGATTTAGTGAAGTCGATAAAGCGAAGCAGAGCAAGATGCTCAAAGCATCGATCATCTTGATTTTTAATTCAGCGGAGAATCCTTTTATCCAGAACAATGTCGCTACTTTAGGACAAAATCACAAAAACTTGGGGCTAAATATTGCGCAACATGAGTTGGATGAGTGGACTGATAGCTTACTTCGAACTGTTAGAAAGTTCGATCCCTACTTTGACGAAAACATAGAACAAGCTTGGCGAAAAACGCTCGAGATAGGGTTGAAAATCATGTCAGATGAGTGTGTGGTTGAACAGAACTGAAGGTTAAACCCTTTTAAAATAAAGGTTTACGTTTCATTGTTTTGAAGCCTAACTGTAATATTTTCTGTCGTGCAATCTGCGTAATCTTTGCTCCGATACGACGAGATTGTTCGTTTTGCACTATTTGTCCAGTTACTACCCTATATTAGTTGGATTCACGTACATACATCCAAGTTGGCCGCTCTTTTGAGCGGCTTTTTTTTTCAAACTAGGTAATTCTCGCTGAACTTCGCATCTCGAGGTTACTTGGGTATAGCAAATTAAGTTCAAATATTTTGAAGTAGAGATTCGATCGAAAGTGGTTTTATCCGTTTGTTATCGCTTTAAGCTAAATGTCATTGAGATAACACACAGGGAAGCAAGTGCCACTCAATTAGCTTGCCCTCTGTAAACCTTTAGTCAGAAAAAGGAGAGTAAACCATGATTACAGTAAGACATGCTCAAGACCGTGGCCATGCAAACTTTGGTTGGTTAGATAGCAAACATACATTCTCTTTTGGTAGTTACTACGTTCCAGATCAGATGGGCTTCTCAGCTCTTCGAGTGATTAATGATGATATTGTAGAGCCGAGTGCTGGTTTTGATACTCACGGGCACCGTGACATGGAAATCATCAGCTTTGTGCTAGAAGGCAAAATTGCTCACAAGGACAGTGAGGGCAATGTTCAAGTTTTACCTGCTGGCGAGTTTCAGTTGATGTCAGCAGGCTCGGGCATCTACCACAGTGAATACAATGCATCGGATTCGGATAAACTTCATTTTCTACAGATTTGGATTCAACCAAACAGCTTTGGTAACAAGCCAGGTTATCAGCAAAAAGATTTTGGCAAAGAAGTAGGGTTAACCACTATTGCAACACCAACTGGCGAAAACGGAACGCTGCATATTAAGCAGGACGCTAAGTTGCATCAGTTGATTCTAGAACCCGCAACGTCTTTCGAACTGAATGTTGAACAAGGTCGAAAAGTGTATGTTCATCAAGTTGAAGGCGAATTATCAGTTAATGATATCGTGTTAAATGGTGGTGATGGTGCCAAGGTTGAAGTTGCCGATAAAGTAATATTCCATAATGTTGGGGACTCCCAAACCACAGCTTTGGTGTTTGAGTTGCCATAACAAACCGACACTTAGTTAGCGATAAATGAAATGCTAGTTGGAGGTGCCGACTGGCATTTTTAATTTTGATCAAGGTGGTGAACGGTACCCAAGTGCTTGAGTTTTAACATGAAGCTTGTTACGTTGTTTATATGAACAAACTTTCATTGAACACATCATACTTTTTCTGGTGGCGCTCTATTTAGAGCGGCGCGGAATTCTTACATTCTTTGGCTGCTGGTAGGTAGCTAAGTTTGTAATCTTTTTAGTATCTCCAGTAGCGATCTATTCTAACTAGGAGACACTATAATGAGTACCAAATATCAATCTGACAAAACAGAAATCATCCTAACCGGAGACAGAGCTACAGGCCCATTGCATCTGGGGCATTACGTTGGGTCTTTAAAGCAGCGTGTGGCTTTACAGTCTGCTCATGATCAAACGATTCTAGTTGCAGATATGCAAGGGCTTACCGACAACGCACACAATCCCTCCAAGGTATCTTCCAATATTCTAAATGTGGTTGCCGATTACTTGGCTGTAGGCATAGACCCTTCTCAAACCACGATATGTTTACAATCACAGATCCCTGCACTGGCTGAGCTAACCATGTACTACAGCAACCTTGTTACCATTGCCCGATTAGAACGCAACCCAACCGTGAAAAGCGAGATTCAAAGTAAAGGTTTCGAACGATCGATTCCAACAGGCTTTCTAACCTATCCAATCTCTCAAGCTGCTGACATCACTGCGTTTAACGCGACCTTAATTCCTGTAGGCGATGATCAATTGCCAATGCTAGAGCAAACTAATGAAATAGTGCGCAAGATAAATACATTGTCAGGGAAAACGATCCTAAATGAATGTAAGCCACTGTTGAGCCAAGCTCCTCGCCTTCCTAGTACCGACGGTAAGAATAAGGTGTCCAAGACGATGGGGAATACAATTAACCTAGGCTCGACAGAAAGAGAGATCAGTGCTGCGGTGAAATCCATGTACACCGACCGAACCATTTAAGAGTTGAAGACCCAGGGTCGATTGAGGGAAACGTTGTGTTCACCTACCTTGACGCATTCCATCCAGATGAAGCTTATGTTCGTGGCCTAAAAGAACATTATCAGAGTGGTGGTCTTGGGGATGGAACCACCAAAAAGATATTGGAGGAGTGCTTGCAGGAGTTGCTCGCACCAATACGCACACAAAGGGCGGAATATTTAAATGATAAGGGTCTATTGCTTGATATATTGAGGAAGGGAAGCGAGGTGTCTCGCGAGAAATCAGAGAGTGTACTTTATGATGTTAAAGAAGCGTTTGGTTTGAATCTATTCTGAAAGATTGGCACACAACCTTTATTGTTCGCATTGGAAAACGGCCGCTGACACTAAAAGAAACGCCATTAGTGTCAGTAGGTCCTTATGTAAGGAAGGGTAAAAGCGTAGCTCTCTAGTCTTTTAGGGCTATTTGATAGCTAATAACTATCGATTAGATAGGAAAGTTCCATTTTCCAACGCTTATTGATAGGCATAAACTATTTTTAACGAAACAGATTTGCCTAACAGAGAATAAAGGTGCTGGATATGACTAAGAACTTTATTGGACTTGACCAACAACAATCAGAGCAACTTGCGTATGAGTTGAATTCACTATTAGCCCATTACCAAGTGCTGTACATGAATGCTCGTGGTTACCACTGGAACATTAAAGGTGAGGCGTTTTTCGAGTTACATGTGAAATTTGAAGAGGTCTACACCGATCTCCAAACTAAAATTGATGAAATTGCAGAACGTATTCTAACCCTAGGTCATACGCCTGATCATGCATTTAGCCGCTACTTAGAAGTCAGTGCAATTAGTGAGCATCAAAATGCGACTAAAGGAAAAGAGTGTGTTGCTGGGCTGGTGGATGGCTTTAGTCAACTTCTTGTTAAACAACGTAGAATTCTAGAACAAGCGGGTGAAGCTGCAGATGAAGGTACGGCGGCGTTGATGGGTGATTACATCCGTGAGCAAGAAAAACTACTGTGGATGTTAAACGCATATCTTCAGTAAAAGGACTGAACTTTTAACGCCTTAGTGTGAAAATGAGCTTAAAGCATTGGCTTTAAGCTCACTAACTTTTGTTACGGCAGCAAATTAGAGATAACGATTCTCTAAATGTGCTTGGAAGAATTTAGCATTCAGCGTTTCGCCCGTAGCTTGTGCAACCAACTCGTCAGTCGTTAGCAAACTACCTTGCGTCCAAATTTTATCACCCAACCAACTGAAGATAGGCTTAAATCGCCGCTTTGAATTGCTCCGTCTACATCGACAGTTTGCTTCATCGCTGCCATAAACTGCGCCGCATACATAGCACCTAATGTATAGCTTGGAAAGTAACCAAAAGCGCCGTCAGTCCAATGTATGTCTTGCATGCAGCCATTTTTGAAGTTGCCTTCAGTGGATAGGCCAAGATATTGCTGCATCTTCTGGTTCCACAACTCAGGCACATCAGTGTGTTTGATTTTCCCATTCATTAGGTCACGTTCAATTTCGTACCGTAAGATCACGTGAGCAGGGTAGGTAAGTTCATCGGCATCGACGCGAATGAAGTCTTTCTTAACACGAGTGTACAACTTTTGGAAATTATCTTGCGAGAATAAACCGGCGTCGTGGTCATTAAAATGTTTACCTGCCAAGCGAGAAAGGTGGGCAATGAACGCATCGCTGCGGCCTACTTGCATCTCAAAAAACAGAGACTGAGACTCATGAATACCCATCGAGCGAGCCTCACCAGACGCCAATCCAGACAAGGCTTTTGGCAGACCTTGTTCGTAACGAGCATGGCCAGTTTCGTGCACGATCCCCATTAGCGACTGTACGAATTCATTTTCATCGTATCGAGTTGTGATTCGCACATCTGTTGGAACGCCACCACAGAACGGATGCACACTTTCATCCAGTCGTCCATGGTCGAAATCGAACTGAAGCAGTTTCATCACTTCCAGACCTAGCGCCTTTTGTTTCTCGGTTGCAAACTGGCCACTTGGTTCGATGAACTTTTCTGAGGATTGCTTTTCGATGACTTGGTCAATCAAGCCTGGTAGCCATGTTTTTACGTAGCCAAACAGTTTGTCTAGAGACTCAGAATGTGTGCCGGGCTCGTAGATATCTAACATTGCGTCGTAAGGCGTTAAGCCGGTTGCTTCCGCACGGATTTGCGCTTCTTCTTGAGACAGTGAGACTACTTCAGCCCAGTTCTTTTCAAACCCTTGCCAGTCGTTTTCACCTCGTTGCGTACGCCATGCGTGCTCACATTTAGAGCCAGCTAGTGACTTAGCTTGGACAAGTTTTTCTGGCAGTACGTTGGCTTGTTGCCACTGGCGTTTTAACTCGCGAAGTGTTGCTGACTGTTCACCAGATAAAGATTCGTTATTGGCTTTATCAAACCATTCAGCCAATTGTGGCTGAGTCATTAAGTTATGAATATGGACAGACAATTCAGCCATGGCTTCTGAACGTGCTTGGCTGCCGCCTGAAGGCATCATTGAAGCGGCATCCCACCCGCAGATTGCAGAAAGGTGATGATAGTGGGCGATTTTCTTAGAGTGTTGGATTAGTTTTTCGAAGGCGCTCATTGCAAGCCATCCATGACAAATTAAGGTAACTTCATTCTAACAAGTCGCTTTTTATAAACAAGCTGACTTTGGTAAACGTGTTGAGCTAAATCATGAATGATATTAGGAAGATTATTCTATGGGGATGTTTTGAGTTGGCGTTTTACACTAGTTAGCGGTATTGTGTTATTTCATGCAGAGACAAGGAGAGTCGTTGTGATTGATAACTTTGAAGCCTTTTTAATCGCGATAACCGTTCTAACGCTAACCCCAGGATTGGATACAGCCGTCGTTATACGCAATACAACGCGTTCTGGTGTGAAAGATGGTGCCATCACCAGCTTGGGTATTTGCAGTGGCTTGTTTGTTCATGCAACTTTCTCGGCCATCGGTATCTCCGCGCTTCTCGCTCAATCTGCAAGCTTGTTCCAAGGCGTAAAGATGGTAGGTGCAGCCTACTTGTTGTGGTTGGGTTACAGCTCGATCAAAGCAAGTTGGAAAACGCAATCAGGTATGAATGTCGAAGAGCATTTAGGCCTTGTTCCGCAAGTGTCGGTGAAACGTTCTTTACGTGAAGGTTTCCTGTCTAATGTGCTTAACCCAAAAACCGCCGTATTCTATTTGGCGTTCTTGCCTCAGTTTATTAATCCAGAAAGTTCACCATTTGTTCAGTCTATGCTCATGGCGGCTATCCACTTTGTGATTGCTATGATTTGGCAGTGTGGACTTGCAAGTGTGGTAAGTTCTGCAAAACGAATACTGTCTAACGCCAAATTTACCCGTTGGATGGAAGGCATGACGGGAGTAGTGTTAGTGGTTTTGGGTGTAAAATTGCTGCTGGAAAAACCAGTGTCAAACTAATTCAGTTACTTAGAAGTTACCTCAATATTGACGATTGTCTTCAGTCCAGTGTGAGAGATGGTTCGCTAAATCAAAGGGTTTGGACAGAGGCAAATCATGGGATTGACTGTTGAACTCGACTAGATCGACCTTCCAAGCATTGGCGATAGCTCTTCCGCATTCACTGCTGACTAACTGATCGTCGCTGCTCACAATGATCTGCACTTGCGTATTCGGTGCCTGTGCAAAGCCCTTGAATCGTGCCGCTGCCAACAATTGCCTCATAGCATTTCCAAAACTGACTGGGTGTTTGGTGGCAAGCTGTACGTGATGATCTAAAGTATCAGGAGATTTTAGCGCCTTTTGACAAGTGTAATACAAAATAGCAGTTTCAAAATCTCGTCGGCCTTTCAGTTTTGAAGCGAGAATTACCATAAGTGCTTTGATGTTAATACGTTGCCAAAAAAGGGCTAAAGCGCGAAAAGCTTGGGTTAATCATCGTAAGTGTTGCCACTTGTTGCGGGTGTTGCTTCGCCCACACACTGGCGAGCATTGAGCCATAGAGATCGCTACCACATGAAACGTTTCATATTCGTCGGGCAATTGTTCTAGGAGTGCAGGTAGCATTTGTTCAATTTGAGTTGGGCTTTGACAAAAGTGGAGAGAGCCATTCCCCGCCACATTTGGCGTGAGAATGACTTGGTTTGGCATTCTTGTTTGGAGCGCTTCGACCAAGGGTTTCCAGTGACCGCTCTCTCTTAACAATCCACGAATGAGGACTATGGGTACCATAGCTTTAGCGCCTTCTCTGTGAGTTCTTTTTCGTTATCTATCTTAGGAAATAAATCATTATCAAGCACTTGAATCAGATAGTTAAGCAGTGGACTGTGACGTCGCTGCACTCTTTTGACTCGATGGGGTTTAGTTGGGTGAAAAAGCTCGCTAAAACGCATCAGCTGCCATGGGTTTTTCTTAACCCAAAGCCACGATCCTAGCTCAAGCGTAATGGGGAGAAAATGCGAGGAAGATTGTACGAAGTGCTGCTGGTACATCCAATCCCAAAAATCGCCATGGGTCGTGTATTGGTGCCATTGTGGCTCAAACTGATACAGCTCGTATTGGGGGTAGCTCTTTCTGAATAAACGGTAGAGTAAGTAGTATTCGTGAAGGTTGTCTGGCGGTTGTGATGAGTGAGCAAATGGAAACCAAAGCCGATCTCGCGTACCAAATCCACTGTGCAAATCCAAGATGATCGAGCTACGTGCGTTCTTTGAACGCTTTAATATGAAGTCGGACACCGCAATTAACTCGTCTTCCATTTGATTAGGATTACCTCTAAACCACGGAAGTTTATTGCTAAAGGCATGGCCGGCATAAAGCTGATATTTTGGATTATTTGCTTGGATAGGGGAGTTCCTCATCAGGTCTACGCCATTGCCATTTGAGCGCGTTTTTAAATGCACACCCCAAGGATTAACGACAGGGATACTGATGATGTTCATACGGCTTAACCTATCGTTAAGATAAACATCCCAAGCGGTTCTCTTCAATAGGTTCTCTAAGAAAGCCAATATAATTTGGCTGCCGATACGCTCGACACCATGAATACTGCCTGTCAAAAAGAGGGTAGGGGCATTTGGGTCTTGAGTACCAACGTGTAGTGCATACAGAGGAAGTGACTGGGCTTTGTGTTCGATATCTGCAAGTGTAGTCAGTTCGATATCTGCGTAACGTTTTGCCAGATGTTCGATATGTTCTAGTTCTCTTATGATGTGCTTTGTCATAAAAAACCTCATGTTTTCTTCATGATAAAGCGTTCAAATGGCAGAGAGATTAAGTTGATATGTCACTAACATTGAAAAAGAGCTTACTTTCGGAACAGTAAGCTCAAGAAAAATCGACTTTTATAGTAGGACTCAGTGATTAGAGCTAACCTGATAGCTTTCGTTTATTCCGATCGCAACATCAAGGTTATCAAGCAGTGTATCAACAACTCGCTCATCTAAATGACTACCTTTGGAGCTTTTGAGCACCTCAATAACGTCTTCAATAGGCCAAGCAGGTTTGTAGCAACGCTCATGAGTTAGAGCGTCGAAAACATCGGCGACGGCAATGATGCGAGCTTCAATGCTGATCTCGTCACCCTTGAGGCCTTGTGGGTAACCGTTACCATCTACACGTTCATGATGTTCATGAGCAATGGTTGCAGCCGTTTGTAAGATGTTACGCTTAGAACCAGCAAGAATATTATGACCAATTTCGGAGTGAGTCTTCATCACCTCCCATTCTTCTGCATCCAGTTTACCTGGCTTAAGAAGTACGCTATCTGGAATAGCGATTTTACCGATGTCGTGCATTGGAGCAGCTAAGCGTAATAGGGTGGCCTTGTCTTCTGAATACCCCATGAGCTTGCAAAGTTGGTAACTGAGTTCGGATAGCCTTCTAACGTGAAACCCAGCTTCTTCAGAACGTGATTCTACAACATCGCCTAGTCGGTAGATGAGTTCACCTTGTGTATCAATGATCTCTTGGCTTAAATAGAGGTTTTCGAATGCTAAGCTCACGCTATGAGAAAATATGGTCAGCAGTTGAGATTCAAGTTCGGTGATTTTCCGCGCTCCTTTTAAATACAATAAGCTCACGGCACCTGAACTTGTAGCAAAGTAACCTACAAACTCATCGCCCTCAATAATACTCTTTTTAGCATCAATGGCTTTTTGCAACGATGCTTGAGCATCTGAGTCTATTTCGTCACGTGAGTCATTTTGACCAATCTGAGCAAGGACCTGATAGTCGCTGTGAGGTTCGCAGATAGTCGCGAGCCCTCTTATGCTCACTAGCATGCTTTGCTCATTCATTCCAAGTAAAGAGAGAACTTGTTGTAATATTCCATCAGAGAACGCTTGAAGAGTATTTTTTTGAAAGATAACGGATGTGGATTGAATAACCCGCTCTAACCCTTGTCGATAGTTGGTTTCGCGTTCCCGAACTTGTTCAATTTTGATGATGTCACGATATGAGCGTATTGAGCTGTAGAGAGTGGTAAAGAGCTTAGCACTGCTTAGTTCGGTTTTTTCTTTGTAGTCATTGATGTCGTAATTAATAATGACATCTTGCTCGGGGGCCTGTCCTGGTTGCCCCGTTCTTAAAATTATACGAGTTAAGCGATTACCAAGTTCTTCTCGAGTCCATTTTGCGACAACAAGACCTGCGTCATCTGTCTCCATGACAACATCAAGTAGAACAACGGCAATATCGTCGATGGTAGAGAGTTTTTCTTTTGCTTCTGCTCCTGAGTAGGCATCAATAAACTCGAGACGTCTGTCATCAAGCTCGAATCGCCTAAGGGCAAGCTTAGTAACTTGATGTACGTCTGGCTCATCATCGACAATCAGCACTTTCCATGGTGGTAGAGTCGGCTCATCTAGCTCTCTTAAAAGCTGCAATGGCATAGTTACTCCCAATAATCTCAATTGTGGTGTATGGATATAATTTTAACTACTAATAATTTTATAGGTAATAAACGACGTTTTAACAAGTTTAGGAAACCCTAATTTACTATTGGAAAACGAATAAAATATCCAAGCCCCTGCCCCGGTGAGGTTTCAATCGTGACGCTCCCACCTAATTTTTGAGTGACTAGATTGTGTATTAAATGCGCACCAAGGCCACTGCCACCACTGCTGCGTCTTGTGGTGTAAAAGGGGTCAAATAAAAGCTTAGCCGCTTGTTGTGAAAGTCCTTTTCCGTCATCTTTATAGGTTAAGCAAAAATGGCGCTCATTGTTCATTTCCGCCTGAATCAAAATGTTACCTTGTTGGTCCTCATCATAACCGTGGATGATGCTGTTCATAACGAGATTCGTGATAACTTGAGAAAGTGTTCCTGCATACAGCTTGCAAGCTAAATCCTCATCGCAGTTAATCGTGATAATATGGTCATGCTTTTTAAGCTCTGGACGCAACGAAAGTAGGTTTTCATTAAGGTATTTTCTGATGTTGACGTAGCGGAGCTCGTCTGAAGATTGGTCTACCGCAATTTGTTTGAAGCTCCTGATTAAATGAGAAGCTCGTTCGTTATTTTTTAGCATGATGTCCGTAGACTCATTACAAAGTTGGAAAAATTCTTCTAGCTCACGTTCAGAAAGTTTACCTTCTTGGTATAGGGTATTGATCAGTTTTGTTTCTTGTTCTAGGTGGGTTGTCGCGGTTAAACATATACCAATCGGTGTATTAATCTCATGAGCAATACCTGCGACCAATTTACCCAGTGATGCCTGTTTTTCTGTTTCTATTAGTTGGCTCTGTGCCGACTGTAATTTTTCCAGTGCGGATTTCAGTTCATCGGTACGTTGCTCAACGGTCGATTCAAGCTCTTTACTGTATTGAGTGGCTAGATCCTCCTTTTCTTTGGCATAGTCAAGTTGTTGTCTGAGTTGATTTGGACTTATTTTAAGTTGAGATAGCAGCCGGCTGTAGCTTTGCTCCAATTCGTGCATTTCATCTGGAGTGAATAGGAGAGAGTCTCGAATTAGTATATGGGCCATTGCTGCTCCTGTTGCCCCACTGAGTAGACGTTCAGCTGATTTTTCTAGGTTAGCTAGCTCTTGTGGGTTGACTAACTCTTGCGAGCATAGACCTGCATCTTGGAGGACCGTAGTTATTTTTGCTTCTACTTCCTGTTTGGAAAAATAGTGGCAGAACAGTTCAGCTAAAATTTGTGTCTTAGGTTTTAAGTGGATGGTTTGGGGTAGGTTAATGTCGCTCGTTAGATCGTCGTTGTGGTTTTGCATCATATTGTCGATAAACTCAGCGTTGTAGCGGCGTTCGCTTTCAGACTCATGAGAAAGCAGGCTCCCCAAGATTAGCCCAGAGACATTAGCAATGAGTGACCAAAAAAGCGCCGTGGCTGACTTTATCCATTGTAGAGCCAAATAGGTGGTGTGGGTTTAACCATTCAATACCCCAAGGGCCACTGTCTAAAACAGATCTGTCCAACCAACCGCTGTTCATGAGCGCAGGGATAAATAAACAATACCCCCAGACACTGAAGCCAGCCAATAATCCAGCAGTGGCACCCATTGAATTAACGTTTTTCCAATAGAGGCCAGCAATAACACTTGGAGCAAACTGCAACACCGCACAAAAGGAAATCATGCCCATATTAACTAGAAGGTATGTCTCTCCAAGGTAGAGATAAAACAATTGACCGGCAGCTAACACACCAAACACTGCTAGCCAACGAATCTGAAGTAAATACCGACCATAGTTGTGACTAGGGGAGTATCGCCTCAATAAGGGTAGAGCGATATGATTACTAAACATAGTTGAGAGCGCCATCCCTGACACCATCAACATAGCCATAGAAGCGGAAAAGCCACCAATAAACACCAATATAGACAAACTGACGTGGCCTTGACTCATAGGTAGGCTGAGCATATAGGTATCGGGAGAGTTTGGGCCAATAATAAGCTGGCCTGCACTGGCTATTGGCATTACGAATGCAGTGATTAATATTAGATAGAGTGGCAAAAAAAACTGGGCTTTGCGAATGTGTTCAGGCTTGGCGTTTTCAATAACCATAACGTGGAATTGCCTTGGAAGCAGGAAAAAGGCAAACCCCGCGAGTATCAAAAAAGACGCCCATGTCATTAAGCTGGGAACTTGCGCCATATTATCCGCGGCATGTGGCAATTGCTCCTCTAGTTGGCTAAATATATCACTCGGTGAGTCGAACAGAACAAAGCTGACAAATAGTCCAACGGCGAGCATAGCAATGAGTTTAACGAGACTTTCAGCCGCGAGTGCTAACATCATACCAGGGTGACGTTCTGTAGGGTCTATATGGCGTATACCAAAGACTATCGTAAAAATGGCGACACCAAGCCATACACCCCAAGAAACAAAATTTACACCACCGTCGACATCTAATATGGTTAGTAATGAGCTATTAATCGCCTTAAGCTGAAGGGCTAGGTAGGGACGATCCCCACCATAGATATTAATGAAACTAACCCCGCAACCTGGAGGCTCCGATTAAAGCGTGCAGACAGAAAGTCTGCGATACTATTGATATGGTAAATTTGCTTTATAAGCAAAATTCGCTTCATCATTGGCCATAATACAATCATTAAGAGTGTTGGGCCTAAATAGATTGTATAAACAAGGATTCCCGAACGCGAGGCGAGCCCAACACTGCCGTAAAAAGTCCAGCTAGTACAAAATACAGCGAGTGAGAGTATATAAACAACGGGAGATTGGGCGAGTTGTTTTGCCTTTAGACTTCCAGACTCCGCCCAATACGCAATGCAGTAAAGTGTAAGTACATAAAAAAGTATAATCGCAATTAAACTAAGTAAGCTAATCACTTATTTTCCCTTAGCGAAATAGCCAAGCACAAACAATAAGCCCAACCAGATCGTGAAAACGGCACTAGTAACAGAGCTTACGTCAAAGATAATATTCGTTGCGGAAGGCCAGCAAACCAGAATAAAGGCGAGAATTATGGTTAGGATCCTAAAAGAAAGAGCCTCTTTATGATTTGGAAACATGCCTACTCCTGAGTAACTCGTTATTACCAAGAATAGTTCAAATTGCGGTGTTGGGATTGATGATGATAAAAATAAGAAAAAGGCGCCATGAAAGCGCCTTAAAGTTTGGTTAAGCTGTGACTGTTTCTTGCTGTTTTCTTAAAGAAGAGAAATACAGCTTTGTTTCTTCAACGACAACGTGCCGTAATGCAATCAAGCCAATTAAGTTTGGAATTGCCATGAGTCCGTTAACAATGTCAGCGATTACCCAGATCATGTCTAAGTGCAAGAATGCGCCTGAAGCCACCAAGCCAATGAAGATAACTTTGTATGGCAAGACCGCTTTAGTTCCGAGTAAGAAAACAACACAACGTTCGCCATAATAGTTCCAACCCAAAATCGTGGTGAACGCGAAGAAGATCAGGCCAACGGAGACCAAAAGTGGGCCAATTGTGTCTGAACTTAAACCAATCGCGAAAGCTTGAGTAGTCATTGCAGCGCCTGCGTAGTCGCTTTGCCAAACACCCGTAAGGATGAGTGCAAGACCTGTCATGGTACAGATGATAATGGTATCAAAGAAGGTGCCTGTCATCGAAATCAGGCCTTGTTTAACACACGAGTCTGTTTTGGCCGCAGCAGCGGCGATTGGCGCACTGCCTAAACCAGCTTCGTTGGAGAACACACCACGAGCAATACCCGATTGGATCGCTAGCATAATGCTGGCACCTAAGAAACCGCCTGTAGCTGCCGTTGGTGTAAACGCAGAGACAAGAACCAGTTCAATAGCAGCCAATAGTTGATCGCCGTTCATGATAATCACGCTCAAACAAGCGGTGATGTATAAAATAGCCATGAAAGGCACAACTTTTCCAGCCACTTTCGCTATAGACTGGATACCACCCAAAGTGACAAAAGCAACGAGTAAAGTAAGTACAACAGCGGCAATTTCACGCGATACACCAAATGAAATTTCGCTCGCGTCTAAAATGGCGTTTACTTGAGGGAAAGTACCAATACCAAAGCAGGCAACACCCAGTGCGAAGATAGCAAAGACAATGGCCAATGCTTTCGAACCCATACCGTATTGCAAGTAATACATTGGTCCGCCGACCATCTGGCCTTATCATCGACTTGGCGATATTTAACTGCGAGTAAACATTCCGCATATTTAGTCGCCATGCCAAATAGAGCCGCTAGCCACATCCAAAAGAGCGCACCAGGGCCGCCAAGTTTAATCGCAGTGGCAACACCCACGATGTTACCTGTACCAATCGTTGCAGACAGTGCCGTACACAGAGCAGCAAAGCTTGAAACGTCACCTTTAGCATTTGAAGAACCACTGCGGCTGAACACTAAACGAAGCGCAGTTGGTAAGTGTCGGAACTGTAGAAGGCCAAGCTTAAATGTAAAGTAGATGCCTGTACCAACAAGCAAAATAAGAAGTGGTGGCCCCCAAACGAAGCTATTGGCAGTTTGAAGTAGTGTTTGAATATCGTTCATGAATTCTCCTTAAAAAACAACATAAGGAGAAGAGAGAAAGGTAGGGTGATCGTGGATCATCCCCATATAAGCAGACGGCAAAGACTGCTTTCAATGTGGTTGCTTTTCTCTCCTCTGTCCTTTTGCCTGAGAGTTTCACTTTGCATTGGCAAAGCTTGCTCCTTCGGCGACCGTTTTCTACAACGAAGTAGTACGGTTCTCTCCAGAGGTTCCTCCAACAACAGTCCTTTTGCCTGAAATAATTAAATCTTCGGCGGGTAATAGTAACTGATTAGAAAATATCAGTTAGATTACCTCTCTCCTGCAGTCTTCATCGGAACAATCATCCATAATGGACGATCTGAGCGGCGATAATATCGGAAAGAAAATGTGATGTCACTAGCAAGAATTGAGTTTGCACAAACAATGAACAACTAGACACAAAATCTACGGATTTCTGACCTAAATAGAGGGGAGAAGTGGTATAAGATATAAAGAGCACTGAACCAAACGACTTGGGTATAGAAATCAAGGCGTTAAATTTGCATGGTTCAACGTTTACTTTGAACAGAAAGTTCAAAGTGGAAAATACGTTGTTAGAACATGGAGTAGACTATGACACGATTGATTGCGATAGCTTTTTTAGTTGTGCTCGCATTTTTGTTGATTCGTTATCGAGCGAATGAAAAAGTGCAGAAAGTGGTCGTTGTTGCAGGGATCGGTGGCTTTTTGATTTACGCGGCAACGTTAATGGTAACGGAACTGATTCGTTAGATGATTTTTATTGGGAGCAATTTAGGTGAATAACAAAACCAATGCAGATGAACAAGATGACGATGTAGTAGTGATAGAGCAGCGTGACTCAAAAGCTGTCATTTATATCACCCTCGCTGCTGCGTTGGGTCTCGCATTAGGTGCCTTAGTTGGTTCGTCAGTGACCGCCAGTAAATGGGAAAAAACCTACCATCAACTTGAAGAGAAATACGCAACCATTCAACAAGATAAGACTGTGCTTGTGGAGCAGGTTGAGATAAAAGTGGCGACGGTTGAAGATCAGGTCGAAGCAAAGCTCGCAGCTGCCATTGAAGCGCACAAACAAGAGCAGAGGCAGCAGTTAGATGCCCTTGAAGAGCAGGTTTCTGAGCTTGAGAAAGTGAATATGTCACTTGAAGCGCAACTAGCCGAGCGCAAAGAGAAACTCGAAGAGGCCGATTCGCAAAACAATCAACTGGTTCGTCAAGCGGACATGCAAGCGCTGATGTTTGAACGATCACGAGAGCTTTTCCAACGTGAATTGCTGGTTAAGCAAGAGCTTGCGCAGTTAGAAGAAGAGCGCGAAAAGCTTTATCCGACACTTGCACCATTGAAAGAAGCTTGTGACCTCTATTTAGCGGGTACATCTTGGGATGTGAAGTCTGACTCCTGTGACCGCCAAGATGCGGCAAACTCGCGCATCAGTGAAATAGACCAGATGATTCAGGTTCACAAACTGGATTTGCGCCAGATCCAAGAGCTTGCTGACGGAATTGGCCTCTAAGCATTGGTCTTTAAGCTTTACTCTCTGAGTGTTAGCCTCCTAGCACTGATTTATAAACAGCAAAAATAATCTCACTTTTAATAAAAGCCTCTACAACAGAGGCTTTTTTTGTGGGCTCACTCTAGGATTAGTGAGCAAGTTCTTAGTAGTAACCGTACGAAATGTAGTAATGTCTATACTTATTGACTTAGCATCTATTCGAAAATGTTGTATCTATTCAGAAAAAGAGAGGTCGCTTAGTGCAAATAACGGTTGGCAAGGTAGCTAAAACTCTCAATATCAAGTCTCTCACCTACATCATGTATGTGTTTGGCGTGTTCATAGTTTCGGACACGCTAATATCAGAACACCAGCAAGCGGCATTTATTTACTTTATCTATCCAGTTTTGATGTTGTTTGCATTATTCACCACTTCTCACAAACTGAAGCGGTTTACTTCTGTTGCAGCAATGGCTCTCATCATTTTTGGTGGTGTGATTGAGCCGTTGGAACTGGATGCTATTGAAGAGAGCTTTATCCTAATCCCGCTGCTCTATATTATTCTTTTCCCTGGCTCTTTATGGCCTATTTCTACCGCAGTTATTCTGGTTTTGAGTTACCTTCACAATCTACCCGCCGAGGACTTTGACGAGTTCGTCGAAGACGCGATTGAAGTCTTAGCGATATCGGTGTTTGCTTCTGTCATGGTTTATTATCAAATCCAGTCCCGAAATCAAATGCGAATGTATCAGGATCTCAGCAATACAGATGTCATTACCGAAATACCTAATCGACGTGCATTCTTTAATCATTTAGAAGAAGTGAAAAAGAACAAAGTGGATAAGTTTGCTTTACTTCAGATGGACTTAACTCGGTTTAAATATGTGAACGACAGTTTGGGCCACCAATATGGCGATTCACTTCTTCGAGCCTTTTCAAATCGAGTGTTGGGTATGCTTTCGAACGAAGATTCATTTTATCGAATTGGTGGTAATGAGTTTGCCATCATTGTTCAAGCAGGGGACGATCTTGGTGATCGAATCAGTGAACTGGAATACAAATTAAAGCATGCCTATCAGCCTCTGTTTCATTTAGAAGAGTCGTCATACAGTTTGCAATTTAGCACGGGTATTGCTTTGTTGGATGACGCGATGGGCGATGTGGAGTTGTGGTGTAAGAATTGTGACTTGGCGACCAACAAGGCCAAGAGCAAGAGTAATGATTCCATCCAATGGTATGACGATGAGTTGCTTGAAGAAACAATTCGTTCTCACCAGATCCAACACGAACTAAAGCTTGCGATTGAACAATCGCAGTTTGATTTGGCGTATCAACCTAAAGTGGACATTAAGACAGGCGAGCTTCTAGGAGCGGAAGGATTAATTCGTTGGATACACCCTGAACTGGGCTTTATCTCTCCCGCAGAATTTATCACAATTGCAGAGAGGACGACTCAGATTATCCCAATCGGTCGTTGGGTTGTGGATGAAGCTTGTTCCCAGATTAAAGATTGGCGGGATAAAGGATGGGATCTGAGCATTTCAGTTAATGTCTCTACCGTTCAATTTATGCATGACGACATCTTCAAAGTGGTGAAAGAGAGCATTGAAAAACATGGTATTCCAGCAGAGCGATTGGAGCTAGAGGTGACGGAAACCACCTTAATGACAGACCCTGAAAGTGTTGCTCTAACATGTGAAAAATTAAGAAAGCTCGGTTTAACCATTTCCATTGACGACTTTGGTGTTGCCTACTCCTCGCTTAATTACCTGAAGAAATTACCGATAGATGTGTTGAAGATCGACAAGTCTTTCGTCGATGATTGTGTCACCAACCACAATGACCATATGCTGATTCGTACCATCATCCAGATGGGTCACAACATGGGTAAGGTCGTGGTCGCAGAAGGGGTCGAAACCAGTAGTCAACTTGCCCTGTTGAAAGGTGAAGGCTGCGATATGTATCAGGGATATTATTTCTCCAAACCGCTCTTTTCTGAAGAGTTCGAACAGAAATTCAAACCAGTGTAGGCTCTTTTAAATTAAATGCAGGGTTGAGAAGCCTCACCTGAGCACAGAACACAGTTAGACCCTAGCGCCAACTAGGCATTAGAGTCTTTGTTTTTTAAAAATGGCTCTTGTTCTTCCGCCGTGCTTGATTTAATTAAGTTCGGCAGGTATTGACTGAGAGTTTGATGTAGCTGATTTGGTGTAACAGGTTTTGAAAGGAAATCCGTCATGCCTACATCAAAACAGCGCTGTTTGTCTTCACTCACTACGTTAGCAGTTAGTGCGATGATTGGCGTTTTGTTTGGCCCAAGTGTACAAAGAACGTATTGAGCGGGTTGCTTCATAGCCGTCCATTTTTGGCATATGGCAATCCATTAAAATAAGATCGTATTCGAACTTGCTGCACAGCTCCACAGCTTCTAAGCCATGACTGGCAATATCTACTTGGAGACCTAACTTGGTAAGCATAATTCGAACAACCTTCTGGTTCACTAGGGTGTCTTCGACTAATAACACATGATAAAGCGTCTCTTCGGCTGAAAGTTTGTCTTCTGAATTTACCGAAACATCGGAACTAGGCTTTTCAAACTGAATGAGGTTAACGGGCTCTTCAACGGGTTGAGGAACGGCGGGTGCTTCTGCATGTTTAAGGTTTAGAGTGAAGTAGAAGTTACTGCCCAATCGCTCGC
Organism: Vibrio aestivus; assembly: GCA_003263845.1. GTDB lineage: Bacteria > Pseudomonadota > Gammaproteobacteria > Enterobacterales > Vibrionaceae > Vibrio > Vibrio aestivus. The sequence continues at coordinate 53,093 of JYJN01000132.1, read as the reverse complement.
GACTCACAACTTGTAGGTTACCACCCATTAAACTAACGATCTGTTTTGAAATCGCTAAGCCTAAACCTGTACCACCGAACTGTCTTGTTGTGCTGCCGTCAGCTTGAGAAAACTTGTCAAAAATAGCCTCTAGTTTGTCATTAGGGATACCGATGCCGGTGTCTTTGACCGAGAACGTGACGGTGCTCTGTTGTTCATTTTCTTCAATTAATGTCACATCAAGTTTGATTGAGCCCGTTATCGTAAACTTAATTGCGTTACCCAACAGATTATTGAGGACCTGTTTTAGTCTAACAGAGTCGCCTGAGAATGCAGTGGTAATATCCGGGTCCATATTGCACTCAAAGATCAGGTTTTTATCTTTAGCACGCAAGTTGAAAGCGTTGGATTGGCTTTGGATTAATTGGCGAAGATCAAATGGGGCAGACTCGAGATCAAAGCGGCCAGCTTCAATTTTGGAGAAATCGAGAATATCGTTGATAATGTCGAGCAAATTATGAGAAGAGGTTGTCAGGACGTCGATATACTCTTTCTGTTGCGGCGTAGTATCCAAGTCTTCAAGTAGCGCAGCGATACCGATGATACCATTCATTGGTGTGCGAATCTCATGGCTCATGTTAGCCAGAAATTCACTTTTCTTTTTCGTCGCGATTTCAGCTTTTTCTTTTGCTGACACGAGCTCATCATAGTTCGCTGTCAGCTTGTCGATCGCACGATTATAGCGGCCATTGAGTTGAGATATTTCGTCGTGGAAAAACCTCGGTTGTGGTTCTACCTTACTAGGTACCGAGTGACCATGGAAATCATCCATGGAGTTGGAAATTCGAGTAATTGGTCGGATGATGAGCTTTAGGGTGATGTAGAGTAAGGTCGCGACAATGAAGAAAATTTCGACCATCTTAACCCCGAACTCGACTAAGAATGCTTCCCATAAGTTACTAAATACTTGAGAGAGATCAGTTTGGATGGTGAGTTGAGCTAAGCTAAAGGTTTTGGACCCTAGAGAGTGTTTTAAACTCCATGTATGTTCGAGGTTGTTAACAGGGACAAATACCCCCTTTTCTATGATTGTTTCATTGTTGTCGGCTAGTCTTAAATAGCTGACTTGCGGGGATTGAAGCATGCTGTCGGCAATAATGTTGAGCTGATTTCTATCTTCAACCCATAAGGCTTCCGTCATACTCGATTTAAAGCTGGTTTCTAGTTGGGCTATTTCTACATTGAGCTCTTCTTGCTTATTTTTGTATTCGAGGTAGAAACCCAAGCTTGAGCTGATCAACGCAAACACCAAACTGATGACAGCCGTTATAAGCACAAGCTGTTTATCGATACCTAATTTACGACTGCTGTAATTTTTTATCGTCATATGCAAGCGGTTTTCCATGTAGGTGCTACCTTTAAAGATAGTCGTTTTAAGCATTTAGTAAACATGGAGCCGCTATGAAAAAAGGAATTTTGGTATTTTCATCGCTGATGGCAGCGTCGTTTTCTGCAAGCAGTTGGTCGGAAGAGATCAATTACTATGTGATAGGACAGCAAGCGCAACCTTTTCAGATAGAGGAGAGCGGTGCAAACCATTCAGGTATTGTCACTGATATCGTGAAAGAGATATTCACCGGCAGTGATTATGAGCTTGTGTATCACACGTTTCCTTTTAACCGAATGATCTCTCAACTTGAAGCTGGTGGTGAAAACAACTGGGTTACCTATGGCAGCCCTAATTGGGGAGGCGTACAGGCAGATAACCTATCAACAGAACCTATTTATATGGTGGAACACGTATTAGTTACAGGTGCAAGTGGCGAGTTTGAGTACACCGGTATCGACTCGTTAAAGGGGAAGGGCGTGATATTGCTGCATGGCTTTGACTACCCCGAATTAGAGCCCTATATTGCCAGGGGCGATATTGAAGAGATCCGAGTCAAAGATTACCAAGCTGCATTTCGAGTGGCATCTAGAATGGCTGGAGAGGCCGCTTTTGTAGAGATGGCATCTCGAATTCATTACAATATGGATAAGCTTGGTCTTGATAGAGAACAGTATGAAATTCAGTCTTTTAGTAACGTTATCGCAGAATACCCTATTCATCTCGCGCTTCAACCAGACATGTCGCCAGCGATTCAGGACTATATTAATAACCGCTTAGCGGAGATTAAGACCAATGGAAAACTCGCTCAAATTGTAGAGCAGTATTAGTATTTGGCTGAAGTTAGTCGATAAAAAAACGCAAAAGTAAGCCCTCTTACGTTGCCAAGAAAAATGGCTAAGAGGGCTTTTTACTTTTCAATAGAATGGGGAGGGAAGGTCTATTTGATGAAAGCAGGATCCAGCATATGGCCTAATTTTGACGCTTTTGTCTTGAGGTAATTCTCGTTGTGAGGGTTCTTACCTTCTTGCAGGGATACTCTGTCGATAACGTTAATGCCTGCTGTTTCAAGAGCTTTCACTTTTCTTGGATTATTAGTCATTAAGCGAACTTGTTTGACACCTAAATACCCTAGCATCCCTTGGCAAAACTCGTATCGACGCATATCAGCAGGAAAACCGAGGCGCTCGTTAGCTTGAACGGTATCTGCACCGTCGTCTTGAAGATGGTAGGCACGTACTTTGTTTAGCAAACCAATCCCTCGACCCTCTTGTCTTAGATAGAGCAGAATACCTGCGCCTTCATTGACGATGTTTTGCAGCGCTCGTGCCAGTTGATAGCCGCAGTCACAGCGGTCACTAAATAGGGCATCACCAGTCAAACATTCCGAATGTAGGCGAATAAGAGGCGTATCCACCTGACTAATATCACCGTAGACAAGCGCTAGGTGTTCTTTATTGTGTTCAAGTTCAACGAAAGCGTTCATTTGAAACTCACCCCATTGAGTGGGGAGTTTAGCGACATCAACAAATCGGGTTAGATTGTATGGGGCAGTCGTGCATAGCTCGGCCCGAATCGTCATGAGGATTCTGCTAAGTGATTTTCACCTGAGCCATCACCACCATCTCCCCAATAGGAGTCTTTATGGGAATGTTCTTTGATTTCGTCACTACCCGTATTGACGAGCCAAAACGCCAACTGAGAGTTTTGCGAAAACTTCTCTCGAACGATGAAATCCATAGTTTGCCACTTTAGTTCATCCCAATTTGCTCGCACTTCGTCTTGATAAGTTCGGCTTAGCTCAAAGGCTTTTTCTGGTGTTGGAGCTGAATAGATTGCATTGATAATCTGTGGAGAGGTGAATTTCTTGGCTTGGTAATAGTGCTCACTCGTGGGCCATACTTTTCCTTCTAAGAGAATGTTTGACGGGTAGAAGTTAGAGAGAAAACCGTGTTCGTCGAAGGGTTCATAAAATAAGATTGGATCTGCCATCATAATGCTCCATTGTGCATAGTTTATTGCTCGGTGTTGCATTGCAACTTGATGCTTTAAGGCACAAGTTAAACTTAGTTCTTATCAATAAAATCGTCAATTAATGAGGAGAAGATCTCGTTAGTGATAGGAAAGGCATTAGTTGGCAGCATAAAGCAAAAGCCCTCTTAACTAAAAATCAGTTAAGAGGGCTTCATTAAACATCAGTGCGTTAAGGCTGATTTAGTGTGTCAGATAGTGCTTAACAAATTTTGTCACTTTAACCATGTCATCAACAGTGATGAACTCTTCTGTCGTATGAACTTTCGCCATACCAGTAGAGATGTTGACTGTCGTTAGGCCTTTTTCGTTGAAGTTGTTTGCATCGCTACCGCCGCCAGTACCTTTTGTGAAAGGTTCCGCGCCGATCGCTTCAAACGAAGCCTTAACTGATTCGATGTGAGGATGGTCGTCTGCAATAACAAACGCGTTGTATGCGCGTGTTGAATTGATTTCTAGCTCAGCACCGTGCTTGTCTACAGCCGCTTGGAAAGTGCTTACCATGTGATCAACTTGTGCTGCCAACTTGTCAGCGTTCAAAGAGCGTGCTTCTGCAACAATCTTGATTTCTGGCATTACGATGTTTGTTGCTTGACCACCTTCAACCACACCAATGTTTGCAGTGGTTTCTTCGTCAATACGCAGTAAGTTCATTTGAGAAATTGCGTCTGCAGCAACACCAATTGCACTGATACCTTCTTCAGGAGCAAGGCCTGCGTGTGCAGGACGGCCTTTGATGATTGCTGTTATTGACTGTTGACCTGGAGCCGCGTTTACGATGGTACCAATTGGGCCACCTGTGTCTAAAACGACACATTTTTCAGATTGAATTTCAGACATATCGAAGTGAAGTGAACCTTGTAGGCCGCCTTCTTCATGAACAGTGAATGCAATTTCGATTGTCTTGTGGTCTAGGTTTTCTGCTTGGATGCAGCGAACTGCTTCCATAATTGCTGCGATGCCAGATTTGTCATCGCCACCAAGAATAGTGTCGCCTTTAGAACGGATGACGCCATCTTCCAGAATAGGCTCGATGCTGTTACCAGGGGCTACAGTATCCATGTGGCAGCTTAGTACAACGCTGTCTTCGATCTTGCCTTCTAGGCGAGCATAAATGTTGTGGCCGTTAGATACTTCTGCAGGAACTGGTAGCTTCTTTACTGTAAAGCCCATTTCACCAAGCTGTTCGGCAATCGCTTCAGAAATCGCTTTCTCGTTGCCAGACTCGCTGTCAATTTTGATTAAGTCAAAGAAATGGTTAATCAGACGTTCTTGGTTGATAGTTGTCATTGTTTTACCTCTTGGGGGAACAGAAGCACGAGTTTACCAACATTTTTCTCTGTAGATCTGAGCTAGGTCAATGGAAGTACCTGTAAATGGGTGTGAAAGATGAAACTAAATTCGATAATTTAACCTTGATATGGATAAGGTTATAAAGTGGAAGATATTGTAAGTTTACAGAGTTATCGCGACTGTAATTCTTTTTTGGAAGAGTTTTAATTACAAAATCAGATATTTAAGTGTTGGATTGTAAATGTTATTTGTTTGTAAATAAATGGTTACATATGAAGCTTGGTGATGGATTTTAGCTCTCATCTTCCCAAATATCGTTCCTTGCTTCACCTTTGTATGAGTGCAATGAAATGTTTAACAGGAGTGAGCAATGTCTACAGCCGTATCGAAACCTATGCAAGCATTTAACTCGGTGAACCCTCTAGGTACCGACGGATTTGAGTTTGTTGAATATACCGCCGCCGACCCAAAGGGCATCAATGATCTCAAAGCACTCTTTTCCTCACTTGGATTTGCAGAAATAGCCAAGCATCGTTCCAAGGAGGCATGGTTATATCGACAAGGTGACATTAATTTCATCGTGAATGCGCAGCCTCATAGCCAAGCTGAGCGATTCGCTAAGGAACATGGTCCGTCAGTCTGTGGGATGGCTTTTAGAGTAGAGGATGCCAGTGTTGCCCTTAGTCATGCATTAAGTGAAGGTTCGACGGAGTATAAAACAGAAATTGGCCCGATGGAGCTTAGCATTCCCGCAATCTATGGGATTGGTGAAAGCTTGCTTTACTTTGTTGATCGTTACGGTAGTCAAAGTATCTACGATGTGGATTTTAAATTTTATGATGACTTTGCACAGCGTTTATCGAGCAAAGATGTGGGCTTATACGAGATTGATCATCTCACACACAATGTTAGACAGGGCCAAATGGATGTATGGTCGGGCTTTTATGAACGAATCGGCAATTTTAGAGAGATTCGTTATTTTGACATTGAAGGTAAGCTTACTGGACTTGTGAGCCGTGCGATGACCGCACCTTGCGGTAAAATTCGCATACCAATTAATGAATCTTCCGATGACAAATCACAAATCGAAGAATTTATCCGTGAATACAACGGTGAAGGCATTCAGCACATCGCACTCACGACAGACGATATCTACACTACAGTAAGAACCCTTCGCGAACGGGGCATGGACTTCATGCCGACTCCTGATACCTACTATGAAAAAGTGAATCAGAGAGTAAAGGGCCACGGTGAAGATGTTGGGAAACTAAAAGAACTTCAAATATTGATTGATGGCGCGCCAATGAAAGATGGCATTTTGCTGCAAATCTTTACTCAAACCGTTATCGGGCCTGTGTTTTTTGAGATCATTCAGCGTAAAGGGAATGAAGGCTTTGGTGAAGGTAACTTTAAAGCGTTGTTTGAATCTATTGAAGAAGACCAGATTCGACGCGGTGCTCTTGATGTAGGAACAAAGACACAGGAGAGTTAGATGAGTCGTAAATGGATAAGTTTTCCTCACAAAGAGGGGACATGTTCGAAACAAGCCCATGCGGACTTTCCGAAAGAAGCGCTTTATGAGCGAGAAGCAGGCCGCGAAGGTTTCTTCGGTCCGGCGAGCCACTTTCACCATCAACACGCGCCTACTGGATGGAGCGAATGGGAAGGGAATCACCGCCCGCGCGCATTCAATTTCAATTTGGTGGAAAATGCGCATCAACATTCGCCATGGGATGTGCCGACACTTTTACACAACAGAGATTGCAAAGTTCGGGTTTGGCAATTATCGGAAGTCATGACGGATTTAGTGCGGAATGCCGACGGCGATGAACTTCTGTTTATTCATCAAGGCAGCGCCGACCTCTATTGCGATTACGGACACATGGTCATTGAAGAGGGGGATTATGTGATGATCCCACGCTCTACCAATTGGCGTCTTGAACCAAAACAGCCGATGTTTATATTGCTGATTGAAAACAGTGGATCTTCGTATGCACTGCCTGAGCGGGGAAGCGTCGGGAATCACGCCGTTTTCGACCCAGCTGTGCTGGATGTGCCGAAAATCAATGACGAGTTCAAAGCGCAGTATTCTGAAAATGACACCCGAGTGTTGATGAAGCGACACGATAGCGTGAACACCATTAACTATCCTTTTAACCCGTTAGATGCCATTGGTTGGCATGGGGATTTGTCAGTGGTAAGACTGAACTGGCGCGATATCCGTCCGCTCATGTCTCACCGCTATCACCTGCCACCGTCGGCCCATACGACATTTGTAGGAGCAGGTTTTGTCGTGTGCACGTTTGTACCAAGGCCGATTGAAAGTGACCCAGGTGCGTTGAAAGTTCCGTTCTATCACAATAATGACGATTATGACGAAGTGCTTTTCTACCACGCGGGCGACTTTTTTAGTCGTGACAATATTGAAGCAGGCATGGTGACGTTTCACCCCGCAGGCTTTACTCACGGGCCTCATCCCAAAGCATTCCAAGCTGGATTGGAACATAAAAAGAAATTTACCGATGAAGTGGCTGTCATGATCGATACCAGAAACCCACTAGAATTTAGCAAGGAAGCGACTCACGTTGAGAATTCCGAGTATGTGTACAGTTGGCGCACAAAGATTGTCGAAGGCGAATAGAGATGGCGAATAGAAACGGCAAATGACAAGGAGGCAGTATGAAATTAGCCACGCTAAAAAATGGGACTAGAGATGGTGCTTTGGTGGTTGTGAGCAAGGATTTATCGCAATGTATCGTCGTCGATGATGTCGCTCCCACTATGCAGTACGCGTTAGATAACTGGTCGCGTGTCAGCCCACTGCTTGAAGAAATCTATCTTGGACTAAATCAAGGCATCTTGCTCCAAGCACACAGTTTTGTACAAAACCAATGTGAATCACCGTTACCGAGAGCCTATCAATGGGCTGATGGCTCAGCTTATGTCAATCACGTGGAGTTGGTTAGAAAGGCTCGCGGCGCTGAGATGCCAGAGAGTTTTTGGACTGATCCTTTAATGTATCAAGGTGGCTCTGACTCGTTCATTGGCCCACGCGATCCGATTGCAATGGAAAGTGAAGAGTGGGGCATCGACTTTGAAGGGGAAGTCGCCGTTGTCACGGGTGATGTGCCTATGGGTTGTAGCTTAAAGCAAGCCAGCGAAAGCATTAGGTTACTCATGTTGGTCAATGATGTCTCTCTAAGAGGGCTTATCCCTGGTGAGTTGGCAAAAGGATTTGGCTTTTTCCAATCTAAACCGTCATCGGCATTCTCGCCCGTAGCGGTTACGCCAGATGAGTTAGAAGACAACTGGCAAGGCAGTAAGGTGAAACTGCCATTACGCTCAACGTTCAATCATGAGCCGTTTGGTCATCCAAATGCCGGAACAGACATGACCTTCAACTTTTCAGAGCTAATTCGACATGCTGCAAAGAGTCGTCCTTTATCTGCGGGTGCAATCATCGGCTCTGGTACCGTATCGAATAAACAAGGGACCGACTTTGGTACATCGGTAGCGGAAGGTGGCGTGGGTTATTCATGCATCGCAGAAGTTCGAATGATCGAAACCATACGAGATGGTAAGCCAAGTACTTCGTTTATGCGATTTGGCGACACAATCAAAATGGAAATGCTTGATCTTCAGGGCAACTCAATCTTCGGCTCTATTGAACAGGAAGTCACGCAATATGTCCCACCAAGACAGCAGTGATGAATTAACTCACCCGATTCAACTTTATGGATATTGGCGCTCGTCGGCCACATATCGAGTGCGTATTGCGTTAGCACTCAAAGGCATCGACTATGAATTGGTACCAGTGCACATGCTAAAAGATGGCGGAGAGCAACATTCTGATAGCTTTCATCAGCTTAATCCAAACGAACTGGTTCCTGTGCTGAAACAGGGAAGTGTCGAGATTAATCAGTCTCTGGTTATCATGGACTATTTAGATGACCACTTTTCTTCACCACGCCTCGTGCCCGAGAGGGGACAAAAGAAATACCTGATTCAGTCGTTGGCGCAAGACATTGCCATTGATGTTCATCCTATTAACAATCTGCGAGTAGGCGAGTATCTGGCATCAAGTTACGCCGTAACTGGCGAACAAAAAGTTGAGTGGATGCAGTACTGGATAGAGCGAGGTTTTGCCGCCTTGGACGAGCGCATTTCAAAATGTCGTGGCCGATTCTGCGTGGGTGATAGCGTGTCGCTGGTGGATGTTTGCTTGGTTCCACAAGTTTACAACGCAAGAAGGTTTGGTGTTGATATGACTCGGTTTCCGAATCTGAATGAGATTGACCTTTACTGCAATACTATAGATGGCTTTGTTGATGCTCATCCTAGCAACCAACCTGATGCAGAGCCTTAGGTTAAGCATCAGATTGGACTGCTGTGTCGCACGTTTGTTATCAAAAACAGTGTTATCAAAAAGAGTGTTACCAGAAAGAGTCTTATCAGATAGTGACTGACCGCTCCAGAAACCGTTCTGGTGCATCTGAGAACACGCCGTCTAGATTCTGCAGATGGCGGATCTTGTTTGGGTTGTTGACGGTATAGCACCAAACTTGATAACCATGCTGATGTAGGGTGGCGATAGTCTTCTTTGATGTAAATTCAATATTGAGGTTACAGCCTGTCGCTTCGACTTCTAAAAGTAGTGGTAGCAAGCGGGGGAAAAGCGTTCGCTCAACACCGAGCGCTTAAATGACGGTAACTCACGGTGGAGTAATCGCATTACATGGTGATCAAAGCTTGAAAAGTGAATGCGCTCGGTAGGGAATGTTCCTAATGGAGCAGCTACGTATTCTAAAGTGGCTTTAAGTAATGCGACAACGTTGGACACGTCGTGGCGATCGACTTTCACTTCCAAGTTAACGCACACATCATAAGGTTCGACAAGCGTGAGCAGTTCTTCCAAGGTCATTAGTTTTTCGCCGACAAACTTATTATTGAACCAACCGCCAAAGTCCAACTTCGTTAACTGTTCAAAAGTGTGATCATCTAATCGACCTGAACCGTCACTACACCTGTCGAGGGTATGGTCGTGAAATACGACCAATACTCCGTCTTGCGTGGGTTGAATGTCGACTTCAATCCATTTTAGGCCAAGCTCAATGGCTGCCAATATGCTAGAGCGAGTGTTTTCTGGGTAGTGCGCAGCAACGCCACGATGACCGATAACAGTAAGTGTCATAATACGTTATATCGTTCTGATTCAATGAGTGTTAGTTTACCACTAAGTCAGCAAACCAGAAGGTTAAACGGAAGGGGGAATTGTCGGATTTTACACGGCCCTGTCTTTTAGTTGATGAAACCCTGTCACAATCGTGCCGCTAATCTACTAACAAAATCTATTATAAGAGCTAACTGTGAATTCTGATCGCAAAGCCACCATCATACTTGTCATCACCACACTACTTGCTGCATTAGGTTGGGTGTTTTCGAAAGAGTCAATTCAAGGCCTTCCACCATTCGGGTTTATTGGCTCACGTTTCTTGATTGCTTCGATATGCCTAGTTCCATTTTGTTACTCGTCAACTTAAAAAGGCGAAATGGAAAGATCTCGCCTCATCGTCGTTGGTCGGTGTGTTGCTAGCTGGTGCGATACTGAACTGGATCTATGCGATTTCCATTAGTGAAACACTAGGTGAAGGGGCATTCATTGTGAGCCTCTCTATGCTTATTGTGCCTTTGGTGGGTTGGGCACTGTATCGAGTGCGACCAACTCGCGCCTTTTGGATTTCTTTGCCGTTTGCGGTAATGGGTTTGGCGCTATTGTCACTGTCTGGTGGCTGGCAAGTGTCAGTGAGCCAGTTAGCATTTTTGGGTTGTGCAACCATGCTCGCCATTCATTTCAACGTGAATAGTCTGTATTCCCAGAAACTTCCCACCTTGCTATTAACTTGCGTTCAGCTTTTTACCGTCGGCTGCATCGCGTTACTTGTCTCTTGGCTGTTTGAAGAAGTGCTACGCAAATTGATTCATCGATTTGGGTTTGGTTTGCAATGAGTGTGATTTTAGCGACAACTTTACGCTACGTGATGCAAACCCTTGGACAAAAATACACATCATCGGCTAATGCTGCACTTGTGATGATACTAGAGCCTGTTTGGACAGTTGTCTTGAGTGTACTTTGGTATGGCGAGCAACTTTCGACATTGAAAATGGTTGGGTGCGTATTGATATTGTTTTCATTGGTGATGTATCGAACCCATGGGCGTTTTAGGCTATTTAATATCGGTCGTATAAATAACCATCAATAACAAGTTTATTAGTCCAATGTATTCTAATTTTGTGGTTGATATTGCTGTTTTTGGTTTTAATGGCGATATTAAATTTGTCGATTTAGTGCCTTGTGCTTAAACTATCCCTATAGCGACAAATCAGGGATTGAATATGAAAATTGGTGTAATTGGCGCAGGTGCTGTCGGCGTCGGTATCTGTAATTACCTGCTAACCATTGGCAGTATCAGCGAACTTGTCTTGCTTGATCAGAACTCAGAAAGAGCGGAAGGTGAAGTATTCGATTTTCGCCACACTTCAGCCTTAACATTCTCGAAGAACACGCACATTGTTCCCACAGATGACTATCTATCTTTAATCGGTGCTGACATTGTAGTCATCACCGCGGGTGCGCAAATTAAGCAAGGTCAAACACGAATGGACCTAGCTGAAATTAATGCCAAGATCGGCTTGGATATCGCTAAAAATGTTGAGCGAGTGGCACCTAAAGCGACATTGATTGTCGTGACCAATCCTTGCGATCTGGTTGCGCACTTTATTGTAAAAAATACAGACTTTCCGGCTTCTCGAGTAATCAGCAGTGGATGTGTGATTGATACCGCCCGTCTTATGACCATTGTAGCTAACCGAGTGAATCTCGATCCGAAAAACGTGTTTGGATATGTGCTTGGCGAGCACGGCGCGAACTGCTTCACGCCAAAAAGTTTGATTAGTATAGCAGGACAACCTGCAGACTACTTCTGCGATACACATAACCTAGACCATATTGATGCTGATGAACTATTGGAATCGGTGAAGCAAGCAGGTTATGAGATCTTTAAACGCAAGCAAAACACCACTCACGGTATTGCCGCCAGTGTTTTTCGTATCATTCAGGCCATTATGATTGACGAACGTTCGGTGCTGCCAGTAGCGACGATGATGGAAGGTCAGTATGGACTAAATGACGTCATGCTGAGCATGCCTACGATTGTAGGTAAGAATGGTGCAGAGTCGGTACTGATTCATCCATTCACAGAAAGTGAGTTGGATGAATTAAATCAGATTGTCGAAAAGATTGCTGACGATGTTAAAGCTGTGGCTCAAGCAACGGGCTTGAAGGCTTAACTAAGCCTGTACATCTGACAAATGAAAGAGGGCTCTTATGAGCCTCTTAACGTATTATTATCTGGGTAAAACTATGCTATTTGTCTTGATAAGGGAAAATAAGCTCGTCAGTATTGATACCAGCTTGTTTAGCAATCCGTAGGTATTTCTTCATTTTGTAATCGGGTAGCGTCTGTGTACGAGACAAAATCCAGAAATAGTCGGTGTTGTAACCAGTAACCAGCGCCGCTGAGTAATCTTCTTCTAGGTAGAACACCACATAACTGCTGTAGAACGGCCCCCAGAACGAGACTTTTAAGTGGCCTATGTCAGTTTGTTCAACAAACTTAGCGTTGCCGACAGCTTCTTGCCATGCTTGCTCTTCGTTATCCCAGCCACGGTTAATAACCTGAACACTGCCATCATCAAGCTTTGAATATTCGGCGGTGACATGACTTAAGCCTTGCTCGAAGCTGTGGTCTAAGCGAGCCACTTCATACCACTTGCTAGGTAAGCAGTCAGATAAAAGTCGTCCACAGGACGGACGGTTTCCGGCGTGCCGATACAGCCAGAAAGAGCAACTAGGGTTAGCAAGCAAACAAATATACGCTGAACTTTTCTCATAGTATTGATACCGCTTCACTTCATGAGTTGTTGGGTGAGTTGTAGATAGATACCTAGTACTAAGCATAGCCGAAAGTTAGATATCTAGTTGGATTCTAAAAGAAAATATTCGACATTGTCGACAATTCTATTAATAACCTATCGTAGGTCATATTTACTGTTTATGTTCATTCGGTGAGGTTTTATGACAAGTTGTGAAAAAAACTAGCGAGAATCGAGTACTCAAAACCGCTAAGAACTCTATTTGTCATACAAATAATTTGTAAAGCTAATTAACATGCAAACGTTTGTGGCGGTAGTTTTGAATGTTTCTACCTTAAATATAGCGTTGTAGATAGGAAGTTCTGATCTGTTTGAATTTTTTATTTTTTGAGACTCTCAAACCAGTACTTCAACGAAATCCGTTACTAATATTCACCAAAAAGTTTCAAATGTAATTAATTTACGGAATGATGAGGTTCTTGCGGCACGATAAAGGCGTTATTTTTGTAAGGATAAATGTTAAGGCCAAGTTGTGTAATATCGCATCAATTGCGCTACCCCTTTAGGGTTAATCTGGGGGTGTAATTGACTTACGTCATATTTTCATTTTCTTACACAATCGACAATGCGCTCAGTTCAGTAGCGTTTTTAAAACGACTACTAAAAAAATAACCTTATCAGGAAGTCTTATGAGCAAGTTGAAACTCGTTGTCATTGGTAATGGCATGGTTGGTCACCGCTATATCGAAGATCTGGTTGAAAAAACCGATGTGTCGAAGATGGACGTCACCGTATTTTGTGAAGAGCCGCGCGTCGCTTACGATCGCGTTCACCTATCTTCTTACTTTTCACACCATACCGCCGACGAGCTATCGCTTGTAAAAGAAGGCTTCTACGAAAAACACGGCATCAACATTTTGGTTGGTGAGCGCGCGATTAACATTAACCGCGAAAAGCAAACTGTTTACTCAAGCACGGGTCGTGAAATCCAATATGACAAGTTGATACTTGCAACTGGCTCATACCCATTTGTACCGCCAATCAAGGGCAACGAAAGCAAAGACTGTTTCGTTTATCGCACTATTGAAGACCTGAAAGCCATCGAGGCAACAGCGAAGAACAGCAAAAGCGGCGTGGTAATCGGTGGTGGTCTGTTAGGTCTTGAAGCAGCTGGCGCACTTAAAGCGTTGGGTGTGACAACGCACGTTGTTGAGTTTGCACCAAAGCTGATGGCAGAGCAGCTAGACCAAGCGGGTGGCGATCAACTTCGCCAGAAGATTGAGCGCATGGGTGTGAATGTTCACACTAGCAAGAACACGCTTGAAATCGCAGCAGAAGGTACAGAAGCACGTAATGTGATGCGCTTTGCAGACGGCACTGAGCTAGAAACTGACTTCATCGTTTTCTCTGCAGGCATTCGCCCGCAAGACAAACTTGCTCGTCAAATGGGCTTAGGTATTGCGCCTCGCGGTGGTATCGAAATTAACAACCACTGCCAAACATCTGACAAGAACATCTACGCGATTGGCGAATGTGCGTCTTGGAATCAAACGTTCTATGGCTTGGTCGCACCAGGCTACAAAATGGCAACGGTTGCGGTAGACCACCTTGTTGGTAACGAGAGCCAATTTGAAGGCGCTGACATGAGCGCGAAGCTAAAACTGCTTGGCGTGAAAGTAGGCTCAATTGGTGACGCAAATGGCCGCACTCCAGGTTGTAAGAGCTATGTATATCAAAACGAAGAGCAAGAAGTTTACAAGCGTTTAATCGTTTCTGAAGACAACAAGAAGCTGATTGGTGCAGTAATGGTAGGTGATACATCGGACTACGGTGACCTACTGCAATTGATGCTTAACGAAATCGATCTGCCAGAACATCCTGACACTTTGATTCTTCCAGCGCATGCTGGCGCAGAAAAGCCAACATTAGGCGCAGACGCATTACCAGAAAGCGCAGTAATTTGTTCATGTTTTGATGTGACGAAAGGCAAAGTGGCACAAGCCGTTGCAGACGGTCACCACACCATTGCTGACATCAAGGCAGTTACAGGTGCGGGCACGGGTTGCGGTGGTTGTATTCCACTGGTGACTTCTGTGTTAAACGCAGAGCTCGCTAAGTCGGGTATCGAAGTGAAGAACGATATCTGTGAGCATTTTGCGTACTCACGCCAAGAATTATTCCACCTAATCCGTATCGAAGAGATCAAAACTTTCGAAGAGCTTCTTGAGAAGTACGGACAGGGTTACGGCTGTGAAGTGTGTAAGCCAGCGGTGGGTTCTATCCTTGCGTCTTGCTGGGGTGAGCACATTCTGAAACCGGAACTGGTCAAGCTACACGACACCAATGATAACTTCCTTGGCAACATGCAAAAAGACGGTACTTACTCTGTTATCCCACGTATGGCGGGCGGTGAAGTAACGCCTGAAGCATTGAAAGTGTTGGCTGAAGTTGCGGCTGAATACAACCTTTATACCAAAGTGACGGGTGCACAGCGTATTGGCTTGTTCGGCGCTCAGAAAGATGACCTTCCGGCGATTTGGAAAAAACTGGTTGCGGTAGGTTACGAAACAGGCCAAGCGTACGCTAAAGCGCTACGTATGGCGAAGACATGTGTGGGTTCTACTTGGTGTCGCTACGGTGTTCAAGACTCTGTTGGCCTAGGCGTGATGATCGAGAATCGTTACAAGGGCATCCGTACTCCGCACAAGATGAAATTTGGTGTATCAGGCTGTACTCGTGAATGTGCTGAAGCTCAAGGTAAAGATCTAGGTATCATCGCGACTGACGCTGGTTGGAATATGTATGTGTGTGGTAACGGTGGTATGAAGCCTCGTCACGCAGACTTATTAGCCAGTGATTTAGACGAAGAGACACTGATCAAATACATTGACCGTTTCATGATGTTCTACATTCGTACAGCTGCGCCACTACAACGCACGTCGGTATGGCTAGAGAACATGGAAGGTGGTGTGGATTACCTTCGTGAAGTGATTGTTGATAACAAATTGGGCATCAATGAACAGTTAGAAGTAGACGTTGCAAAACTGGTCGCTGAGTTCCGCTGTGAATGGACAGACACTATCAATGACGAAACTCAACTGAAGCGTTTCTCTCACTTTATCAACTCAGATAAGCGTGATGACAATGTTATGTTCGTCGACGAACGTGCGCAGCACCGTCCGGCAACGTACACAGAGAAACATCCAGAAGCGAAGGGCGACATCCTTCACGTAGAAGTGACTGAATAAGAGCGGAGTAGGCATCATGGCATTTGAAAAAGTATGTGACATCACAGACATCGTTCCAGGCACTGGCGTATGTGCACTGGTAAAAGACCAACAAGTGGCAGTCTTCCGTCCTTCAGAAGCGGAAGAAGTGTTTGCAATCAGCAATATGGACCCATTTGCGCGATCAAACGTGTTATCACGCGGTTTGATTGGTGAGCACAAAGGAGAGCTTTGGGTAGCAAGTCCGCTTAAAAAACAGCACTTTAACCTTGCAACAGGTGCGTGCATGGAAGACGAGCGTTTCAGCGTGAAAGCGTTCAAAGCGCGAGTTGTAAAAGGCGCAGTTGAGATTGCTGGCTAATTGATAAATCAAATGGGCTCATTGATGACGGTGAGCCTAAATTGAAGAGTCAATAGATTAAAGGTTCCCGCTTTTCGAAGTAGGGTCGCTAAAGCGAGGAGCCTTTCCCTATTAACTTTTTAATCTTTTTAAACTTACGGAGAGACAATGATGTCTGACTTTAAACCTGCTGAATTCGTGCAAACGATGATTAACGTTGGTGAAGCTAAAACAAAAACCAACGCGCGTGACCTAATCTTGCGCGGCTTTATGGCTGGTATCATCCTTTCACTTGCGGTTGTACTAGCACTAACCACAATTACCCAAACTGGTATCGGTGTTGTTGGTGCGCTAGTGTTCCCAGTTGGCTTTGTCATCTTGAGTATCATGGGTTACGACCTAGTGACAGGTGTATTTGGTCTTGCTCCATTAGCAAAATTTGAAAACCGCCCGGGCATTACTTGGAACCGCGTTCTACGTTGCTGGGGTTTGGTTGGCCTAGGTAACCTACTAGGTTCAATCTTTATCGCGTACATCGTAACGCTGTCTATGACGCATAACTTCACAACTGATGGCGGAGCAGTAGCAAAAACCATCATCAATGCATCAACAGCACGTTCAGCAGGCTTTGAAGAGCTAGGTGTGAACGGTTGGATCACTTGTTTCGTTCGCGGCATTCTGTGTAACCTAATGGTGTGTCTAGGCGTAATTGGTAACATGACAGCGAAACGCCTAAGTGGCCGTATTGCAGCGATGTGGTTCCCAATCTTTATCTTCTTCGCGCTAGTATTTGAACACGCAGTCGTAAACATGTTCCTATTCCCATTGGGCATGATGCTAGGTGCAGATTTTGGCATCGCAACTTGGCTGAACTACAACCTTATCCCAACTATTCTAGGTAACATTGTTGGCGGTCTAGTATTTACATGTATTCCTCTATACCTAACGCACGCAAAAACAGCGCCTGCGCTAGATTCAGAAGAAGTGGTTGAAGCTAAACCAGCATTTGAAGCTAAATAGTCGCCACGAAAAGTTTTATAACTAGATTGAATGAATAGAGCCCCAAGGATCGGTACTTGGGGCTCTTTTTTTGTTCTTAGTGAAGTGCCAATGGACTGATGCTCAGAACCGTCATTAAAGGAACTACTCAATTAGATCATTTGGTTATAAATATTTCCGACTTAGTTCAAATTAATGCTGATGTTTTCCTTCAACAACTGATAGTCTTAATAGTTGTAAGGAAAACAAGTAAAACAATAAATTCACAAAGTTGTAGATTCAAAGGAATTGAATCGTTTGGAGCACAGAATGTCAGACAGTTATCAATCGCCAAATCAGTATCAAGCGCCAAAGCAGAAGGCGGGTTTTGTATCGTTAGTTGGCGCAGGGCCGGGTGACCCAGATCTACTAACGGTAAAAGGTTATCGCGTTATTCAACAAGCAGATGTGGTTGTATACGATCGTTTGGTGTCTCAAGATATCATTGATCTCGCCAACAAAGACGCAGAAATGATTTATGTCGGCAAACAGCTCGACTTTCACTACGTACCACAAGATCAGATCAACCAAATTTTGGCAGACAAAGCTAAAGAAGGAAAACACGTCGTTCGTTTGAAGGGAGGGGATTCCTTTATTTTTGGCCGTGGCGGTGAAGAGTTAGAGTTGTTGGCAGAGCAGGGTGTGAGTTTTGAAGTGATTCCAGGGATCACAGCAGCTGCAGGCGCAACGTCATATGCTGGGATTCCACTTACTCACCGAGATCACGCACAGAGTGTGCAGTTTATTACTGGCCACGTTCAAAAAGATGGCAAAGAGATCTTGTGGGAGTCGCTCGCACAACCTAATAATACGTTGGTATTTTACATGGGCCTTAAGCAGAGCGGCTACATTCAGCAGCAATTACTGGCTAACAATTTCGATGAAGACATGCCATGTGCGATCATTGAAAATGGTACGCGTAAAGAACAAAAGGTTCTGACAGGTCAATTGAGTGAACTTGCCGAGATGGCGAAGTCTGCAAAAAGCCCAGCGCTTATTGTTGTTGGTAGCGTGACGTCTTTGCATGAGAAACTAAACTGGTTCCAGTAAGGGTTCAATCAGCTAGATTTTGAAAACAGAAAGGGAGTCGATTATCGACTCCCTTTTTGATTTTGACGTTGTTCTATTTATGCTGTTTTGAATTCAGTAGCTCAATCGCGGCATCAAAATCAAAGTCCTCTAATGCGCGATGCACCTTGCCAAGTTCACCTGACGTAAGCCCAACGGTTTCGCTGCTTGGTAGACTATCGAGTAAATCCAACGCTTCTGTATCACTATCTTCGACCAGTTGGATCAACTTGTTAAACACCGCGGAATCGAAGGCGTTATCGCTTTCTGATGAGCCAGAGGCATTGTTGTCACTCGAAGCTAAATCAAGCTGTGCGATGAGTTCGTTTACGACAGTCTTGAGCTCTGCAAGCAAGGTTTGCTTAAGTTCTGAGTTACTTAAGTCTTGCTCATAGGATGCCGCGGTTTCGTGGAGAGCTTGCGCCCCGATATTGCCCGATACTCCTTTCAAACTATGAACGTAACGTTTCGCGCCTTCATCTGCCTTAGATATTGCTTCGGTTACTTGTGCCTGATCTTGATAGCTCTCAACAAAGCGTCTTAATAAGCGTGAATACAGTCGAGTATCTTTATTTGCTCTGGCCAAACCGGTTTGCGTGTCGATACTCGTCAGTTCGGGGATGACTACCTCGCCTTGTGGAACACCATCGGCAGTATCCGCTAACGGTTGAACCGATACTGCTTTTTGTTTAGGAGTGATCCATTGAGCTAGCGTCGCGAACATGGAACCTACATCTATTGGTTTAGCGATGATGTCGTTCATGCCTGACTGTTCGGCTTTCTCTTTGTCACGTTCCATGACATTGGCCGTCATGGCGATGATTGGAATTTTCTTATCTTCAAGCTGACCGCGAATCATTTCAGTTGCTTCGTAGCCATTCATGATTGGCATTTGGCAGTCCATTAGAATGCCGTCGTAATCATTAGCTTTGTAGTAATCAATGGCTTCACGGCCGTTGTTCGCTACCGTTACTTTGATTTGTTGACTTTCTAGCAGCTCAATCGCTAACTCTTGGTTAATCTCGTTATCTTCAACGAGAAGCAGGTGAGCGCCAGCCAGTTTCTGTACGTTAGCCAGCTGAGCTTGTTCATCAAGCTCCGAGCGACTGACTCGTCCACTCTCAATACCAAATAGCGTAACGATCGCATCGAATAGGTGAGAAGAGGTGACTGGCTTGTCGAGAATCATAGTTTCAGGCAGTTGACGCTTGATCATCGATTCTTGCAGCTCCTCACGACCAAATGCGGTGAGCATCAAAATACGCGGCAAGTCATTCACAGCGTATTGACTGTAGAGCGTCTCTACAAAGTCGACACCCGTTTTACCAGGCATCTGCCAATCTGAAATAATCAGGTCAAATGGAGTACCAGTTTCTAGAGAGTCGGCAACGGTGTCTAACGCCTTATCGACTCGACTTACGCTGGTGGTTTGGAAGCCAAGAGATTGCAGAATATCTTCGACAATCAGACGTGCTGTCGCGTTGTCATCAACAATGAGAACATTAAGTTCGTTGAGTGGGACAGGAACATCGATCACTTCTTCCGCTAGGGTATGGCTCACCGCCATATCGACGGTAAAGGTGAACGTCGAGCCTTTGCCAAATTCACTGGTTACTGAAATGTCGCCGCCCATCATTTGGCTGAGCTGCTTACTGATAGCAAGGCCCAAGCCTGTACCGCCATACTTTCGCGTGGTAGAAGAGTCTGCTTGGGTAAACTTACTAAACAGCTTAGCCGTTTGCTCTGGCGTCATTCCAATCCCGCTGTCGGTCACAGAAAAGCGCAGGGTGACGTTGTCGCCATCACGCTTCTCTACCTTCGCGTGAATCTTAATCTCACCTTCTTCAGTAAACTTAACTGCATTATTGGCGAGATTAATCAGGATCTGACCAAGCCTTAACGGGTCGCCGACAAGGTTGGTCGGTACATCTCGGTCGATGTGTATCAGAAGTTCTAGCTCGCGTTCTGACGCTCTAAGCCCAATAAGATTAGTGATATTGTCGAGAACGTTCTGAAGGTGGAAATCGACATTTTCAATATCAAGTTTACCTGCCTCGATCTTGGAGAAATCCAGAATGTCGTTGATTAGGCCTAATAGGGAATCAGCAGACAGTTTAACCTTGTGAATGTAGTTCCGCTGAGCGTTGGTGAGTTCCGTTTTAAGCGCCAAGTAACTCATACCAATGATGGCATTCATAGGCGTACGAATCTCATGGCTCATGTTTGCAAGGAAATCGGATTTCGCTTGGTTGGCCGCATCTGCTTGATCACGGGCGACTTCGAGTTGCTCCGCAAAACGTTGCAATGCAGATTGCGATTTATTCGCTAAAAGGCCAAGCAAAAAGAGCATCAAAATGAAGAAAACACCGCCAATAGCAAGGTACATAGTGAGGTTTTGTGAGCCCATGACAATATCGCGGCGCTCAGAATAGGCAGATTCTGCCATTGCAGATAGCGCGATGTAGTGGCGATTGAGCTGGTTTATATTGCCTGTCGCTTGCAGATCAAGCTCTCTAAGCTGATGGAAAGCTGTCAGATAAGATTCAGCGTTTCGCTTGAGCATATCTGATTTTTCTCTTTCTCGAACATTGTGCAGCTTAGGTTCAAGCTCAACCAACAACGTAAACACATCGTCTAACAGAGCTTCAACCATATCTGCGTTGGTCTCTTGCTGATGTGGGCCGACAGAAGCTGAGTAGTCGCGATAGTACTTTTTGATGTTACTGTTGATTTCTTGAAGCTGAAGGAGTGCGGTGTTGAGATCTAAGCGGTGATTGACCTCAGTTTGCAAGCTTGACACACCTTGTTGGTGTTGGTTTAGCGTCTCTTGCAGATGCGCACGAAGTGCAATGGCAGATCGCGTCAGTTCTCCACCAGCAATATCAACTTGGCCGATAATGTTTGTTTTCAACTGTGAATTGATATTCTTGAGGCTTCTAAGTTGGGTGAATGTTACGTAGTAACGGTTTTTGGCATTCTTGATTAATCTAAGGAGGTCCTGGCTCTCTTGAGTCGTGAGAGTCGCTTCGAGATATTTAATGGTTGAATCAATTTGTTGCAGCTCAAGCTGTGCTTGACGAAACAGAGAATGCTCACCTTCCAACACATAACCTTTTTCATAGTTCTGTGTGTTGGCGATTTGAGTGACGAGTCTTTGAGCTTCAATGGCTTGCTGCGTCGTCATTTTTACATGAGTACTTAACTTATCGACTTGCTCAACCCCCTTTTCAATCAGCTCCTTTTGTTGAGTGAGGGCATGATGAATGGTGTCACTCGCGTTGTCGGCGAAGGTTGCCATCAGAACACGAGTCTCTTGGCGCTTGGATTCTGTTTCAACATACTCTTTAAACTGAGCAGAGTAGGTAGCGATCAGTTCACTTGCTTCTGGACTTAGGCCTTGTTCAACCCCCTTGCAATGAGCATCTCTACTTCTTTAAACAGCCCTATGGTGTCTTGCGCCATATCGGGGTTGGGTAGGCGAATGTAATTTTGCTCGCTGACCTTTAAGCTACCAAGATTTGCGGCTATTTGAGCATCCGTCGAGTATTGCTCGACAGTTTCAAAGCGCTCACTTAATGAAAACCACGCGATGGTTCCCGCAACCAAAAGTAAAAATGAAGCAATAAAAAAGCCAATGAGAATGCGCTTGGAATCAGCCGCATGCGCGTTTGCTTGATTCATTAAATATCCTTTTAAATACTAAAATTCGTCTTTGAATGAGTCTCGGATTTCCAACATCTCGTCCAGTTTGCTGATGAAGATTGGAACAAGAGTCGGATCGAAGTGTTTCCCAGCTTCTTCTTCGATAAGACCAATGGCTTTTTCAACGGGCCACGCTTTTTTATAGGGCCTTTCACTGGTGAGCGCATCAAATACGTCTGCGATTGCGACGATTCTCGCACTCAGTGGAATGTCTTCTCCGGCAACTTTATGAGGATAGCCACTGCCATCCCATTTTTCATGGTGATAAAGGGCGATTTCTTGCGCCAATTTCAGTAGGGCTGAGTCGCTGTCGCCAATGATATCGCCACCAATTTGGACATGTTGTTGCATTACATCCCACTCTTCATTGTCGAGTTTACCGGGTTTGCGAAGAACGCGATCAGGAATCCCGATTTTGCCGATGTCATGCATTGGCGATGCATGGAAGATGAGTTCAACCCAGCGTTTGCTGACATCTAACTGCTCTGCAAGAATACGCGAGTAATGGCTCATTCTGACAACGTGCATTCCAGTCTCGTTATCTTTGTATTCAGCAGCGCGGCCCAGGCGTTGGATGATTTCTAAGCGGCTTTGCTCAAGTTGTTGAGTGCGCTCTTTCACTTGCTCTGCTAAATCTAGGTTTTGATTGTGCAGTGCAATGTGGGTTTTTACGCGCGCCTTTACGATAGGGGGGCTAATCGGTTTGGTAATATAGTCTACGGCGCCCATCATAAAGCCTTTTTTCTTCGTCAACGACCTCGGCTTTTGCCGTGACAAAGATGACCGGAATCTCAGCGGTATAGGGGTTACTTTTCAGCTTTTCACACACTTCGTAGCCATCCATTTCCGGCATCATGATATCGAGCAGAATCAAATGAGGCTTAGGAGAACCGGCTGCGATCTGTAGTGCTTTCTGCCCGTTGGTTGCTGCTTTGATTTTGAAGTCGGAAGAGAGAACCCCTGACAGTGTATGAATATTGTCAGGGATATCATCGACGACAAGTATGGTCGGTTTGTCTGGAGTCTGGCCTAGTGGCATAAACGTCCTTCCTTGGATGGGGGCTTGTTAAATCATTGTTGATATAATAGTAAATATTTTGTGTAAATTCATCGATATAAATTGCATTATAGAGGTTGCAGCTTTGTTTGGATTATGATTATCGATAGAATTTATCTATCGTAGTAATTGTAAACTTCGATTTTATTCGTGCTTTCCATTTACTTATTCTGTTACCAAAGAAAACGAGTCAATATGAGTAGATAGATAATGAAAGCTTTGGTGGTCGAAGGTGGAGCAATGCGCGGCATATTCGCAGCGGGTGTATTAGATGCTTTTCTAGAAGAAAACCACGATGATCATGATTTTGTGATGGGCGTGTCTGCTGGGGCGTCCAATTTGATTGGATATTTGGCTAAGCAGCCAAAACGAAGTTATCGAGTGATTACCGAGCTTGCGACCCAGAAACGATTTTTTGATCCGATGAGGTTTATAAAAGGGGGCAACCTTATCGATGTGCAATGGCTGTTTGATGAATCGAATCGACGATTTCCTTTCGATCAACAGAAGATGTTTTCGTCCACGCCATTTCTTGCCGCCGCGACAAACATCGAAACGGGTGATGCAGACTACTATCAAGTGACGCCTCAAAACTTCGCTAAAGCTATTGAAGCTACAACGGCATTGCCGATAGCTTACAAGCAAACCCCTTGCTTTTCAGGAGGCTGTTACACTGACGGTGGTGTCGCTGATTCAATTCCAGTTAAGGAAGCGTATAGCGAGGGGCCAAAGAGATTACCGTGATTTTGTCACATCCCTTAAGCTATGAGATGCCTAAATCGCGTAGTCAGTGGTTTATGGGCAGGCTGTTAAAACGACATCCTGAAATCGCGAACTCAATGAGAAAACGAGCAGAACGTTACAATGCGTCGCTCGATTTCATTCGAAACCCACCTAAAGATGCGTTAGTACGAGTGATTGCGCCGCCGGAAGATTTTTCAGTGAAGCGGCTCACGATGAACCAAACTTTGTTGGATGACGGATACGAGATGGGAAGAACTGCTGGGCAAGCGCATTTGATTAATATCAGAGGAGAGCATGGTCTGACAGAAGAAAACTGCCACTTCTGTTTGTAAGTTTCCCAATGCCAAGCATTAAAAAAAGCCACGATTGACATCGTGGCTTTTTAGATTAACTACATAGATTATATTCACTACATAGGCTTACTTCATGTTTGGACAACTAAACTCTGCCCGCCAAGTCAGAGTGTTGTTGGTTCGCATGTTTCTTAGTACCTCTTTACCAGACATCTGTGGGTAAGCTTCGATCACCCTGAGTTCGTCTGCCTCGGAAAGTGCTTCATACGCCCTTACATGAGTAAACGTTGTACCTAAGTTATTTGACAGCATGGATTTAGATAAACAAATCCCAAATACGTCCCGTTTCATAGTATTTCCTTCTAGTCTAACCTAAAGCCTTATCGTTTTTGTTTTGGCTCAGACTACATTGCATCCTTATGCAAACTACCCAATTAGTATAATGGAATGTCTATTTTTTAACCAATGAAACGGGGGGAAATATTTGTGACTAGAATCACCTATTCAATCGGTTTTATATTTGTTTAGAACTTTTGTTTACGATTTATACGGCCTTTATGGCATGGGTAATCGTATCTTCACAATTATGTAACGACTCAATAGGGCAATGCGCTGTTCGATGTTAATTTAAACTGGAGTGACAAAGGAGTGATCATGAAATGGAGTCGTATCAGTTTTCGCCATCGAATGCTGATTATCATGACAGTAACCGGCTTGGTTCAGCTATTAATGTTAGCGTTGGCTGGGTTTGCATACGTGAAACACGCGCAAGAAGAGGAAATGGGCCTCAAGGCTCAGGGAGTGGCGTCTTTTTTGGCCGGATCCGACGTCGTGGTCGAACTCATAGAGAATGGTGTTGAGGCGAATCTCAAGCCCGATTTCGTCGGTTGACTGAGCTAATTGGTGCGGCGTTTATTGTCATCGGTGACGAAGATGGTATTCGACTTGTTCACCCCGTTGATGATCGCATCGGCAAGCCTATGAAAGGTGGTGATAACAATCGCGCTTTGGTTGATGGTGAATCTTATATCTCTTTTGCTAAAGGCTCCCTGGCTACTCTGTTCGCGGTAAAGCGGCTGTCTTTGACGCCAATGGCGAAATCATCGGTGTGGTTTCGGTTGGCTATCTTCTAGAGCGGCTTCAAGATCGCGTAGAGCCTTTCCTCTTATTCTTAACAGTGATGGCCTTTGTAGTGGTGGGTGTGAATGCGTTGGTGGCCAGCTATGTCTCACGTCGCTTCCAAAAGGCAATCTTAGGCTTTGAGCCGGAAGAGATCGGTCGTTTATATGTCGAGCTCGATGTCACTATGAGTACCATCAAAGAGGGCATAATTAGTATTGATGCCAAAGGGCATCTAAGGTCCATTAATAAAAGCGCTTGCGGTATTTTAGGTATTCGCAAACAAGATGCAATGAACCGCCCTTTACGCAAGGTTATCCCAGAGAGCGATTTGCATAATGTTCTCGAAACGGGCGGGACCGATCACGACATAAACCTTACGTTAAACAATCAAAAGCTGATTGCGAACCGAAGCCCAATCATTGTGGCTGGAAAGGTCGTTGGCGCGGTGTCGAGCTTCCGTCTGCGTGACGACATTACGGAATTAACCGAACAATTGGCGCAAACCAAGGCCTATGCAGAAATGCTTCGCTCACAAACTCATGAGCATAGAAATAAACTCAATACCATTAGCGGCCTCGTTCAAATGGGTGAGCTGGAAGGCGTCCAAAAACTGATAGGCCAAGAGACGGCACACTATCAAAGTTTGATTGAGTTTTTGAGAGAGACAGTCAAAGACCCCCTAATTGCAGGCATGCTACTTGGAAAGTCGGAGCGTGCACGTGAACTCGGGCTCGAACTCAGAGTTGAAGAGGGTTCGCGACTAGAGTTTTTGCCTACACGTATTAATCCTGAAGATGTCGTCACTGTATTGGGCAATCTTATTGATAATGCGTTTGATGCGACTATCGCTGCTATTCAAAAGGAGCAACACATAGCGCAAGAGCGGCGAAGTGTTGAAGTATCCATCAGCGATTATGGTAACGAGATCATATTAGAAGTGATCGATGGTGGCTGCGGCTTACCTACTGAGTTTGATGCAGACAAATTGATTGAGAAAGGGGTGTCTAGCAAAGCATCAACGAGAGGAGTTGGCTTGTATTTAATTAATCAACTGGCTTCTCGTTATCAAGGACAACTAGAAATGAGTAACAACAAGGAGAGTGGAGCACGAATGACAGTGTATCTCCCTAAGGAAGAGCAGTTATGAGTGAGAACACGCGGGTAATGATCATTGAAGACGATATCGCGATTGCAGAGCTTCATCATCGCTATCTGACACAAATGGGTGGATTTGAAGTGGTAGGTATTGCAACAAGCCGAGCAGAAGCTGAAATGCAAATAGACGTGCTTAAGCCTGATCTTGCGCTGCTTGATGTTTATCTTCCGGACGGAACAGGGTTGGATATCTTGCAAACGCTTCGTGGCAATAACCAAGGCTGCGATGTGATCTTAATTACTGCGGCAAGAGACGTAGATACTTTGCAACAAGCCATGCGCGGCGGTGTGGTGGATTACTTGTTAAAACCGGTGATGTTTCCCCGATTAGAAGCCGCTCTAAGAAAATATCAAGAACAGCAGCAACAGCTTGAAGATTTGTCGGCACTGGATCAGAAAGTGGTGGACCAAATGCTGACTGTGAATGCGCAAGCAGAAGAGTCCGCACCGAGACTACCGAAAGGTATCGACGCTGTAACACTGGATAAGATTCGAGCACTGTTTGAGCAGTCCGATAGCCTGACCGCTGATGATGCGGGTGAAAAAATAGGGGCGAGTCGCACAACGGCACGTCGCTATCTAGAATACCTAATCAGTAGTGGTGAACTTGAGGCAGACTTAAGTTACGGCAATGTTGGCCGACCTGAACGCTGGTACACAAAAAAACTCGTGCCTAAGTAAGAAAGGGATTAAACTCAATAGGTAGTGATTTGAAAGTAAGATGATTTAACAAGTACGCCTGCTACCAAAGGTCGTTTTCACGTTGTAGAAGCAATGCTTCTAATAAAGTAAAACGCAGGATAACTTGCAGCAATAACAATAATTAAAACCGAGTGTATAAGATCGATAATTATGAGCATATCTAGTAGTACGATTTTGACAGAAAGTGGCACCAATGAGCTTGAAATCATTGAGTTTCACTTAGTAAAGCAACTTCCAGATGGCAGTACTAAGACCTGCTACTACGCATCAATGTAGCCAAGGTAAGGGAAGTTATTCAAGTTCCAGAAACCACGGACTACCCAAATGCTCAACCGCATATGGTCGGTGTGTTTTCATCACGCGATATTCTAACGCCTTTGGTTGATTTAGGCGGTTGGTTGGGCGTACCAACTAAAGCCGATCTCGAAAAGAAATTTGTGATCGTGACAGACTTCAACCGTATGACTAACGGTTTTCTCATCGACAGCATTAGCCGTATCCACCGTATTTCTTGGAATGATGTGGAATCGCCGAGTCAATTTCTTGAAGCCGGTGAACAAGACTGTGTTGTTGCCGTGGTGAGAAAAGATGGCAATCTGATCATGATTTTGGATTTCGAAAAAATCATCGCAGACATCAACCCAGAGTTAAGTATGGAGAAATACGACGTTAAAGTAGACAAGAGCGTCGATTTGAACCAGAAGATGGTTGATAAGCGAAATGCTAAAACAGTGATGGTTGTTGACGATTCCGCCTTTATCCGCAGCCTCATTCAGGACACATTAAGCTCAGCAGGTTACAACATTATTGCCTGTAAAGACGGTGGTGAAGCACACGAAAAATTGATGGAAATTAAGCGAGTTGCCACAGAAGAGAATGTGCCGGTTACTGAACTGGTAGATGCGGTTGTGACTGATGTGGAAATGCCGCGTATGGATGGTATGCACCTGCTTAAACGTTTACGAGACACTGAAGAGTACAAAACTATTCCAATCATGATGTTCTCCTCATTGATGAGTGACGACAACCGTTCTAAAGCTCTGTCTCTCGGTGCGAATGATACGATTACCAAGCCAGAGATTGGCAAGATGGTTACAATGATGGATAAGTACATTTTCAACTACTGATGAGTTTTTGTGCTCGACTTCTCAACAAAAGCATCCTACATAGGGTGCTTTTTTCGTCTTTTGCCTCACAACATAGAAAACACCCACTATAGTTTTATAGAGAACGCTATGGGGACATTTATGAAGAAATTGGTAATTAGGGCAATACTCTCTCTTTACTTCGTCAGCTTTGTGTCCTTTTCTGACGAGGCCGATCTTGTCTTGTACCTACCTTCCCAAAAAGACAACGGCCATGCTTACTATCATGAGCTGCTGTATGAAGCGTTAGAGGCAGAAGGGGTGCACCTTCATATCGTTGTGCCCGACCGGCATATCCCCCAGAAGCGTGTAATAAAAATGGTCGAAAATGACCGCCTATCCTTAATGTGGTTGATCAAAACGGATGAGCGTGACCAGAGGTACCCGAGTATCGACATCGGTTTGACGGATGGTTTGATAGGGAAAAGAGTGATGTTGGTTCCTAAAGGAGGTCAACGTCATTTTGATGGCATCAAAGGTTTATCGGATCTACAAGACTCCGCCTAGCGGCTGGCCTTGGGGTAGATTGGTATGACATCGACGTATGGAAACAAAATAAGTTGGACTATTATACCCAAGATGGTGAGTGGAGGGCGCTATACGACATGCTCACTATTGATGGGGAGGTCAACTACTTTCCAAGAGGTCTGAGCGAGATCTTGGACGAGGCGAAGTACAATCGCCATTTAGACATAGAGAGAAATCTGCTACTTGTATACGATAATGATATGAAATTTTATTTTAGTGCGGATGCGGAAAAACATATTCCCGTCATTGAACGTGCGCTAGCAAACGCGCAGAAAAATGGTCTCATGGACAAATTGGTTAAGAAGTATTGGCAGACTACTTATGAAATACTCCAGCCGGAGAAGCGTGTACAAATAATACTGGAATTGCCTCAGTAATAAAGACGTGAAAGCTCCGGTAAAAACTTCCCCCATTCTTGTTCTCGAAATCAGACACTTAGCTTGCGTCGTAATAGGTTAGGGCGTAACTTAACACTATCTGTGATCAGTTTTGTTTAGGATTCAGCAAATAAAATGGAAAGCATCTTTATTGTTGTCATCATTTTGGTGGTGTTCTTTCTTGTTGTTCAAAAAAAGTACCTCAAACAAGATGATTTGAAGGACAGTGCATACAAGAAGAAAGGCGCTTTACTCAATATGAAGGAAAGTGCGTTTTATAATGCCTTGATTTCTGCTGTGGGGAATCAGGGGGTTGTGATGCCTAAAGTTGCCATGACAACGGTTATCACGCCGATGGCAGAGAACAAAAACGAGTGGTTTATTGCAAACAATCGTATTGCAAAAAGCTATTTTGATTACGTGGTTTGTGACCCGAGAACGCTAGAGCCGAGAGTGGTTATTGAGCTTGATAATGGCAAAGAGCTGAGCAAAGGTAAGCGAGACAGAGAGAAATTACTGCTTCACGTATGTAAATCGGCAGGATTACCTTTGATTGGTACGTCGGTTAAGCACAGTTACCAAGTGGGTCGCTTAAGACGTTTATTGGCGACTCACATTGATCTTATTGAGCCGGAAAAAGAAGTACGCTTTTGTAAAAAGTGTGGAAGCCCAATGGTAATTAAAACCGCAAACCAAGGTGAGTTTAAAGGCCGACGATTCTTTACATGTAGTCGACAGCCACTGTGTACGTATACTGAAAACTATAACGTTGTATTTGATGAAGAATCGGAATAGAGCGTGTCGACAACGCCTATAAAAAAAGAAATGGCTCCCAATGGGAGCCATTTCTTTTTTAATGTGTAGAGCCTGGCAAGTCGCTAGGCCGTTGCCAAGTCTTGAATCGCTTTGGCTTTCTGTTTGGAACACACCATAACCTGATTTCGACCATTTTGTTTCGCACGGTAAAGCTCTCTATCTGCATTGAGCAATACATCTTCGAGAGAGGTGTGTTCGTCACATTCCCAAACGCCAATACTTGCTGTTACCTGAATGGATTCTGGTTGGAACTGGAAATAGTGCTCAGCAATTTTAATACGAATGGCGTTAGCAAAGCGCTCTGCGTCGACAATGCCAGAATTAGGTAGCACTAAGCAAAACTCTTCACCACCAATCCGGAAAACATGACTGTCCTCAAGTTGTGATTGAAGTAGGGCAGTGGTTTCGATCAGGACTTTATCACCAATTGAGTGGCCGTAGCGGTCATTGACCTGCTTAAAGAAGTCGAGGTCGAGAATAAGAAGCGACAAACGGCCATACTTACGTTGCATCAAAGGGAAGCTGTGCAGTAAGGCCAGGCGATTGAGGGCGTTAGTCAGCGCGTCTCTTGACGCGAGTTTGTTCAAGTTTGTTTCAGCGCGCTCACGGCTTGCTTCAAAAACATGAGAGATAATCCAGATCGTGACGAAACACATACCTAAATTAATCAAGAAATTAAAAGAGTAAGCGGATTCTTCAACTTGCAATTTATGGGTGATGTTCACCATCTGAGCTAGAAATAGAACTAACGTGGCTGAAAACGAGATTTGCTTTCCAAGCAACAAGTAAAGGCCTACTGGGAACATACATGTCCAAATGTAAATCCCACTATCGAGTGGCCTCACATAGGTGCCCAGTACGATCAAAACTAGCAGCAAATATGCCCAAGAACGGGCGACAATTTGGGTGAACTTGTCCTTGCGAACACGGTTCCAAACAAACAATGAATATAGACCAACGACAAAATCTATCGTAGCCAGAGGTACATTCTTAGAAACAAAGAACGCCATGATAGAGAAGAAAAAGGACAACGCAGACAAGAAAAGGCAGAGCCTTTTCAAAATAGAGACTCGCAATTTTTTAGACTGGCCGAGAAAATCTACATTCATTAGATTGGAGTCCTTTGTAATGCAAAGCTATGCAAGTTGATTAGTAGGGTATAGTACTTCAGTGCCATTGATAATCAATATCCAAACTGAAGCAAGATCACACTTTAGAGCAAACAAAAATATCAGTTAATTTGTTTATGTGATGAGAAAGGAAGAAAGTTTGTGCTAATTGATTATTCCTGCATCACTTGCATCTTATTATGAAAAAATGCACTTGCACACCATGATCGGACTCGTTACTATCTATTCCGTTCTTAAGGAATGGGTCCGTAGCTCAGTTGGTTAGAGTACTACCTTGACATGGTAGGGTCGGCGATTCGAGTTCGCCCGGACCCACCACTCCTTAGCGATTACGCTTAATAGAACAATTTGTGGGTCCGTAGCTCAGTTGGTTAGAGTACTACCTTGACATGGTAGGGGTCGGCGATTCGAGTTCGCCCGGACCCACCACAAATTTAAAAGCAAAGCCCAGCATTCGTGCTGGGCTTTGTTGTTTCTGAAATCCGTAAAGCCAATCTGACTTCTTTGTACTCCTCAATTATCGCTCGTGCATATTCATTCGAGCCACCTCTAAGACCTTTATCCATACCCGTCACCGTGCGTCACAATTGTGACAAAAAGATAGAGGCATAGATTTTTGGGGGTGGTTGCTTTGACTACTGCCAGTGAAAAATAGTCGTCAAAGGAGTAGTTAATGTGACGCGACCTCATGTTACGGATTGGTATGATTGCTATCAGTACTCTTTGGTAAAAAGAGCAAAAGGGAGGCTCAAATAAGAGTTCTTAGTTCATCGTTGTTCCAGACTGAAGGGTTAGAACAACTCGTGAAGGAAAGTGTCAAACTCTATTATGAATATGAGTCCCATTTCATTTTATGTATGCAAACTCCAAGCGAAGTACACGAAAATCAAATCGGAAAACCGAAAATCTATTTGCTCTTGTAGAAAATCGCACTTTCAGGCTAAGTGGTTGAATAATAGTTAATTTTATATCTATTACTTAGGTTTTAAAATTTAAATAATAGTTAAATAATTTGAACAAATAATTTGTAATGTCAATTTAAGCTTTCATCAGATGACGCTCTGCCATTGAATGAAAGTAATAACTGTTCGACTAAATGGGATGAACTGAAGTCAAATTTGAATTTCGTAAATACCGTAATTTGGCTTAATTACACCACTGGCAATCGATATGAGCTTTATCTGAATAACTTTAAACAAAAATAGCGTTGGAGTTTTCTAATGAAGTATCAAGATAAACTGCTTGCGTTGTCTATCAGCCTTGCAATGACTGCCATGCCAGCTATGGCAGCAAGTAAAGATGGGCAATCGTTCTCCCTTAAACCTTTTGTTAGCGCAAGTGTGGGATATCAGCTAGGCCAAGACCAAGCGTATAGCCACAACGCCCCAGCAGGAATGCTCTATCAATTAAATGGCGGCGTACAGTTTTCAAAGAACTGGCGCTGGGATTTAGGCTACCTACACCACGATAATTTACATGCAGACGCAACGTCTGTGACTGTGAATACAAGCCTGTTTGAAAGTGCAGTCCGATACGATTGGGTATTGCACAACAACCTAAGTTTATATGGGCGATTAGGTTTGGCCCATTGGAATATGGATAAAACAAAATCGTCACTCGACACTCTCAAAGCCAAAGGATTCTCTCCATTGGGAGAAGTGGGGGTGAACTATCGCCTAACCCCTAGTGTGGACCTGTCTTTAGGGTATCAATACATCAACGCTATCGGTAACTCCGATACGGGCAAATACGATAGTCATGGCGTGTTATTCGGACTCGCTTACACCTTTGGTCGCAAGGAACAAAATCTCGTTTCATTCTAATGACTAATCCAACCTGAATTCAGATGTTGAGTTGCAATTTTCAAAAACTCGATCTGCCTTTGCGCGCTGATAAAAAACTACGAAATAAGTTTCTACGTCATGAAGGCACTTATTTAGGAATTAAATATATGAAAAAAATACTAAGCATACCTTTTATTATAAGAGGTTTTATACTGTTTGTTGTGGCGACAACACTGGCATTGACCAGTGGCTGCGGTAGCGAAAACGCATTTTCTGATTCGAATGCAAAATTGGAAAACGCCACATTGGTGGTCAAAAATGAACAAGAATTTATGGCCGGTTTAAATATGGGTACCAGTTTAACTATTGAAGCAGAAGTCTATATTAATGGAAAACAGGTTGAGGCTCCTTCATGGACGGTGTCCTCTGAAGATGAATCGATTGCTAAAATAGATAAGACCCTTAATGTCATAGCGGTCTCACCAGGCGAAACCTATGTTAACATCAAGCATAAAGATTTGACGGGTAGGCTTAAGGTCGTTGTAACGAATGCGTACATTGAGTCTGTTCACGTCACTCCTTCAAATGTCTCGGTAATTAGTGGATATACTGCTAGCCTTTCCTCATCGGCTACTCTAGATAATGGTCGCACAGTGGCACTTGATAACGAGCTACTTACTTGGACCTCTTCAAATCCAGAGATCGCTACAGTCAACAACCAAGGCGTGGTAGAAGGTCTAGACGTTGGCAGCGTAACAGTAACTGCTAGCCTGATAAGCGAACCTTCAAAAACCAGTTCATCTTCCATTACAGTCTTAGAAGCTGTCATCGACAGTATTCAGGTCACACCCCCGACCATCTCCTTGATTGATGGTCTTACCGAGACTCTAGCGGTATCGGCAACCCTATCAGATGGCCGTGCGATGAGTTTGGACAACCAATTGGTTACGTGGACATCTTCGGATATCGCTACAGCTACGGTCAACAATCAAGGTATCGTTGAAGGTCAAGATGCTGGTAATGCAACCATTACCGCGACGCTAATAAATAACCCATCAAAGACCAGTTCATCTTCTGTTACAGTCTCAGAAGCTGTCGTAAACAGTATTCAGGTTACACCTTCGACCGTCTCGTTGGTAGATGGCCATACCACCCCCCTAACTGCATCAGCAATTCTGTCAGATGGTCGCACGGTAAAATTAGATAGCCAATTAGTGACGTGGACGTCTTCAGATGTCACGACTGCCGTTGTCAACAATCAAGGTATCGTTGCAGGTGAAAATGAAGGCACGACGACTGTGACTGCAACGTTGATAAGTGATACATCGAAAACCAGTTCGTCAGTAGTCACGGTATCTGAAGCAATCATCGAAAGTATTCAGGCAACACCTTCGACCGTCTCTTTGATCGATGGTCATACTACTACACTAACCGCTTCAGCAACCCTGTCAGATGGTCGTATGGTACCTTTGGATAACCACTTAGTTACGTGGACATCTGAAGATACTGCGACTGCCATAGTTAATAATCAAGGTATCGTTGAAGGTCAAGAGGCTGGCACGGCTACTGTAACCGCCACCTTGATAAGCGATACATCGAAAACCAGCTCATCTACCGTTACAGTCACTGCTGCTGTTATAGAGAGTATAGAGGTGACGCCTTCTCCACTATCGTTGAACATAGCCGGTACGAAAACACTGTCAGTATCCGCGACACTTTCTGATGGTCGTGTTACTCCATTAGATAATTCCGCTCTGACTTGGTCGTCAACTGACCCAAGTATCATTACGGTCACTAGTGATGGCGTGGTTCAAGCAATCGCGAGCGGAATAACCAGTATTAATGCGAGCTATACTGATTTGTCAGCTGTTCAAGTAGAAGTCACAGTATTACCAAACATTAAACAGATTTCTTTAAACCCAGAAAGAGCATTAGTGGATACAAATGGTCAGTTTCAGTTCGAAGTAAAAGCGCTTTTAGAGGATGACTCTTTGGTCACACTCGACAATAAACTCATTACATGGAGCGTCGATGATTCTTCTGTAGCACTGGTCGATAGTGATGGTATAGCTCAAGGGGTAAGCGATGGAAGCACTCGAGTTTCCGCAACCTATTTATACTTATCAGACACTTCAGATATTATCGTTTCTAATCTAGTCAAAGAAACGCAATCTTCTGTTAATGTTGCTGTAGGCGTACCTTTTCAATGGCGTGCTATTTATAGCAATACGAATAATGACCGAATTGATATAACCAAACAAGCGACATGGAGCACTTATTACGACACTGGTAATGGTCAAAATAAAGCCCACGAACTAGCCAAGTTAGAGACGAAAGGTCAGTACCGCGTTGACAAACTAGGTACAGATAACGGTTATTCGAGTGATATTGTCTACACGTATAACGGAGATATGACGAGAGTGGCAGTAACTGGTTACACTTCAGATAACATAAGCTCTTTGCCGGAGTGCTCAACTAAGCAAGCAGGTGACTTGGGTATGTGTAGAACTAAACGTATTGGTGGTAATGGCGGAGGGCCGAAACCAATTGCATCGTGTCCTTTAGGAAGTGTCGCGACAGGATTAGTCCTTAAACACACTACAATGGGCTGGGGAGCACTAGGGCTTCAACTGAAATGCTCGAGTGTCTCGTTGGATCTCAATAACCAGTTAGTTTTTCAGGATAACGACAAAGAAAGTGCATTGGTTCATGGTGGAGACCATCCTCGCAATACCACCGGAACCTACACTTCACAGTGTCCTGTAGGCTCGATTATAAGCTCAATCCGCGCTAGCGCGGCTGCTAATAGCTATCGTACACTGGACGACGTTCAATTAGGCTGTTCTCCTTTATCTTATGACACCTATAACTCACGCTATGTCGTAGATAAAGCCAATGAGCAATTGCTGCCTTGGCTGCATTCAAATCCAACAGATGTGATGGTCACAGAGTTTGAGAATAATGTGGGACTCTCCGCAATCTCAGTTAAAGCGGGCTCTGCTTTGGACTCTACTGTGTTTATTGCGAGCGATCTAAGTATGAGCGTCACAACACAGTAAACCCTTGTATTGGCTAGGTGGCACACTGCATACCCGTGCGTCACCTAAGCCCCATATTAGGAATATTACAAATTTTAGCGGTTGGAGCATGCCCTTTCTCTTTGGAAAGAAAGGTCTTATGACTAAAGCACCACTCTTTTTGATGAAGTCTGCTTATGTGTTTTAAATTGAAATAGGACAGAATGAGTTAAGTCTGAATATAGTGAAAAAGAGGCGGTTGAAATACGATATTTGATCCGAAAAGGAAAATTCTGCTGCATATTTACTTTACAGCAAACAGAAAGGCAAAAGTCCTGAGAAGCAGAATAGCTCTCAGGACTTTTTTGGTGCGTCGAGCATGCGCTGACCTAGGAGGCGGAAAACCTCTACGGGCTCAGTCAAGTGAGAACCATTAATCTATTCAAGAGTGGAGCCTTGGTTTGGTCTATTTGGAGTCGGGGCTAATAATTAGCCACTATTTATGATGATCACCTTCGAGAGAGCAGTAGATCGGAAGAGTTCGAATTGTATTATGTTTGAAGGGGGCGTTGTGAAGCTGGGTTCTTGGGCCAATATGAATTAATCTTAGATTGTGTGAAAATCGCGGGGCCTCATGACCCCAAAAACGTGCAATTTTTATTTTTTGGCCACCAAAGTCAATGACGATAATAAACTTGCGAAAGTTAAAAAAGAACACCAACTTTTGAGGTAAACGATTCTTTAGCTTAGCTTTACCGAGGATAAAGGAGTTTGCCTGATCAGTTCACTATGACTAAGCACCTCGAGCAATATGTATTTGTTGTCTATTGTTATATTTTGGGCTGAGGATCTTATGCAAAATTCAATCAATATATTCATATTTGCCAGCTTGCTAGGTTTCAGCTCAGTAAGCTGGTCTTCGGAAGTAGTGCGAGTTTGCGCCGTTGATTGGCCGCCATTTTCATTTGTGGACGCTGAAAGTAACATCATTGAAAGGGGAGTGTCGGTAGATCTTTATAGAGAAGCCTTTGCTAGGATGGGAAGGAGGTCGAATTTCACCATGTGCCTTGGGGGCGTTGTGAAAAAATGGTCTTCTCTGGTGATTATGATGCGATTCTCGATAGTGTTAAAGTCAGTGGCCTTATTACCCCATCAATTCCAACCTCATTCTATCCTTTAGGAGCATATGTAAATAAGGATAGCGAAATTACGGAGTTTAACTGGAATAGAGTCAACAACCAAAGAGCTGGATTGGTAATCAACTATCATTACGCAGATATCATTCTCAAAAATAAAGATTGGACGGTGGTTGCCGCTGAAACGGAAGAGAAATTATTAACTCTATTAGGAAAGAATAGGGTCGACTTTGCAATTTTAGATTACTTTTCAGTGGTGAAGTTATCTGAAAAAGTTGGCGTTGAAATCCGTCTTCTTTACCCCCTAATTGTTTCACAGAACTTGTACCTTTGTTTTAACTCCAAACGTAGCGACTTGGTTGCTCAGTTAGATAAAAAGATAAAAGAGATGTTAGATGATGGGACAATTGACGCTATATACAAGAAGTATTCAATAAAAAGTTACTCTGAAATTCAAAATGAAGTTATATCTATCACGGAACCAGACTGACTGGGAGCATTAATTATTACTAATCTTTGGTGAAATGAATCGATTAATTAAGTATTAATTAATCGATTCATTGGTATCTTTTTCTTTTAATGTCACTTCCTTTTGGATTGATATGCAAATGGCTGCGCTTGTCCAAAATGGCCCACCTTTAAATATTAAATATACGGTTGAGCAAAGTTGTACAACTCAGTAGCTAACCAGAGGAAGCTATTGAAATGGATGTATACTTATTGTCAAAGAGCCAGCTTCTGACGACCTTCATTGCTGCAAGTGCATTGATGATTTCAAATGAAGCACACTCTTCGGAGTCAGAGCGTAAAACTGTTGGTGTTAGCGGTGATTACTACGTTTTCGGGTTAGCTGCAAATGAAAACCTTTCAGGAACAGAGAGTAGTGCTGCTTCAGGTATTGCTAGGGTAACGATTGATTGGTTAGCTTATCAAGATGATGTTGATTTGGATACAGGCTCTGTTAGGTTAAGAGTGGATCACAAGCATAACTACACCGATAGTACCCCTTCTAAGTTTGTTATGGGGAACGTCGGTGGCTTTGGCTTAATTCAGCCCGCTTTTAGTAACATAGGTTTGAGGCTCACTAACCTATATTGGAAGCAGGAGTTCAATATACAAGATACTGAAATGATGCTCGGATTTTTAGATAGTACCGACTACATAGACGCATACGCTCTTGGTAATCCGTATTCGGGCTTTTCGAATATACAATTCAGTACAGGATCAGGGACGATTGCTATACCGGATGAATCGACGCTGGGGATATCTGTTCGGCATATGATGTCTGAAAACTATTACGCCTATTTAAGCTTCTCAGATGCAAAAGCCGATTCAACTGAGCCTTTTAAAGGTTTCGAAAGCTTTTTTGGAGACAACCAGTATTTTAAATCAATGGAAATAGGATGGGTTCCTAGCAAAGATTCATTTTATATGAAGAATTCTCATTTGACGGTTTGGCATAGTGATGGACCTAGGGTTAAGTCGAGTGAGAATTATGGGGCTAACTGGTCGACAATCTATCAGAAGTGGAGTTGGGTTTCTTTCTTTAGAGTGGGTGTAGCACAAGGCCCTGAAGCGCTATATAAATCTTCTGTTGTTGTTGGGGCGGGGTATTTAGAGTTGGGGTCAGGAACTTTAGGCTTGGCTATTGGGTGGGCTAAGCCTAATACATTGTTTGACGATACATACAATTCTGAGCTTTATTATCGAATGAAGTTTGGTCCTGTATCGGTAACACCAAATGTTCAGTATTTAAAGACACTACCGTTTAACTCTCTGGCGGATAGTGCTTGGGTATTTGGTATTCGAGGAAACTTAAAAATGAGCATCTAATCACTCGCTTTTCGCATCCTTGTAAGATAACGGGCCCTAACACTAGGGCCCGTTATTTAGGGTTAGAAGGAGTATGCGGCTGTCGCCCCGACAACCCATTGATTTGGACTGTCGACAATTGGTGAGTCAGAGATATTGTCGCCAAGTCGCGTGTAAGATGAGGTTTGAGTAATATCCCAATTTTCAGAGATAGGTATAATTAGTTTGTACCCGAGTTCGTATGAGACGTCACTTTGGCCTTTGTATTGTTGGCGTTTTTTGTTAGCTTCATGCTCTTTCACGCCAAAGTAATAATCTACATAATCAGCACTTTGATAACTTACTCCAGCATAAGGAACAAAATCGATAGTCTCAATTTTCATTGGGTAGAAGTATTTAGCACCACCAATGAAACCACCATATTTATTTGAGAGATCGTGTTGGATATATGTCGTAAGTGTCCCGTTTTCTAAGTTAAAGTCTGTGTTCAATCCAAAATCAAAGCTTGCGTCGCGGCTGTCCATACCAGCTAAGACGTCGGCATCATTTTGACTATATGCAACACCAGCAGTATTTAGGTAGGAACTGAAGTTAATTAAATCCTCATTTTGGCCGTAAAAGCGATAGCTTACTGTGTGACTGCCAATGTCTACGTTTAGATCATCACTATAATAGCCAGTATTAAATATAGGGGATGGATGGTTATCTTGCGATTTGAATAAGTCAGATGATGCGCCACCTCCAATTTCTAAAA
This sequence comes from Vibrio aestivus, assembly GCA_003263845.1. Lineage (GTDB taxonomy): Bacteria > Pseudomonadota > Gammaproteobacteria > Enterobacterales > Vibrionaceae > Vibrio > Vibrio aestivus. The sequence continues at coordinate 13,524 of JYJN01000132.1, read as the reverse complement.
ACCAGGTGTCTTTTTTAGTATATATACTTCCATTGCGAATTTGGATGTCATTGTTTGCATGTGCGACACTAGAAAGTGCGATTATAGGTAAAAGAATAAATATTGTACTTTTCATGTTGATAACCATGTGTATTTATAAAGGAAGTACACGATATCCAATTTGTGATAATGACAATATCGTGTATTTGTCTTGCTTTTGTCATGAAACGTAAGAGTCAGCTCACAGTAGAATTGCCTATCTGGCATTTAACTTTAACCAATTAAATACTGTTTAGAATTATAAGTATATGTTTGACTTTATTTAATTAAGTTTAAATTATACTTTGCTATAAAATGTAAGATTATAAATAATTTATTATCGTGATTTTTATTTGTACTAATCTTAACTAGCTTGTCTTGTGAAGAAAGAAAATAGAGGCGAATTTAAAGGGCGTTTACCAGGAAGCCGCAAGGAATAAAGTAGTTAAGTTCACTACCGCTCGCTATGATGGTCCTACTGCTAGCAGTAGGCTGAACCAATTCTCAAAGAAGGTTGCTTCGTTGTTTGTAGTCGTCATTGAGGCGAGAGAAAAGGTGAAAAGTTGGTGAGCGAAAACTTGCAGCGCATGATCGTTTATATGATATCCATTACGGTGCGACTTATTCACTCGAAAGGTATAACGAGAAATTCAGAAAAGTTGTGTTCGGTTCTGAACAATCATGTGGACATTATCGCTTTATATCCTAGGGTGTTATGAACGTATACAAGTGGGAAATTAGAATCAGAAAGAGAATGTTAGCTACACTTAATATTAAGGTGACACAACCGAGCCCCTTGTTAGAGGGGCTTTTTGAAGTTTGTTGCTATGGGGGCACAAACTTGAATAGCTCTGTTGCGCGTCCCTAAACTTGCGTTTTAAACCGAGTCTGATTGGTTTGGGATTGTCAAAACAAACTTGGCACCACCTAACGCACTTGATCCTACTTCAATGTTACCTTGGTGCTTGATTGCGATCATTTTCACTATGGCTAACCCAAGCCCCGAGCCTGAGTTAGCTTTGTTCCGAGCAGGGTCCGCACTATAAAATGGGTCAAATATTTTGGTCCAGTGAACTTCGTCTATACCGTCACCGTCATCTTCAACAATTATGATCAGGTTGTCATCAGCATCGGTACGAACAGAGAGCGTAATTTTTGACTTAGCATATCGACTGGCATTTGATAGTAGATTGTCGAGAGCACGTTTTATTAGCGGTTGGTCAGCAAAAATGATTGATGAAGAAATAGGATTCGCGTCAAAAGTAATCGGAGTGGCTGCAGAATGTTTACTGACTGCCTTTTCGATAAGCTGACGTAGATCAAACGAAGATTTTTGAATCTGAGTTTCTGCTCTTTCCAATTTTGCGAAGTGTAAGAGCTCACTAATCATTTCATCCATTTCATCAGTATCTTCGAGGATGCTTGAAATTTTTTCTGACTGTTCTTTAGTGGGCAAACTGTCTTGTAGCATTTCAGCTTGCCACTGAATTCGAAAAATCGGTGTTCTTAAATCATGCGCTACGGCATTGGTTAAAGAGCGATTGCTCATAATGAGGTCAGAAATCTTATTAGCCATATTGTTGAAGCTTTTATTTAATGTTCCAACTTGGTCTTTTCCAGCAGTGGGAGCGCGAGCTGAGAGGTCGCCGTTTGCTAGCTTTATTGTCGCCCTTTCAAGTTTACGTATTCTTCGGTTCAAAAACCAGATGAGTGCGCTAGAGTAGGCGATAAAGCCGACAAGAATAAAACACCAAACCAAATTATTATCGAGTTCAATTGCTTTTCGTAGCGGTGTACTGTCATCGCTAGATAGGTGGTAAAAAACATCTTCTTCAACGAGTCTCATCCAAAAATGACGTTTAGAGTCGTAAAAAGTATTTGGATGATGAATTTGAGGTGTCGAAAAGTACTCTTTGGCTGCGCTAGGCAAGTCGTTATAATTGACGATCTGTAAACGTTGCGCAGTATGCTCAGCAAAACCATCAAGCATTTCTAGGGTCTTTTCTTTCCCTTGTATGGCCGTTAATTTTGTAAGTAGTTCTCTAAGCGCGGCACCTTCATGGTCTTCTAAAACGTAGTCATAGTCTGGGTTGATTTCATAGATAATAACTTCATAAGCGTAAAGGCTGAGTCCAAAAAGGACGAGTAAACCAATAAAAGATTCAAGATAAATACGGCGCATAATTTCCTCAAGACTGAAGGTGATTACCAGCTATCAGGAACGAACAAATAGCCTTTACCCCTTACGGTGATAATGCGTTTTGGAGCAGACGAGCTATCGCCTAACTTTTTTACGCAGGTTTACAATTTTGTTGTCTACGGTTCTGTCAAGCCCATCATATTCTATTCCTCTTAACGCTAGGGTTAGCGCTTCACGTGAAAGAGCTTGATCAGGTGAATTGGCGAGTAACCAAAGCAGGTCAAACTCACTATCGGTCATGGTGATTTCTTTTCCTGACAGTTCACACCGCTTCCTTTGTTGTTGCAATCGAAGTTGCCCATATTTTATTGTTTGGGACGCGCTAGAATTTACCTTCTCTTCGTCAAAAGACTCTCTGCGTAGCAACATTCTAACTCTAGCAAGGAGAACTCGTGGCCTTATGGGTTTGGTTACAAAATCGTCAGCACCGATTTCTAGTGCAGCCACATGATCAAAATCGTCATCGCTTGCTGTTAACATCATCACCTTGCCAAAGAATTCGTTTCTGATTTGGCGGCAAATTGAAAGTCCGTCATCGCCAGGAAGCATTAAGTCTAAGATCACTAAATCCGGTTGCTGCTCTATTATTGAGCTAGCGACAGACTCTCCATCTTCAAAGCAGGTGACTAATAAGTCGTTCGAAGAAAAGTAGTCTGCCAGCATTTGCCGTAATTTTGGGTCATCTTCGACGATAAATAATTTGGGTTGTTTGTTCATAAAATAGGCTTGTCACATTAATAGTTATCATTATTAATATTAACCTGTTTTATAATAAAAGCCTGTCATTTATCGCTAATAGATTGGTGGCTGTAATGTAAAACCTACTTGACTGAGTTTATTGTCAACAATGAAAAACTTAAAACTCATAGCCCATACCAACATAGGTCGTCATTGTGCTAGTGGCTGAATTGTAGCTGCGCCAACTTTGGCCGTTAGATGTTCATTAAAGCGTTCGCCCGCCCCAAACGCCAGTGCGTCTGCATTACCGTGATGGCCAAGGCCAACCGACACCATAATACTTCCAACATTGTGTGGTTCTGTTAAGGCATTAAGGGCTGCCGCTTCGGCATAAGCACCATTGATATCGTCAGCCATACGTTCAAAGTCTTTTCTTAAGTCTTTGATGTCTTGTGTATTACGTTGGATTTGGTGTTCGTCGGCAGTAAGTCTTTGTTCCGTTTTGGCGATGTGCTGAGCATTGCTTGAGATCTGTTGTTCGTCGGAAGCCACTCTGTGTTCAGTTTTGGTTATATGCTGAGCATTACTTGAGATCTGTTGTTCGTCGGAAGCCACTCTGCGTTCAGTTTTGGTTATATGCTGAGCGTTGCTTGAGATCTGTTGTTCGTCTGAGGTCATTCTGTGTTCAGTTTTGGCGATGTGCTGAGCGTTGTTTGAGATCTGTTGTTCGTCCGACGCAACTCTGTCTTCAGTTTTAGCGATGTGTTGAGCATTATTTGAGAGTTGCTTTTCTACGGATGTCACTCTGTGCTCCGTTTTGGTAATGTTTTTTGTGTTACTTGAGAGCTGCTGTTGCTCTGCCATTAATGCTTGCTTAGTTTGAGATATTTCATGAGTGTTAGCTTGAAGCTGCTGTTCGTCAGAGGCTAGCTTGTGCTCAGTTCTAGCAATGTGTTGCGTGTTGCTAGTGATCTGTTGCTCATCAGAATGTAACGCCTGGTTAGTTTTGTTTATTGCTTGACTATTAACACTCACTTGTTTGGTCGCGTCATCGACTTTTTTGACTGATGTTGGAAACGGCTTGCTTATTGTTGGCGATTAACGCCTCATCCTTTGATACGCGGCGATCGTTACTTTGACCGTAAATCAACAATGTACTGCCGATTTTTCTAGAATCCTGTTTGTATTCCGCAATCTTTTGGCTGTTATGAGCGATTGAATTTTGATTTTGCTTAATCAAACTATCAAGGTTAGTGCTATTTGGTGTGGTAGCGGCACTCGCATAGCTTGTTGCTAATGCAAGAGATGCAGCAAATAAAGTTAATGAATGGTATTTCATAGTAGGCCTCAAAATGTGTTGTTGGTTGTTGCTAACGAGTGAGGCAAGAATATAGCTTTGAAGTTGATATAGCAGTCATTGGTTTGTCTGTAATTGTCAGGAATGAAGGACAAAACCTTACAAAGCTGATGACAGAGCGTTAGCAGTACTTCAAAAAAAAAGGAGGGTGTTGAGAGGGCACCCTCCTGAAGATTTACAATAATTAGCGCTAACCCAATACAAAGCAGATAGATCTGCTTTGTAATCAATCAACGAACTCCAAGGTAGTCTGACTTGTTGATTTAATTCAAACTCCGGATATAAATCTCATCAACAACTTCATTTAACCTTAGTAACGCATAGAATAATACTACGCTTAGGGGCTCTTCCATAATTATTTAAACATTATTTAAAGTGAGGCTTTGGGTTTAATGTATTATTAACTTGCTTTTATATTGTAAGTAGCACTTACTAATATTAGTTAAATTTTTATGGAGGTTATCTTTGTGGATAAGAAAATAATTCGCAACTCTGTTAGGCTACCTAAATTAAATGAGAATGAATTTAAGGTTAGACCAGCAACGATAAAGGACTACCAAATCGTCCATGAACTGTGCGTTTTGGAAGCAAAGCGTTATTGTCGATTACATGGTTTTGCACTAACGTATAAGAAAGAGAGCTTTAGAATTTTTGATGTAGCACCTACTCGTTTACAGATTAAAAAAATCATTGAAGAGTCTGGTCAGATGTTATCTGTTATTGAGCACAAGAATCGAAGAGTCGTAGGTTTTATTTACGGTTATCTCATTTCACCAGCAGATCGTGGAAAGAAATATGACACTTCAACATATAGTGCTTATATAGAAAAGTTACTTATTTTAGAGAACTTTCGTTGTAATAGTTTAGCCAATCGCCTTATTCAGAGTTTTAAGTATTGGGTTATGGTAAGGTTAGAGGAAAGTAAGGATGGGTGCTGTTTTAAATCGGATGTAAAGTGGCATTCTCTATTCTGATTGTCTGATAGATTTAATATAAATAGATATAAATTATTAGTAAATAAATCCGTAGTTGATAAAACGTAAGTGCATAGAATTGAATAAAGGACTTAGTTTTAATCATGGGAACCAAAAGAACAAAAAAGTTACTAAATAAAAGTGTTTTTGCCACCGCGAAAGAAAGAATTTGCTATCTTTTCGACCACTTCGACAGTCTTTATATTTCGTTATCTGGAGGTAAAGATTCGTCGGTTCTAGTTAATCTAGCTATTGAGGAAGCAGAAAAGAGAAATCGGCTGCCAGTTGATGTGTTGATTGTTGATTTTGAGGCTCAATTTCAGCATACCGAAGATTTCCTTAAGCGTTTAGTTAGAACTGGTAAGGTAAACCCGTATTGGGTGTGTTTGCCTATAACCCTTCGTAATGCTGTCTCACAATTTCAACCGAAATGGATGTGTTGGGACCCGAATTGTAAAGATATTTGGGTGAGATCCATACCCGATGTAAAAGGAGTGATCAGCAAACCCGAACAGCTTCCATTTTTTGAAGTAGGTACTGAGTTTGAAGATTTTGTTATTGAGTTTGCAGATTGGTATCAAAAGCAAAAAGGGACTGAAATTGCGGTTGTAATTGGTATTCGAGCCGATGAGTCGCTGAATCGTTACCAAACGATTAAAAATGTAAGAAAAATTAGATACAAGCATAAGCAGTGGACAACTCAAATGATTAAAGGGGTTTACATGGCTTATCCCATTTATGACTGGAAGGCTAGGGATATTTGGATAGTAAATGGGAGGCGTGGTTGGGACTACAATAGGATTTATGATCTAATGCATAAAGCTGGTGTGAAGCTGTCACTTCAAAGGCTTTGCCAACCGTTTGGTGATGAACAAAGAAAGAGTTTATGGCTATACCAACTGTTAGAGCCAGACACATGGCAAAAATTAGTTGGGAGAGTTGAAGGTTGCAATTTTGGCGGGCGTTATACTAAAAGCAAGGGAGAATACTCGGCACTATCGGTTTAAACTTCCTAAAGGGATGACTTACCGTCAGTACAGCAAGCAAATCTTGAGATCGCTCCCCCCGAACTTGAAAATCATTACAGGGAAAAAATATTCAAATTTCTCCAATGGTGGCGTAAACACGGCCCATCAAAGGGTATTACGTATATCCCAGATTTTGCAGACTCTAAGCTTGAATCAAGAAGACAAGTTCCGAGTTGGAGACGGATCTGTAAGGTTCTGATAAAAAATGACTACAGTTGTCGTGGCTTGTCATTTGGGCATGTTAAGTCATCTAGAGCCAACTCAAAACCTTAATAATTATGCAAAAGGTATGACGCGATATGGAAAATACTCTAAAAAGAAGTAAGGCCCTGTTTAAATCATTGTTCAAACAATCAAGAGAAGGGTTAAATGAGAAAAGCTCTTCTGAGAGCTTAGCAATAGATGCAGACTGGATAGATCAATATAACGACATAAGTAAGCAGATAGTAAAGCATTTTCCGTTACTCCCACCAATTTGTGCAGTTGAACTTCTGCCTATAACCTCACTTAACGCAAACGACTACAATCCCAATAAGATGGCTAGGCCAGAAAGCAATTTATTGCTTCATTCTTTAGAGCAAGATGGGTTGACCCTTCCACTTATTGTTAATCGACAGGAGAGTGAAGAAGGTTACACCATTATTGATGGGTACCATAGATATGAGCTCTTAAAGAAGCATGCACACCTACAACCGATAGATGGCTATGTGCCAGCTATTGTCTTATCTAAAACAAAAGGCCAAGCGATATCGTCTTCTGTTAGGCACAATATAGCAAGAGGTGTGCATCAAGTTGAATTGACTTCTGAAATGATTCTTTTGCTTAAAAACATGGGTTGGACTAATGCGAAAATAGGCAAGGAGTTAGGTATGGATAAAGACGAACTATTACGAATGCAACAGTTAACCGGCCTGGCTGATTTGTATCGCAATGAGGAGTTTTCAAAAGCCTGGGAATAAGTAGAATCATGACGAATATGGAAAAGCCAAAAATCAACTTCACACGATATATTAGCTATTAAATTTTGATTATTTACTAATTAATAATGATCAATTACCTAAATAGTTATCCCATATTTATGCAGGAAAAGTCACCACATATATTAAGCAAGTTGAATAGTGTTTTATAGGTGGCTTTTGTGTGAAAGGATGTACTGTTATTACCTAAACGTATATCTGTTCATTCATCTAGTAATTTTAAAAAGCATAGAGTTAAAGGGAGTGTTTACGATGGGTGTTGGTACTGTGTCGAAGAGAAACGATAATAAAACCGACCTTAGTGGGAGGAAGTTGCATAATTGCTTGTATTTGCGTTGGGCGGGAATGTTGGGACTACCAGCGGCTGGTTCTGGTGCTTGGACATTTTGGTCAATAGTGGCACTCGTTGGGTCATGGTCATAATGGTCTTGAGTGGATGTTTATTGTTGGAAGCATTGAAGTCTTACCCAATCCGGTCTTCTTTCTCAACTGTAACAAAGGATCTACTGGGTCATCGGGTTGCGTGGGTGAATAACTTAGCTGTCTATTTTGTAGGAGCGATTCTTCTATATGCATACACCACATCTTCTGGATTAATTCTCCAAGAATATACTAAGGTTAGTGCTCAAGCCTCTTCGGTTCTCTTTGTGTTGTTATTTTCTGCTTTCGTTTGGTATTCCACGCGACTAGTAGATAGAGCATCATTTGTACTATTAGTCTTCATGATCTTTACGTTTGCATTTTCCGTTTCTGGTTTAGTTGGCGGGATTCGTGTGGACTCTCTATATGGTAATCTTGATATAGGGCAGACAAAATATTTACTTTCTTTTTTGCCAATTGCGCTTACAGCGTTTGGCTTTCATCATGCAGTGTCTAGCATGAGAGACTACTACCTCAATGAATACTCTGCCCAGAAAGCGATAGTTGGCGGTGCGATAATTGCGTTTGTAGTTTACGTTGTATGGATAGTGTCCATCTACGGAAACATAGATAGGGGGAGTTTTATCGATATTAATGGGCAGGTGGTAATGTTGATTCACTTCTAATGGCGATTGATGAAGGAGTAAGAAATAACACACTTTCTATTGTTATTGGGGCATTTTCATCTGCAGCAATATTATCTAGTTTTATTGGTGTGGGATTGGGCGTGTTTGACTTTATTGCTGATGCATTTCAGTTTAGCGCTGATCGAGTAGGTCGAACGAAAACTTGGGCGGTAACATTTCTCCCACCGTTGCTCTTCTCTCTTATATTTCCTTTTGGTTTTATATCTTCCATTGGTTATGCATCATTTTTTGCGGCGATTTGGGCATGCATTATCCCAGTTTTGCTTGTCAGAAAGGTCCGATCTGAGCAAGTGACTACACCAATTACTACTAATGGTGGATATCATTGTACTTGGCAACCTAGCCAGTACCGTTGCTTTGGCGGATCTTTTTCATTACTAGTTGTTTTTGTGTTTGGTGTCACCATCATATTAATTCATCTATTTGATCTAGTTGATTTAATTCCAAAGTTTGGGTTTTAAGTAAATAGAGGACTGGCAATAAAAATAATAAGTTAAATAATCATATATTACTTATTATTTCATCTATCCTGTGATTTTCTAACTGTAGCCGCAGATGTCTCTTTATTTAGTGAGCCTGTAAAGCAAGCAGGAAACATCAATATACCACTGCGTAAGAAGTGTGGCTTAACTACTTGTTTATATAAAGGTGTAAAATCCTCAACAATAGAAAGGTATGATTTATGGCTAGCACTAATAGTTCTTATCCAAGACATAAAGGTAAACATAAAAATGACTTATTTCACGATATTAACGAGCCCCTTCGTGAGGCTTCTAGTTCGAAAGCTGAGCTAAGATATATGCCTGAACCATATAGAATACGTGTGGTTGAACCAATTGAACAAACGACTAGAGCGCAGCGTGAAGAAGCGTTAGTAAAGGTTGGCTTTAATCCGTTTTTATTGAAAAGTAACGATGTCTTCATTGATCTACTTACTGATAGTGGTACTGGTGGTGTAACCCAAGCGATGCAGGCTGCTATGCTGATGGGAGATGAGTCCTATAGTGGCAGTCGTAGTTATTTTGCTGTGAGTGAAGCCGTTCAAAACATCTTTGGATATCAACTTACTATCCCTACACACCAAGGGCGTGGAGCAGAGCAACTTTATGTGCCAAGCCTAATTAAAAAAAAGAGAACGTGAGAAAGGTCTGCTAAGGGAAAAAATGACGGTAATTTCAAATTTTTTCTTTGATACTACTCAAGGGCATTCGCAGTGGAATGGTTGTCGTATTGTTAATGTTCCTGTTGAATCTGCTTTCGATACTTCAGTAAAAGCTGATTTCAAGGGGAACTTTGATATTGATCTACTTCAACAAACCATTGAGCAAATCGGGCCACGGCACATCCCTTATATCGTTAGCACCATTACGTGTAATTCTGCTGGTGGCCAGCCAGTGTCGATCGAAAATCTCAAACAAGTATATGAACTTGCTCAGCTTTATGAGATTCCAGTTGTTATGGATTGTGCAAGATTTGCGGAAAATGCTTACTTTGTAAAACAGAGAGAGCCTGGGTATAGCCATTTAACCATTGAAGAAATCACACATATCACGTTTCAGTATGCAGATATTCTTTCCATGTCTGCTAAGAAGGACGCCATGGTGCCGATAGGAGGATTGTTGGCATTTAAGGATCGGTCATTAGATGATGTTTACCATGAATGTCGTACTTTATGTGTGCTTCAAGAAGGTTTTCCCACCTATGGCGGTTTAGAAGGTGGAGCCATGGAACGTTTGGCTGTTGGTTTGTATGAAGCTATGAGAGAAGAGTGGTTGGCATCGCGAATCCAGCAAATTCAGTACTTAGTGGATGGATTAGAAAATATCGGTGTACAGTGCCAGCAAGCAGGTGGACATGCAGTTTTTATAGATGCAGGAAAGATGCTCTCGCATATTCCACAAAGCGAGTTCCCTGGGCATGTGTTGGCATGTGAGCTGTATCGTGTAGCAGGGATTCGCAGTGCGGAAATCGGTTCTCTGTTAATTGGTCGGGACCCAGAAACGGGTTTACAATTGCCATCTCCAGCGGAGCTATTACGGTTAGCTATTCCAAGGGCGACATATACTAGTGCTCATCTCGACTATGTTATTCATGCTTTTGAAATGGTTCTTAATGATTGTAGTAGGCTAAAAGGAATGACGTTTACTTATGAGCCTCCTGTCCTGAGGCATTTTAACGCTCAATTTACTGAAGTTACAACCTAGGTACCAGGCCAAGGCCGTTGGCCTTGGCCCCAAATTACTCATCGTCCCATAGATCGATAAAGCCTTCGATTTTTCCCTTGTGAATATAGCTGCGAGGGAATGTCTGAAAAATATAAATATCTTCTTTTGCACGGATCATCTTGTAAAACAATAGATTATAGGCTGAAGATATTTGATTGAATCGATCATTAGTGTCTTGTTTATCGTCGGTAATTAAAGGAACTCTAGAGTAAACAAAATATATAGTTTGATCACCAAAGCGTAGCTGCTGAGCTTCGACCTTCCATTTAGATACGATTTTGTCATATTTATCCACTTTGCTTTGTAGTGCGACAACCTTTCCACGGTAGCATGTCATAAACACATCGCGTTCATCATCTGGAACATGGAGAGAGATCGAGTATTGACATGTAGAACCTGCGACAAACCCATATAAGGTTAAGAATACTAATGCTGCGCTCAGCAATAAAGCTGCAGTAATGATAATGTGTTGCCACTTTTGACTTAGAATGGTTGTACCCAGCATTGGTGTTTTAGTTGTCATTAGAAACCTCAATTAGTCCAGATTTATGTGAATAGTAGAAATTACCATTACTTGCCTTAATATTGGTCAAGTCTGGATTTTCGTTTCTCAAGCTACATACTGATGCCTTTCCAATTTCTATGCAGTCAACATGTACCCAAGAAAATGTAATATATAGCAATGAGTACCCTATCAATAATAGCGATATGAAAGAAGCATAAATCTTTAATGTGTAGCTAAAAGTCGGTTTTATGTTTTCTATCTTGTCAGTTTTTTCAATATTAATGCTATCTGTTAATATTGGTGAATCATGCTCTTTGACTGCATCTTCAGGAATCTCAATCTTGTAACCTTTTCTCGGAACATTAACAATTTTAATGTTAGAGAATTCAAGTATCTTCCTAAGGTTTGTTATTGCTACTGGCAAAGAATTGGAACCGATAGTCTCAGGCCTTCCCCATGCAGATACAATCAGATCATGCTTGCTAATTACTTTTCCTTGTTCGGTTGCCATTCTTTCTAGTAGACAGCTTTCAGGTATTGTTATTGAAAATGTTTTTCCATTTTTCATTATTATTTGGGCGCCACTATCGGATCTTTCTAGGACGCAAACACCTATTTTCATGGTTAGTTCATCAATCTGTTTTCTCATTTCTTATCTACTTGCTTGAGGTGCGTAAGTTTTGTATTAATTTATAGTCCAATAGACTTAAATTAAGACCATTAGAGTTCATTTTAAGTTAATGATGTTAATTATTAATTGTTAATTTAAGTGTAATTTAATAGCGCTCAATCTTAAGTGCTAGTTATTTGTAACAATTATCGGTGTCTAAGTCTGTCTGTGTTTGTCATCGTTTTGTCATGAGAGAAGGACAAATAGGGGGCATAGGACTAACTAGAAGGAAGAAAAAATAGGCCAAATCAAAGGTGTGGGGAGTGGATTTGGCCTGTAAGGAATTGCATAATATTATGATTTAAAAGGTTTTTATAGTCTCTTGGAAGTGCCTTAAGATTTAAAGCTAAAGTTTGATGGGTCTGTAAAGGTGAGTGTTAGGCCACCCTTTTCATTTAGATAGTCGAACATCCATTTCGAACCACCTGAGTTGGTTATAGGGAATGTACAGTGGACCGATACACCAGTCACCAAGTTGTTATCGCACAGGTCAATGAAAGACTGTATAGAACGACATATAATTGTATTCATTTCTATTTACCTTTATATATTATTGCTTGATATTTATTCAGATAGCAAAGACTATGGTTTGCTTATTTACAAGTAAATTAAATAACATATTAATTATTGATTTTCTGAAATACAGACGGGTAACGTCTGGGTTGAAAGTCTTTCACTTAACCAATAAGGTGTGTGGCCATCTATTAAGGTCACAATATCAACGTGTGATTCATCGACAATGTTGGATGTTGTATAGTACGCCTGATAAGGCCAACCATAGGTGTTTATAATATCTTCACTTGTGATTAAATCACTTAGTTCTTGTCTATTTACTCTACGCCAGTTGTTACGGCCATTAAATTCAATGTTCGCTAGATCCTGGCAGTAACGGGCATACTGGCTTTGTGTGCCGATTGCATCGCTAATTCCATTTTCGGCATGTCCATCATTTCTCATGTAGGTATACAGTGTTCCGTCTAAAGAGGCATATCCCGAATGTGTATAATCTGTATTGTAAGGTGAATTATCGGGTGTATATCTTAGAACATCAGATATAACCTCTTTTCTAGGCGGTTCTGTAAACCATTTACTCTGTGCTTCACCACTCTTACCTTCAATAATATGTAAGCAGGTTTGCTCGTGGTAATTGTTATCTATATTGTCTACCAGACCGCATGTTTTCAGCGCCTGATCTACGATAAAATTAATTGGGGTAGTCGTTTCATTGCCATAACTGACTTCAAAAGTTAGCTGACCTTCGCTTAGACCTATCATTTGATTAGATGGGGAAATTTTGTAGCAAGTTTCTTCTTCACAAGTAGAATCAAGTAACGTCCACGTAACTAGCTTACTGATTTCTTCAATGCTTGACCCATCAGTGGTTTTGCGGAAGAAACTAATAAGAAACGGTCTTCCTACAATTTCTTGGTTATGTTTTTGAGCGTCAGGTGGAAGTTTTTCTGTTTGGTTACGATGAAACTTAAAGGCCAATTCTCCTGCCTCTACATTACCACCTGACTCAGGTTGTACTACTTCAGGATGACTCGCAACTGGTGGGGTGTCCGACCCACTGGGTGGGCTTGTCGATGGTAGAGTTACGTTTGGGGTATCTGGCGAGGAGTTGTCATCGTCACTACATGCCGTGATTAGGCCTGTGAGTAGAAATGTCAAAAGAACTATCGCTTGATTTCTTTGATTATTCATATCAATTTCCATTGGAATTATTTCAGAATTTATTTTTGGGCCTAATCAGATTCCTGATCATTAGCACATCGAAACGATAAAACTTCGTATGCATTTATAATATTTATATATCAATAAATAA
>JYJN01000131.1 GCA_003263845.1 Vibrio aestivus | reverse complement strand
TCCGCCCGTAGAGGTCGCTACCGATTTCCAAGTGTCTTTAGTGTCCTTCCACCCACAGCTTTGAATCACTCGGAAGGCTTCTTCGACAGTCAGAAGCATAGTTTCGGTATGGTTGCGGGATAACTGCCCTCTTAGTTCTTCATCAGGAAGCTCTCTAGTGTTTATATATTCACCATTAATGAAGTCGTATGGGGCCAGTAAACATTATCAGGGGCAATGTTAGCTACTGTATCTTTTTTTACAGGTTTGCGTCGGGAACTCGATTTATTTAATGCTCTATCCTACATCGAATGCAGCGATGTACAAATTAGCCGCAAGCAGTGTCGAAAATACTATTTTGTAAGTTTTTTTAATTTCTTGTTTGTCGAAAATTACTTATTTGTTTTGGAATACAAAGCTCAAAGAGAGTCTGAACCATCTGCTGAGAATAGCGAGTCATTATTTTCTGCAAAGAGACGGGTCAACGGCATATTTCTTTGCAAAGAGAGGTAAGTAACCTACAGGTGTGCCAGAGCATAATTTGAGGTTGGATTTTTCGAAGCGTGACTCATATATTGATGGTGTGATGAGTGTTACTAGCACAGATAATATAAATGAAATCATTATACTATAGCTAACAGCATTCCCAGAAACGTCATCAAGACGTGCTTCTTTTACTACAAAGTAAACGGCAGCCACAAACAATGAAATCAAAGCGCCAGCTATTGGAATCATTGCTAAGTTAAACCGAGAATATACCTCTACGTCAGATACTTCATTTGAAAGAGAGTGTAGTTCGTTAATCCCTATGTATAAACTAACGAAGGCTAGGAATGCCATTAAAACAGACCCAAGAAGTAGTTTGTAAACTCTTTTTATTTTATCAATTGCTTTGTTTATACTCATAAAGGTCTCGGCAGTATGTTATTTATTGATTTTTGTATGTAGTGCTTCACTTCACCTTCAACGACTGTTTTCCCTGTCTCGAGTAATCCTTCTAATAGCATGGCTGTTAGGTCCAAAAAGCTATCGTAAACATTCTCCTGTAACTCTTTTCCTTTTTCTACAGTTTCTTGCTGAGCTTTTTCTAATAACTCGATCACTTTTGGGGTAATTCCAAAATGCTCATCGACCATATTTAGCAACACTGATGTTGCAAGCCCTGCAAGCACAACGACTGCTAGTTGCATCGAGACAAATGCTACTGTCCCCAGAGCAATTGAGCCAGCAACAGCAGAAACTGTCGAAGCTATCCCAATTTTAACAATGTCAGTAGCTAGTGAACCAATCAGGGTAGTTAAATAGACTTCGTCATTGAGTATGTAGTCAAGAATTCTGAAG
>JYJN01000130.1 GCA_003263845.1 Vibrio aestivus | reverse complement strand
TAGGTTCTAGACCCTTTTGTTTAGAAACAATTATCTAGAACCCTAGTGGTGGCTCACCTCCACCACGCCCCCTGAAGTGCAGACCCGCTTAGTCACCGGTGCTGCACTTCCCTTTTTCCCCTTAGCTTACTTTTCAGTAGTCACCTTTCTCGATTCAAATAGTCAGAGAGAAACTGGCGAGAAACTTTAATGCCTCCTTGACGGCTTTCATCAGGCATTAGTTCATAGCGAACTGGCCACTTGAACTTCTCCAATTTCCCAACTAGAAAACTTTCTATATCCTGCTTGCTAGGGAGTGTCTTTACCTCACTTTTTGTTTCGATTACCGCGACTGGGCGGTGGCCAAACTCTTCGTTTTCAACAGCAATCACAATACTTTGTGCGAAGTCAGGATATTGATTTAAAACGCGCTCTATCTCTTCGCAATGAATATTCTCACCGCCCGAGATAAACTGATTGTCCACTCGGCCAATCACAACGAGCTGCCCATCGTGCCAACAGCCTAAGTCTTTTGAGTCAAACCAACCTTCACTATCCACTATTGGCGTACAAATACCTTGATGGTAGTAACCTTGAGCCAGAGTCTCTCCAGAGATAAAAATACGTTGGTTGGCAATTTTGATCTGACGATTTTCTAGAACGTTTCCGCAGCCTTCTAACCCATTAACAAGTTTTGCTGTCACTGTGGATGCCGCTTCTGTCATGCCGTAGCCAAGCCACGTTTCGATGCCTTGCTCCTTTGCTTGCTGCGCTAACTGCGTTGGGATTTGACTCCCTCCCAGAAGAACGTGTGTCAGTGAAAGCACTGACTGGCTATCTAGCAGCCTTTTTAATTGTGTTGGCACTAACGACGCATGCGTGACACCATCAAGATCAGCGATAAGATTCCCAACACCAACCTTAAGCACTGCCCCCGCTTCCAACCAGCGATGAACGATCGCTAAGCCAGAGACATGATAAATAGGCAAGCTTAGTAACCAACAATCTGGGGATTGATAGCGCAACTCTTTCAATAAACCTTGAGCGCTCGCTTGATGCTGCCGGGCAGTATGGGCAACTGCCTTAGGTATACCTGTCGAACCAGATGTGAAAATTATCGAGGCTAACTGTTTGGAAACAGAAGTGTTTGGGCAAGAGTAAGTGCTAACCTCACTACTAGGTGAACTCACTACTGGGCGGATAATCTGAGTATTGGTATGAGTGAGGTCTGAGCCCTTAAGACCACTTGGCTCTGCAAGATAAACAAAGCGAGTCAGTTGATCACCATAAAGGGTGTCTAACTTCGCTTCGATAACCGAAAGGGGTGCCGGCATCACAAACGCACAGACCGCGCCGAGCTCTTGGCAAGCTAGGTAAAGCATCACGCTATCAACACTGTTCTTACCAATTAATGTTACGCAAGTATTTTGCGTGACACCTTCACTTTCTAGGCTCTGAGCAACACCAGAAACGCACTCAGCCACTTGTGACCAAGTGTAACTGGTATTCGATGAAAGCAGTGCGACCTGCTCAGGTCGTACTGTTAGCCAACGACGCCACAGTGGCACCTTTTCATCACTTATGATTGCCAAATGACTTCTTGCTCGGCCATCGATTGAACTGGAAGCGAGCATTCAGGCCACGCCACTTCCAGCTGAGCTTTAAACAAGCCAACCGTATCTAAACCTGGAACCGTGTTCGGCAATTGCCATTTCGAAAAACGCGCTAACTGATTTAACCCAAAACTCGATTCAATGCTTGAGCTGATCACCGCAGTAATGCCCAACTTCTCTGCACTTTCAATCAAACCAATGCAACGCTGAACTGAACCAATTAGCATAGGTTTAATAACAATCGCCTTACCGCCAATAATGTCAGAAAGCTTAAAGTCTTCACGCTGCACCGCATGTTGCAAGGTTTCATCCCAAGCAATCGCAATGCCCGTATCAATGGCAAATGAAAAACTGTCATTAGGCTTCAAACATGGCTCTTCAATATAGGCTATGCGGCCGCGTAGTGATGGTGAAATATACTTGGCAAACTGCTTAGCCTTATCTAACGTCCATGCACGATTGGCATCGAGCCTGAGCTTAAGATCTGGAATCGACTCCAGCAAGAGACTCACTATCATTCCGTCGCGAATTGGCTCATAGAGACCCACTTTCACTTTCGCGACTTTTTCTCCTTCCATCTGGTTTAGGGTGATGATCAAATCGTCAGGATCACCGTTACACAGCGGGGCCACTTGGTAGTTGCCCTCTGCAGGCAAGTCACTTGCCAGTTCAAACTCTGCCATTGAGATACCCCAAGCGACAGAAGGAAAAAGATCATCGTAAGCTAAATGCTCACCACAAACCCAAAGGTTAAGTTGTTCTATCGCTTGTTGCTGGGCTTCTTCAAGTGTTTCAACACTAAAACCCGCCAGTGGTGCGATTTCACCACGTGCCATTTTATCGCCATCAGAGAGTTCGACAATCAAGCCTTTTCGCTCGGTCAGTTTGTTTTCACGAAGAATAACGCCACTGTCCATCGGCAGACAGTAACGATAGAGTTTGGCCGTTCTCATTCCATTGTTTCCTTTCATTACAATCAAGTAAGCACCGCATTGCGGTGCTTTTTATAAGCCTTTGTTTCTATTTGTATTTAAGGATTACGTGGGAACTTATCGAAATCAGGGCGACGTTTTTCATTAAACGCATTACGCCCTTCTTGGCCTTCTTCTGTCATGTAGAACATCATGGTGGCATTGCCTGCCAGCTCTTGTAGACCCGCTTGGCCATCACAATCTGCATTTAGAGCTGCTTTCAAGCAACGCAGGGCCATTGGGCTATGTTGCAGGGTCTCGCGACACCAACGCACGGTTTCACGCTCGAGCTCTTCGATTGGAACAACGGTATTAACAAGCCCCATATCTAGCGCTTCTTGCGCATCGTAGAAACGACATAGGAACCAGATTTCGCGAGCTTTCTTTTGACCAACGATACGAGCCATGTAAGACGCACCCCAACCACCATCAAATGAACCCACTTTAGGGCCTGTTTGACCAAATTGAGCGTTCTCAGCTGCAATCGTCAAATCACACATCATATGCAGAACATGACCACCGCCGACAGCCCAACCCGCTACCGAAGCAATCACAGGCTTTGGACACGTTCGAATTTGGCGTTGGAAATCGAGAACATTTAAGTGGTGCGTACCGCTGTCGTCTTGGTAACCGCCGTAATCGCCACGAATGCTTTGGTCACCACCGGAACAGAAAGCTTTTTCGCCGAGGCCAGTAAGGATAATCACGCCAACTTTTTCGTCGTAACGCGCATCTGCAAGCGCATTGATCATCTCTTTGACGGTTTGTGGTCTAAACGCATTGTGAACTTGAGGGCGGCAGATGGTGATCTTTGCAATACCGTCTTGAGACTTGTGGTATGAAATATCTTGATAGTCGCCAGTACAATCATTCCAGTCTACTGGTGCGTAAAGTTCTTCTTCTGTGATGCCTACTGTTTTTGCCATGGTGATTCCCATTGTTCTGTTTACAACTCGCTTACGCGAGTCTCTATAAAACTTATTAGCTCTTGCACGAACGCTGTTGGCTGCTCTTGATGAGCATTATGCCCAGCTTGTGCAATCACTCGATAATCGAGACCGCTCTCCTTTGCCAACTGGTGAAACTTATGATCTTTCTCACCACATAGATAGCGAATCGGAAGGTTAGCATTGTTTAGCGCACTTCGAATGTCACTTTGCCGAGACAACGACGTTGCCAATAACATCCGCGCAATAGATTTACCGTTATTATTACTTCGTTTTTCAACCAAGTGTTGTCTTTGCTCATGATTTAGTGAGGAAAACACCACTTGTCGGTACCAATCGACTAATACCTGTTCAATCGGCTCAGATTCAAAACGTGTTGCCCAGCGCTCATCATTTAACTGTCTCGCACTTTTATCAGCTTGATTACTCAAACCAAAATTACCACCTTCGACAATCAAGCCCTTCACATTCAAACGAGCAAAGTAGCCATTCGCGCAGCCCACCATCGCGATTCGCCCACCATTGAATAGCCAACTAGGATGATAGGTGCAGATGCACCGACTTGGTTGAGAATGGCCGTTTCAATTTGCTCACAACATTCCGCAAAGCCTGTACAAATTACATCGACACTTTTACCGTGCCCGGCTAGATCGAGCGTTAACGTTGAATAATTTGATAGTTGAGATAGGCATGGCTGCCAATCAGTTCCATTTCCTAGTAACCCATGCAGAAAGACAACCACAGGCTGGTTGTCTTTCGATTGATTACATTGAAAATCACTATAGAGCATGGATAAGTTGACTCAACTTCTTAACCTGCTCAGAGGCTTGATCGGGAGGGGTCACGATTTCGATCAGCAAGGTGCCTTCACCCTGTTCCAAATGCTGTTCGATGCGTTGGTGATATTGTGACATCGTCTGGATACGTTCATAAGCCAAGTTGAACTGCTTCGCGGCATATTCAAACCCGAACCCATGAGGCATTTGATATAAAGCGCTCTTTTGCTCGCTTGGCACAGGTAGCAAATCAAATATTGCTCCGCCATCATTGTTCGTTACAACGATCACAGACGGCATTTTTCTTCGACTAAACAACGTCAGTGAATTCAAATCATAGAGTAGCGATGTGTCGCCAATGAAAGTGATACTTGGTTTCTGACGCCCTGCAGTTAAGCCTGCCGATGTAGCAATCAAACCGTCAATGCCGGAAGCTCCGCGATTACTGAAGATATTGTAACCTTCAGCACTGCTAACCATATCGACAAGGCGCACAAACAGACTATTTCCAATAAACACATCTGCTAGCTGAGGAAGCCTACCCATTTGATGCGCAACTTTCAGCTCCGTTGCGGGTTCATCATCCCCTGATTGCTTATCTGACTGCTGGCCTGATTCATTAGCCGATTCACGAACAAAAACCTCGATCGCTTCAAAAATTTGGTTGCGATGCGAGTCTTGCACATCTAACCAAAGACTTGGTTCATGGGCTACTTCATCAAGCGCGGCTAACTGACCATCAATCCACGGCGCAATGTCACTCACAATATGACGTTGCGGTAAATGGGCTTGGTTGTTTCGATCGCGTTGCGGATCAACAAAAATATATTCGGCATTTCGCTGCGCTATTTGCTCAACCAACCATTGGTTTAAGCGTTTAGATACGATACGCGAACCAAACTGCACAATCACTTCACAAGGCGATAGCTTGGCTTTTTGTTCTGAGTTTTGTAACCATAAATCGTAGTGTTTATACGCACTTGAGGCACCAGATTGAGGGTCGCAAAATATTGGCCAACCCAGCTGCTGGGCTAGTTGCTTGGCTTTATTCGCTTCTGTCAATGAAACACTGCCTACCACAATGCTACCTTTACGCTGCCAATGACGACTAAACTCTGTTGTATCCATATTCGACATAAACAAAGGTTCAACTCGCTGCGTGTATGGCGCAGTGGAGTATTCCCATGATGAAAGGCTTTCAAGGTAATCTTTATGTTCCGCTTTATCGCCACCATACAATGGTTCAGGAAACGGGCAATTGATATGCACCGGACCTTGCTCGGCCTTTTGCTGGTGCATCAGTTGGTCAACCGAGGTTAGCAGCCAGTTCAATGCAATAGATGTGGATGGACTTGGCAAGTTCAGCGAGCCAGTCACATGTGAGGAATAAATGCCATTTTGGTTGATTGCTTGATTCGCACCACACCCAACCAACTCAATGGGCCGATCCGCCGTGAGCACCACCAGCTTTTCACCGGTTAAGTTCGCTTCTGCAATCGCAGGCAGTAAGTTGGCAACCGCCGTTCCCGATGTCACCACAATCGCGACTGGTTGATTAGTGGCTTTCGCCAAACCTAAAGCAAAAAAGCCTAAACCTCGCTCATCAAAATGCGTGTGGATCTGCAGTTTAGAGTTCGCGTCTGCTTCAAGGGTTAGCGGCGTCGAACGCGAACCCGGTGCGATACAGATATTCTCGACACCAAATCGGGTTAATTCTTCAAGAAGAACTTCAGACCAAATTCGATTCAATGCTGCTTGAGACTGACTCATGATGCCACCCCAAGTGGCGGTCTATCAGAAATTAGCGTCAGTAACGTCGACATTTTTTTATCCAGTTCTTGCCACTCATGATCGGCTTGTGAACCTGGGACTATACCTGCACCGGCAAACAGTTGAACCTCTTCACCTAACACCAGTGCGCTACGAATTGCCACACAGAACTCCGCTTGTTTGTGGCTAATGTAACCCATCGAACCGGCATACCAACCACGCACAAATGGCTCATTCTCTTGAATAAAATTCATAGCAGCCTCGCGAGGCAGGCCAGCCACTGCGGCTGTCGGTTGCAAAGCACTAAGCAGTTGAACGCCATTAGTGCCCGATTTTAAGTGAGCGTGAATGCTGCGCTTAAGGTGCTGCACTTTGCGAAGCCTCACCAGACTTGCGTCTTCATCAACCGTCACCCACTCAGAATGTGGGGTCAAACGCTCAATAATGTCGTCTACCACATACTGGTTTTCATTCAGGTTCTTTGTGTCTTGAGACAGCCAGTTCGCCAGCTCCATATCGTGGCTTGCGTTACTGCCTCGTCCAATGGTTCCGGCAAGGGCTTCTGTCATCAACTCTTGCCCTTGTCTTAAATAGAGACGCTCTGGCGTTGAACCAATAAAGCTGTGGTTTTGGTCAATCGACATCATAAAGTGAAAACTATGATGGTTTTGTTCATAGCTGGCTTTCAGCAGTTGACTCGCTTTTAACGGAGAATCTAGCTGAACCGAGCTTTTTCTTGCCAGCACTACTTTTTCAAATTCTTTATCTTCAATCTTTTCTAGGACCTGCTCCACCAAACTTGTCCACTGTGGCTTCTCTGGCGTGTGCTGTATCTCTTTTATGTGGCAAGAAATGGGAAGAATAGGCGCAACTTCTGTTTGCAACTTATACAAGCTTGCCAAAGTACGATGCGGTTCGTTGTTGAGATTGGCGGCAATTGAAAAGCTCTCGTCGAAGCGTATCAATTCAATTTGCGGGAGAAAGAAGAATGACGCCATACAGCGTTGATTTTTAGCCGTATTTCCATCAAAGGAACGGCCGCCCCACACGCGCTGATCGTCAGCCAAAATAGTGTATGCCGGCGCTGGATCGGAAAAAGTATGCAGCTGGCCTAATGCAACAACCTCTTCGCGAGTGTCGCGCGTCTGCCAATAGAATTTAGGGAATACAGGTTGTGCTTCAAGCCAGTCAATAAATGCTACGTTTGGCTTCTCAGAAATAGGTTGAACAATACGGTGGGTACCGCTTTTTGCATTCTTTACACGTTCAATCAGTTCTGTAATGGCTTGATAGAAATGTGACAAATCGACCTCGTTCACATTGAAAGCATTTGGGTCTGTTGACCTTTCGCGGTTAAATTTTGTTCGAGATAAAATCGTTTTAGGCGCGGCGAAGACTATGTAGCCTAGTATTCTATGCAAATCGTCTTCAACAAAGCATAAAAACGATTTTAGTCGAACCCTTCGGGCAGCCTTTGTGGTTCATTTCTACTGCATTATCGGCTTTTCATGTAGGCCAACTACACATCAAAGCCTCTGCCTTGTATAAATTTCCCACAAAGCGCTGCAAAAATCAGCTCGAAAGGCCATCAGACCCAATAATTATATTAGATGAGTAATGTATTTACAGACCTTACTGAGATCAAGGACAGGCTCAATGTTTTGCGAAATCCTGTGATAGAAAGCGAGCAAACCCTATCCAAATGAGAGAGTTATTGCAGATTTTTATACTATAAAAATCATTTTTGATGTAATTTAGTAAAGAAATCGAATAATTTTTAGGGATCAAACAATGCAAAATATCGGGATGTCGTCAAAACTCGATAATGTCTGCTACGACATTAGGGGCCAGTACTCAAACATGCTAAGCGCATGGAGGAAGAAGGGCATAAAATCCTAAAACTTAATATTGGCAACCCCGCCCCGTTTGGTTTCGACGCCCCAGATGAAATTTTGGTCGATGTAATTCGTAACTTACCGACTTCTCAAGGTTATTGCGACTCTAAAGGCATCTATTCTGCCCGAAAAGCTGTTGTTCAACACTATCAAAAGCGCGGCCTGCGTAACCTAGATGTGGAAGATGTCTACATAGGTAATGGTGCTTCTGAACTGATCGTTATGTCGATGCAAGCGCTGCTGAATAACGGCGATGAAATGCTCGTTCCGGCACCCGATTACCCACTTTGGACAGCGTCTGTCGCTCTATCGGGCGGTAAGGCTGTGCACTACATGTGTGATGAAGAATCAGATTGGTACCCAGATCTCGATGATATTCGTAAAAAAATCACGCCTAAAACACGTGGTATTGTTCTGATCAACCCAAACAACCCAACGGGTGCGGTATACAGTCGCGACTTCTTACTTGAAGTGGTAGAAATTGCCCGTCAGCACAAACTGATCATTTTCGCCGACGAAATTTACGATAAGATCCTCTACGATGGTGCGGTTCATACTTCTATCGCTACTCTATCCGATGACGTACTAACTGTGACATTCAATGGTATTTCAAAAGCGTATCGCGTGTGTGGTTTCCGTGGCGGCTGGATGTTTATGACAGGCCCTAAGAGTATGGCTCAAGGCTATATTAATGGTCTCGAAATGCTGGCCTCCATGCGTTTATGTGCCAATGTGCCGATGCAACATGCGATTCAAACCGCGCTTGGTGGCTACCAAAGTATCAACGAGCTGATCCTTCCTGGCGGTCGATTACTGGAACAGCGAGATAAAGCCTATGAGCTTATCAATCAGATCCCTGGGGTCTCGTGCGTAAAACCTAAAGGGGCGATGTATCTGTTCCCGAAAATCGACACTAAGATGTACAACATTAAAGATGACCAACAAATGGTGCTCGATTTCCTGAAGCAAGAAAAAGTACTGCTAGTGCAAGGGACTGGCTTTAACTGGCCGAAACCAGACCACTTCAGGATCGTTACCCTGCCACACGTAGAAGATCTCGAAATGGCCATTGGGCGATTTGAACGTTTCTTATCGACCTACAGCCAGTAGCGATAATTCAATCAATTACATATAATCAAAGGTACTCTATCGAGTACCTTTGTTTTACCTAAATGTATGTAACCATTTGCTTTCAGGGAAGAAACAGCATGAAAGAAAGCCATTTTTTCGCTCACCTTGCACGAATGAAACTCATCCAGCGCTGGCCTTTAATGCGCTCAGTTTCCACCGAAAACATCTCTGAGCATAGCCTTCAAGTCGCTTTTGTTGCTCACGCTTTGGCGGTGATCAAGAACAAAAAATTCAACGGCACGCTTAATCCAGAAAGAATTGCTATTTTAGGTATGTACCACGATACAAGCGAAGTACTCACCGGCGACCTTCCGACTCCCGTTAAGTACTACAACCCTGAGATTGCCAAAGAGTATAAAAAGATTGAAGCGGCAGCTGAGCAAAAAATTACTATCCATGCTACCTGAAGAGTTTCAAGACGAGTTTGCCCCCTTCCTCATCTCACAAAAAGCGCACCCCGAAGATGCTGATATCGTTAAACAGGCCGATACTATTTGTGCGTATTTGAAGTGTTTAGAAGAACTTAGCGCAGGCAATCATGAGTACGCCTTAGCGAAAAAGCGCTTGGATATTACCCTAAAAGAGCGTTACACCTCAGAAATGGAGTACTTCTTAAATACATTTGCGCCGAGTTTTGAATTATCACTCGACGAAATCAGTTAACCCTATGGCGTTCAACAATCAATTGACTACACTTACCCATTTAGTTTGAGTAAATTCGAGGATTTAGTGACTCTTTCTAGCGACGAGAAATTACTAAGACAAATTAAATACTTACCAATGGCAATCATTGGTATTTTTGTTGTTCTAATCATTGCAGTGATACTCAATGAAAACCGTATTAGCCTCGAAGAAGACATCAGCTCACTCAAACAAAACTTCTACTCTGAAGAGAAGAAGTCCATTCAATATCGCATCACTAACATCGTCGAACAGATTGAATACGAAAGGCAAAGCACCGAGGAAATTTTAAGGGCGAGTGTCAAAGAACGGGTGGAAGACGCGATTGCCATTGCGCAGAACATCTACGACAACAACCCGACCCTAAGCCAAGAACAATTGGCGAAAGTCATTACCGATGCTTTGCGCGACATCCGCTTCAATCAAGGGCGTGGCTACTTCTTTATCTACAAACTCGACGGTACGAATGTCATGCACCCTATCCTCAAAAATATAGAGGGTGAGATGCTTTGGGATCTTCAAGACACACGGGGCAGCTTTGTCATACGTGATCTGTCCAAACTCGCGCAACATAAAGGCAGTGCTTTTCATCGTTGGTGGTGGAGTAAACCAGGCTATTTGGAGCAAGAGTTTGACAAGATTGGCTACGTTTCCCACTTTGAACCACTTGGCTGGTTTATTGGTACGGGAGAATATGTCGTCGACGTAGAACAAGACATCCAAGAGAAACTACTCAAACGAATCTCGGACTATCGATACGGTGATGGCGGTTATATCTACATCATGAATAGTAAGGGGCGCTACTCTCCCACCCCAATCCAGCCTTAATTGATGTCGAGCGACTCGATGCACGTGACAGCAGCGGCAAACTGTATGTCAAAGAGATCGTCACCACAGCAAACGAAGGGGGTGGCTTTCTCGAATACTACTCAAGCTACACGCCTCCGGGTCTAAGCAGCCCTCATAAGCTAAGCTACGTCACTTATCTACACATTGGGATTGGATTATTGGTACAGGTATCTACACGCAAAGTGTCGAATCTTTTTTAGCTCAAAGGCAAAACCAAATTGAGAAGAACAACGCCAACGAACTGATCCAAATCATCACCATCAGCGCTGCTATTTCAAGTATGTTGGCGGTACTTTCTTGGATTATTGGTAAAGCTGTCGGCCGTCGATTTATCCGATTTCAATCCCAAATTCGATCCGATTTCAATGAACTAGAGAAAACCAAAAACCAACTACAATATTTGGCACTCCATGATGATCTCACCGATTTGCCCAATCGCCTTTTCTTAATTGACTTCATTGAAAAGAAAATTAAACAATCCCTGCTAACCGACACCAGCTTAGCCATCATGTTTGTCGATATTGATGACTTTAAAAAGGTAAATGATGCCTTTGGGCATTCAACGGGGGATGAGCTCTTAAAAGTAGTAGCAAAACGCTTCGAATCTCTGCTCGATCAAAACTCGATTGTGGCGCGCTTTGGTGGTGATGAGTTTGTTTTCTGCTTTAGCGGCCTCTCTTCTGCCATTGAAGCGGAGCAAAAAGGTATGGCTGTCTACGATGCATTCCATGACACTTTCGCGATAAAAGGTAAAAGCATCGCGTCTAGCTGCAGCGTGGGGGTTGCACTGTTTCCACAAGATGCCAAACACGCCGAGGGCTTGATTTCCAAAGCCGATACGGCGCTTTACACCTCGAAAGCTCGCCAGAAAGGTGGAGTTCTGTTTTACGATGAATCGATTAACCAGCAAGTTCAATACGAACTCACATTAGAAGAAGAGCTTCGTGGAGCAATGGAGCGCGATGAGCTCTACATGCTCTATCAACCTCAGATTCATTTGGAAACCGGCAAACTCGTCAGCGTTGAGGCGCTAATTCGCTGGAACAATACCAACCTAGGTTTTGTGTCACCCATCGAGTTGATTCGTAAAGCAGAAGAGATAGGTATGATCAGTGAGATTGGGCAATTCGTGATACGCCGCTCTTGTGAGGAGATGATTCGTTTCTTCCCGAATGGCCTGATGCGATTGGTTTGTCTATCAATGTTTCACCAAGTCAGCTTATAGAAGACAAATTTATCGAGAAACTGAGTCAAGCCGTCGATGAATATCAGATAGACAGAGACAGAGTCACCATTGAAATCACCGAGAACGTATTCATCAATGACCTTGAACTGGTGACACCAATTCTTAATCAAGCAAGAGAGATGGGGTTCTCGATTGCGCTTGATGACTTCGGCACAGGTTTCTCGTCATTAAGCTACTTGTGCAACTTGCCGATTACCGAAATTAAGATAGATCGTAGTTTCATTGACCGCCTACTAACTAGCCAGCAAAGCGATGGATTAATCAAAGCCATTATTGCGATTGGCGACTCCCATACACTCAAAGTCGTGGCTGAAGGGATTGAATCTCAAGCTCAGTTTGAGAAACTACAACAATACCATTGCAACCTAGGCCAAGGTTATTTCTTTGCTAAACCTGTACCACTCGAGCAATTGACGGATTTTCGGCCCAATATTTAGGAGTAAGGATGTCCCTTTCGATTGATGATGCTTGGCACGCAAGACACGACGACGAACACAAGCTGCGCCGTGATGACCACCGAACCCCATATCAACGCGATCGCGCGCGTATTCTTCATTCTGCTGCCTTTCGTCGCTTACAAGCTAAAACTCAAGTTCATGGCGCCAGTGCCAATGACTTTCATCGTACTCGCCTCACTCACTCGTTAGAAGCCGCTCAGCTAGGTACTGGTATCGTTGCGCAGATTAAGAAAAAGCAGCCCGAGTTTCGCGACTACTTGCCATCGGATAGTTTGATCGACTCTTTATGTCTTGCCCACGACATTGGCCATCCCGCATATGGGCATGGTGGCGAAGTCGCGCTGAATTACATGATGCGCGACCACGGCGGCTTTGAAGGCAATGCCCAAACGTTTCGTATCGTGACCCAACTTGAGCCATACACTGAACATCATGGGATGAACTTATCTCGCCGAACCTTGCTTGGGCTTATCAAATATCCGGCTCTCATCAGTCAAGCTCAAGCCAAGGTAAAACCCGAGCCGATTCCGCATCAAAAGAAACTCAAAGCGAAACAATGGGCACCTGCTAAAGGTATCTACGACTGTGACAAAGAGGTGTTTGATTGGGTACTTGCTCCTTTGTCTGAGCGTGATAAAAACGCCATTAGCCAAATGCGCGATAATCCTAGTAGCGACACTGACCACAGTAAAACACGCTTTAAGTCTCTCGATTGTTCAATCATGGAACTCGCCGATGACATCGCTTATGGCGTGCATGATTTAGAAGACGCCATTGTGCTCGGTATGGTTACTCGTCAACAGTGGCATGAAGTTGCTGCTGCGCAGCTAGCAGAGTGTGGTGACCCCTGGTTTGAAAAACACATCAATTCAGTCAGCGACATGCTGTTTACTGGTAAACAGTATCAGAGAAAAGATGCCATTGGAGGTATGGTTAACGCCTTGCTCACTAGCATTACCGTTCAACGTGTCGATGAACGTTTTGATTCTGATCTACTGGCTTACAATGCAGTGATGGAACCAAGCATGGCGGCGGCTTTGGGGATTTTAAAAAACTTCGTTAGTCATTACGTTATTCAGATCCCTCAAGTACAAATTGTTGAGTACAAGGGCCAACAAATCATTATGGATATTTTTGAAGCCCTAAGCGCCGACCCTGAACGTCTGTTATACGATAATGAGCGGACAAAGTGGC
Source organism: Vibrio aestivus (assembly GCA_003263845.1). Taxonomy (GTDB): domain Bacteria; phylum Pseudomonadota; class Gammaproteobacteria; order Enterobacterales; family Vibrionaceae; genus Vibrio; species Vibrio aestivus. The sequence continues at coordinate 69,749 of JYJN01000130.1, read as the reverse complement.
AAATGACGGGAAATGACACCGAACAAATGCGGGTGATTTGCGACTACATCTCTTCAATGACGGATGGTCATGCCCAAAGACTACACCAACAGCTTTTCTCGTCTCACAGCTGATCGGTTTAAATCAGCGATGGTTAAAACAGGACTAGTTTTTAATATAGTTCTGTTCAAACACACCCGGCGGCATTTGATCAATTTGAAACTGAATCATCTGGTCGAATGCGGCTAAAAGTGGGGAAAAGTTGCGTTCAGGCTGCAAAATCGAAAGGATATAAAAACCCGCTTCAACGGTTGATAGACTGTTCTCGCTTGGTGCTTTACGAATTCGATAGTTGCCTCTTAAGCCTTTTGGCAGATGGATACAAGGCAATGACTGTAGATTGCTAGAGAGTTGCCACATCTTGTAGGCTTTTTTCCAAGTCCCATCCAGTAAGATGACCCGAACAGGCTTAATGCTATGCGACTTATCGACGGCTAAACCTTGATTGGTCGAGTGAGTATTCAACAAAGCCTGAGTTGCCAGTTCAGAAACATCACTTGGATACAAAATGTAATGACGATACTCTTCATCGGAAAGAAGCTGGTTCAGTGCGTCATTAGCTGAGAAGTTTTCACCCACAATAAGCGCGCTGTTTGGCAGCGATAGTGACAAGATCTTCGCAGTGCCCATTGGTTTATGTTGTTCACTCGAGTGCTGTAGAATGATCAGCTCAACGTCGGATTCAAGGGTTTGAATCCATTGACAAATACATGCTTTAAGCGATTTACCACACTGTAAACAATATCGAGACATAAAGTGAAACTGTACCTTGTATTACTAACTCTGAGCTTAACCTGCCTAGGGCTGCAATTTGAGCCTCTGCATAGCCTTGTTATTTGGCATAGAGACTTGGTCGCCGATGGCCAATGGTGGCGAATCGTAACAGGAAACTTTACTCATACCAACTTCAATCACCTTGCTATGAACCTGGCAGGGCTTTGGCTTATCCTCAGTATCTTCAAACCTCAAACTCATCACTGGCTTGCTGTATTGTTTACGTGTGCGTTTGCTGTTGGGATCTCTGCCGCGTTTAGCCAGTTCACCACTTACGCCGGGCTCTCTGGCGTGCTTCATGGCTTATTTGGTTACTTTGCTTTGAAAGAAGCGCTATTGGGAAGAAAGAGCAGCTACCTTCTAGTGCTCGGGCTATTGGCAAAAATTGCTTGGGAGCAATACTCAGGCCCATCGCAGTCTATTGGAGCTATGATCAATGCGACGGTCGCCACTGAAGCGCATTTGGTTGGCGCAGCGACGGGATTGTTCCTCGCTGCACTATCATTTTATCGTCAAAAGCTAAGAACTAGTGCCAAAAGATAAACGCTCTGACCAAGGTTAGCTCAAAATCAGAGAACCCAACGAGTCCGACGCGCAAGACATGCTATCAAGTGCTAGCTTGTTTCTCCGCATCCATACTACGCAAGATATAATCCGTAGCCCAAGCAGTGCCTAATAAGCACATCCATACGATCAGAACTGAGTGCGGGACATCGACTTTTGGTGACACCACGAGCGCGGCAAATCCGACAGATGGTACGGTCCAGTAGATCAGTTTTCCCCAGCGGAAGTTTTTGATGCGAGATAAGAAATCGATAGACGAAACAATTCCCGTTAATGACAAAGCCACGAGAATCGCATGGGGAAGTCCGGCAATCCATAAAGGGACGATTAAACCCAATGCCCACCAGCTCTTCTGATTGGAAGTGCTTTTGTGTTTAGAAGCCCACCAAATCAAAATAATTGCCACCACCTGCACAGCCGTAATAAGCGGATTACCTTCTAACGAGCCTACAAATTGGCTCGCCATGATACCCACTTCCAACATGAATACGATGGATACCATGACGCCAAGCGTAATCTTACTGCTGCGTTTCGAAAACATCACCATGAGAAGGGGGAACAACACCCATTGAGTCACAGAAAGTTCGATAGGTTGATGTGGAAGAGTGATTCCATAAGCGACAACGCCAACAAGTAAAGCTAGCCCTACCCATCCCTTACGTGGAAGCAACCACAATGCCGGAATAGCGAGCGCAAGTACTGGAATATCGCCTTGGCTAACGCCCATCGTTTTGACACAAACAATGGCTAAAAGCGTGGTAATAACAAAGTGTACCGTTGATAACATCAGGACCCTCTTAAAACAGGTAAATCCATCACGCTAATTAAAAAAGGCCTAACATTGATGTTAGGCCTTGCACATCCTTGATACTTTACTTATACCGAAAATGCTGAATAAAGGACACCTAAGGTTCCTAAAATAAAGATAACCATCACGGCTTTATTCGACATCTCGCCGTTGTTTTCCGTAGCCTTGCCAAACAGGCAAATACTAACGGATGCACTAAGAATGGCGTTGCAAAAATGAAGGTAATCATTGCCGCTGCTTCAGGGCCAAACATGCCGCCCTGCGTTGCTGCAAACAGGCCAAAGTGAGACAGACTGATGCCGCAGCCATCGATGCGTGCTCAATTGGCATACCCGCGAAGTGCAAGATAGTAAAGCTGCCAAATACGGCGACAATCTGCCAACCGAATGAGAACTGCATTAAGCCTTTCACTTCCGTGGCATCATCACCTGCCGCTTTACGCAGGTTTTTACACGCAAGGTACACAAAGCCTAAACCAAGCAGTACCAGTGGCAACGTCCAATGCGCAAGCAGCACACCACGTTCAGCACTTGCCGCAAGAATGGTAAACACAAAGATATGACCAATGAATGGAATGTTAATCATGATTGGCGCACGAGCCGCAGCCGTACCACCAAAGTCACCTGCCGTACACGCACCAGTTAGACCAGAGTGAGACAAACCACCCGCCATACCCGGTGCAAGGTTACGTACATGATTCGCTTTCGCTAGGAAGATGAGAATCGTCAGGCCGCCAAACATCCAGAACATTTGACCTGCAAAGCCGTAAACAATTACGCTCTGTAGTCCAGGAATGGAGAAGGCTTCAAGCATGTGAGAGCCACCGACTAGGAACGTACCGGTCAATAGAACAGGAATACCTGCAAACAGCAATGCGTTCAGCGTAGGGCCCGCTCGCCATTTCGGCATTACCATACCTAAGCCTGATGACATCACCATAGCAAAGAAGATTTGCGGCAGGCCAATTACACTTGAGATCCAAATAGACAGTCTTAGCGAGATCATCAAAATACCGATGATCGCCATCACTTCCATCAAGCCTTTGAACAAGTAACCGCGCTTGTCAGCAATTTGTGCCTTGCTGTCAATCAAGATAAGCGCAATACCGATACACAGATACGCTAGCGCAAGGTAAGAATCACCCAGTGGATGACCAACACTACGACCCGTTAGCATCGCTGATACCATCTCAATGCCCATAAGCAGGAAGAAAGCTCGAACGATGTAGATCAGTTGAGTACTTGTTGTGCCAACAACGACTTCATTTTTAGCGGCAACAACGAGGCTCTCGTTGCTACCAAATTCCTTCATCAGTAGGCGACGAATTTCTTGTCCACCAACAAAAAACGTCGCAATCAAAGCGATCACTGTCGTCTGACTGAGTAGTACAATTGCAGGGAACTCCTTCAGCCCTGGTTGTGCTAAACCTGTTTTTACAAACAATGTGCCGATCGACAGACCAAGCACTACGATCACTAAAACTGCTGAGTACTTTGTGTTTGCAACAATTGTACGAGACAGCAGCACCATGATTACCACGGCTACTATCGCAAAAGATAGATGATTAAATGCAATCAAATAAGATAGGTTTTCCATCAATACACCAGACTAGAACCAATTCGCACCAATATTTACGTGCTAGAAAATTCAGGGGCGTGATCGTATATTAATTCAAATTTATGGGGTACTTCTAAAATGTAACTGCTGAAACATTTATCCATGCAACTAAAAGGGATAAACGCTTGCGCACCTATTTTTACTAGGTAAATTCTGTACAACCGAAGCTTAAATTCGAAATAATCGATCTATTCTGGGGTTAGTGGTTATTTATACGAAGAGTGATAGATAGAACGGATGAATGCATTTGCATTAAATGACAATCAAGTGTTGTGCATATTCACCACTTGATTGGAAATTAGAATGAATGAATATGCAATAAAAAAGGCTAACCTAAGTTAGCCTTTCGAAGTCGATAGTGAAACAGTTATACAATCGGGCGTTGACCGCGACTAATGAGTTTCATCAAAACGCTGTCTGCCGCTTCACCCGCAGAGCCTGCTAGTTTGTCTGTTAGCTTTTTCTTTTGAACATAACGAATCGACAATACCGTTTTGTCTTTACATGCAGCAACGACCAAATCATCTGACGTGCTGATTTCATCGACTAAGCCTAGCTCTTTTGCTTGAGTACCAAACCAGTGTTCACCGGTTGCTACTTTATCTAAGTTAAGGTCTGGACGATGGTCGCGAATAAAGTCTTTGAATAGGCCGTGTGTTTCTTCAAGCTCTTGTTTGAACTTCTCACGCGCCTTGTCGCTATTTTCACCAAACATCGTCAACGTACGTTTGTATTCACCCGCTGTCAGCTGCTCGAACTCAATATCATGCTTTTTCAAAAGCTTATTGAAGTTTGGTAGTTGAGCAATCACACCAATTGAGCCGACAATAGCGAATGGCGCAGAGACAATTTTGTCAGCAATACAAGCCATCATGTAACCGCCACTCGCCGCCACTTTATCAACGGCAATGGTCAGCGGTAAGCCTGCTGATTTAATACGGTCAAGTTGCGAAGATGCCAGACCATAACCATGCACCATACCGCCGCCAGTTTCTAAACGTAGCAAAACTTCATCGCCTTCACGCGCTACCGCAAGAATGGCTGTGACTTCTTCACGTAACGACGCCACTTCTTTTGCATCAATGCTGCCATTGAAATCTAACACAAACAGATGTGGTTCGCGCTTTGAGTCTAAATCGCCCTCTTTAGCGGCTTTCTTAATCTCTTTTTCTCGAGATTTCACCTGCTCTTTTTCACTCTTCTTCTCAGCTTTATCGCGAGCCTTGATAAAAGCATCATCATGTAAGTGATGCTCTAACTGTTCAACGGTCTGCTTGTGCTTCTCCGTTAAATCCACAATTTCAAGTTCGCCTTTCGCGCCAGCACCTTTGCCACTCACGCCTTTCGCGATGACAATAATCGCAATAATCGCGACAACGATAGTCGCAATCTTGGCCAAAAAGAGGCCGTAGTCTAACAAAAATTCCAATGTCATATCCCCAAGTATGCGATTTAGTGTATTGTAACCGCCTTGTCACGAAGACTTAAAGTAGAACATAACAATAAGGATGCACACAGTGGATTATTCAGTCTCTGCAGACGCCCTCAAAGATAAAGTTATCCTCGTCACTGGCGCTGGCGCAGGTATTGGTAAGCAAGCGGCCCTTAGCTACGCTGAACATGGTGCAACGGTGATCTTGCTAGGTCGAACCGTTAAGAAGCTAGAAGAAACTTATGACGAAATCGAAGCAGCAGGCTACCCACAAGCAGCAATTATCCCTCTTGATATGAAAGGTGCAACAAAACAGCACTATCTCGATATGGTGGATACGATTGAAGAGCAGTTTGGTCGTCTTGATGGCGTGCTACACAATGCAAGCATTCTGGGCGTTATTAGCCATTTGATCAAATCGGTGAAGACACCTTTGATGATGTAATGCAAGTGAATGTGAAGTCGCAGTTCTTGTTGTCACAAGCCGTTTTACCTCTACTACGTAAATCTGACGATGCACGTATGGTTTTCACCTCATCGACAGTAGGTCATGTTGGCCGTGCCTTCTGGGGTGCTTATGCGATGTCTAAGTTTGCTACTGAAGGCATGATGCAAGTGATTGCCGATGAAGTGACAGAGAGCAATATTCGCGTTAACGCCATTAATCCAGGTGGTACACGTACCGGCATGCGCGCAAAAGCCTTCCCTGCAGAAGATGCACACCTGCTGAAAACTCCAAAAGATATTATGCCTCTGTATCTTTACTTGATGGCGCCAGAAGGCAAAGATATTCACGGCCAATGCATTGATGCTCAGCCTAAATAGTAACTCTACTTCAATAACTTAATGTCTAAATGCCCTGCTTTTTGCAGGGCATTTTCGTTGATACCTTACTTTTCTCTTGTGGCTTTTCATACATTGATTATACTGTATATATATACAGGTATTTTGTTATGTATGAATTGATCGAACATCTAAAAAATAAGCAATTGATTTGGCAAGGTTCTCGTACCCATGTCGAGCAGGATTTCCAACCAACGGGCTTTGCTCTGCTAGATGAAAAGCTTCAAGGTGGCTTTCCCAAACATGGTGTGATTGAACTCCAATCGTCTTCTGGTATTGGTGAGCTCCGCCTTTTAACGCCGCATTTACGCCGTAGCCTCGCAAAAGGTTTGGTGGTGTTTATTCACCCCCAGGCTACTTATGCCTGATAATCTTTATGCTGAAGGGATCGACCCTGATCAAGTACTGCTGGTTTACCCTAGGAATGCTCAAGAAGCCTTATGGACGGCAGAGCAATGCCTAAAAAGTGGCGCTTGCAGTAACGTCATGTTGTGGCATGGCGAGTTAGAGATTCATCAAGCTCGCCGACTTCAAGTTGCCAGTGAGACGGGGGATTGTCTGCAGTTTCTCTTCAAACAAACGCACGCTTCTCAAGATGACAATAATGTGATTTCTCTGCCTGTGAGCCTAAGTTTAAAGCTGACCGCTCACCCTGTTGGTCTTAACATCACCATTACCAAACGTAAGGGAGGATGGCCTCATGGCTCGTTTGTCTTAGATATGGCATCGTATTGGCCGGAATTAACACTGAAAAAACGCGATCCTGTGGTTATTCCATTCCCTATTCGCAAGCAGGGTTAGTCATGCAGCTCTGGATCTATCTACACTTTCCAAGCCTGCAACTCGACTCGCTATTTTCTCACTCGAGTCCTTCTCCTTTGGTGATTGTTAACGGCCGAAAATACCTTATTCAGCAAGCTAACCAAAAAGCAATTGAGCAAGGCATACATTTAGATATGGGGCTAGGCAGCGCCGCTGCACTGTGCAGCGAACTTCAAGTGCACCCTTACGATGAAAAGGTTGAGGAGAGAGCCCTATTGGATATCGCTCAATGGCTCTATGTCGTGACATCCGATATTGTTCTGCTGCCGCCTAATGGTGTGCTATTAAAAGCCACCAATATGTTAACGCTATATGGTGGTCTAATTCCCTACTGGGAAAGGCTCTCACAGCATATCGATGCTTTGAATCTGACTTATCACTTTTCGACGGGATTTTCCCCTTTTTCGGCCATTTTACTGGCAAAGTCAACCACCAACATCATTAGCGATGATAGAGAAGATCTACAAAAGCGTCTCGAAGTCCATCCATTAGAAGCAACAGAACTCGACGCAAAACAGGTTGGGCAGCTGCAACGTGTGGGCATTCACACTATTTCTGATTTGTTGGCGCTACCGATGCGCGAAATCGCGCGTCGATTCAATATTGATCTCGTCAACTATGTGGGACGTTTACTGGGGCAATTTAAACACCCGGTCACGTTCTATCACCCTCCAGAAAAGTTCAGCTGTTACTTGGAGCTGCTGTTTGATATTGAGAATGTTCAGTGGCTAGAAAAGCCGCTCACCATTTTACTCAATAAACTGGAGGCCTTCTTAATTCTGCGCAACCAAGTGGGATACGAAATCTCGCTGACGTTGCACCAGCGCGACAGTGAAGATAGACAAGTGCTATTTACTTCTGCCTGTGGTGACTACATAGCACAGAAATGGCTCACTCTATGCCGTTTATCAATGGAAGCTCTCACTCTCGAATCTGCCGTGCATGGGCTTACACTCAATCTCACTCGCTGTGGGGAGCTTGAATCAAACAGTGAAGATATGTTTGCTGGACGTAAGGGGCAGCAGTCAGAACTTGAGTTAATAACTTTACTCCAAGCCAAGTTAGGCAGAAAGCGAGTATGTAAGGTGAAAAAAATCGATGATCCTCGGCCTGAAAAAGCACTCTGCTTATGTGCTCCGAGCGAGAGGCTTACCGCTAAGCGACAAGACGCAGAACCAGCACTCGACAACTCACAACAAACTGATGAATCGGCGTTCGAGCAACCGATTAATCAACCACTTCGACCCAGTGTACTTTTTCCTAGTCCACAACCTCTTAACGAAAAGATTGATATCGTTTTAGGCCCTGAGCGTATCGTAAGCGGATGGTGGGATGATGACAATATTACTCGAGATTACTTTATTGCTCGCAGCCCGTCGGGGCAATGGCTGTGGGTATTTCGTACTCTTGAACAGCAGTGGTTCATCCACGGGCAATTTAGTTAGTTCACGCATCACGACCAAGATCTAGGAGCGATAATGAGCCTATCTTCTCTCGCTCAGCAGGTGTTCAATGCAATACGCTGAGCTTTTTTGTCAAAGTAACTTCTCGTTTCTCTCTGGCGCATCTCATGCCGAAGAGTTGGTAATACAAGCCGATTTTCTTCGCTATCACGCCATCGCAATTACCGACGAATGCTCGGTTGCGGGTGTGGTTCGTGCTCATGCGTCCATTAAACAGCACGGTCTCGCTATTAAGCAGCTTATTGGCAGCATGTTTTGGCTCAACGATGAGTGCCAAGTACTTCTGCTGTGCCCAAACCGAGCAGCTTATGGCGAGCTGTGTCGCATTATCACCAATGCGAGACGCCGATCCGAAAAAGGCAGTTATCAGCTTTCAGAATGGGATTTAATGTCCGTTCGTCACTGTTTGCTTATTTGGCTACCGAGTATGAAACCCAGCGACAATCATTGGGGTCAATGGCTCAGCCAGCATCATGCCGGCCGTTTGTGGATTGGCGCATTAAGGCACCTCCAAGGCAACGACCACTCTTACATTCACCACTATCAAACGCTAGCAAAAGAGCTCTCTCTACCTGTCACAGCCTGCGGTGGGGTATTGATGCATACACCGAATCGCCTACCCCTTCAGCACACGTTGACTGCAATCAAATTGGGTAAGAGTGTCGCGCAAATTGGTCGTGACATGCTCACCAATACAGAGCGCACCCTACGCAGCAAGGAAAAGCTATTGAAGCTCTTCCCGAATGAGTGGCTAGCAGAAAAGCGTTCATATCGCCAAACTGTGTAAATTCAACCTCGATGAGCTGCGCTATGAATACCCTAGTGAGTTGGTGCCTGATGGTAAAACGCCCATGAGCCACCTCATTGGACTGGTTGAGAAAGGCAAAGCACTGCGCTTTCCTGAAGGGGTACCTGAAGCCATCAATGAAACCATTAACAAGGAGCTAGCGCTCATCGATGAGCTGAATTATCCCTATTATTTTCTAACTATTCACGACATCGTGATGTTCGCTAAACGGGAGCGTATTCTTTACCAAGGGCGCGGCTCTGCGGCAAACTCAGTGGTCTGCTATTGTCTAGAGATCACCTCTGTCGATCCTAGACAAATTTCGGTCCTGTTTGAGCGTTTCATCAGCAAAGAGCGCAATGAGCCGCCCGATATTGATGTGGATTTCGAGCATCAGCGCCGCGAAGAGGTCATTCAATACATCTACCAAAAGTATGGCCGTGAGCGTGCAGCCCTCGCAGCCACTGTCATTTCCTATCGATTTAAGAGTGCGGTTCGAGACGTGGGCAAAGCTTTAGGCATTGCCGAAACTCAGCTCGACTTTTTCATCAAGAATATTAATCGTCGCGATCGCGCTCAAGGTTGGCAGGCTCAAATCATCGAACTAGGTATTAAACCGGATTCACTCAAGGGGCAACAGTTCATCAACTTGGTCAACGAGATACTTGGCTTCCCTCGACATCTATCCCAGCATGTCGGCGGTTTTGTTATCTCGGCAGGCCCGCTGTATGAGTTAGTGCCCGTTGAAAATGCCACAATGGAAAATCGTACCGTCATCCAGTGGGATAAAGATGATTTAGAGAGCCTAGGACTGCTTAAGGTCGACGTTTTAGCCTTAGGTATGCTATCCGCCATTAAAAAGTGTTTCGAGCTTGTAGAACGCTTACACGGACGCACCCTATCGATTGCTGAAATTACCCGTCGCCAAGATGACCCCGATGTTTACCGCATGCTGCAAAAGGCTGATACCGTTGGAGTGTTCCAAATTGAATCACGGGCACAAATGAGTATGCTGCCACGCCTAAAACCGCGCTGTTATTACGATCTGGTTATCCAAATTGCCATTGTACGCCCTGGGCCAATTCAAGGGGATATGGTCCATCCCTTTTTGAAACGTCGCAATAGAATTGAACCCATTACCTACCCTTCTGAAGAGGTGAAAGAGGTGCTGTCTCGTACTATGGGCGTACCCATCTTCCAAGAGCAGGTGATCAAGCTGGCAATGGTCGCAGCAGGCTTTACTGGTGGCGAAGCTGACCAGCTTCGCCGAGCTATGGCCGCTTGGAAAAAGAATGGTGACTTAGCCAAGTTCAGACACAAGCTCATTAATGGCATGTGCGAGCGTGGTTATGACAGCAAATTCGCCGAGCAGTTATTTGATCAGATCTGTGGCTTTGGTGAGTACGGCTTCCCAGAAAGTCACTCCGCCTCTTTTGCGGTATTGGCTTATTGCTCGGCATGGCTCAAATATTACTACCCGCATATTTTCTATACCTCACTGCTCAATAGCCAACCCATGGGCTTCTACAGTGCTTCACAGCTCGTGCAAGATGCTCAGCGTCATGGGGTCACCATCCTGCCTATTTGCGTTAACCACTCATTGGAGCTTCATCAGGTCGTGAAGGCAGGCGCTGATTACGCTATTCAACTGGGCCTCACTCAAATAAAAGGACTGAGCCAAGATGCCATCAAGCAGATACTCAAAGCACGACCAGACAAGGGTTACACCGAGGTTAGCCAACTTAAGCACATTGGATTAGGCCGCCGCGATCTTGAACTGCTTGCCTCAGCCAATGCGTTTCAAGGGATCACCCAAGATCGCTACCATGCTCGTTGGTCGGTCATGGATAACGCCTCTGACCTACCTCTGTTTGGGCATGTTTCAGAGCCTGCGCCACAAGCGTTACCAAGAACTAGCGAGATCGAAAGCATGATTGAAGACTACGCTTCAACACGTCTATCTTTGCAAAAGCACCCTGTCACTTTATTAGAAGAAGCCGGATTAATACGCGGCTTTACCCGCCATCGAGATCTTATCCATAAGGCACATAAGTCGCTCGTCACTATTATTGGCGTTGTAACAGGTAAACAGTCCCCCGGGACGGCCGCAGGCGTCACTTTCTTTACCCTCGAAGACGACACGGGTAATAACAACGTAGTGGTGTGGAAAGCCACCGCACGCGCACAGAAACAAGCTTACCTCACGGCAAAAGTGCTAATGGTAAAAGGAATTTTAGAGCGAGAAGGTGAAGTCACCCACATCATCGCTGGGCGCCTTATCGATATGACAGATAAAATGGCTAGGTTAAAAACGCAATCAAGGGAGTTTCATTAGAACTTCGTAAACAAAGCCTCTAATTACAAAAAACAAAAGGGAGGCAATGCCTCCCTTTCGCCAAAGAACAGAACTACAGCTCTACTCTTGCTTCCATGCGTCGTTTCTTCCATGCTTCTAACAAAGAAATTGCTAGAGTCGTTGCAAGAAAAATCATCTTTGATACTACCTAAAAGTGAATTTTAAAAGGACGCAGATAGTGCGGTTTTACCACCAAAATAATTGTATCAGGTTTACCGTACGATGAGATCTTTAGTGGCTCAAAAGTGAGAGCTAAGCAGTGCCTCTGACTAAATTATTTCGACAATACACCGCGCAATCGTTCTTGAGCGACTTCGACGAGTAAGTCTGGTTGGAACTTAGAGATAAATCGATCACAACCCACTTTTTTAACCATGGCCTCATTAAAACTACCACTTAACGAGGTATTGAGGACGACATGCAAGGCACTCATTCGATCATCAGTACGAACTTCATGCGTCAATTTATAGCCATCCATCTCCGGCATTTCAGCATCTGTGATCATCATCAGCAGTTCATCAGCGACTGCCTTACCTTCATCACACCAACCTTTAAGTAAACGTAAAGCTTCTAAACCATCGCGGCACTCAATGATATTCAAACCAAGCTGAGACAGCGTCCCTTTCACCTGATTACGAGCTGTTGAAGAGTCATCAACGATCAAAATAGTACGGCCAACCATTTCTGAGGCAAGTTCTTCATCAAGAACCCCTTCTGAAATCGACACATCGTAATCGATGATTTCTGCCAATACTTTTTCGACATCGATGATTTCAACAATCTTCTTCTCATCACCTTCTTTAATCTGAGTAATCGCAGTTAAGTAGTTAGCACGCCCAGCAGAAGTAGGTGGTGGCTGAATCTCAGTCCACGCTGTATTAATGATGTTACGAACTTGACCAACGAGGAAACCTTGAGTCGAGCGATTATACTCAGTGATGATCAAATTCTCTTCTGGCGACTCAAGAGTAGAAGGTGGGAAGCCAATAGCGGAACGAAGGTCAATAACTGGCACCGACTCCCCTCGCAACGAAGCCACGCCCGTGATGTGATAATGGGAACCCGGCATTTTGGTCAATGGCGGCAATTTGATTACCTCTTTGACCTTGAATACGTTAATCGCAAATATCTGTCTGCTATTCAAACTAAACAGCAATAGCTCCAGCCGGTTTTCACCCACTAAATTCGTTCTTTGATCGACAGTATTTAAAACACCAGACATATTCTTACTCACTAAACATCATCTTTAACAACATAGCCTATAGCTCGGGACTAAGACAAAAAATAACCCATATAACTTGACGGCCATATGGGTTTTAATCAACTGTATGCATTTAAGACTTGCGTCTGTCCGCTAGCCTTCAACCACTTTCATTAATAGCAAACCGTCATATAGCGCTTGCTTGATCAACGCAGCGCCTGGCATTGTCGCTTGTTTGTAGAAACGAGACTCCACCAGCTCTAAATCTTTGTGATACACAGGAAGGCTCTGTTCCTCAATACATGTCTGTATTGCAGGGTACAAAATCTCTTTCGCCTGATTGATAACACCGCCAACAAGTACTTTTTCGGGGTTAAATAGGTTAATCACGATTGCAATCGCTGAGCCTAAGTAGCGCCCCAATTGCTCGATAACGTCGACAGCCAAAGGGTCTCCGGCTGCGGCCGCTTCACAGATCGCTTCAATTGTCAGTCTATCACCCAATTCAAGGGAAGACTCTTCACCAGACTCCAATCGCAAAGCCACTTGCTCACGAATAGCTTGAGAACTGGCAACCGTTTCCAAACAACCATAGTTACCACAGTGGCACTGCTTACCGTTAGGGTCGATTTGAATATGCCCCAACTCACCAATGTTACCGTGGCGGCCTTGTAAGACGCGGCCATCAAGTACGATACCCGCCCCTAAGCCGTGGTGAATAGAAATAAGAACAGAGTTGTCATTGTCTTGAGAGTTACCGAACAGTTTTTCTGCTAATGCCCAAGCGCGCGTATCGTTGGCAACAAACACTGGCAATCCCGTCGCTTTATAAATTTCGGGGCCCAGGGCTAAATTCTCAACATTGTAGTGTGGCATCTGCAAAACCACCCCCTGCTCTGAATTCACTAAACCCGGCAAGGTAATGGCAATACTCGTAACACGATCGAGCTGTTCTGAGTATGTTTGGAAGAATTCGTCAATTTCATGGAGAAGGCGAGCGAGAACGTCATCTTGATCCATTTCATGAATATCGATTTTAGTATCGATAAGAACATCACCACCCAACTCATGCAGAGCAATCGTAAGGTAGCCTCGCCCTAAGCGCATCGAAAGGAATTGCCAACCTTCATTATTGACTTGCAGGCCAACAGCGGGACGACCACGACTCGTCGCTTCTTGAACCGTGGTTTCATGAATTAAATGTGACTCAATCAATTCTCGCGTAATCTTGGTGATACTTGCCGGTGCAAGCTCACTCTGTTTCGAAAGATCGATACGAGAAATCGGACCTTTTTGGTCTATTAGTTTATATACACGACCAGCATTGACCTGTTTGATATGATCAATATGGCCGGGTTGAGCCATGTACATTGTGCGCTCCAGAAATCAACAACCTAGTAATTTTTTTACTTTGCGAAGTAATTGTGAAGCCCTTTACCATATTGCCGTGACAAACATCACGCTTAATAATAAATCTTTGCGTACCTAGTCAAATCACAGCACATTTCACAGCACTAAACTTTCATTAATTCTTGAAAGAAAAAAACACCGTCTTGTGCAAACACTTGCTAGTCAAGGCCTGCCCGCTTGGTAATGCTACACTTCACGTATTTAATTGGCTGTCTCACAGAAAAATCCAATATCTTGCTTATACTTAACGAAAACTCGTCGATTGCAAGGAAGCAGAAATGGCTACAACGCAAAGAAGAACCAAAATCGTTACTACCCTTGGTCCATCCACTGATAAGGGTAATAACCTAGAACAAATCATTGAAGCCGGTGCCAATGTCGTCCGCATGAACTTTTCCCACGGCACCGCTGACGACCACCGAATGCGCGCTCAAAAAGTACGTGCCATTGCCGCTCGACTGGGAGTCCACATTGCGATACTTGGTGATCTTCAAGGACCAAAAATTAGAGTATCGACCTTCAAGAATGACAAAATCATGTTAAACGTCGGTGACAAATTCACACTCGACAGTGAACTTAGCCGCGGCGAAGGCAATGAACGAGCAGTCGGCCTCGACTATAAAGAACTTCCCAATGACGTAACCACGGACGATGTCTTACTGCTCGATGATGGACGAGTGCAGCTCAAAGTGACATCGGTTTCTGGCTGCCGAGTGAATACCGTGGTCACGGTGGGAGGCCCTCTCTCGAACAACAAAGGCATTAACAAGAAAGGCGGCGGCCTATCAGCAGAAGCCCTAACGGAGAAAGATAAGCAGGACATCTTGCTCGCGGCAGAGCTCAAGGTCGACTACCTTGCTGTGTCTTTCCCACGCAATGGCGAAGATATGAAATATGCACGTCGGCTAGCGCGCGATGCCGGATTAGAGGCCAACTTAGTCGCCAAAGTCGAACGAGCCGAAACTGTCTCTAGCCAAGAAAACATTGACGACATTATTCTGGCTTCCGATACCGTCATGGTTGCGCGTGGTGACTTAGGTGTTGAAATCGGTGACCCAGAGTTAGTCGGTGTTCAAAAACAGCTTATTAAGAGCGCTAGAGCACTCAACCGCACAGTCATTACCGCAACACAGATGATGGAGTCGATGATTTCAGCACCAATGCCAACACGGGCGGAAGTGATGGATGTAGCTAACGCGGTTCTTGATGGCACCGATGCCGTGATGCTTTCTGGTGAAACTGCGGCAGGTGCTTATCCAGTTGAAACCGTAAAATCAATGGCGGAAGTGTGTGTTGGCGCAGAAAAAAAAGCATTGGAATCAAGCTCTAGCTATCGCCTACAACGCTCATTTGTCACAGCTGAAGAAACCATTTCTATGGCAACCATCTACTCAGCCAACCATATGGAAGGCATCAAAGGTATGGTGGCGCTTACCGAATCTGGCCGAACCGCTTTGATGATGTCGCGCTTAAGCACAGGTTTGCCAATTTTTGCGCTGTCGCGTAACGAGACCACCTTAAATCGCTGTAACCTTTATCGTGGGGTTACGCCGCTCTATTTTGACACTAACGTTGAAACAGGCTTCGACGTCGCGTTAGAAGCACTAAAATCATTAAAAGAGCGTCGGCTAGTCGATTTTGGAGACATCCTCATTATTACCCAAGGCGACATTATGGATGTGGCAGGCTCTACCAACTGCATGCGCATCCTTCCGGTTACCTAGCCCTTTACCAAGCACTACGCACACCTATTTGGTGTGCGTAGCGTTAAGATAAGCATCGATATACCGATTCCCCGCTTCTACCCCAACTGATAATCGAAACGCAAATCGTCCAAATCGCTCAACAACGAGCTGGATCTCAATGGTTGAGAAGGCTTTATCTGCAAAACAAAGCAATCATCCGGCGGGCGATTTAGAAAGTCTTGAGTCAATGAATACGTTTGATAATGGACCATCAACATATCGGTGATACCGGAATCGAACTTATCTCCCAACAGGTGGCTCAATCGATAGATATCATCTGCACCAAATAGCCATCGCCCTCCATTAATGAGTTCTAAATGCTTGTTGGCATGTTTCTGCTCCTTAGAGCGAGAGATTTGTTGCTGAAAAAAACCATTCCAATCGGACTTCCACTGATCTAGCTTTTGTCGCATTTGACCTTGAAGAGAGTCTATTGGTTCACGTAGCCATTCGCTCTCAGTTTTCACTTCTGGTTCAGAAACGCTGGCTTCAAGCTCGATATCCACCCCTTCCGTACGAATCACGGTAATAAAACGTGCCCCACGACGCCAAGCTTGCTGCACGGGAATTGCTGCCGACACTCCACCATCAACAAAATTATCTTGGCCAACCTTCACTGAGCTTGGATACAGCCTAGGAATGGCGCAAGTCGCCAACATGACCTTGTACCAATCCTCTTCCAGCATAGGCAGATAATGGTCGTGCAGGCTGTCTTCATGTGTCACCGCAGCAAAGGCTTGGCGCTCTCCCAGTACTCTACGACCCATATCCAAATCTAACTTGTAGGGAAAATCACAAATTTTATCTAACGCCCATTCTAACCCTAGATATTGCTTTTTACGGATATAGCTAAATAGATGGAAAAACTCAGGCTGAGTCGTCAATTCACACAAAAACGCGCGGCCCAAGCCATGTTGCTGACAAAGAAAAGCGCAAAGATTCAGTGCACCGGCTGAGGTGCCGTAAAACTCATCGAAAGGATCGAAATTAGAAAGGATAAAAGAGTCCAATACACCTGCGGTGAAAATGCCTCTTTGTCCGCCACCTTGGGCGACTAAGGCATTTTTTCCGCCAGTGTATTTGGATAGCCTTTCAAGGCTAACATGCGAGGTACTGTTCGTAATGAGACCACTATTTTCCATTACGCGTTACCCAGTTTTAATTGGTAATTGCGATAACACCGAAGCCAATGATAACCGAAAAAATGACAGCAACCATGACCACAGCTATTTTAAGATCTTGTTCCATAAGCCCTCCCTTTAACAAAGTAATAACATCAGTGTGAGGTATCTTCAATTAATACGTTTTTTTTGTGCGGAATTATGGAGTTATGGTCACAATTGAATATGGGTGCGCCGTACGGAACATGCTTGAGACCTCATATTCTGAGAACCCTGTGCTCTAGGAACCTTAATGCTTACACAACTCGTTATTCTGGAACCAAGAGAGTGATTCGATCAAAATATCTTTAAAGAGGGAAGACTGATGCGTCACATCTACCTTATTCTTGCGTCACTTTTGACAATGTTCAGCTTTCAAGCTCACGCGGCATTTTACGTTGCACCACAAATCGGCTTTACTGCTGGGGGCAGCGTTGAAAATCAAGAAGGCACCGAATACGACATTGAAGCTGGCGAAAGCTATGCTATTTCATTAGAAACTGATTTTGATAAAGGGCGAATTGGTCTGTTCTATGCCACACAGAGCAGTAAAGTAGAAACATTGAACACAAAGTCATCAATGCACTACTTGCTGTTTCAAAGCAGCATCTACTACCCCGTTCAACAAAACGTCTCCACTTTTTTAGGTATAGGATTAGGCGGTTCTTACGCTGATGTGGAATGGGCGAGCGATAAATACGGCTTCTCAGCCAGTATTTTTGGTGGGGTCGAGTATCAAGTCTCGGAGTCCGTTTTCCTCACAAGCCAAGTGCGCTGGCTCGGTACGGTTGTCGATAACGAAACGACAGGGAGCTGTAACCTTCCATCATCTACGGAACAATGCATTATTCGATTCAAAACTGACTGGATGAATCAATTTTCCGCAAACCTAGGCCTCAACTTCAGGTTTTAAAAGATTTATAAACAATCAACCCTTGCGCAGTAGCAAGGGTTGAACACATATACCCAAGTGACTAGAACGAATATTTTATACCTAAGGCGCCACCAATTTGCAGCTCAGGACCCTTGTATAAGTTAAGCTCCGGTTGAATCTGGGCATACATGTCCCAACCTCGACTCAGATCCCAATTAAGACCAAGTGGTATACGAGCACCAAATTCTTTATGGTCCCATTCACTCCACGCACCAGCGCCCACATACCAAGTCAAAGGCAGCCCTTCTTCGAACTCACCACGCGTTAAAATCATGTCAAACGCGCCACCATCATTACCTACGGTGATGCGATACTTATCATCGAGCTCAACAACAGCGCTCAAACCTTGATCGAAAGCCATGCCAACTGCTAGTTGGGTATCTGATTCTGAAGCAGAAACCTGCATGGAAGTAAGTGCGGCCAAGCCGACAAGTGGTAATCTCTTTTTCATGATCTTCTAGCAAAATAAAACACTGTTCTATTTATACCTTTTTCAGCTGAGAGAATTGTCAGTCCTTCGTCAATTCAGTGCATTTATCCATCAACTCTATGTAACTAAAATTAATGTCATAAACGACAAGCACAAAAAAAGGAGGCTAACGCCTCCTTTCACAATCACTGTTTGGATTAACCGTGGTTACGAATCCACTCATCCATATCAGTTTTCAGGTTGTCTGATTTAGTACCAAAGATAGCTTGTACACCACCCGCTACTACTACAACACCTGCCGCGCCAAGTTGCTTAAGCTTGTCTTGGTCAACCGCTTCAGTGTCTGCAACCGCAACACGTAGACGAGTGATACATGCATCTAGACCAGTGATGTTCGCTTTACCGCCGAATGCAGCAACAAGCTCACCCGCCATATCAGAACCAGATGCTACAACAGTATCTTCTGATTCATCTTCACGACCTGGAGTCTTAAGGTCCATTGCTTTGATTACTGCGCGGAATACTACGTAGTAAACTGCAGCGTAAACAAGACCAAGACCAACCATTAGGAACATGTTCTGAGCGTTACCAGAAAGAACCGTGAAGTCAATTAGACCGTGTGAGAATGAAGTACCGTGTACGATGCCTAGCGTGTTTGTTAGGAAGAACGCAGAACCAGCTAGTAGAGCGTGGATTGCATAAAGTACAGGAGCAACGAATAGGAATGAGAATTCGATTGGCTCAGTGATACCAGTTAGGAATGAAGTCAGTGCTGCAGAAGCCATGATACCCATTACTTTCGCACGGTTCTCTGGCTTAGCAGAGTGAGCGATAGCAATAGCAGCTGCTGGTAGACCGAACATCTTGAACATGTAACCGCCCGCTAGCTGACCGAAGCCATTACCTGCTGCACGAGATGCATCATCTGCCACTAGGTAACAAGTTAGTACGCCGTTTTGCGCTTCGCCAGCTGCGTTAACACATGAACCTGCTTCGAAGAAGAAAGGTACGTTCCAAACGTGGTGAAGACCAAATGGAATTAGTGAACGCTCAACGATACCGTAGATACCAAATGCAACTTGTGGGTTTTGCTCTGCAGCCCAGTGTGAGAATGCACCGATCGCAGAACCAATTGGAGGCCATACTACAGAAAGAACAAGACCAAGAGCAATAGCAGCGAAACCAGTGATGATTGGCACAGCACGCTTACCAGCGAAGAAGCCTAGGTACTCAGGAAGTTGGATTTTGTAGAAGCGGTCAAATGCCCAAGCTGCTACACCACCCACAAGGATACCACCAAGTACACCTGTGTCGATTTTTTCAACGCCCATCACGCCAGCCATAACACCTAGTGTCGCCGTCATGATGCCGTAACCAACGATCGCAGCTAGACCTGCAACACCGTCGTTATTTGTAAAGCCAAGTGCTACACCTACAGCGAATAGTAGCGCCATTTGACCGAATACTGAGCCACCCGCTTGTTCCATTAGATTTGAAACAATTTCCGGGATAAAGCCAAGGTCCGCCGCACCTACACCAAGTAGGATACCTGCAACAGGTAGTACGGACACTGGCAGCATCAGCGATTTACCTACTTTCTGCAGGCTAGCAAAAAGGTTCTTAAACATGTTTATGCTCCTGATAAATTTATAAGAATTCTCGGGTTCTAACGGCACACCCCCGTAGCCTAAATGTTAGCACCCAATGAAAATGTAACCACATATTGCATTATATTTTCGAGATACAAATATATCTTGACGCTTCCCTAACTTTCTACTGGCACGCGAAATTAAGTTTCAAAACCCTAGATAGATCACAGTAAACATACCTACTTGAAATGCTTTACATTGATCTTATCTCATTGTTAATAAAGCTCTTTGTCACTTTATTAATTAATTTCGACCCGTAAATAAAAAACATCTATTTGTTATTTCATGTAACAAAATTACATTAGGCATTTTTTAACCGCTCATCTTCAACATAATTAGTAAACACTAAAGATTGGGCTACAAGCGGTGACTTACAGCACAAAAAAAAAGGGCTTTCGCCCTTTTTTTCTTAGTTGAAACATTTTTTATCGAAAAAAAAAGTTTTCGGTAATTTTCCGTTGTTTTTCCCGCTACTTCGCTCAAAGCTACACCCTTCAGCTGGGCTATGTACGCCGCAACCTCAACAACATAAGCTGGCTGGTTCTGCTTGCCACGATGAGGGACAGGAGCAAGGTATGGTGAGTCTGTCTCAATAAGGAGTCTTTCGAGTGGTACTTGCTTCACTACTTCTTTAAGCTCAGTGGCCTGTCTGAATGTGACAATACCGGAAATAGATATATAAAAGCCTAGCTCCATTGCCGCTTCTGCAAACGCCAAATCTTCAGTGAAGCAGTGGATCACACCGCCACATTTTTTCCGCATGGTTTTCACGTAAAATACGTAGGGTATCTTCACGGGCATTGCGAGTGTGAATAATTAATGGTTTGTTAAGCTCGACAGCTAATTTCACATGCTGTTCAAATCTCAACTTCTGTAAGTCAGCAGTTTCAGGTTGATAGTGGTAATCAAGCCCAGTCTCACCTATCGCAACAACTTTTGAGTGCGTTGCGTATTTTTGCAGAACGTCTAACGCAAACTCACTTTCCACATCAAGAGGGTGGACGCCACAGGAAGCATGTACGTTGTCAAACGGAGCGATCATCTCAATCATGTTTGGAAAAGCATCGAGAGTTACACCAATCGATAGTAGCTCTGTCACATTCGCTTGCGCGGCTTTTTCAATTACGTCAGCCACACCATTGTGCAAATCGTTGTAATCGAGTTTGTCTAAATGACAATGGGAATCTACGAACATAAATCCTCAGATAAATGATTAAGCCATTGCATGACCATCAGTTCACTATTCAAACCAGTGAAATCGCGCATTTGGCTGATAAGTTCTACTAACTGCTCTGTGTGTTTATGCAGTAAGTCATATTCTACTAGCTTAGCAATAACCTTTGAGCCCGGCTGCATGAAGTCATTTTGCAGTCCGAAATGGACTTTCTGGGCATCCACAAGGATCATCCACAGCCAACTCAATCTGCGTATCGGAACCTCGCCAATTAGCTTTGCCAAATCCATTGATGCTAAAACATCACGCCTCAATGTAGATACAAACAGCTTGGTCAGCTCTTGATACTTTTCCGCTTCCTTTTCTTCAATAAAAGCGAGTGTCTTCAGTGGTGCATTGCCATTGAGCGGTGCGAGGTACTTAGCAACAGCTTGGCCCGTTTCAGCTTCGACCCAACTCACGACAGTTTCACTTGAGGGTGCAACCACATTCCATTGCTGACATCGGCTCACAATAGTGGGAAGCAGTTGGCTTGATTGTTCTGCCACTAACAAGAAAAGACATTTTTCGCCCGGTGACTCCAATGTTTTTAGTAATGCATTGGAAGCCGCCTCATTCATTTTATGCGCTTGACGAATCACAATCAGTCGATAACCGGAGAGCTGTGATGATTCCAAGGCAAAGTGATTACACTGGCGAATCATATCTACAGTAATTGCTTTGCCCTCTTGTTCGGGGGCAATAACGTGATAATCGGGATGATTCGAGGACTTCATCAAGTCACAGCTATGACAAAAGCCACAAGGTTCTGAGCCTTGGTCACGGCACATAAGCGCCTTAGCAAAATGATCGACAAGTGTATCAACCCCCAAGCCATCTTCTGCCACCAACAACGTCGCATTAGCGAAACGATCCGCGTCGATATTCTCAGTCCAACATTGCCAAACCGAACTTAACCATGGAAAGGGTTTAGCGAACATATTACTTGCCTAACCAACGTACAAGGGCTTGTTGAATATCCAAAGCCACTTGTTCAATGCTTTGCTCAGCTTTAATTGTAATGACACTATCGTCGCCAGCAGCAAGCTCTTGATAGCGTGCTCGGGTACGCTCAAAAAAGCCGATATCCATTTTTTCGATGCGATCGAGTTCACCACGCCTCGAGCGCGCTCAAGGCCAACCTTAGGATCTATATCTAGATAGAGGTTAGATCGGGTTTGAAGTCACCTAGAGTCGTCTCTTTAAGGGAAGACATTGTTTTAGCAGACAACTGACGTCCCCACCCTGATAAGCTTGAGATGACATATCGTGACGATCACCGACCACCCAAGTACCACCAGCGAGAGCAGGCTTGATCACGTTCTCAACCAATTGAACACGCGCGGCATACATCAAAAGAAGCTCAGTCATATCCTGCAGCACTTCACCTTCGTGCTCTTCTTTCACTAGGGAACGCATTTTCTCAGCTAAAACCGTACCACCTGGCTCGCGGGTATTTTTAATATTGTCGATGCCATTTTGCGCTAGGGTTTCCAGCACTGCTTTAATCGCGGTACTTTTCCCTGCACCTTCTAACCCTTCTACGACGATAAACTTTGCTTGGCTCATTAGTTACTTCTTATATGTTTTAAATACGCTCTTACTGCTCGGTTATGATCAGCAAGATTTTTTGAAAATACGTGACCACCTTTCCCACTCGCAACAAAATACAAATAGTCACTGTCTTCTGGGTTCAGTGCGGCTAAGACCGACGCTCGGCCCGGCATAGCGATAGGCGTTGGCGGAAGTCCTCTAATAATGTAGGTATTATATGGGGTTGGTGTGTCTAGACCTTTGCGGCCGATGTGACCTTGGTACTTATCGCCCATTCCGTAAATCACCGTTGGATCGGTTTGCAAACGCATGCCTTTATTGAGTCTATTCACAAACACTGCGGCCACACGCTCACGCTCTTCCGCAACAGCGGTCTCTTTTTCGATGATTGACGCTAGGATCAATGCTTCGTATGGAGAATCTAAAGGTAAACCTGCCTGTTTTACTTCCCAAGCTTTAGTCAAAACTGTATCTAACTGCTTATAAGCGCGAGAAAGTATCTCGAGATCGGATGTGCCCGCCGTGTAATGATAAGTTTCGGCTAAGAACAAACCTTCTAGCTTCTCGTTCTCAATCCCTAACTCTTCGGCTATCTGCTCTTCGGTTAGCCCCTGAGTGAGGTTCTCGAGCTGAGGAGCTTGGCTTAATGCTTCAAGCCATTCGTCAAAACGGCTACCTTCAACAAAAGTGATTGAGAATTGATGCTCTTTGCCTTCTACAATTTGTTCAATGACTTGGTAAAGCGTTTGAGAAGGTTCGATAACATAAGTACCCGCTTTTACCGTTGTCAGCTCCGGATAGAATCGTCGAAGTAGTCGGCTGCTAAGCTCGTCGTCTTCAAACCAACCTTTTCCTGTGAGCTGATTTAACACTGAGGTAAGGCTCGCCCCGGTGCGAATGGCAACCACTTCTTGTTGCTCTATCTGAATAGGCTGACCTACGTAGCTGTCAACCTGCTTTGCTACATAGAAAAAACCGCCCGCTGCTAGTGCAGCTAATACAAACAACAGCGATATAAGTTTTTTAATCACGTGTTCACTTTCTCCTGATAACGCTTGGTCAATTGTCCTATTTTAAATTCTTGGTCTGCAATTTTTGTCACAGGAACAATGCCCATTAAAGAATTACAAATGAAAACTTCGTCTGCTTTCATCAATGTCTCATGCCGATGCTGACCAATGTTTATGGCTTGGGTACTTTTTTCCGCAACTTGCAACACTCTTCTTCGAGCAACACCTGCAACACCGCTGAAAGTCAAATCGGGTGTACATAAAGTGTCACCGATCACCCAAAAGATATTGGCGATCGTCGTTTCAATAACATTGTCATTGATATCCAACACGATACCATCGACAAGTGACTGTTTTTCGATATCGGCTTTTGCAAGCACTTGCTCAAGTCTATTGTTATGCTTATGCCCGGCAAGGATTGGGCTGAGACCAAGCTTTACTTGGCAAACACCCAACTTAACCCCTTCCTTTCGCCATATATTGTACTGGTCGGGAATCGCAAAAGAGCTAATGGTAACATTGGAAGGGCCAACTTGAGTAGGGCTATAGCCTCGGCCCCCTTCTCCACGGCTAATGTGAACTTTTACCCCCGCCTTCCCATTAGGAACAGCCGCCTGCTCAATCCATCGAAGAAGCAAGGTCCAATCTGGACATTCAATCCCCAATACATTTAAACAAGCTTCAATGCGTTCTTGGTGCATCATCCACAGTAAGGGCTTCCCACCTTCAGTCATCAAAGTTGTGAAACAACCATCGCCATACTGGAAAGAGCGATCCTTTAAAGAGATCGTATCTTGTTTAACGCCATTAACCCAAAACATTCGCTTTCCCTGAAAATAAAAAAACGGACTCAATGCTATGCATCAAGCCGTTCTATGACAAGTCTTTATCTGTAGATATCGAATCAACTAGATCTTTTTAAAGATCAAACAGCCGTTCGTGCCACCAAAACCAAATGAGTTACAAGCAGCGTACTCCATATCTACTTTACGAGCAGTATGAGGTACAAGGTCGATATCCAGTCCCTCTTCAGGGTCATCAAGGTTGATCGTAGGTGGAACAATTTGGTCAACCAATGACATCGCAGTAATGATTGCTTCAGCCGAACCAGCTGCACCAAGAAGGTGACCAGTCATTGACTTAGTTGAAGACACAAGAACTTGCTTAGCACCTGCTTCACCAAGTGCACGTTTGATGCCCTTGATTTCTGCTACGTCACCTGCTGGAGTTGATGTACCGTGAGCATTCACATAGCCCACTTGTTCACCAGTGATACCAGCATCACGCATAGCCGCTTCCATCGCTAATGCACCACCTGAACCATCTTCGCTTGGAGAAGTCATGTGGTAAGCATCACCAGACATACCGAAACCAACTAGCTCACAGTAGATCTTAGCGCCGCGTGCTTTCGCGTGCTCATATTCTTCAAGAACCATGATGCCAGCACCATCGCCAAGAACAAAACCATCACGGCCTTTGTCCCAAGGACGAGAAGCTTTTTGTGGTTCATCATTACGAGTAGACAAGGCTTTTGCTGCGCCGAAGCCAGCCATACCAAGTGGTGTCGATGCTTTTTCTGAACCGCCAGCTACCATTGCTTCCGCGTCGCCGTATGCGATCATACGCGCTGCGTGGCCGATGTTGTGAAGGCCTGTCGTACACGCAGTTGAAATAGCGATGTTAGGACCACGAAGTCCACGCATGATAGATAGGTTACCTGCAACCATATTTACGATGGTTGATGGTACGAAGAAAGGACTCACCTTACGTGGACCTTTTTCGACCAACGCAGTATGACCTTTTTCGATAAGATCCAAGCCACCAATACCAGAGCCAATCGCAACACCTACACGTGGCGCGTTTTCTTCGGTAATTTGAAGGCCAGAATCGTCTAAAGCTTGAATGCCTGCTGCAACGCCGTATTGGATAAATAGATCCATTTTACGAGCGTCTTTTTTAGACATGTACTCTTCGCAGTTAAAGTCTTTCACTAAACCTGCAAAGCGAGTTGAGAAATTGGTTGCGTCAAAGTGATCGATATTAACGATACCGCTTTGACCTTCAAGCAGGGCTTTCCAAGATGATTCTACAGTGTTGCCTACCGGTGACAACATACCCATGCCAGTGACAACAACACGACGCTTGGACACGATCTTATTCTCCGGAATTGAAATGATTCTATGAGAGGTATAGAAGGGTTAGATAAAACACAGGCGGCCAGAGGGCCGCCTGGGAGAGATAATTACTGAGCGCTGTTTACGTAGTCGATTGCAGCTTGAACAGTAGTGATCTTCTCAGCTTCTTCGTCTGGAATCTCAGTGTCGAATTCTTCTTCTAGAGCCATAACTAGCTCAACAGTGTCTAGAGAATCAGCACCTAGATCATCAACAAATGAAGCTTCGTTTTTAACTTCTGCTTCGTCCACACCTAGCTGTTCAACAATGATTTTCTTTACGCGTTCTTCGATGTTGCTCATTTTTCTTTTCCTTTACAGATGTCGCCTAATGCGATGTTTCCGTAGTTTATTCGAACTATTGAAAGTTGCAAGGGGGTCCTTGCTGGTCAAACCACAAATTTAGCGATTTTAACCGAAATTCAACTCATTTTAGCCTTAATTCATGCATAAATGTTGCGCAGACGCACACATTTCAAACCAGAAACCCAGCAATTCATTAACATTTAAACCGCATTAAACTTCTGGTTTGTGCATTAAACCATATACATGCCACCATTTACATGCAAAGTTTCACCCGTGATGTAAGCACCTTCTGGTGATGCTAAAAATGCGACCGCAGCTGCAATTTCACGTGGGTCACCTAAACGACCAGCAGGTACGTTTGCAAGAGTTGCTGCACGTTGCTCATCATTTAGCGCTTTAGTCATGTCAGTTTCGATGAAACCCGGTGCTACCGTGTTCACTGTTACACCACGAGACGCGACTTCGCGTGCCATTGACTTAGTGAAACCAATCACGCCCGCTTTAGCCGCTGCGTAGTTAGTTTGGCCTGCGTTACCCATAGTACCCACAACAGAACCAACGTTGATGATGCGACCTTCGCGCTTCTTCATCATGCCACGCAATACCGCTTTAGACATGCGGTAGATAGGCGTTAGGTTCGTATCAATGATGTCGTTCCACTCATCATCTTTCATACGCATAAGTAGGTTATCGCGAGTAATACCAGCATTGTTTACTAAGATATCAATAACGCCGTATTCGTCGTTAATTGTCTTCAAAGTTGCCGAGATTGAGTCTACATCAGTCACGTTCAGTGCAAGACCTTTACCGTTGTCGCCTAGGTACTCGCTGATAGCAGCAGCACCGCCCTCAGATGTAGCCGTGCCAATAACAGTAGCACCGCGTTCTACAAGAAGTTCAGCGATCGCACGGCCAATACCACGGCTAGCGCCTGTAACTAGGGCAATTTTGCTTCTAGATTCATCATTTGTTAGATTCCTTTTACCAGCAATTATTTTGCTGCTTCTAAAGATGCTGCATCATTTACCGCTGCAGCAGTCATCGTTTTCACAATACGTTTCGTTAGGCCAGTGAGTACTTTACCTGGACCTAACTCTAGCAATTTCTCTACACCTTGCTCGTTCATTGCCTGAACACTCTCAGTCCAACGGACTGGGCTGTATAGCTGACGAACCAATGCACTCTTAATTGCAGCAGGCTCTGTCTCTGCAGCTACGTCCACGTTGTTGATAACTGGTAATGCAGGTGCATTAAACTGAATGTCTTCAAGAGCAACGGCAAGTTTGTCTGCTGCAGGCTTCATCAGTGCACAGTGAGATGGTACTGATACTGGCAGTGGAAGCGCACGTTTAGCACCCGCTTCTTTACATAGTGCGCCTGCACGCTCAACAGCTGCCTTGCTACCTGCGATCACAACTTGACCTGGAGAGTTAAAGTTAACAGGAGAAACAACTTCACCTTGCGCCGCGTCTTCACATGCTTTTGCGATCGCATCGTCATCTAGGCCAATGATTGCGTACATTGCACCAGTACCTGCAGGTACAGCTTCTTGCATTAGTCGACCACGAAGCTCTACCAGTTTGAGCGCTTCTTTAAAATCAATAACACCCGCACAAACCAAAGCAGAGTATTCACCAAGCTGTGGCCTGCTAGGTTAGCTGGTTGCTCTAGACCAAGCTCTTGCCATACACGCCAAATGGCGACTGAAGATGCCAAAAGTGCAGGTTGAGTGCGGAAAGTTTCATTAAGATCTTCTACTGGGCCATTTTGAACCAGAGACCATAAGTCGTAACCTAAAGCGTCAGATGCTTCAGCAAATGTGGTTTTTACAACATCGTACTGTTCGCCTAGCTCACTAAGCATACCGACAGCTTGTGAACCTTGGCCTGGAAATACAATCGCAAACTTGCTCATTTTCTTATCCTTAAAGCAAACGAAAAGTGAAGCAGTTTCCTGCTTCACTCTAATCTAAAAATTCTTATTAAAACTTAACGAGCGCTGAGCCCCAAGTAAAGCCGCCACCAAATGCTTCAAGTAGAAGTGTTTGGCCTCGTTGGATTCTGCCATCACGCACAGCTTCGTCTAGCGCGGTAGGCACCGTTGCCGCCGACGTATTACCATGACGATCTAATGTTACAACCACTTGTTCCATAGACATTGAAAGTTTCTTAGCGGTCGCAGAAATGATGCGCAGATTCGCCTGATGTGGTACTAGCCAGTCCAGTTCAGACTTCTCCATGCCATTCTCTTTCAGTGTCTCTTTTACTAAGCGAGACAATTGAGTTACAGCAACTTTGAATACTTCGTTACCCGCCATGTGAAGCCAGCTGTTAATGTCATCGCTATGCTCAGACTCACTTGGAACTTTTTCACGTCGATTTGGGAATTTAAGGCTCAGTAACTCACCGAAACGTCCATCTGCATTGATGGTTGTCGACAGAATACCCGGTTCTTCACTAGCCCCTACAACCACAGCACCTGCAGCATCGCCGAATAAGATGATTGTAGAGCGATCATTTGGATCACACGTTTTAGACAGTGCATCGGCACCAATCACCAGAATATTCTTACAGTGACCTGTCTTAATGTATTGATCAGCAACCGATAGTGCGTAGACAAAACCAGAGCAAGCCGCCGCCATATCAAAAAGCTGGGCAATGTTTAATACCCAACAGCGCTTGAACTTGACACGCTGCGGAAGGGAAAGCGTGTGAGCCGCTGGTTGTTGCCACAAGAATCATATCAATATCGTTTTTATCGATACCGGCCATCTCGATAGCATTTTTCGCCGCCTGATAACCCATATCTGCCACTGTTTCATTCTCAGCAGCAATACGACGCTCTTTAATACCTGTACGAGTAACAATCCACTCGTCACTAGTATCTACCATTTTCTCTAAGTCTGCGTTTGAACGCACCTGAGATGGCAGGTAGCTGCCAGTACCTAAAATTTTGCTATACATGAAGACTAATAATGCCTCTCGAGTAGAACCGCTTCCAAGCGATCGCTTATACGGCTGGGTACTTGTCGCTTGACTTCGTGTAGAGCTTCGCCAATTGCATTAACGACAGCGTCTACATCAGCACTTCCGTGACTTTTTTATTACAATGCCGCGCAATCCTAGCAAACTTGCGCCATTATACTGGTCGGGGTTCAGTGTTTTTAACTCATCAAACAACCCTGAAAAGAGTTTTCGCGCAATCCATCCTTTAATTGAAGATGAGGCAAAGTAAGCTCTGAGTTTCTCGATGAACAGTTGAGCGGTCCCCTCACAGGTTTTTAAACAAACGTTCCCGACGAAACCGTCACAGACAACCACATCAGCATTATCTGTTAACAGCTGATTCCCTTCTATATAACCTGTAAAGTTCACTGATTTAGTTTGAGACAACATTTCTGAGCAACGTTTCACAAGATCGTTGCCTTTAATCTCTTCGGCACCAATATTGAGTATGGCGACTTTGGCTGGACGCTCCAAATACTGCTCGGCTAAGGCACTACCCATAACAGCAAACTGAAACAGCGAATCAGCGTCACTTGATACATTAGCGCCAAGATCCAACATCCAAGTTTTTCCACCTGACGCGGTCGGAAGAGCAGAGATTAATGCTGGCCTTTCAATACCAGGAAGTAGTTTTAAACGAAAGCGAGACAAAGCCATTAGCGCGCCTGTGTTGCCACCGCTTACACATGCATCTGCTGTGTTATTCGCTACATGATCGATTGCCATTCCCATCGAACTACCACTACTGTTACGAAGTGCTAAAGAAGGCTTTTCTGAATTGGAAATGGTTCGGTCGCTATGCTCGACGACGAGTCGGCTATTCGCTTGAATACCGAGTGAGGATAATTGTGATGTGATCGAGGTCCGATCACCGATTAGGATAACTTTCAGCTCTGGGAAATACGACAGTGCCTGCACGGCGGCAGGCACTGTTACACGAGGACCGAAGTCCCCGCCCATTGCATCAAGCGCAACGGTAATAGTTTGCAAAGGTCAACCTTACTTGTTGATAACCTTTTTGCCGCGGTAGTAACCTTCGGCAGTCACGTTGTGACGTAGGTGAGTTTCACCTGAAGTTGCGTCTACAGATAGTGCAGCTGTAGTTAGGGCATCGTGTGAACGACGCATGCCACGCATTGAACGTGATTTCTTGCTCTTTTGTACGGCCATTGACCCTACTCCTATGTTAATTCTTAAAAATAGCTACTTAATAAAAAGTTACTTCTTTAAGCTTTTTAAAACATCGAATGGATTCGGCTTCTCTTCCACAATTTCTTCTGGAATTTCACCAAACACCAAATTGTCTGATTTAACGCTACAATCCGCTTCGTCGTGCATAGCAATTTGAGGCAATGCTAAGATGAACTCGTCTTCAACTAATTGAATGAGG
The DNA here is from genome assembly GCA_003263845.1 of Vibrio aestivus. Classification (GTDB taxonomy): domain Bacteria; phylum Pseudomonadota; class Gammaproteobacteria; order Enterobacterales; family Vibrionaceae; genus Vibrio; species Vibrio aestivus. The sequence goes on along the minus strand of JYJN01000130.1, from coordinate 39,064 downwards.
TCTAACTCACCGTACTCGTTCAGATCTACCAAATCGTACTCTTCCGGTGCTTCCTCTTCACTCTTCTCACTATAAATAGGAGTACAAGTAAATTGGACATCACACAAATGTGTGAACACTTCATTACAACGTTGACACTCTAAGTCGACTTCGATGTTAGCTTTACCAGAGATAACAACAAGTCGCTGCTCATCAAGCCCAAATGATATTGAGACTTCTGCGTCGCGTTTTACGCCTTCGACTGACTCAACTAAGCGCTTAAAAAGACTGACTTGGATGATGCCATCGAAGTCAAGACGTTTTTTGAGCGGTTTTGGCTGGATCAACCGTTCGCGGTATTTTTACCTTTTGCATAGGGCGCGAATTCTATCTTCCTAATTGTTTAGAGTCAAAGGAAAAGGGCAAAAAGTTAGACTTTTTTTCCTTCCAACGAACTGAGCTAGTAATAGAGACATAATATGAATTAAGCTTTCTCTAACCCATGATTAGATTGTAAATTAAAATGCAAAATTACCAACTAGTATTGGCTTCTACCTCGCCATATAGGAAGCAACTGCTTGATAAACTATCAATCCCGTTTATCACTTCCGAACCAGACTTTGATGAGACTCCACTCAAGAACGAGAATCCTACTGAACTTGTTAAACGCTTGGCAGTGGGCAAAGCGAAGTCATGTCAACTAGATGGGAAGAGCCTAGTTATCGGGAGCGACCAGGTCTGCGTCATCGACAACATGATCATTGGCAAACCACTCACGCGTGAAAACGCCATCGCTCAACTCACCCAACAGAGTGGCCGAGCCATCACTTTTTATACGGGACTAGCGGTGCATAATTCTGTGTCAAACGAAACTCAAACTCGCGTTGACACCTTCACGGTGCATTTTAGAGCACTCACCCACCAGCAGATAGAAAATTACGTCGATAAAGAGCAGCCTTTATACTGTGCTGGGAGCTTCAAAAGCGAAGGACTGGGAATTTCACTGTTTGAACGGTTAGAAGGTAAAGATCCAAACACTTTAGTTGGACTTCCGCTCATCGATTTAATTGATATGCTAGCCGAACAAGGCCTAAACATCCTTTAGGCGAGTCCTTCTAGAGTCTTATGGAACTGTAAAAACTAGAAAAGGTTTGGAGTTCCATCCAAACCTTTAGCCCAAAACCTATCGAAGCTACAACGCTCGCAGACCTTTCAGCGCTTTCTCTAATTTATTTTCCATCGGAGCATTAATTTCCATCCATTGATCATTAGATGGATGTTGGAACTTAATATTCGCAGCATGGAGGAACAATCGGTCCAAACCGACCTTGCCAGTATAAGCATCGAATCGACGATCACCGTAACGATCATCCCATGCAATTGGATGCCCCGTATATTGGGTATGGACACGGATCTGGTGAGTACGGCCAGTGATTGGGCTTGCCTGAATCAAGGTCGCATCTGCGAACTTTTCAATAATCTTGAAACGCGTTTCAGACGGTTTACCCTTGGGGTTTACCCGCACAATACTATTGACTTCGTTTTTCAGCAGAGGCGCATTAACGACTTTGCAGCTTGGCTTCCACTGACCCATCACGAGTGCGAAGTAGAACTTCTTCACTGTCTTTTCGCGAAACTGCGCTTGTAGGTGCCTTAGCGCCGATCGTTTCTTAGCCACCAAAAGGATACCTGAGGTGTCACGGTCAATACGATGAACAAGTTCCAAAAAGCGAGCTTCTGGTCTTAACGCACGAAGGGCTTCAATCGCGCCAAACTTCAAACCACTACCACCATGTACCGCCGTACCTGATGGCTTATTGAGAATGAGCATATGATCATCTTCATAAATGACCTTATGCTCTAGTTCAGATACTTTGTTTAACTTAGTGCTTGGCGCGACCTCTTCAGGTTTTTCCTCTACCGTGACTGGCGGGATACGAACCAAATCACCGGCTTTCAGTTTGTATTCAGCTTTAATGCGCTTTTTGTTTACACGCACCTCTCCCTTGCGCACGATTCGATAGATCATACTTTTAGGGATGTTCTTGAGTTGGTTGCGTAAGAAGTTATCTATACGCTGTCCAGCCATGTCTTCATCAATGTCGACAAACTGAACTTTTGTTCTGATTTCGTTCATTTCGTGATTGTATCATCCAAAGTGATTCTATTTCACATTTTCTTGATGCAGATTTGCATCTTTTACCAAAACTAAGTTTATCAAAGTGTTCTTTTAATGAGCTGTGGATAAGAAACGACCGGATCAAAGAATGAACATCAAAAGACCATTCTATACAAACACTTAAGTGAACAACATTAACACTTGGCTCGTTTTTTTTTGCCTGTTTATAACAAAGCAGATTGCTGACTTTACCCTGCACTGCTATAGTTCACAGCTGCGATAAGTGTTTTGGTTGAATTTTATACTAAACCCAACCACTTTTGAGCAATAAAATGAGTAGGTTACCCAGTATCATCGTGCTGCATATGGCGTAAGACACCATTGAGCTGGGTTGTCTTGTTACTCTACTCATCGTCAATCATGTTTGAGTATTTACCGCCAGACTGCGGCTTACAGGCGATACAGAAATACGTTTGTAAGGACTGAAGTGCCCCAAGAGCATCCCCTCCAGCCGGGAGGCTGCAAATTATAGCCATGGGATCAGGCACCGTGACAACGACAGCAAGTAGCAAGAGCAATTAAAAACAAAGAATATATAACGAGATTTCTAATGAAAAGAATGTTAATCAACGCAACTCAGAAAGAAGAGTTGCGTGTCGCTTTGGTTGATGGCCAGCGATTGTTCGATCTTGATATCGAAAGTCCAGGTCACGAATCTAAAAAAGCGAATATCTACAAAGGACGTATCACCCGTATTGAACCTAGCTTAGAAGCTGCTTTTGTTGACTACGGTGCTGAAAGACACGGTTTCCTCCCTCTCAAAGAAATTGCCCGCGAATACTTCCCTGAAGGTTACACATACCAAGGCCGTCCAAGCATTAAAGAAGTGCTGAAAGAAGGTCAGGAAGTCATCATCCAAGTTGAAAAAGAAGAACGTGGTAACAAAGGTGCCGCCTTAACGACCTTCATTTCACTTGCGGGTAGCTACCTTGTACTAATGCCTAATAATCCTCGTGCAGGCGGTATTTCTCGTCGAATCGAAGGTGATGAGCGAACTCAGCTCAAGGCGGCTCTAGACACACTTGAACTACCTAAAGGTATGGGTCTGATCGTTCGTACTGCAGGTGTTGGCAAGAGTGCGGAAGAGCTAGAGTGGGATTTGAATGTACTTCTTAACCACTGGGGTGCAATCAAGCAAGCGTCTGATGAAAACCCTGCGCCTTTCCTTATTCACCAAGAAAGTAACGTAATTGTCCGTGCTATTCGTGACTACCTACGTCGTGATATTGGTGAGATTCTTATCGACAGCAACACAATCTATGAGCGCGCATTAAACCACATCCGTTTAGTACGTCCTGATTTTGTGAATCGTGTTAAGAAGTACGATGCGAAGTGCCACTGTTTAGCCACTACCAAATTGAAAGCCAGATTGAATCTGCTTTCCAACGTGAAGTGCGCCTTCCGTCTGGTGGTTCCATCGTAATCGACCCTACAGAAGCTTTGACTTCAATTGATATCAACTCTGCCCGTGCAACAAAGGGTGGCGATATCGAAGAAACAGCACTAAACACTAACTTAGAAGCTGCAGAAGAAATTGCCCGTCAATTACGTCTGCGCGACCTAGGTGGTCTTGTCGTTATCGACTTCATTGATATGACGCCAGTTCGTCACCAACGTGAAGTAGAAAACCGCCTAAAAGATTCTGTTCGCTTAGATCGCGCTCGCGTTCAAATTGGTCGCATTTCGCGCTTCGGCCTTCTTGAGATGTCGCGCCAGCGCTTAAGCCCGTCTCTTGCAGAAGCGAGCCATCACATTTGCCCTCGTTGTACAGGTACTGGTGTCGTTCGTGACAATGAATCACTGGCACTATCTGTTCTTCGTCTAATTGAAGAAGAAGCCTTGAAAGACAACACAGCTCAAGTTCTTGCTGTTGTCCCTGTGCCTATCGCTTCTTACCTTCTTAACGAAAAACGTCGTTCGGTTAACCACATTGAGCGTATTCAAGACGTAAAGATTACTGTCGTACCAAATTCCGACATGGAAACTCCTCACTTCGAGGTAATTCGTGTTCGTGAAGGTGAAGAGTTCGATCTATTATCTTACCTACTGCCTAAGAAGCTAGATGCGCTGAAAGAAGCAGAAAGCAAAGAGCCAGCAGAGCAAGAGATCAAGCCTAAGAAGCTTGAAGAGCCTGCTCTCAAAGGTTTTGCAGCTCCTGCTCAAAATGCGCCGACACCAGCTCCTCAGCCGAAGCCAACTGCGAAGCCACAAAGCAAAACCGAAGAAAGTACTTCGGAGCAACCTGGCCTTGTTAGCCGTATTTTGAAAGCTCTAGGCAATCTATTCTTTGGCTCTGCTGAAGAACAGAAGAAAGAAGAAGAGAAGAAAGAAGAGAAGCCGAAGCAAAATCGTAACAACCGTCAACGTCGCAATCGCAATGATAATCGCCGTCGTAATAATCGCGATAACCGCGATAACCGCGATAGTCGTGACAGCCGCGATAATCGTGACGGCCGCGATAAAAATCGTCGTAACAAACCAGCTCGCGATGAGCAAGCTTCTCAAGAGAATGCTTCAAATAACCAAGAGCGTAAACAAAACCGTAAGCCGCGCCAAGACCGTCGTAACAAACGCGATGACGCTAAGCAAAACAAGCTAGCGGAAGAAGGTCAACAACTGGCTGCTGAAGCGCAATCGACCAAGTCTGAAGCACCTGCTGAAGAGAAGACGGTCAAGGTACGTGAACGCCGCCAACGCCGTAAGCTTAACAAGCAAATACGCGTAAAGGACCAAAAAGCACAAGCAAACGCAGACGAAGAAGCAAAAGCCTCTCAAGCTAAGCAAGCCGCTGAGAAAGCCCAAGCTGTCGAAGCACCAGAATCTGCTGATTCAGAAGAGCCTAAACAGCGTCGTAACCGTCGTTCACCACGTCACCTAAGGGCAAGTGGTCAACGCCGTCGTCGCGGACGTGATCGTCGCCCTAACCCATTCCGCCTTCGCAAAGGTGGCGTAGCGTCACCAGAGATGGCAATGGGTAAAGTGATGCCTCGTTACGATATCCAGAAAGGTAAACCTAAGCGCGAGAAAAAACCAGTAGAGCAAGTAGAAGTAAATGCAGCTTTAACTCCTTCCCTGCCTGGTTGTGCATTCCCAGAAATGGCAATGGGTAAAGTGATCATCCGTAAGGAAGAAGTTATTGCTCCAATTGAAACAGCACCTGTCGTTGAAGAAGTAGTACTAACGCCAACTCAAGCTGATTCAACTAACGTTGACACTACAGCTGCTGCGCAAGATGTTGTTGCTGAGAAGCCGGTAACAGAGACACCTGTTATTGAAGAAGCATTGGCTCCAAAAGTGACACCTGAAGCTAAGGTTGAAACTGAATCAGAAATCAAGGTGGAAACTCCTGCTACGAAAGAAGCGGAAGCTACAACTGATGCAGTCGCAACGTACAAGGGCCACGCTACTGCACCAATGGCAAAAGCTGCTGGTCCTGAAGAGCTAAAGGAAATCTCTGTCGTGGCAGCACCATTCCGCACAGAACGTTACCAGCCTAAAGGCGCAGGTAGCCAAGTGGCGACAGGCCAAGCTGGCGCAGCAATGGCCTCTCCATCTGTCAACTAAGCTTTAACTTGGATTAACATCCACACTGCAAAAATGCCGCTGACTTTCAGCGGCATTTTTTATACCCAAGGGACTTCATAATTCAGGATTCTGCGCGTTATCACGGGTATATTCATTCATATTTATATTGATGAAGGACTGTTTCATTATTGAACTTAATCACACTTTTCTGTAGCATTCGGCTCTCGATCTGAACATCTCTACACATTTAATGCGCTAAAATGGCTAGAGTGAGCAAATTGACTTATGTTTCTTTTCTACTCGCACCTAACAACAAGCTCGCGCTTCGTTCAGTCGCCAAGTAGTCTTTACAGTCACATGGAAGTTAATCAATCATTTCTCTATTGCTAACGGCAATTTTTTCAGCGCTTTTGTGTTTTATTGTCCAGAATAAATACATTACTTACTAGCACTGAGCACCCATGTTCGAATTTCCTCAATTTTCTAAGCACTCAGTTAAAAACGACGTTCTTTCTGGTTTAACTGTTGCTTTAGCCCTTGTTCCAGAAGCGGTAGCTTTTGCCTTCGTTGCTGGCGTAGACCCAATGGTTGGTTTATATGCTGCATTTATCGTTGGCTTAATTACATCCATCTTTGGCGGCCGTCCTGGCATGATCTCCGGTGCAACTGGCGCTATGGCTGTTGTCATGGTGAGCTTAGTATCTGTCCATGGTGTGCAATACTTATTCGCAGCAATCTTACTCGCGGGTATTATCCAAATTACAGCAGGTATATTTAAGCTTGGTAAGTTTATTCGCATGGTGCCACACCCGGTAATGATCGGCTTTGTAAATGGCCTTGCGATTGTTATTTTCCTAGCACAATTGGGCCAGTTTAAAGCACCAGACGCCAACGGTGTTATGACTTGGTTAGAAGGCGCCGATCTGTGGCTTATGTTAGGTTTAGTCGCGGTTACCATGGCGATCATCCACTTCTTACCTAAATTGACGACAGCCGTGCCATCTTCACTTGTCGCAATTGTTTCCATCACTTTAGTTGTCCAGTTTATGGGGCTAGACACGAATACAGTTGTCGACTTCCTTCGCACCATGTCAGGCAACCCAGAGGCCACACTGGCAGGTACTTTACCTACTTTCGCAGTACCGATGGTTCCGTTTACCTTTGAAACACTAGAAATCATCCTTCCATATGCGATTATCCTAGCTGCGATCGGTCTGATTGAGTCTTTGCTGACACTAACCGTGCTGGACGAAATGACCAACACCCGTGGTCAGTCAAACCGCGAGTGTGTTGGCCAAGGTATGGCGAACGTAACGTGTTCAATGTTTGGTGCAATGGGCGGCTGTGCGATGATCGGCCAATCAATGATTAACGTAAACTCTGGTGGCCGTGGCCGTCTATCGGGCATTGTCGCTGCTGTCGCCCTACTGTTCTTTATTTTGTTTGCTTCTTCATTGATCGAGATGATTCCACTAGCAGCGCTAATCGGCGTCATGTTCATGGTGGTTATTGGTACGTTTGAGTGGGCAACCTTTAAACTGGCACGTCGCGTACCAAAGCAAGATTTCTTTGTTATCGTACTTGTGACGGTTGTAACCGTCCTAACCGATTTAGCGGTAGCGGTAGCGGTTGGTGTAATTGTTTCTGCGCTGATGTTTGCTTGGGAACACGCAAAACACATCTATGCGAGTAGCAAAGTTAACGAAGAAGGCTCGAAGGAGTACCATGTCAATGGCCCTATCTTCTTTGGTTCTGCGGCAAACTTCCTTGAACTATTCGATGCTCAGAATGATCCAGAAGACGTGATCGTCGACTTCGCTAACTCTCGCGTTGCTGACCATTCAGCAATTGAAGCCATTGAAACGTTGGCAGAACGTTACTCTTCTGCAGGTAAAACACTGCACCTTCGCCACTTGAGTCCTGACTGCCGTAAGCTACTCGATAAAGCAGGTAGCCTTATTGAGATCAACGTGAAGGAAGACCCAAGCTACAAGGTTGCAACCGACGTGCTTGCTTAACATACTGACTGTTAAAGAAAAGGGCTTGAATTTATTCAAGCCCTTTTTTCATGAAATCTTTGATCTAGTTTAGAACGGTATACCCGCGGTTTGTCATGCAGTTGCGCATCACCTGATGAACTTGGGCTTCGTAATCGGCTTGGTTTGCTCGTCGGTCACGGCCACCACCGACGACCCCAACGGCGCCACCCACTGCAGCGCCTGTCTTAGCTCCTTGGGAACCAGAGCCGCCAGCAATTGCACTTCCTGCTGCGCCGACAGCTGCACCTTTCAATGCACCTCCTACTGCACCACGTGAACGCGTATCCTTTTGAACTTGATTCGCCATTTCTTCACATTGATGCATGTCGTAAATGTAGTCTTTTTCATCTACACCTGATTTGTCGACAATTAGATTTGCACTCGCACTGAAAGAAAAAGCCATAGCAAGCGTTAATAAAGTAATACGTTTCATAGTAAAAGTGTCCTGTTGAGCATCTTAGCCATATAGATTAAAGAAACGGCGTTCAATTAATGGAATATTAATTATTCTATAAGGAATACAGCCACAACAGAATGGAACCCCGTTAATATCAGGTCAACTTTTCGCAACTCGAATTAAAGGATATAAATCTACCTAAACTTTGAATTGATTAACTAATTGCTTCAAGGCTCCCGCTTTTTGCTCCAACGTTTTCGCTGAAGACGCTGCCATATTGGCTTGCTCGTTAGCCCCAAACGACACCTCAGACACACTTTCAATGTTTCTCGATACTTCGCCACTGGCGACGGATTGTTCCTCTGCTGCCGCCGCGATACTATCTATCATATCAGCCACAGTCTGCGCGCCGTCAACGATCTCTTCGAGGCTAGAACCCGCTCTTCTGACCAACTCTAGTCCTTCATTGACTTGTGACGCGCCAACTTCCATCCGTTCAACGGCCATTGTTGTCTCACTTCGAATGGCTTCAATCGACTGACTAATCTCTTGAGTTGCAGTCGTAGTTCGGTCTGCCAGAGCTCGTACTTCGTCTGCCACTACCGCAAAACCTCTACCCGCTTCGCCAGCACGTGCCGCTTCTATCGCCGCGTTTAGCGCCAACAAGTTAGTTTGCTCGGCAATATCGTTGATTACACCGATGATTTCACCAATCTGTGCGCCTCGCTCGCCCAGTTTAGCCACACTCTCTGATGAGGCCATTACTGCTGCATTGATTGAATTCATACCCTCAATTGTATTTTGTACAACTTGGCCACCAGAGTTCGCTGTTACTCCAGCCTCTTGAGCATTGGTACTGGCTTCTGATGACTTAGACGCGACTTCTTGAATGCTGTGGCTAATTTGTTCGATTGCCGTTGATATCTGCGTAATTTTCTCAGACTGAACATCAAGTTCATTCGACATAACGTTATTTGATTGTGCTATAGCAATTGACCCGTCAACCACTTCGTCTGTTGTTCGTAGTACTTCGACTATTGCACTATTCGTCTTGTGTACTGCTTGGTTATAGCTCGCGGCCATCATTCCAAGTTCATCTTTAGAGTCAATGTCGATCGTGTGAGTCAAGTTACCCTCGGCCAAACTCTTTAGCCCTACAGCCACTTGACGTACAGGAGTCGTTACTGCTCTGAGTACAACCCAAGAAATAGCGACACCTAAGGCAATCGCAATCAGAGTACCCAGCACCAGCATTGTTTCCGTTCTCTTTGCTGCGGCGACAGCAGCGGCCTGACGCTCAACCATTAGCTGGTCTTCCATCGCAATAAAGTCGGATATTTGACCACGAAATTTGTCGAAGTAGACTTTACCGCGCGCCTCTCCAATTATTTTCGCCATGTCATTCATTGTCTTGGCATCACCAATTTCACGCCTCAGCGATATCATTGGTACCACAACTTCTGATTGCCAAGTATTGATGGTCGTGGTCATCTCTTTCAATAACCTAACTTGTTGCGGGTTATCACTGACCTTCTGTTGTAAGTCGCTTACTTGCTGCTTAAAGCGCGCACTTCCTTGATTATAAGGTTCGAGAAATGCCTCCCGCCCTGCAAGAAGGTAACCTCGCATACCGGTTTCCATATCCACTGCCGAGCTCAATATATCCTGTGCGGAAGCTAGAACTTTATAGGTGTGGTCAACCCAATCTGTTGCGGTGCTTAACTGAGTAAACGAATTCATTAAGGCCGTGGTTTCGTCTTGAGCTAAGTACCCTTGCTCATTGAGCGCCACGAGGGTGAATACAGCGTCATCAAAATTACTTTTATTTTCCGCTTTTCTTTCAGCCAAAAGTACTTGCTCGCGTTCGGAAAACTGCTTTATTTGTGCTCGAAAACGATCAAAATAGACTTTGCCTCTAGCCTCAGCAACAATATCGGCCACATCATCCATTGTTTTCGCATTACCAATTTCTCGCCTAAGCTCTATCACTGGTTCGGTGACTTGCACTCTCCAATCGTTAATTGTTGCTTCAATCTCGCCAAGTCTCTGAACTTGAGTAGGATTATCACTCACCGTCTGCTTCAAATCCGTAACAAGCGCCGAGAACTTCGTCTCTCCTTCGACATAAGGGGTTAGAAACTCTTCTCTCCCCGCCAATAAGAAGCCACGCATTCCTGTTTCCATATCGACGGCGGCAGCTTCAATTTTCATCGCTTGTTGAATCACTTTATGGGTGTGATCCACAAGGGCATTGGTTTGCTCCTGCGATCGTGAACTGGTAATCGCTATGAATGCTAGAAAAACAAGTAGAACAAGCGGAGCCCCTGTCCCTAGAGCAATTTTGAATCTTAACGGGATGTGCTTGAAATTCATGATGCTATCCTTGGTGTTCAATCTCTACGCGCATATGCAATGCAACACTCATAAATATATAGCCCTAATTCTGCCAATTATCGAATGTTTACCCAATGTTAGACCCACAAAAAAGCCCCAACCTTTCGGCTGGGGCTCAATTTTTTGGATGTTTTCTTGCTAGCGAAAACTATTCCATAACTTAAGCTTGATTAAGCGCTAGCTTTCTCTTTTTTTGCTTTAGCTGGTTTCTCTGTTTCTTGGTCTGCTTTCTTCTTGATTACAGTAGTACCTTCGAAAGTTTCACCTTCAACGAATGCTTTACCGTAGTAAGAAGCTAGAAGAACTTCTTTCAGCTCAGTGATTAGAGGGTAACGTGGGTTAGCACCTGTACACTGGTCATCGAACGCTTCTACTGCTAGCTCGTCTAGTTTCGCTACGAAATCAGCTTCAGAAACACCTGCTGCCTGGATAGACAGTGGGATGTCTAGGTTGCCTTTCAGCTCATCTAGCCATGCTAGTAGACGCTCGATCTTCTGAGCTGTGCGGTCACCTTCTTGGCTTAGGCCTAGGTGGTCTGCAACTTCAGCGTAACGACGACGTGCTTGTGGACGGTCGTACTGAGAGAATGCAGTTTGCTTAGTTGGGTTATCGTTCGCGTTGTAACGTACAACGTTAGAGATTAGTAGTGCGTTCGCCAGACCGTGTGGTAGGTGGAACTCAGCACCAATCTTGTGCGCCATAGAGTGACAAACACCTAGGAACGCGTTTGCGAATGCTACACCAGCGATAGTTGCTGCGTTGTGTACTTTTTCACGAGCGATTGGGTCATTTGCACCGTTCGCGTAGCTTGAAGGTAGGTACTCTTTAAGCATCTTAAGTGCTTGTAGAGCTTGGCCGTCAGAGTACTCGTTCGCAAGAACAGATACGTAAGCTTCTAGAGCGTGAGTTACTGCATCGTAACCACCGAATGCTGTTAGAGACTTAGGCATGTTCATTACTAGGTTAGCATCAACGATAGCCATGTTTGGCGTAATTTCGTAATCAGCTAGTGGGTACTTAGCACCAGCTTGTCGTCTGTAACAACCGCGAATGGAGTAACTTCAGAACCAGTACCAGATGTAGTAGTGATACATACAAGCTCAGCTTTTTGACCCATTTTAGGGAACTTGTAGATACGCTTACGGATATCCATGAAGCGCATTGCTAGTTCAGCGAAGTGCGTTTCTGGGTGCTCGTACATTACCCACATGATCTTAGCCGCATCCATTGGAGAACCGCCACCTAGAGCTAGGATAACGTCTGGCTGGAAGCTCTTCATTGCTTCTGCACCTTTCTCAACAACAGATAGTGTTGGATCTGCTTCTACGTCGAAGAATACTTGAACTTCGATGCCTTGAGCTTTCAGTAGTTGAACTACGTCATCAGCGTAACCGTTGTTGAATAGGAAACGGTCAGTTACTAGGAATGCGCGTTTCTTACCTTCTAGGTCGCCAAGAGCGATTGGAAGGCTACCACGACGGAAGTAGATAGACTTAGGTAGTTTGTGCCACAACATGTTTTCAGCTCGCTTCGCTACAGTTTTCTTGTTGATAAGGTGCTTAGGACCTACGTTCTCAGAGATAGAGTTACCACCCCATGAACCACAACCTAGAGTTAGAGAAGGTGCAACGTTGAAGTTGTAAAGGTCACCGATACCACCGTGAGTAGTTGGGATGTTTACAAGGATACGTGCAGTTTTTAGCTTGTCACCGAAGTAACGGATACGGTCTGCGTTAGTGTCTTGGTTAGTGTAAAGACCAGACGTGTGACCGATACCACCGATTTCTACCATAGTTACCGCTTGAGCAACTGCATCTTCGAAGTTGTCAGCACGGAATAGACCTAGAGTTGGAGACAGTTTCTCGTGAGCGAACTCGTCTTCGATAGATACTTTACCTAGACCTTCACCTACAAGAACTTTTGTATCAGCAGGAACTTTAACGCCCGCTAGTTCAGCGATAGCTGGAGCTGGCTGGCCAACGATTTTCGCGTTTAGCGCGCCGTCGATAAGCAGTACTTTACGTACTTTATCTGCTTCTGCTTTAGATAGAACGTAAGCTTTGTGAGATGCGAAACGCTCTTTCACTTCGTCGTATACTTCGTCAACTACGATTGCAGCCTGCTCAGAAGCACATACTACACCGTTATCGAACGTCTTAGACATTAGGATAGAAGCAACTGCACGCTTAACGTCAGCTGTTTCGTCGATAACTACAGGAACGTTACCTGCACCTACACCGATTGCTGGCTTACCAGAAGAGTAAGCTGCTTTAACCATGCCTGGACCACCAGTAGCAAGGATAAGCGCAATTTCGTCGTGCTTCATAAGCGCGTTAGAAAGCTCTACTGATGGTTGGTCGATCCAACCGATGATGTCTTTTGGCGCACCCGCTGCTACTGCTGCGTCTAGTACTAGCTTAGCTGCGTCGTTAGTAGAGTTCTTTGCACGTGGGTGTGGCGAGAAGATGATGCCGTTACGTGTTTTAAGAGAGATTAGAGATTTGAAGATTGCTGTAGAAGTTGGGTTAGTCGTTGGAACGATACCACAGATGATACCTACAGGCTCAGCGATAGTCATTGTGCCTAGTTGTCGTCTTCTTCTAGGATGCCACAAGTTTTCTCGTCTTTATATTTGTTGTAAATGAACTCTGAAGCAAAGTGGTTTTTGATAACTTTGTCTTCAACAATACCCATACCAGACTCTTCAACCGCTTGTTGAGCTAGCGGGATACGAGCGTGGTTAGCTGCTAAAGATGCTGCGCGGAAAATTGCGTCTACTTTTTCTTGAGAAAAAGTTGCGAACTCTGCTTGAGCCGCTTTAACGCGTGCTACCATTGCATCTAGTTCAGCCAGATTAGTTACAGGCATAGTGAATCTCCTAAAATAAATAAATATTAAAAACTTTTTACTAAGGCTGCTGCTTGTCGTTTTAACTATTTGTTAGCAAATTCTCAGCAATCATACTTAGTAAACCGCTTTCAGGACTGAGTATAATATTTCACGCTATGAAAAAAATTGACTTGGATCAGTTCTCGCACGTGAAATAACCCTTTAGTAGTGGTTTACCACAATAATCGCCACAAATTACTGATTTTAAATTACTTTTTACAACTGACAATTTTGTTCAAAAAAAGGGCAAACAGTCATAACGAATAAGTAAACAACAACATTTTGTAATAAAGTTTCATTTTTATACTAAAAACACCACACTGAGCGTGTTTTTTCGTGCTACTAATACTATACCCCTGTCGCAAAAAAGCACGCAAATCCAATTAAATTTCCATTAAAAATGCGTAACGATTTGCAAACATTGATAAGCAATCACTATTACATCTCCACTATACGTAACAAAAGTTCAAGATGGTGCTGCTTTGATGAGCAAAAGATTAGATTTTCTCACTTGTGACACCTTTTCGTGTTAGTTTTTTTCATTCGATTTGCCTTCTCTTTTCCACTACATTAGCGCGGTTAAAAACCACCCTATCTCTGTTTGTTTCTTTGCTTAGGACAATCGCTATGCAAACTATCGAGTTCGCTATTTTTCTACAGTTCTTTCTTGGTCTTGTGGCCGCAGTCAACCCTGTCGGCATCATGCCTATCTTCGTATCGTTAACCGGTCATATGACGCTTGAAGAAAAACATAAGACAGCGACGACCGCTAACATTGCCGTAGCAACGATTCTTATTGTTTCGCTACTGGCCGGTCAGGTACTGCTAGACATGTTCAGCATCTCTCTAGACTCGTTTCGTGTTGCTGGCGGTCTTCTTTTACTTAGCATCGCTTTTTCAATGATGAGCGGTAAGCTAGGTGAAGATAAACAGAACAAGCAGGAGAAATCGGAATACGTCAGTAAAGAGCAAATTGGTGTGGTGCCACTTGCGATGCCACTCATGGCTGGCCCCGGTGCAATCAGCTCAACCATCGTCTACGGTGCTCGCTACCCAAGCACATTCGATACAATGGGTATTATTTTAACCATCATTGCCTTTGCATTGTGCTCTTGGTTGCTATTTCGCTCTGCACCTTTGATTGTTCGCTTCCTTGGCCAAACAGGCATCAATGTGATTACTCGTATCATGGGCCTGATCTTGGGAGCACTTGGTATTGAGTTTATAGCTAACGGCTTAAGGAACCTGTTCCCTGGTTTAAGCTAGTCGAAGTTTGGTCCATCAAGCTTTCTCGTTAAGATCTTTCTCGTTATGTCCTTTCTCGTTATGATAGAGCGACGTGTATTAATCGTCGCTCTATCATGCATAAACACCCTCTAAAGCATCATCTCTATATCATTATCTTTGGCACCCACACCCGCGGCGGGCGCATTTTTGATATTGGCCTCATCATCGCAATTATGCTGTCTTTAATCATACTCATACTCGAGTCACTGCCAGCTGTGTTTGCTCGTTGGGGTGGGCCTTTAAGGTATGCCGAGTACACCTTCACTGCGATATTTACCATTGAGTACTTATTAAGACTGTATTGCTCACCAAAACCAGCAGCCTATGCGAGAAGCTTCTATGGCGTAGTCGATCTATTGGCGATTCTGCCACCTACCTCGCCCTGTTCTTCCCTGGAGCATCATTCATGGGGGTGATTAGGCTACTGCGTGTGATGCGCATATTCCGTATCTTGAAGCTAGTGCGATTTCTTCAAGATTCAAACATCTTATTACGCTCCCTGTTAATGGCTAAACGTAAGATTTTTATCTTCTTTAGTACAGTGGCCATTTTAGTCACCATATTCGGCGCGCTGATCTATGTGATTGAAGGTCCAGACAATGGATTTACCAGTATTCCACAAAGCATTTATTGGGCAATTGTGACCATTACTACTGTCGGCTATGGCGATTTAGTGCCACAAACCTCAATAGGCAAGGCGATAGCATCGATGACCATGTTGCTCGGTTATTCAATACTTGCCGTACCGACTGGCATTATCACCGCTGAGCTCAACCAAGAAATGAGCTCACACAAGTCGCTTGTTAAATGTCCAAACTGTTCCAAAGCAGGCCATGAATCGGATGCGATGTATTGCAAACATTGCGGTAGTGAACTTGCAGATCCAGACAATCGAGTCGTCGCACCGAAAGAGTAAATCTATTTTTTAAGTAACGTGCCCAAGAAACAAGGTTAAGTAATACGGTTATAATATAGCTAAGTAGCAAGCTGTAGCTTAACCACGTTGCTGAGCGCGGAATGAGGGCACAGCTTGTTAACCAAGGCTTCGGCTTGCAACGGTTTAGTTAGATAAAAACCTTGGCCAGTGGTGCAGCCCATCTCATAGAGATCTGACTGATGCTGCACCGTCTCCACCCCTTCTGCGACGACAGACACCCCCAGCTCACTGCCTAATTGAATAATCGATTTAAGCAAAACTTGAGACGTATTGCTGGTCGCATAATCCATCACAAAGCTGCGGTCGATTTTGATGGTTTGAAAGTCGAAGTCTTTCAAGTAAGAGAGTGAAGAGAACCCTGTACCAAAGTCATCTAACGCAATACGTACCCCGAGCTGCTTAAGCTCTGCAAAGATCACTTGAGCGACTTTTATATTCTCAACCATAACGGTTTCAGTAATCTCAATTTCAAGCTTGCTTGTCGGCACATCAGAGTTAACGATAATTTGCTTCAAACGCTCAAAGAAGTCTGGGTGTTTAAGGCTGCTCGCGGAGATATTGATACCGACAATGCCTAAGTCGGTGCCTTGTTTGATCCAATTTCTCTGTTGAGAAAGCGCTTTTCTCGCAATAAGCAAGTCTAGCTGCTGAATTTGACCTGTAGACTCAGCGACTGGGATAAAGTCATTGGGGTATAGCAATCCTTTCTGCGGGTGACGCCAACGGACTAGTGCTTCCACCCCTTCGATGTGCTCAGATTTAAGATTCCACTTTGGTAAGTAGTGCAGCTCAAATTCATCACGATCGATGGCCACAGCCAGAGCATTCTCTGTATGCTTCTGCGACATTGCAATGCGATTAAGCTCTTTTGAGTAAAACTGGAAGTTATTTTTACCCATCTTCTTTGCGTGGTACATGGCATTGTCAGCATAGCGAATCAAGGTATCTTGGCTCGCGCTGTCCTCCGGATAGATCGAAACACCAATACTTGCCGAAACGTTCGCACTGACTCGCTCCAATTGAAAAGGTCGAGACAGCGATCGCGTTAGCTTAGATGCAATCTTGCTTGCGACATTTATCGCACTACTGACATCTTGAATATGCCCAAGCACCACTACGAACTCATCCCCACTAAAACGTGCCGAGAGATCCGTAACTCGAATACATTGATTAATGCGTTTGGCGACCTGCTTCAACAACATATCTCCCATGTCATGACCATGTTGGTCATTCACATCTTTAAAATGGTCGAGGTCGATAAAGAGTAATGCAAACGACTTTTTGGATCGTTCTGCATTTAATATTGACTGATTGAGCCGATCAAGAAACAGAGTTCGATTGGGGAGATTAGTTAAGGGGTCAAAGTAGGCTTGATTGTGAAGTTGATTATTCTTTTCTTCAATCGCTGTTTTGGCATCTGTTAGTGATTTCAGTAATAGGTCCCGACTGAGTTCATGCTTATGTTGAAGACGTATGGAATAAGCCGCAATCACCATTACAGCAATGATGAGAGTAATACTCGTGGTGGTGTAACTTTGAATGCCCGAATCGTAACTGGCCTTAATCACACGCTGAATATCGTCTGCCTTGCTGGCAAACTCGAGAAATTGCTCGTCGCGACCAACCGCATTCACCACATACGCGCGATCTGACAAAATATGCTGATAATTGGATTCCGCGGTGACTCGAAATTGCGCCAATAATTCCCTGAGCTCAACAAGACGCTCTCGAATCTCAGGATCATCTACTGGCTGGTAACTGCCCATGATGCTCTCCCCACCTTCAAGAAGCGCAACCACGTGCCAATCGGCAATTTCCAAGTAATACCACACTTCCTGAATAGATTGTGCGGTATCTCCGGACATAATTTCATCGAACCACAAGTAGGCTAATGTCCCATTCACTTTAATCTCCGCAGCCGCCTCAGCCAAAGGGGACTTCTTGACTAATAGGTGAGTCGACTGAGAAACCAACACCGTTGTTATCGATATAACAAGAAGTGCCAACAAGGAGGTGAATAGGAACTTACGCTTCATAAAAATTCTGTTCTAAGGTGAAATCTTTGTTATCTACTTTTCTAAAGTCGACAACCTTAACTGATAATTATTTCAACAATATTAAAGAGGTAATCATTGATGCCCGTTATTAAATTTTGATGAATTTTGCAGCACCTGCGTTGTATCTAATCACTTTATGATTTAGTTTTTGCCTTTCTACGAACCCTATTTCCGCATCCTATATTGATAAGTGCTAAACCGTCTAAACTATGCATAAACTGATTCTGCCAATCACATACTTTTTACTTTCAGTCACACCTGTAACGACTTGGGCAAAAGATCTGATCAAGGTGGAAGGCTCAAGCACGGTTTATCCGATTACCTATCAAATTGCCCAGCAGTTTATGCTCGCAGAAGGAACACAAACACAAGTTGTGGTCGGGATTACTGGCACTGGTGGCGGTTTTAGAAAGTTCTGTCGAGGTAGGACGGATCTTTCAAACGCCTCGAGACCGATCAAAAAAGCAGAAAAAGAGCTGTGCTTAGCAAATGGCATCGAGTTTTTGGAACTTCCAATTGCTTTAGATGCCCTGACAGTCGTCGTCAACAAAAACAATGATTGGTTAGACTCGCTTTCGCTTGATGAGCTCAACCAAATTTGGCGCGTGGAGTCAGAAGGTAAACTGAATACTTGGAATAGGGTTTCCGAAACGTTTCCAATGATTCCCTTAACTTTACATGGTCCCGGCCCAGATTCCGGCACTTACGACTATTTCGTCAACGTCGTATTAAACAAAGAAAACAGTCGCAGAGACTACGCCGCGAATGAAGACGATACTGCAATGGCGGCAGAAGTTGCTGCAGATGAAACCGCCTTAGCGTTTCTCGGTTACGCTTACTACGTTAAAAACAAAGGTCAGCTCAAAGCGCTTGCTATCTCTAGCGAAGATAGCAACCCGGTTCTCCCAAGTGCTGAAAACGTCATCAGTGGACAATATAGCGCCCTTTCCCGCCCTCTCTTTATTTACGTCAATAAGTCTGCACTCAATAAACGCACCTCGGTCAAACGATTCGTTAACCACTATTTGCAACCACACAACATACGTATATCGGTTATCCGGGCGGGCTACATCCCGCTTTCACCAGACATGTATAAGGTTGCCCGAAGTATTTTGCTTCAAGGTAAATCTGGCTCGGTGTTCGATAGTGATGATTTAAGTGCAAACTTTGACCGCTTTCTATACCAACAACAATAACCCTCCCCATCAAAACTGCGTTATTAATACCGAGACATAAAAGTACTGATACAAAAAAAAGCGCCCGAAGGCGCTTTTTAAAAACTCAATACTGACTATCGATTACTTACTGTTTTTCAGCAAGAATGATACGCAATGTACGACGTAGAGGCTCCGCGGCACCCCATAGTAGTTGGTCACCCACTGTAAATGCGTTTAGGAAGTCATCGCCCATTGCCATCTTACGCAGACGACCTACAGGGATAGACAAGGTGCCTGTAACTTTAGCCGGAGTTAGCTCTTGAGCAGTGATGTCGCGATCATTTGGAATCACTTTAACCCAATCGTTATGAGTTGCGATCATCTCTTCAATCTCATCCATTGGTACATTCTGCTTAAGCTTAATTGTTAGCGCTTGAGAGTGACAACGCATCGCACCGATGCGAACACAAGTACCATCGATTGGCACTGGTGCATCTTGGAAGCCCAAAATCTTGTTCGCTTCTACGCCCGCTTTCCACTCTTCTTTGCTTTGACCGTTTTCACGCTTCACATCAATCCAAGGGATAAGAGAACCCGCTAGAGGAACACCAAACTTGTCCGTAGGGAATGAACCGCTGCGCATTGTATCAGCAACTTTCTTATCGATATCAAGAATAGAGCTCGCAGGGTTAGCAAGCTCAGTGCTTACTGCGTCGTTAATCACACCCATTTGAGAGATGAGTTCACGCATGTTCTGTGCACCCGCACCTGAAGCTGCTTGGTACGTCATTGCACTAGTCCATTCCACTAGGCCTTTCTCAAACAAGCCACCTAGCCCATCAGCATCAAACTTACTGTACAGTTACCACCAACGAACGTATTCGTGCCGCCATGGATGCCTTGTTGAATTTGAGTTAGGTTGACAGGGTCTAGCGTGATGATTGAATCTTCAGCCATACGCAATGTTGAAGCTGCATCAATCCAGTAGCCTTTCCAACCAGCTTCACGAAGTGCTGGGTATACTTTCTCCGTGTAACCACCACCTTGACAGGTAATCACCGCATCAAGTTGCTTTAGACTTTCGAGGTCAAATGCGTCTTGCAGCATACCTGCGTCTTTGCCAAGGTTAGGCGCTGGAATACCAACTTGTGACGTACTGTAGAAAACAGGCTCGATCAAATCAAAATCTTTCTCTTCAACCATTCGCTGCATTAGGACCGAACCTACCATGCCACGCCAACCAACTAGACCTACTCTCATCATGTACTCTCCATGTAATCTTTAAAAAAGTGAATACGCCATATTTGAATTTTCACACAAAAATCTCAAGCGAAAATTGGTCAAACCTGTAACTTTTTCTTGCGACAAACTCCAAAATCTAATTAAAACGGCTTTAACTCGATAAAATTAATAACTTTCGCGAATCTGAATACGAAAAAAGCGCCTTGAAAGGCGCTTGTTCCACAATGTTAACTTTTCAGTCTATGATTTGTTGGCAGAACGTTTACCTAACGCATAACCCAACAACAATGGCGCAAAGAAAATCACCAGAATAAACAGAACGAAATAGATAACGGTGCTCTTAATTAACTCCACCAACTTATCCATTGCTAACGACACAACATCTTGAGACAGCTGATCCATCTCTGACGTAAACTGCCTGCGCTCATGAGAAACAATCTCTGACAACGCAGTGCGCTCGCGCTCAATCATATTGATTAACTCAACACGCTCACGAGCCACCATATCTTCAAGGGCTTGGCGTTCTGTGCCAAGTTGCTGCAATCTATCTCCCGTTTTCGCGTCAATGTCGTTAACCAACGGCTGCAATTTCACTGCCATCTGCGCTGCGAGGTTTTCCATATATTCTGGGTTGTTGACGATAAAATCTTGTAGAGCAATTGACGTTCTTTGCAAGCTCTCAAGCGTCTGGGTCAGTTGCTCTCCGCTCAATGTGCTGTTCAAAGCCACCACTTGCGCCTTCCATTTCATTAGCTTCGGTGTCTGCTCTGACACAAGACTTAATCGGTCAGAAATATCGCCTAATGCTTCAGGCATAGTACCCATGGTAGTGACGGCTTCATCGATACTAATATTGTTCGCCTCTAACCAAGCCATATAGGCTGGCGTTCTCATGAAGGAAAGGTCGACAAATGGGTTAGCTTTGGAGAATTCGACGACAAATGATTGGGATGATGAGAAAGCACTCGATTTCAAAATCGCTTTCGCTAATTCGTCAATTTGAGCGACCAGTTGTTCTGAAGCCTCAAGTGGCAAAGCAGAGTCGAATAGCACCTTACCCTGATCGGATTCGAAAAAGTCGCGCATTTGATAAGTAAACACCCACGTTTCTATTAAGCCAGCCATCGGAGATGATTGATAAGCGGCGCTTTGCAGACCTTGATGAGCGTTGATTTTCCAAAGTAATGTGTAGGATTGGTGAAGCGTGTCTTCTGGCGGATAGGATGCGGCTACCTCATCGGCAGCCTGTTCGACTTTGATGAAAAACTGCTGCGCGTACTCTCGAGTGAGCACTCGCATGTTTAATTCTTGTTGGGTTAGTGGCGTGGTTTGGCTGTCGATTTTTAACTCTAGTAAAGAGCAACCAGAAAGAAACATGACTGCGAAAGTGAGTAAAACACCGATAGCTTTATTAAAGTACATGAAAACCTCTTATTGTCGAACGCTGTACGGGCGCATTCTAACGATAGGAGCATGATGTTGCGAGATAAAGATAAGTCACTCAGTTAATAATTAGCTGAAAGCTAACAATTAAGACAATCCAATCCGTAAGAAATAAAAGACCAACTTTATCAGGCTCCCTTAGCTAAGTGAGACTTCGCCTCTGCGATGGTTTTTGCTAACACGGAAGCAAGCTCCTCAATCGTGCTGTCATTCACTTGCTCCCCTGCTTTGAGAGGCGCTTCGACTTGAAGTGCTAATGAGCTCAATCGCTCTGAACCGATACTACCACCCACCCTTTTAGACTATGGGCAATCCTACAGGCCAACTCATGGTCCTCTTCCATCGCTTTATGTAAACGCTCGATATCTGCCTCATGATCTTGAACAAAAACAGACAGTAGAAGTTGCACCGATTCATGGTCATCATTTAGGGCATCAAGCATCTTATTCATGTCTATCATTTTGCTCTCCATAACAGGATTCTCTTCTACCACTCTCTCTGCCGCCTTTGCGGTCTCACTGCTTGGCTCAGGATCCAAAAACGCAGGTTTCGTTTCCATTGCAGGTTGGCTGGTTTCTCTATCTTTTTTGGCTACTGGATTGTCCTCAGCCACTTGAGGATTTTGTTCTACTTGCTTCTGAACCGGCTGCATAACAGTGCGTCTCGGTAAGTTTAGTAGCGCCAGTATCATTAACCCAACTGCGCTTATCACCATTGTAAAGTAAAGGTGCTTATTGACGAGCGAGATGCACTGATTCTCGTAACGAATCATCTCTTCATGAATAGGGTGAGTGACCAGTTTATCAATTAGGTGGCTGCCTTCAGCATAAGTACTTAACACAGAAGAAGCTTCGCCCAGTTGCTGCTGCAACTCTTTCTTTTGCTTATCAGCTAATGTTTCGGAAATCAGATACAGTCGGTCGAGTGCGCGGTAAACTTCGGGGCTTTTGGGAGATGAACTGAAAAGCGCCTCAAATACTTGGGCACTCAATTGATTGTACAGGCCCAGCTCGGAGTCATCCGCTTCGTATTTAGAACGAATAAAGGCAATCTCATCTAGAAAATTCACCAACGGCACTTCAGCGCCTAGGTAGGCTTTCGCTTGATCGATAAACTGATCGGTAGTGAACAGCAATTGATAGATATCGGGTGTTAACCAACGACTTTGATGATTGGCTTCTAGTTGGATTCTCAACGAGTACACAATTTGCAGCTTGAGCTCTTGAGCATCGAGATAATTACTTCGGAAAGGAACATTCAGTTGCAGCGCATTGCGCATATCTTGAATCGAGTGATTCAACTCTTGAACTGCCTCTAGTGTGGTCTGATTACGTTGGTTGCTTACCACCAAGGCTGACATGCAAGTCAACCACACCACAAACACCGCACTTGCCCACTTCCATTGAATTCGCATTGAAAGGTCCGTTTAACTCTTTAAATCCATTAACTCTTAGCATATAACAAAATCAGTCAAATACATGAGCGTAAACGAAAAAGAGAGCCAAATGGCTCTCTTTTTTAACTATTTCGTGACAGCTGATCACGCAAGTTAGGTGGTGTACCTTTGATGGTCAAGGTGTCGGTTTCTGGATCGTAGAAAACACGCTCACCAAGTAGCAAACTATCAAAACTTACGTTCAGACCACCACCAGCGCCCACATACTTCGTCAATTTGCGAACAGTTGAACGATCAGCTGGGAAACTATCTTCCAGTTCATAACCTTGTTCGTTGGTATAGTCTAGGAAGCTCGTGCCATCTTGACTTGGTGGCAGCTCTCCCGATAGCTCTCGTACTTGAACTTCTTCACCAGACTTAATCTGCTCATTGCAGTAGTCGTACACTTGTTTTTTGTAGTTCGTTGACTCTTCTTTATCAAGCTTGGAATCAGAACAGAAGTCTTCTACCGCTTGCATCAGCACTTGGTTTTGCTGTTTTGTATCTAGGCCAACTTCCGCTTGCAAGAAGTCCAAGAAAAAGTCCGCCACTTTACGGCCAACGCGCCCCTTAATGTAGGTTAGGTAACGATTAGACTCTTTGTCTGTTTCGTAACTAGACAAGTCAATACGTGCAGCGATATCCATCTTAGTGATATCCAGATAATCGGTCGCGCCAATCCCTAAACCTTCTGTCACTTTCAGGCTAACGTTTGACGGCAGTAGGCCGATAAACAGGTAATCGGTTGCAAGAGACTGATATTCCGCTAGAACTAAGATGCCTTCGTCGGCAAACGGATATTTCGAGAGTTCATCTTTTAGGCGAGTCGCACTCATTTGTGAGAAATCGTAAAAAGGACGCTCATTTTTACGAAGTTCATGCAACCAGATTTGAAATTCGCTGTCAGATTTAAAGGCCCCGAAGCCTTTTCCCGCTTTAGAGTTAAAAACTCGGTGGAGCTCGGCCACTAAATTTTCACTTGAAGCGTCGTTTTCCAGTGCTTCTGGTCTAAAGTTAACTTTAAGCTCTTCTTGTTCATTTTTAACAAGTTGATGCAATATAACGTTGGAAAGATGAAGGCTCATAATGAATTTATGTTCGTTCTAGGTTTCAGTTGTTTGGCATTGTAGGTTATCATAAGCCGCTTTTACTATCATTATTAGAGTCTTTATGCCGATTACATCTAAATACAGTGACGACCAAGTAGAATCAATCTTAGCGGAAGTGGCTGCTGTGCTTGAAAAACACCAAGCAACTCCAGAGTTATCACTGATGATCGCGGGTAATATCGCAACCAATGTCTTAAATCAGAACGTTGCTGCTTCACAACGTAAAGCAATTGCGGAAAAATTTGCTCAAGCATTGATCTCGTCACTCGATGAGAACATTCATTAATTTGTAATGGATAATAGAACTTTACATGGTAGATAAAGGAAATACATACGGCGAACGTGTATCGCGTTTGGTGGGCTGGGGCCATTGGTTTGCTTTCTTCAATATCATTGCAGCCATGCTCATTGGTACTCGCTACATTGTACAGTCTCCTTGGCCAGAGTCATTGCTTGGCCAGTTTTACTTAGCCCTATCATGGGTTGGTCACTTTGGCTTTCTTGTATTTGCTTTATACCTGTTGGTTCTATTTCCGTTAACTTTCTTGGTACCGTCGAGGAAGTTGTTCCGCTTACTCGCGGTCATATTCGCAACAGCCGGATTAACCGTCCTGCTGATCGATACTCAAGCGTATCAAACCATCGGGCTTCACCTCACTCCTGTTGTGTGGGAGGTTCTATTTAACGATGGGACCAATGCCATCAGTGCCGATCTTCAGCACTTGTTCATTGTTCTGCCGCTTATTTTCTTACTTCAACTTGGATTATCCGAGTGGGTATGGCGTAAACAACGTCGCTTATCACATAAACATGTTGGCCGCCCGATAGCAGCAGTATTCTTTGTAAGCTTTATTGCCTCGCATCTGATCTATGTTTGGTCAGATGCGTATCTCTATGGTCCAGTAACATCTCAAAAAGCTAACTTCCCGCTCTCCTACCCAATGACAGCCAAGTCGTTCATGGAGAAACACGGTCTGTTAGACCGTGAAGAGTATCAGAAGCGTCAGGCTGAGCTTGTCGGGTCTGAAAACATTCTTAATTATCCGTTAGAGACGCTTGAGTTTAGTCGTCGCGCTAACCCTCTTAACGTTCTGGTTGTCAGCGTCAATAGCTTGCGCGCGGACTCTCTAAACTCATCATTGATGCCAGAGACCAACCAATTTGCTTCGAAAAGTCTTAACTTCACCAATCATTACAGCTCAAGTAATGACATGTTTGGGTTATTCGGATTGTTCTACGGCCTGCCAAGCAGCTATGCCGACAGCATTAAAGCTCAAAGCTCTTTACCCGTACTCGTTACATCATTGAAAGGTCAAGACTATCAATTCGGTTTGTTCAGTAGCGATAACTTCAATGACAACCTGTACGCGGAATCTATATTCCGAGGACAAAGCTTTACTGGCATCGCATTTGATGAAAGCCGCAGCGTAGACTCTCAAACCATTGAGCGCTGGGAAGAATGGGTGAAACTCAATCCGGAAGGCACGCCTTGGTTTAGCTTCATTGAACTAGTCACCGTTGCCAATGCATCAAGCTTGGATGGTGGTGAAGGCACTGCTGAACAGAAGTTACGTAATGCTTATAATCAAGCCGTTACACTCGCCGATGATGAACTAAGCCAACTGTACGAAAAACTTCAAGCCTTAGAATTGTCTGACAACACGCTTGTCATCATTACCTCGAACCATGGCACCGAGTTTAATGAAACCAAAACCAACAGCTGGGGTGCTAACTCCAACTACAGCAAGTATCAGTTACAAGTACCTATGGTGATCCATTGGCCAGGTAAGCTTGCGGTGGAATACACGCATCGTTCAAGTCATCTCGACTTCTCTGTGACAATTTTACAAGATTTACTCGGTGTTTCTTCAAACCCGACAGAGTTTAGTAGTGGCCGAAACCTGTTCGATGAGAGAAAACGTAAATGGATTCTCGCAGGCGATGTAAGAGAGCTTGCCCTGATTACCGACAAACGTACAACCGTGGTTGATAAATTTGGTAACTACAAAGTTTACGATGCTCAGTACCGCCGAGTGAAGGACGAGAATCCATCGCTGCCGATTCTAATGCAGGGCTTAACCGAGCTTCAGCGTTTTTATAGCCGCAACAACTAATACAAATTATTCGGACTGTAGCGCAGCCTGGTAGCGCACCGTCATGGGGTGTCGGGGTCGCTGGTTCAAATCCAGTCAGTCCGACCATATCTACGATAAAAGAGAGCTTCGGCTCTCTTTTTGCTTTTCTTCGTCAGCCACCTTTGAAAAAGTGACATCTGAAGCGTCTATTCAAAGTCAAAGTCAAAGATAAACATGTACCGATTGCCCTCGCCATCCCTTTTTCGCACAAAACAAAACGAGTTAGATATCTATCTTAATGAAAAGTCGCTCCGATGACGGCTGCAGTACCTCAAGAAAGGCACTAAGGTGGTTTGCGCTTTGACTTTGGTTTAGCCTAACCTAACCTTTAGCTAGACCTTTATCAACGTCATGTGTCAAAAGACCTATCTCGAATGGGAGTCGCCGAACAAAGGTCAAAACGTAACGACGAATGCCTCTCCAAAGGGTAGAAAACTGACCTTTGACAAGTTTTCAATCTTCAAGTGCTCATTATTAAAGCAAACAGTAAAAATAGGGGTTTACAAGTTTTCTCAACCTCTATATTATTCGCTGCAACACGGAGAGATGGCTGAGTGGTTGAAAGCACCGGTCTTGAAAACCGGCATACGTTAATAGCGTATCTAGGGTTCAAATCCCTATCTCTCCGCCACATTCTGAAAAAGCCCGCTAAGAAATTAGCGGGCTTTCTTCGTTTTAGAGTAATGACGCTTTGAACTGGATTTAAAATCCCTAGCTGATCGCCACCCCGAACTAGGCATTCCCATACTCAACCATGCATATGAATACTAAAGGTATATTCGCGGAACCCGGCGTATGCGACCCGCGCTTGTACAGTGGTGTCAGAGGCCTACTCCTACTCGATTGTTGAAGATCGTAAATAAACATACACAATTCCGACACCCACTAACGCAACTACGGCGTATATCCACCATAGCAAATCGTAATGTTCACCGTTGACCAAGTAAACGCCTGTGTAGTACCCCGCTGCAGAACCGAGAATCCACGATATTTGTGATGCGCCGTAGTAGCCGCCTTCTGAACCAGATGTTGCTATCTTCGAAATTTCACCGTAAGCCGAGGGCAATATTGTGCTTTCTGAAATCGTATAAATGGCAATAAATGCGAGAAACCATATTGACGTTTGGGGTGACGCGATGAACATTAAATAACTAAAGAACAGAGCAATATAGCCAATAAAAATCAGGTTGCCGCTTTCGTACTTCTCGAAAATTTTCAGACCAAACACAACGTAAACAACACCAACAATGCCATTCACGATGAATATCAGATTACTCTGAGACTGCCCTTCATATACCTGATTGAAATAGATAGGGTAGGTGACGAAAAGTTGTGCAAAGAGAAACCACCAGGCATTAACGCGAGGCCGAGCAAAACCCATTGCTTGTTACGAAAAATAGCCTTTAAATCAGTGATTTTCTTCTCTTTCTCTTCACACACATCTAGCCCCTGCCAGATGTCTCTGAACAGGACAAATACAATCGAGAGAATCAGAAAAAGCGCTGCACTGGCCTTGAACAGTTGGGGGGCAGAGCTGGCCAAAATAACCCCAACAGATGGACCTACAATCACCCCTAGGTTCTCTGCGAGGTTACTCAGTACAAAGACCTTGTCTTTGATCTTTTCTTCCTCTCGCGCATACAGTGCAAGCACGGACGAACGATAAAATGCTCCGCCTGCGCCGAGCACAAAGGCAAAGAGCATGTAGGCGTATTCAGTTGTAAATACAGAAAAACCGTAAAAGGCTAAGCCTTCTAAAATGAGCCCAATGGTAATGAATTTCCGATGTCCGAATCTGTCGGATAAGGGGCCAGTTACGATAGGAAGAAGTGCAATAGTAATGAGCTCGATGGTCAGTACAGTACCAATCACAAAAGAAGAAAAGGAAAGGGCTTCTGTCATATGTATCGCGAGCAAAGGCAACGACATGAACGTAGTGGCATTGGCGATAAACCGTCCAAACAATAAGCCAATTGTTCGGGTAGGCAGCGAAAACTGCTCACTAAAATAATTGATCAACATAATGCATCCGTGCTGTTGGTGAGGTGCTCGACGGTGCTCACTAAATCGAGAAATTGTCGTTCGAGCATGTTCGCTTCCGCTTTGCTTCGACCTATCACCATGTATTCGAACTTGCCATACTCACTCTTACAGTAAGACGTGATGATTACGCCGGTTTTAGAAGTAGGATTGAACTGTAAAGGAGAACTTTCGAGGTTGTGGAGCAGAGGGCCAATATCTTTTATCAACTTTTCCATGCTGGTGCTTAGGTGGTAATTCCCGATATAGCCTTTGCCAAGCTGTGTTTCAGCAAGTTGATGTAAGTGAGTACAGCCGCCTAACCGCCCGTTACATTCGGAAAGAAAAACCTCTGAAGAGTCAGTAATGATGGCATCAATGTCTAATATACCTCTAAACCCGTTTTCTTTTACCAGCTCGACGTAACGGGTTGCCAAAGAAAGGAATGTGGCAAGCTCGTTTTGATTTTCAAAGCCTGGAATATCGAACCCCGTCCATGAAGGGTTTATTCGTTGGATACCGTAGTTAAGCAGGTCGACCCTCAGCGTCGAAGGGCAAACGGAAAATTCTGCGTACACGGAGTGTTTTACCTGATGAAACACCTCAATGACGACATATCTGTTCTTACCTTCAAATAACGTATCCCAGATATCAGCAACAACGCGGCTAGTATCTTCGATGGAAGAAACGCTTTGGTGAGCTGCAGCGCCATCAAAGACCTGACTATGGGTTCTGGTCACAACGATGTTTCCGTCCCCACTTGCATTGATATCTTGCTTTAGCATGATGCTGTCGTGTTGATCAAGAAGCCTTTTAGCATGAAGGATGGCCTGTTGTTTACTGCTGCAAACTGCCCCTTTCGCAATTGAAATAGCGCTTTTAGCGCAAAGCTGCCTGAAAGCAGATTTACAGTTGAAGAGGTCATGTCCGCCTTGAGAAAGGAAGTCGTTTTCTTCTTCAGCAAAACGAATGTTGTGAAACAATGCGAAATCAGGCACTGAAGCGTTAAAAATATAGGGGAGTAAGCTAACAAGTTCTCGCGGCGCTAAAACCTCCGGCAATTGATCAACCACCCATTGACTGGTGAGAGATGAATACGTAAGGGGCTGTATGCTGCCATCTCTAGGAAAGATGAGGCTTATATCAGACGGACTCATCCCTTTGGTAGTGCAGACAGATTCAATCAGGCTCTCTGGCGGCTCATAAGGTAATATAACTATATCGCCTTTTTCAGCGAGCCAAAGCATACGGTTAGCGAAAAAGGGAAGGGTATGGAGTAAAGGGTCAGCTAGCTCTTGTCCATCAATGATTCTGTCAGAGTCTATGTTTGCAATAACAACTTTTCTCATTTTTCACTCCGCCCTCAGCGTTTTTCAAGGATCACTCTTTTATGAGTACCATCCGCGATGGTTAGCGCTCTATTCCGCACAACAAACCCATAAGTAATCCACTTTCCTTTCAGTTCGATAATGTGTACATCGATATCCACGTTATCTCCTATCTCAGCGGGTCCTTTGTGATTAAGGGTAATGTTGGCGCCGACCGTATGAACATGACCGATCAAAAGGTGATCGGTTGTTTCCATGCAGGCATTTTCGACTAATCCGACAAGAGAAGGTGTCGACAGTACATCAAACTCTCCTCCCCAGTGTTTGGATGAATGCTCAGAAAGTACGGTTTTCGAAACGATTTTCTTAATATCTGTGTGTAGGTTTTTGCTTGCGTCCATACTAAGCACTCATCTCTTTTAACAACTGGTTATAAATGTTCATTTTCTGTATTTCAGAGGTACCACCGGCAAGCTTCAGCCCTAAAGCATCACCTACGTGCTCAAAAAGGAACGGTGTCGAGTAGCCATAGTGGCCATGCAGTTGCACAAAATCTTGGGTGATTTTGCACATCGCTTCAGTGCTGTGGAGTTTTGCGATCGAGCAAAGAGAAGCAGTTTCCTGTGAACCTGAGTTCAGGTGTGTAAATGCCGTGTGAGAGATAGATTTGATCAGCTCATGCTGTACTTTCATCGACACTATCATGTCTTGGACATACTGATTGTCTCCAATCGGTTTGTTGAATGATCGCCTTTCATTGGCATATTTCATCGCGTCATGAATGAGTTTCTTTGATGCACCAGTGCTGAAAACAGCATAGAGCAGGCGGTCAAAATTAATCATGTCGTATGAAATTCGATTACCTGCGCCCACTGCTCCAATGGTGCTGGTGGAAGGAATAGAGACATTTTCCAAGTGAATAACACCCGTAGGGCTTGAGTTATTCCCAAGCATGTTGCATTCACCACCCGTTGTTACGCCTTTGCTGTTGACAGGGATATAAAAAAGAGACTTCTCTGATTGCCCATCAGGCTTCTCAACGCGTCCATATACGATCAGT
Organism: Vibrio aestivus; assembly: GCA_003263845.1. GTDB lineage: Bacteria > Pseudomonadota > Gammaproteobacteria > Enterobacterales > Vibrionaceae > Vibrio > Vibrio aestivus. The sequence goes on along the minus strand of JYJN01000130.1, from coordinate 8,453 downwards.
ATTCTGGCGATGGGGCGTTTGTGATGTGCGTTTTTTCGCCGTTGATAATAAAGTTGTTTTCGTTAGGAATCGCTGTACATTGCGTTGCTGAAGAGTAGGATCCCGAGTGCCGTTCGGTAACGGCGGTTGAAGCAATCGTGCCTTTCATCAATTGAGGAAGGAGCGATCGTTTTATGGACTCTGACCCATGGTTACATACAATTCTTATTGCGCCTAATTGTGCGATAGACGATAAAATCAGTCCCCAATCTGAACATGTCCGACTTAAACCCTCAATAGCAGATAACACATCTCCCCAAGATTTACCGGCTCCTCCGTAATTTTGAGGAACAGCAAGCTCGAACAGCCCACTTTGAACGAGAACTTGCCAACCATTGTCATCAAAATGCGTATGTGGTGTTGTGTGGTTTAAATGTTTCATAGCTTGCGCTTCAAAATAGCCACTGACGGATTCAAAGTCATTGCACTGATATCTTCCCATGATGCCTAATGATGCCTATCCTTAATTATTCGGCGAAACTGATGGTGAGTGATTGAGCGTGTGGTATCCAAACAACCAATAACTTCGGTACCCTTGGTGTGTTGCGGTACCAATTTCCTGCATGTCATCAAAGACATTTGAGATTTCGTTAGTTAGAAAGAGGGTTCGCTCACCGTTTGCATCATCAATGGGGCGGCAATTTCAGATAATCGCGGAACATTGATAAATCTCACTGCGTCTTCAAAGCCAAAGTCAATAACACTATCTTTGAAATCGACGTTAAAATTTGTTCCGCTAAAGGCTTCTGCCATCGAAGAGAGATGAAAAGGTTTAGGGAAGATCTTATCTATCTTTCCTTCTAGCTTTGCTGTTTGTTCTCTATTCAAATGGGATAAGTAAGAGAGCCTTGCTTCTTGGTTTTTAACCCTTTGCCTCAGGTTCCGATAAGGGTCATGCAGACACACGCTGTTGATTGGGCGCCTGTCGCTGTCTATATCACCACTGCTCCAGACGAACGCGCCATCAGGCTTCAGGTTTTCGGAAAACTGAGCCAGTACGCCGGAAAGTGCCTTTACAGGAATGAGGTGCAGGGTAGAAGAGGAGATGATGAGATCAGCCTTTCGTCCAGCCAAAATCTCATCTAACGAGCGAAACGTCGTATTACCGTTGGGGCCTTTATACGAAGAGAGTTCAAAGCGAATATTGCTGCGATTGCCCAATACTTGTTTGGCTTTAGCAAACCAAGAGGCCAAAGGATCAATCAAAATCAGTTCAATGTTAATTCCTAGGCTATCAGTATACTTAAGAAGTTCAATAGCGGAACCACCTGTCCCCGCACCGTAATCTACAACAACGGCCCCTTCTTTTAAGTGTGAACTGGCTAAAAAGATGAGGTTCTTCGTTGATTCCTTATGCCAACTTGATGGGTTATCTAAATCTCCCATTCTATAGAGAGCATGATGATATGCGTTTCCATCACTAAGTAATTCAATTTGATTTGTTGCAATATCCATATTAATCCATCCAAAATAACATCTTTAGATTTACGTCTAATGTAAAAGGTTGTAATAGATGCCGATGCTGACGAGTTATAACGTCTTTTTATAATTGCAGCGCTGTTTCTACTAATGCAGAGCGGAACCTATCTAAGATTGCGTCTATTTGTCTTTCATTGATAATGAGTGGGGGGCGATAATGATAGAAGTGCCCGGTGTACTGCCTCCTAACCTCGGCAGGGATAAACAATAAGGCCTTTATTAAAACACTCATTCACGATTAAGTCGGTGTATGAAGTCTCGCTATTTACTTGGTTACCTTCGTCACCGTCAAAAAACTCTATTCCTGTGAGAAGTCCAATTCCTCGAATGTCTTTAATGAAAGTAAAGTCTTTTTTTAATACTGAGAGCCGGGTTAGCAAGTAATCTCCCATCAACCGAGCATTGTTAATCAGGTCATTTTTTTCGATGTATTCCAGTACAGAAAGCGCAATCTTGCAGGAAAGGGGGTTGGCACTGTGTGTATGTCCTATATCAAGGCTAACGTTATTATCACAGTAGTTATTGGTTACAGGCTCACTAAAAAGAATGGCAGACAATGGTGTATAGCCACAGTTGATGCCTTTTCCCAAAATGGTGATGTCTGAGTTTATGTTCCAATGCTCTAAGCCAAACCATTTGCCTGTTCTTCCAAAGCCAGTTATGACTTCATCTGCCACTAATAAGACATCATGTTTATCGCAGATTGCTCTAATGGCGCTGAAATATTTGTTGTGAGGAACGATAGCCCCACCAGTCGCCCCCACAATAGGCTCGACCCAAAAGGCAGCAACATTGTCAGCGCCGAGCTCAGTGATTGATTCATCTAAAGCCTGAGCGCATTCAATGTTGCAGCTATCCGGTGTCTTTTTAAACGGGCACCTCTCACAGTAACACGCAGGCACTGTTGGAGAGGTAACGGTAAAGCCCTTCATACTTTCACGCCTAGAATCAGAAGAGAGCGAAAGTGCTGCCAAGGTGTTACCGTGATAACTGACAAACCGCGACAGCACTGTTTTCTTGCTTGGTTTTCCTAGCCCTTTCCAATACTGGATAATAAAGCGGAAACATGATTCAGTAGCCTCTGAGCCACTGCTTAGGAATACGGCCGAGTGTTTGTCAGGAGCGTATCTTAGTATCTTGTTTGCGAGGTCAATGGCAGGCCTGTTCTCAAATTGAGTTCTAAATGTATAAGAGACCTCTTGAATTTGGTCATAAGCTGCATTAGCAATTTCATCAACACCATGACCAATATTCGCCACAATTGCACCACTGGACCCATCGATATATTTTCGACCATTTTCATCGAACAAGTATATTCCTCGACCATGACTAATCACTGGTGCTTTGTCCTTAAACTTAGGACTTAAGTAACCCTTTTCGATGCTAACCTCCAATACGACTTATAGTATAAACAAGATACAGGTAATGATTCTCAGTACGCTTGCACTAGGTGATTACCTGAAAATAATTCAGTTATCTCTCTGATTGTTGCTTAATTTGAATGTAACGCTTATTAAAACCTTGTGTCTAAATGCTGCCAACCATCTTCTACATACGTAGCACTAAATCCATATTCATTCGCTATTCGTGCTGCATCTATACTTCTTGCGCCTGTGTGACAAACAAAAATATAGTGTTGGTCTTTATCTGCTTCAATATTTAATGACTCTAGAAGTGATTCAATTGGAATGCTTTTAATCGGATAAGGAAGTTTATAGATAGATGGCCTTTTACAAAGGTGCCATTCAATTGTGCTTCTCACATCAACGAGAACGGTATTCTTTTTCTTTTGCTTAAAAAGCGATTCCCATGTCTGTGGCGCGGGGAGCTTTCCTTGCCATTGTATCTGGTGTGATACGATTTCTGTTGTTTGCACACTTGTTACAAAAAGATTATTTGAACGAGCGAGTTCACCTATTTCTCGAATTCTCCGACAGGCTTCCTCTATTTCTTCATGTGATGTAGCGGGTCCAAACGATAAACGTATAGCATTTTCGCTACGCCATTTATCCAAGCCCATTGCATCGAGTACGAAACTATTTCTTTCGCTGCTGTTACATGCAGAACCCGCACTCACCAAGATACCGACAGCATTAAACATATTGATCAATTGTGGGCTTGGAATATCGGGAACACTAAAATTTATGGTTGTAGGGACAGAAATGTCTAACGGCGTGTTATAAACGATCCCTTTGAAAGCTTGATCCAAAGCTCCTAGGAGCATATTACGATAAGTTTCTAAAGTATCGTTAGAATGGAACACATCAGCGTTTCGTTGATTCAGTATAGAAAGTACGCTCCCGAATGCAGATATTCCTATCGTATTTTCTGTACCAGAACGCAAACCGGCTTCTTGACCACCACCCGCAACCAGTGGTTTGAATGGGGCACCGTCTCGTACATAAAGCATACCTACGCCTTTAGGTGAATAGAGTTTGTGACCGGAGAAGGGAGCGTAGTCAATTCTTGATTTAGAGAGGTCAATATCGCACTTGCCTAGCGCCTGAACACAGTCGACTAGCCAAAGCGCATCTGAATGGAAGTCAGTGAAACACTGCTGAATTGATTCTATATCTTGAATGACCCCTGTCTCGTTGTTGACGTACATAGTACATACGATGATGGCATCATGAATGTGTTTTCGGATAAAGGAAAGATCAAGCAGCCCACGACGATCAGCCGGAATAGCTAGTACATCAGCATTAATGTCGAGATTGTCGCGCCAGTATTTTAAGGTATTTGGCACGGCTTTATGTTCTGTTGAACCGTAAAGTAAAACCTTGCGCCTTCCACCGTTGTTTTCTTTTGTTTTATAGTCGAGTAAGGCTGATATTATGGCTGTTTGAATGGCTTCCGTTGCACCACTCATAAATGTAATCTCTTCGCTGTTAGCACCAATTGCTTGGCTCGCCATCTTCCTCGCGAAGTCCAACTGCTTCTTAGCTAAATAGCCCATTGCATGGTTACTCGAAGGGTTGCCAAATCCTCCCTGCATCGTTGTTGCCGCAATATCCAATATGCTTGGCAAAACAGGCGTAGTAGAATTGGCATCCATATAAATCAGTTTGCCATTTTGCCCTGGGTTTTCTGTTTTAGCTAACATTCGGATATTCCTTATCCTTAAAGTGATTAATTAAATTTCACTTTTTTCTTGATTGTATTTAAATAGACTTGTGTTGGTCGTTAATTAGCGTTGGATGTAAGGTTTTCGTACCATAATCCACTGTCATAAGCGATGGTGAAAACAATACTATTTGGCAACTCTTTACTTAATAATTTTGCTGCAGATATACATGCGGCAGATGTATTTCCAACTAAATACCCCTGCTCAGCCGATACGCTTTTTTGCGTGTCTAACATTTGATGTTCAGAAATATAAACTCGCTTGTCGATTACGTCCCAATTTAAAAAGGGTGGCTCAACACCAACAGACATGCCTTCGAATACGTGCTCTTTAAAAACACCGTTTTGGCTGTCGACACCTTCGGGTTCAACAAGGCATGTGAGCACATTGAATTCGTCATCTTTGAGTGCCTGTTGGATTCCCATAAGGCTCGCTCCGGTCCCAGCACAAGAGACAAAGCACACGTTGCGGTTGTCTGATAATGCTTTTAGTTGTTGGGCAATTTCTGGCCCAGTCACATTAGTATGTGCATCTAGGCTACCCGGGTTGTTGAACTGGTCAGTAAAAAAGTAGTGTTTACCCATTTTTTCACTGTTCTCCAAGTGATACTCAACCACTTCTTTGGGTGTCCAGCCTTCTTCTAACTTATCAATACCAATGAGAGTTGCACCAAACGCCTCAAGCAGCAGCCTTTTCTTTTTACTGAAACTTAACCCAACAGCTAAATCGATGTCTACGCCATGTTTTCTACAAGCATTAATAAGACCAAAGCCGAAATTACCCCCTGTTTTTTCTATAACTGTGGTTTTCCCCGGAACGATGTCACCAGAAACAATGGCATCATCGATAATCCTTTGAGCTGCACGCGTTTTATGGCTTCCACCGTAGTGGAATAATTCCATTTTAACGAATACATTCCTATCAAATTGCAAAAGTGGTGTAGGCAGCATTTATTGTTCCTCCACAGGGTGTTTTTTAGAAGATAAACGGGCGCGAATAATGATCGAGAGCATAACCCCGCATATAGAAAGTGAGATAATGTTCGTGTTTTCCCATCCAATGGTTTCCAGGAAAACAGAGGGCAGAAAAGCACCTATCGTGGCGAATATCGCGATCATAGTATCGCAGACGCCTTGCCACTTTTTTCGCGTTATCACTGCTATCTACAGAGACTGCGAGTAATGCGCTACCGGCTACATAGGTAAGGTTCCAACCTAGACCAAGGAAGATCAGCGCCAAGAACATAGCTTCAAATCCTGCACCTAACTGATTAAGCACAAAGGCTACAATAAACAACAGGAAACCAAGTGCGATCACTAGCTTATGCCCGAGTGTCGAAATGATGTAGCCAGAAAAAAAGGAAGGTAAGAACATAGCGACAACGTGCCACTGAATAGCTTTAGACACATTTTCGAAAGAGACATTCTCGTGTCCCATATGCAGCGATGATTGAATCATCAACAAGTTCATTAGCCCATAACCAATCGCAGCAGACGCAATACCTAGCTTGGCGTTTTTTATGTCTTTCTCGTTTAAACGGCTGTTTAGTGACGAGGTGCCTTGGTTTTCCGTACTTTTCTCCTGTCTGGCGCGCGGGATTGGGATAATCAGAAGAAGCAAAATGTTAATGACTGCAAGTACGATGAATACGCCGTAGCACATGGCGTATAACGCAAAGCCATCAACATTTTGTAAGCCACTTGTTAGAGAAGGCCCAACGACACCAGCGATGACTCCACCTGCGACCACTAAAGAAAGCGCTTTTGACTTGAGTGCGACAGGAATATCGTCTGTTACCGCGTAACGGTAATAGTTGGCGCACGCTGTAAAAATACCCAAGAATGCGTGAGAACCAATTAACAAGATAAAGCTGCTATTTTGCACAGCATTGAACCCCAGTACACCGGAGACAATTAAACTCCCGGCACCAAAGAAGAAAACAAACTTTCTCCCTAGTTTTGACATGGCAACGGCTGCGGGATAAGTGAAAAGCAGAATAAACAGAAACTGTGTGCCATATGGTACGGTTGCCAAAACAGGTGACGGGGCAATAAGGTTGCCGACTGTGGCGGCGACGGCAACTGAGATGACGGCGGCAGTGAGGTTTATAGACTGGCATAGCAGGTAAGCATATACGTGCCATGGGAGACGTTGAGTTGTAGTCATGCTAACTAGGCCTCTGAAAAGTACTTGCTGTGAACGTAAGTGGGATTATCCAGTTTACAGGTAACCCTTATCTTGCCTTTGCCAAGGCTTTTACTGAAAATTGAAAGTTTTCCAATGTTGCCCGTTTTATCAAGGTGAGTGCCACCACAAGGGATAACGTGTCCCTCGCACTCCCAATACCGGGCATCCTCGTGTTCATCGCTGGCAAAGAGTTTGATATCCGAATCCCGCAATACGAAGTTATTGGCAATGTCTTCGATAAGGGTGAGTTCGTCTTTAGAAATGGGAGAATCCACCTTAAAGTCGAAACGCGCTTGTCCCTCTCTAATGTGACAGCCGAGCGTGTTTTGGACGATGTCGCTCCTGACTTCCCCAACGCCAAGATAAAGAAGATGGGATGCGCTGTGTGAGGTAGATAGTTTTTCTCTTCGTTCGGTACAGATTTCGATCAGTACTTCATCACCTGCACTAAAACCTACAACATCGTCCGCATCGTCTTGATGGGGGACGTGAACGATGAGACCATCAACTTTGATGCTCTTATTGTCTTCCACTTTAAAAGAGCCGCAGCAAATGCGTTTTACGTGAACAAAGCGGATAGATTTCCCCGTCGCTACATGCGTAATTGTGCCAGTATCTGATTCCTGTCCACCACCTTCTGGAAAGGCAATCGTTTTGTCTAGTTCTATTTCTTGGTTTGAAAATACGTTAACAACATGCGATTTTGTTTTATATATTAGAGGCTGATCGTAGTAATATTTCTTTGTCTTTCTCATTGTTATCCCCACTATGTGCCGTAGTTATAATGTTGTTTATTGTATTCTTCGTTTAAAACTTTGCTTCCACTGGGAATATCTTTTGTTATCGTACAACTAGGGCCTATAAAAGTATTATCTCCAACTTTCACTCGACCAAGAACACTTGAGAAAGAACCAACTTGAACATTATTACCAAGAATTGGATGTCGGGCATCACTTTGATTGTCACTTATTCCTCTGGCACCTAAAATAACACCACCCAAAATGTAACAGTCTTCACCAATTATTGTAGTTTCACCGATTACTGTTCCATACCCATGATCTAAAACGAAACTTTTTCCAATTCTTGCTTTGAAGTGAACCTCTGCTCCAGATTTTAGCTTTCCTCTTTGCGATAGAAGTCCTGCATAGAGAGTTCTTAATTTTGGAGAAAATAGGTCTTTATTTCCGTAGATCGCATTTGCAATTCTATAATGAAGGACCGCAGAGTATGATGTGGTGTTCATGATTATTAAATCAGGATCTAACCTCATAGCCGGATCCTTCTGGACATATGCTAGCAAATCACCACATGCGAGTTCAGAAGCATCTATAAAACTGTTAGAACTTAAAATCATTGAACAGTGTTCAGGAGCGCAGCACTCATAGATAGCTGCAATGATGTTATTTCTTACTTTTTCCATTTTAAACTCAACCACTATCTGTATCGAGGTTCCATGATAATATAATATCTATTTCATATCGCAATGCTGCATATAAGCATATATAAATATATAAATACAAAGGAATATTGGACCTACAATTTTAATTGCGCCTGACTTCAAACTTATTTATGCAAGAATAAAATATTCTACAAAATTCGTAGAGCAGATTACCAACTATGAGTG
>JYJN01000129.1 GCA_003263845.1 Vibrio aestivus | reverse complement strand
GGTTGAAGATAGCCGCCATGTCTTTATAGCCACGCAGTGCGCCTGCCGCGACAACTTGAATCGCATCAACACACTGATAAATTGCAGCAAACAGTAACAACTGAAGCGCCACTTCGATTACCGCTCTATTATCTGTATACAGTAGGGCAATTTGTTCTCTAAATATGACCGTTAAGATGGCGGTAATCACGGACAACCCAAGACCTGTAATAATGCCAACTCGAGAGGAGATAACCGCGCCCTCGACACTGCTCTCACCTAGTTTGTGACCCACTCGAATACTGACCGCGGCGCCAATGCTCATTGGAATCATGAACACGAGTGATGAGAAGTTAATTGCCACTTGGTGCGCCGCAACTGTTAGGGGGCCTAGTGGGGCAACAAGTAGTGCAACCACCGCAAACAAGGTGACTTCGAAAAAGATCGCAGCCGCTACAGGAAACCCCAGCTTAAACAAGCGAATTTGTGCTTTTAATTGCGGCTTATTGAACGTTTTAAAAAGCTCAATATGCGCTAGACGTTTTGAAGTTAGCACGTAGAGGAGCATCAATAGGAACATAATCCAATAGACGATTGTCGTCGCTACACCACAGCCTACGCCGCCAAGCGCCGGCGCGCCAAACTTTCCGTACACGAAGATCCAGTTAAGCGGAATATTAACCAATAAACCGATAAAGCCGATCACCATTGCTGGTTTGGTTAGCGACATGCCGTCGGTAAAACTGCGTAAAGTCTGAAATAGTAGAAAAGCTGGCACAGCAAACATCACCGCAAACATGTAGCCGTTGGTTTTCTCAGCCATTAGGGGTTCAACATCCATCAAAGACAAAATAAACTGTGTTTGGAAAAGAACGCCAATGATAGGAATGGAAACAAGCAGTGCTAAAACAATGCCTTGATGAATTTCATAAGGAATTTTAACCTGACGGCCAGAACCATTAAGCTGAGCAACCACAGGAACGAGCGCCATGAGCAAGCCGACACCAAACAAAATTGATGGTAACCAAATACTCGCAGCGATGGATACTGCAGCCATGTCGGTTGCGCTAACGCCACCGGCCATAACGGTATCAACAAAACTCATGCCGGTTTGCGCGATAGATGCGATCAGTACTGGCGTGGCCAGTTTGATCAAATTGACGGATTCTCGTTTATAACGATGCACAAAAAACTCCCAAAACAGCTTTAAAACAGATAAAAATAGGGGATGAGAAGTGGTATGCATAATAAAGAAATGTCACACTAACTACTAACAAAAACTTCAGGCTAAGAGATATGTTTACAGGTATTGTCCAAGGAATGGCACAAGTAGTGTCGATAGACGCGAAAGAAGCGTTCCAAACTCATCACGTAAAACTTGTTGATGACATGGCCGCCGGTTTAGAAATCGGCGCGTCAGTAGCACACAATGGTTGCTGTTTAACCGTGACGAAAATCGAAGGTGAAGTTGTCAGCTTCGATCTGATGCAAGAAACGTTGCGCTTAACCAATTTAGGTGACCTTAAAGAAGGCGATAGCGTTAACATAGAGCGAGCAGCCAAATTTGGCGATGAAATTGGCGGCCATAGTATGTCTGGCCATATCTCGTCGGTTGTCGAAATAGATGAAATTGTTGATACGCCAAACAACCGCACCATTTGGTTCGAGCTCCCGAACTACATAGCAAAGTATGTTTTAGCAAAAGGCTATATTGGCTTAGATGGCTGCTCTTTAACGATTGGTCAAGTTGAAGAAAATCGCTTCAATGTTCATCTTATTCCAGAGACCCTACAAAGAACTTTATTCGGCTCAAAACACGTTGGTGATAAAGTGAATGTCGAAGTTGACCCGCAAACTCAAGCGATAGTCGATACGGTGGAGCGCGTCTTAGCTGCAAAAATGTAAGCTGTGAAGTTTGTAGATATCCAATCAAGAATGAATCGACCAATGAAAAAAAGAGCACTCAGTGCTCTTTTTTGTTTTCGCGAATCAGCTTAAAAAACCTGTTCATCATCTGAGTCTATAAACAATTCTATTCGACTATGCTGTTCATCTACCATCATGTTTAAGTGAATTGCATGGCAACAAGCAGGGCAGTCATCATAGAAGTTTTGATTGCCGTTACTCGCGTCCAGAGTAATGCTAATAGTGTGCCCACAGTGCGGACAGTTAACCATTTTTTCCGTGTAGTTTCGCATATCTCATTCCTTACATCTTCTAGAGATATTTTCAGCTTAATGAAGTAAGTTTCTTATAGTCATGAATTAAGTACAAAGTTTGAGTTAGCCCAAAAATTTACATAAAGACTTGGTTAATAAGTGAGAATTTGTTTCACAACTCTTTCAGCTTCATCCAAATAATGCCCACCGAACAAATTGTAATGGTTGAGGATATGATAAAGGTTGTAAATGTCTTTTCTTTGTTCATAACCTAGCTCTAACGGCCATTCACTTTCGTAGCCTTGATAAAATTCAGGTTGGAATCCTTCGAACAGTTCCGTCATGGCTATATCACATTCGCGATCGCCCCAATAACAAGAAGGGTCATAACAAATAGGGCCAAAAGCGGAATTCGCGACATTACCATGCCATAGATCGCCATGTAGGAGTGAAGGGCGAGGTTGATGATTTGAGAGTATATCCTTGCACACATCAACGAACTCATTTGTGTTAACGAGGTTAATGCCTTTTTCAGTTAATAGTTGAAGCTGCCAACCGATACGTTGCTCAGCGAAAAATCGGCACCACTTCCTTTGCCATTGGTTGGGTTGTAGGGTATTGCCAATGTAGTTGTCTTGATCGAACCCGAACTCTTTTTGCTCTCCCCACCGATGGAGTTTGGCAAGTTGTTGCCCAAACTGATAGCTGGCCTTGGCATCGTCTAACGGCTTGGTCACTAGGTAGTTCAGTACAATAAACGCGTGGGTTTTGGTGGTATCAACCAAGACTGGTTCGGGAAGAAACACTGAGTTTGATTCTCTCATCGCACGGATGTTTTCGAACTCGAGTTCAAAGTTACTGATGAAATCGCGCTGATTGACTTTCACGAAGTAGCGCTGGTCACCATCGCTGATCATAAAGCATTCGCTAATGTCACCACCATGCACCTTAACGCGCTCTGTAATATCGAAGGTGAACATTAAACGTTCAGATAATCGTTGAGATATTGCTTGCCACATAGTCACTCCCAAACTTTACGTTACCATTGGCAAGTGTAGGCCAAGTTATGCGGAAAATCTGACTAAAGGCGCAAAGAATTGTTGTTTAAATTCTGAGAATTACGACTTAATGATTTGGGTCAACTTCTATAAATGAAGCAAGTGCAATGTGATGTTGTGGCTCGAAAACGTGGGAAGTATGGAAATTTTTACTATTGTTTCCCTTCGCTTATTGTTAAATGGGTTTGTTGTGTCTTAGTATTAGAATTAAAGCACGGGTAAAACATACACCGGAGATAGAACGTGGTTGTAGAAACCGATGGATACTTAGCACTTATTGAGCATCTGGCATTTAACTTAGATGTGTTTGGCTCAGACGATAGCGATACTGGGGCAGAGAGCGTCGAAGACGTTGTGACCGACATGATCGCAACCAACATCATGGCTATTTTTGAACAAAACCCTGAACTACACTCAAGTGTACGTTTCAAACTTCTAAAAGAAACGGACTCAGTATTAGCCGATTTAGGGGAAGTATTGGCTGGCGTGTGGAACAAACCCGCGACCAACGAACAAATTACCTTCCTTGATGAATATGTTGCTCTTTTAAAGAACTTATTTGATTCAGCCGTTGCAAAATACGACTAATTGAGTTTCTCCATAGGCGAGTAGGTTACTCGCCTAAACTGCCAAAACTTGGATGCCCAATAAGGGTTGTCTACCCTCGAAATAATCACACCTTTTGACGTCGATGCGTGCATAAATTGCTTGTTGCCTAGGTAAATTCCAACGTGTCGTGTGTTAAAGCCTGTTTTAAAGAAGACTAAATCGCCGCCTCTTGCTTGAGCGTATTCCACGTACTGCCCAATCTTGCTCTGATCCTTAGTGGTTCTTGGTAAATTGACGCCTTTAGCATCTTGATAAGCAACCTGAACAAATGCAGAACAGTCTATGCCATTCAAACTTGAGCCACCCAATCGATAGGGGGCGCCTTGCCAATGATCAAACACGAGCAAAAAAGCATCCATATTCGGATTCGGCAAAGCAGTACTTTCTTGAGCAACTCGATTTGATGGTTTTTCAACGTTGAGAGGGTTAACACAACCACTTGTGACTAAGATTGCTGAAAAAACAAAGGGTAAGCACGTTTTCATTTCCATATTCACTGTCTTATTTTGGTCATTTAACTGAAATGTTTTCGTAATAAAGCGCTCATAGAATCTCCGACATAAACTTTAGTATGATGTTGGTTCCGTATATGAGCACCGCAAAACAAGGCCGTTTCGCTTTTTCTCTTGTTCACACCATTAGCGCGATATTTCTTACCATTTCTTTGTTAGTTATTACATTATCTATCACAAGTATCAAAGGAATTGAGCGTGTTGGTACACAATTTGAGACTCTGTCAGATAACGCACTCCCTCTCGCATTAACAAATGCCCAGCTAACCCAAACAATCTTAGAGCAAATAAAACAGCTCACTTACAGCTCTGTTGCTGAAGAGCAGCAAGCTTTGGAGGCCATATCTGCGGAGATTGCGACTCTCGTTGAAAAAAGTGATCAGCTGTCAAACGCCGTTTTTAAAATAGCAGAACGTTACGATTTCGCGGTATCAAGCGAGCAGCAAGAGCAATTAGCTCAAAAGATCCAAGCATTACAGTCAGCAACGCAGGCTATTTTAGAATCTCAATCTGTGCTGATTGACAAGCAACTGCAAATTAATGCGAAAGTAACTGAGTTTCGTTATGGGATCAGCACGATTGGCCCAGAAATGAACCGGATCAGTTCTTTTTTGTCAGCGGAAAGCCCTGAATCAATTGATGCCGCAAACCGTTTTATTGCAAGTGCAAGCACTATGGAAAGCATCTTCTTGGTGTTGATGATGGAAGATGACTTAGCGGCAGCGGAAGATGCCTATAAGGAGATGCGATATCGTGTTTCTAGTGTCAAACTTGCGTTCGAAGACTATAAATCATTGCACCCAGACATTACGGAATTTGCGAGTTTAACTGCACCATATCAGATGGTCACGGCGGGATTTGAGCAAGACGGTGTACTTGTCGATATCATTAACCGTCTAAAACAAAGCCAGTTACAGAAGCAGCAATTGGCTGATGCGGCCGTTATTGCTCAAGAGACTGTCACGCTCCTCAATAACATTTCATCCAGGCTGCCGCTCTCATCGAAACGAGTGAAACGGTGGTGAATCAATCCATTACTCAGAACAAAGCGGTGTTGGTTGGTGCTGGCAGCGTTATCGTCGCTATTGTCATGATCTCTTGGATAGTGCTCCGCCGTTGGGTCAATCGTTCTCTTAAACACATCCGCCGCCAGCTCAACCGCTTGGTTGAACATGATTACTCTGCATCGGTAAAGATCCTTGGTCCAACTGAGCTACAGGAAGTCGGTGGTAAGGTAAATCAAGTGATTGAATCTACGAGCGAGTCGCTGCAAACGGTCACACGAAACTGTGAAACCTTGTATCAAAACGCTGAGATCAGCCATAGTGTTGCCGAAGAAAGTGATCAAAGCCTAATCGTTCAGAATCAGTCGTTAGATAGTATGGTATCGACCATTTCTGAGCTTGAAGCCTCTATCCGTGAAATTGCGGTCGTCACCAATCAATCACACGAAGACTCCATCACTGCATCAAACCACTGTAGTAAAGGCGTTGAAGTGATTGAACTTAACCAAGTTCGACTCCAGCAACTTGAAGAATGTTTGCAGCTCAATGAAGAAGCGATGAACGAACTCGATGGCCGAGTTAAGCAGATCCGCGATATGGTGGATTTGATTTCAGGCATCGCTGATAACACCAACTTACTTGC
>JYJN01000128.1 GCA_003263845.1 Vibrio aestivus | reverse complement strand
AGGGAAAACCCGTCTAAGCGCTCTCGATGACGTTTCAAAGTGTACTATATACACTCTATATGGTTCATACAGAGCCTTTAAGTGTTACTAAAACGAGTTTCACTAATTTGGACAAATTGTCGCTTAGAGGCTTTTACAGGGCGTTTTAGAGGCTGTATAGATAAACAGAATAAAAAAATGAGGACGAAACAGGGGTGAATTTGGTGATCGCAATCACACTTTTGTTAATGAATTGAAAGTTTTTTCTGACTAAAAACAGCAATATTATTGCCAGTTTATTACAAGGTTCTTGACTCAATACATAAGTCAAGTCGCACAACGGAGAATTGCACACCTTTTTGCGTGATCCGGACCACAGATTTAACGCCAAGTTGTTGTTAACCTGTAGGTCGATGGTAAAGTTCGCCATCCTGCCATTCTAGCAACATCCGACTTGATACCTTTCTTTACTTCTTCAATACCAGTAAAATAGATCCCGTAGATGAGACACTCGCTCTAGAAGCGAAAAATCCCCAAACGTTCATTTACGCTGGGGATTTCATTTGCAACACGGGCTAGTAACTTTTGATTCGCCTCGACCAAAAATTGAATCAAAAATTAGGGATACACGTGTTAACGTACAGACACAATATAGCGCAAATGTACAATTTGTGCATCCACGAATGATTGCATTTGTGCTGATGCAATGTGACATCTGTCACATTGAAGTGTCATTTTGATAGCAAAATGTGCCCTGCTAGCCCTTTTACTTAATTTGTAGAAGGGTACTTCTAATGAAATCTATTCAACACAAACCTGCTCCAACAGGCTTCAAATGGATCTATACACGTTTTTCGTCGCGTCCGTAACTCAACTCGTGTACTTGATGCACATGAGTACGGTTGGAAAGCATGGTGTTTTCTAGTTCGTTCGAAAGGAGGTCGCTAATGTCTTTATTAAGCAACTTCTTAAAACGGATATTCAGTAGCGTCGATTTACCGTTGCCGATATATTTCTAGTATGAGAAACCCACCCTTTGAGGTGGGTTTTTATTGCCCAATGAAAATCTGAATAACAACTGTATAACCTGTAAATTGACTGTTTACTATCTCACTTCTTACACCACCCTGCACCACGTTTGCACCCCATAAAGACTTAAACATTTAAAAGTACGTAAAACACTGTTATCTATCTAAAGCGTGGATAAGTTCTTATCAATAAAAATAATGCATACTTCTCTTTATATACAGAATAGGCATCGCTATGGTCCAAATCCTAAACTCTGAGCCTATTCAGTTAGGTATACAATCTGATTGATTAGTTGCGCCCGTAGGTGCTACTTGCGAGAAGAACCCGAAATTTAGGGACGGCTTTCAGAGCACTTCACGACTTCAGAACAGCCGTACTTTTGGCAGCGCATCAACCGTATCGCAGATAGCACTAAATCGAGCCGTAGAAGTGTTCAAACAGCACTTAAACTGTTCGTTGAACTTGGTGTACTAGAAGTGATTAAAAACGCGGGTGTAGGCTATAAAAACGCCTATAGTGTGATTCTTGATACAAAGATAAAACTTTTAAGTATCAAAGATTTATTCTACAAATAAGCCACATCCACAACAGATATAACGTTGTCGAATGTGGCCCTAATAAAGCAAGAAAAAACTGTTCAGATATACAGTATTTAATTACTCTGCGTCACCTTCTGTGCGCGCTGCAGCTTCTTTGATTAGCGGCTGAAGTTCACCTTTCTGGAACATTTCCAAAATGATGTCGCAACCACCGATCAGCTCACCTTCAACCCAAAGCTGTGGGAATGTAGGCCATTGAGCG
>JYJN01000127.1 GCA_003263845.1 Vibrio aestivus | reverse complement strand
ACCAAAGACCACAACCAGTGCAACCGCTGTCCAGTAGTCTCGAATGAAAATAAAACTCGTCACCGTGACAAAGTAACTTGTCAGCGAGACAAACGAGTATTGTTTTGCGGTTCCAGCTCTTGTCTGATTGCTTTGCAATGAAATGTGAAACTGCCACTGAACTGCCCACGGCAGCCACCATATACACACTCAACATCATTGGGCTGGCACCTAGCTCTTGAACTATGAACAAGCTGGACAATGGATAGAAGAACGCGCCACATAAACCACAAATAAATGAGATACACACGAACAACAGTGCTGTTTTGTCTTTAAACATGCGACGCCTCCAAATTGATTAATTGCGCTGTTTGTTAGGGAGGATATCTTAATGAATCTAATCGCTGTGCAATGATGATATTCAAGCCTATTTTGATACTTTTCTGTCAACGTTGATATTATTTTTTGACAGTTAAGTAGCATCATCGTAATTTTCATACTCAAGAAACTGATACTTAACGATGAACTGAGCGCCTAGTATGAAGCCGTTTAAAGAAAATGTTGTGACTGAATCAAACTTCGATTGGCTCTACCGAGAGTATGAATGCCGTGTTCGAAAAGATGAGTTCGCTTGCTCATGGCACTACCATGCTGAATATGAGTTAGTTTTGTACTTAGACCCCAAGCATGCTTTCAAAGGTAACTATTATGCAGGTGACGCTATTGGCCCAATCACCCATAACTCTCTTCTCCTCTATGGGCCAGGTTTACCGCACATGCTGGCAGGCAGTTTTGGATCTGATGATTCAGAAATCATTGAAGATCATCAAACTGTCATTCTGTGGTTCTCGCACCAATGGCTCGTGCGTCTACAAGACCTAATCCCTGAAGCTAGACAACTCAAACGCTTGTTAGAAAACTCGGCCTATGGCTTATCATTTAGCCCTGAAACCGTCGCTAAAGTGGCCGCTACTATGCAACATATGGGGCCGATGAGCCGACAATACCAAGCGGCTAAAGTGATTGAGATTTTGGTTACACTGTCTGATGACCATAAGGCCCAAAAACTGGCTTCATCCCCCTACTACATTAAGCCGCCGTCAGAAGATACTGAGCACAATCAACGCATTGAGCGTGCGTCTCGATACATCGAAAAGCACTACGGAGAACCCATCAAAATCGTCGATGTTTGTAAACTTCTACACATCAGCGAAAGTTCTGCGTACCGCTTGTTTGAAAAACATTATGGTGTCAGTTTTTCAGATCATTTAAAGCAGTACCGTGTAGGTAAAGCCTGCGAGTTGTTGGCCAGCACTCAATACCCGATTGCCCTCGTTGCCGAGAAAACTGGCTTCAACAATCTTTCAAACTTCAACCGCCAGTTCAAAGGCCTTAAAGATATGACTCCAACTCAATTTAGAAGACGATTTAACTGAGTTATTGAAACTGAGCTTTAACTGTATAAATAAACAGTTCCATTAACTTTCCCTGCAATTCTGAGTTAACGAACACTTAGATGCCTATCCCGCTATTGATTGCGCCTCGTCTCAAATATTCTTTTCGGTATTTCATTGAGTTACAGACAGGGTTATCTTAGTTTAAATACATGAAAGACGACTGTACGGTTTGGGATAGACGAACTCGAAGACGTATAGATAGCGTTAGGGGCTATCGATATTTGTAAGGAAGAGTAGATTGAAAATTCAGTTTGGTGTCGTTTTAGCTTCAGTTTTTGCTATTACTACTTCTACAGCCGCTAATGAGTTAGATTTTTCTCAGTTTAAAGGTAAAGCTTACGATGTGGTGAAAAATGAACTTTTTGCTAAAGGCTGGGACCTCTCACCTAAGCAAGAAGGCGAAATCTCTTTCAGTAAGCAATACCCCGAGGTTACATGTGGTTCGGGCACAATGGCTATATGTTCTGTTGGTTTTCATAAAAAACACTATTCAGTGGCTTTTGTTGTCATAGAGTCTGGTGATGAACTAATTGTGTCTGAGGAATACTGAACCTGCCCCTAACAAACAATTCAAGCAGATTCGCAACGCTTGGCATTTTGGGTTTGAATCAGCTTCAGTGTTTACGGCACAATGGTTGAGGTAGGTGGTAGCGTTGCTCACTACTTAATTGGGCGTTATATGCCTGAATGAGGATCAGAACAAATCACTATGGGAGCCAACTCTCGCTAGCTGCAGTTGCCCATCATGAATACGGTAAATCAACACTAAGTCTGGCTTGATATGACAATCTCGAAATCCCACCCAATTTCCAGTTAAAGGGTGATCTACATTCCTTGGATCAAGTGTTTCTCCTCGTTGAAGCTTAGATATAATATTGCCAACTTCAACGATGTCAGGAATCGGCATTTTTGTTACTTTCTTGAAATCTTTCTTAAATTGAGTTGCGTATTCAAGCTTATACATTGCTAACTTTGCCTTCAGTTAGCTCTGATAGCATAGCCTCTACGGATTCGACTTTGTGACCTTTTCCTTCCACAAGCTCTTGAATAGCTGCTGCCGTTACATCGTTAGGTTGTGGTACTCTTAGATCAAAAGGAATACCACCATGGTTAATTACAGCTTTTGCGAACAACTTGATTGCTTGTGATGTACTTAAACCGACTTCATCACAGATACTAGTAAAAGCAGCCTTAGTATCGTGATCAATACGGGTACTGAGCATTTCATTTCTCATGACTTTACCTTCTTGTATTACAATGTCATACAAAGTATAGCAGTGTGTGAAAGCATATAACAAACAATTTAAGAGTGACTCGGCACGCATGGCATTTTTACTATGCATTAGCTTTAGTGATTAAGGTGGTATGCGGCGGCATCGGCATTGCGTGCCTCGCACCTTAATTGGGCGTTATGTAACAGGTTGATTTTCTATAGTATTTAGTCCTTCCAAATGACAAACAGCACCACTGGTTTTTAGGTACTGGTTCTGCGTTTTTGTTCGGCTTCTTCGCAACAGTTCAAGGCTAACGAAAGCAACTCTCACTTGGTAAGTTCTTTTCGGCTTACCTCTCTGGTTCAAAATCAAAGTCATTCGCTGCAAGTCACTGTCCTGAAATCGTTGTAACTCCCCCACTTCCAATTT
>JYJN01000126.1 GCA_003263845.1 Vibrio aestivus | reverse complement strand
CACCCAAATTCGGGTGATCGACCATTTTCACTAGATTCCACGCATCGTCATAATCGGCAATATGACGTCCCCATGCGAGGGCCTCGTAACCAAGCTGCATGCCTTCGCGCTGCGCAAGCATAGCCAACGCATGCAAATCGTCGGCACATTGCTCCGCGACTGGTGATGAGGCTGGATGAACGTTACTGCACATCATTAGTCGACTGGTGCCCAACTGATGAGCAATCTCGATTTTACGCTCTAACATATTGTACTTTTTCTGGCGTAACGGCTCTGGCATCCCTTCCATATCGCGAAAAGGCTGCAGTACTAAAATTTCTAGCCCTAAGCTATCGGCAATCCGTTTAACATCAGCAGCGGAACCACGGTATTGAGTTAAGTCGTTCTCAAAAATTTCAATCGCATGAAAACCCGCTTTCGCTGCGGCATGCATTTTTTGCTCTAACGTACCTGAAAGACAAACTGTCGCAATAGAATATTTCATAACTTTCCCCTCATTAACGCCAGATTAAGCAGTGCACAAGCTAGGTTGAACTTCAACTTCACGTACTGAAACATATTCACCGCTTTCACAAGCTTGAATAATGGCGTCGATCACTAATAAGTTCTGTAGGCCATCTCGAACGCTCACTCGTGGCTTTGTTTCTTCGCCGCGTATTAGCGAGCAGAAGTGCTCCAGCTGCAGCTTGAGAGGGTCTTCTCGGTTGATGCATTCATTTCGCTCTTCCATTGCACTCCACCATGATGGCGTCACATCATTTGCAAAACTTTTCACTTGCATCGTTGGCACGGACAGACAGCCATTGGTTCCCGCGATGTGGTAACAGTCTTCCGTTTCATAGGTCGCGTAAGATTTATTCTCTTGAGAGGTTTGCTCCCAACTGCGAGGGCTTGCTGATGCATCTGAAAGGACAAATGACCCTAATGTGCCATTCGCAAAACGCAGCGAAATGACACACGTATCTTCCACCTCAAATTCACGCGCCGCGTTTGAGTTCAACGCTTGTACGCCGACAATATCCCCTACCAGATAACGTAAGTTACCAATCTCATGAATCATGTTGATAAGAATTGGACCGCCGCCTTTTACCTTGCGCCACTCTCCTTCATTGAAGTAATAATCAGGTTTGTAGAAAGCGGCGCTGCCCGTGACAGAGACAAGCTTGCCTAACTCACCACTTTCGACAACCGATCGAGCCGTCGCTAGTAAAGGACTGTACGCACGATGGTGACCCACCAACACTTTTGCCTGCGTTTGTTTTACGCGCTCCAGCAATTCAATTCCATCTTCAATGGAGTCCGTTACGGGTTTTTCAACAATGACTGGGACGCCTACGTCGATACATTGATGCGCCTGGACAGCATGCAACTTGTTTGGTGTCGCCAGAATAACGCCATCGGGCTTATCTTGAGCAAACAGAGCCTCAAGCTATCAAATACTGGCACGCCATATTGCTCGGCTACATCAATTGCTCCAGCAGATGGGTCGACAATTGAAGCCAATTCACATTGGTCGCTTTCAGCAACTAATTTGATGTGTGTTTTTCCAATGAGCCCCGCTCCAGCAACTGAAATTCTAAGTTTGTTCATAGTTTTAAACCTTTTATTATTTTAACTAATAAGGGCAACAACAACGGACAGGGATACTCCTGAAGCCACGGTTGTTGTAACAAGTGTGTTGGTACAAAATGTGTGTCGTTGGTACAGCCCACCCAAAATTGGATAAATCGACAACATGGGCGAGGCGCTAAAGATAAGCAGTGCAATCGCAAGATCTGATTCAACTGGAAATAGCTGAAGTAGACCGAAGGCAAATAACGGGAACATCACCAACTTGATAATGGCAACAACCGACAAACGCGATACCTGCGCAAGCCGAGTCGATTGAGCAAGCAAGCCACCGATAGCAAACAATGCCAAAGCAATAGATGTCTGAGCAAACATACTCACACTACCCTGCACCGCTTGAGGGACCGGAATACCCAGTAGATTCACCGTCACCGCAACAATAATGGCGACAATTATTGGGTTCTTGCGCAAACGAGTAACGATGGTTGCAAGACGTTGTGTATACGAAACCGGTTGTCCAGTGGCACTTTCAAGCAGCACTAAACTCAACGGAATAAAGAGTAGGTTTTCAACCAGCACGACGAGAAGAAACGCCTGCGCCATACCGCCATCAAATATTGCTAAGATGATTGGGAATCCGACGAATGCACTGTTAGGCATCCCACTACCCAACCCATTGATGTATGAGTCTAGCCAGCCAAGCTTTAGAAATCGGCGGCTAACTAACACCGCCAGCAGCATGCACAGTAAGCCAGATAGGGCATACACCAAGATAAAATTGGCATTGACGGCTTGCTGAAGATCTAACTGGGTGACACTACTAAAAATGACCGCTGGCAACGAAATGTAGAGGACAAATCGACTGATATCTTTAATAAACCGTTCGCATAGGAAGGCTCGTCGAGTCGTGACAAACCCAACCGCGACACAAAGAAACAATGGCAGTAATATTTCTATTACAGGCATAAAGAGACCCGTTATTCAGGTGAGCGAAATCACTGTGGACTTACAACATCTGGTAAGCCCACGACATTCAAAATGTTCTTATCTGTATAGGTCTATTAGCTACGCTAATACCCAAATAGATTCGGCAGAAACAGCACGCTTTGAGGTACAAAGGTGATGAAAAACAACACCGCGACTTCAAGCAAGAAAAGTGGGATAACTTGCTTAGATATTTTCGCGATACCGACATTAGAAATCGTATTTGAAACAAACAGACAGATCCCCATTGGCGGTGTAATTAAGCCAATCATCAGATTAAAGATAACCACAGTGCCAAAGTGAACAGGATCGATACCGAAGCTCATCGCAATTGGGTGGAAGATAGGAATCAAAATCAGCATGGCTGCGATGCCTTCAAGGAACAGACCTACGCCAAGCAAGATAAGATTAACCATAATCAGGAACATGATGGGGTCTGAAATAGTACCCAAAACGTACTCACTGATATGTTGAGGCACGCGCGAGAAGGTTAAAATCCAGTTCGCTACCGCTACAACGGCAATCAGAATAAGTACAACCGAAGAATCACGCATAGAACGCATGAACACTTCAGGTAGATCGCTTATTTTCAATGACTTATAGACAAACATCCCAACCATCAGCGCATAGAATGCAGCAAATGCAGCCGCTTCGGTTGGAGTAACAATCCCCATCAAAATTGAGCCAAGAATGAAAATCGGCATCGTCAATGGAATGAAAGCTTTAATCAGTGCTTTTCGGCGGCTTGTGCGCTCGACACGAGCTTCAATATTGTTACGCGTTGCGTAGTAAAACACGAACAGAGATAGCGCAGTAGCAGACAACAGCCCAGGTACGATTCCCGCCAAAAATAGCGCAGGAACTGAAACGCCACTGGCAATCAAAGCGTAAATAATCACAGGAATACTTGGCGGATCATAGGCCCGATCACCGAAGATGCAGCCGTCAGTGCCGAAGAGAATTCCTTGCTGTAACCTTGCTTTTCCATCTGTGGAATGAAGACGCGGCCTAGCGCTGAAGTATCAGCGACTGCAGATCCAGAGATCCCCGCAAACATCACAGACGACCATACGTTCACTTGCGCTAAGCCACCACGAAAGTGCCCAACTAACGCATTAGCAAAGTCGATAATTCGGCTAGTAATACCGCTTTTATTCATTAGCTCGCCTGCCAGAACAAACAGAGGAACAGCAAGAATTGAATAGGAATCTAAACCGCTGAAAATGCGCTGTGAAACCAAACTAATTGAAATAGGCGTAGCCGAGATGTAGAACGACATCGCCAAGATAATACTAAATACTAATGGCACGCCAAACACTAACATGGTGCCCATTAAAGCAATTGAAGGCATGGTCGCTCCTTAAATATCGTTTTGAGTTAATGATGGTGTGGATGAGAATCGCAGCTGCTTAAGGTGTAAGCCTAAACGCATGACAGCGGCAATAAATAGGCAAACACCACCGACCACCAAAGCGGATTGAAAATAGCTCATACTCAAACCAATGCCTGGAGATTCAATCCCACCACGACGAAGGACAAACTGATAACCAGACCAAGTTAAAATGATTGAACTTGCCAACACAGATAGGTCTACAATGACCTCAAGTAATTTCTGAAATAAGCGAGAACGCACAGAGTCTAGAACGGAGAACTTGATATGCAGGCCTTCCAAATAGCACAACGGCATTGCAAACATCACACCATAAATCATGGCGTATTTGCTCACTTCCTCACCCCACAAAATCGATGTATTAAAAAAGTAGCGGCTAAAGGTTGTTGCCAGCATCACCGCAAACAACGTAAACAGTGATGAGCCTGCTAAAATCGCGAGCAGCTTTTTGTAGTATCCAATCATAGTTTCCTTCCCCGTAAAACAATCGCTATCACAATGCATGCGCACGGCGATAGCGATTAGCGAGCTAGTTCGACGCTGCTTCTACCGCTTCTAAAGCGCCATTAATCCATTTCTGATCAACCGACGTTTCTAGCCACTTTATCACTTGCGGCTGCGTCGCTTCTCGGAATTGATTCAATTGATCTGGAGACAGTGAAGTGATCTTCATTCCTTTCTTAGCCAAGGTTTCTAGGCCTTCAGCAGAATTCACTTGCTGAATAGCGCGGCCTACCGTACCCGCAACTTTTGCTGCGCGATCGATAATATCGCGATCTTTTGCATTCAGAGATGAGTAGAAATCATCATTAATCAACAGGAAGTCTGTTCCATACACATGCCCATCAAGCGTGATGTATTCTTGTAGTTCATAGAACTTACTTGCGTTAATAACACTGACCGGGTTTTCCTGCCCATCAATAACACCCGTTGTCAGTGCCGCTGGCACTTCAGGGAAAGAAATTGGCGTTGGTTCTGCGCCCAATGACTTAACTAATTCGACGTATAAAGGAGTTGTCATGACGCGAATTTTCAGGCCTTTCATATCCTCAGGTGAGCGAATCTCGCGTTTAGAGTTCGTGAAGTGACGGAAACCCGTTTCTCCATAAGCTAAGTTACGTAGCCCCGTTGTTTTCAAACACTGCTCATTCAGTTTTTGACCAAATTCACCATCCAACACTTCCCAAGCTACTGGCTCTGATGGGAATAGGTATGGGATCTCTAGGACATTTGCCTCTTTACACAACTTGGAGTATGCCCCTGACACCATGGTCATGGTCAGCATGCCTTCTTGTGTGGATTGAAGAAGTTCCGTTTCACCACCTAGCTGGCCTGATGGGAACACATTCACGTTGATTCGTCCGCCTGACTCCGCTTCAACGATATTTTTGAAGACTTGAGTAGCAGCGCCCTTCTTCGAAATTGTCCAGTCTTGCGAATCTACGTGACCAATTGTGATATCAACAGCAGCACTAGTGGTAGCAGCATAAGCAAGCGGAAGGGTCAGAGCGAGTAGTGTTTTAATTGTTTTCATTGTTAAACCTCCTGTTTCAGCAGGAATCAACCTATCACCAAGATTTAACAACCAACAATTCAGATAGTGAAAGAGTTATTCAAATTTTAGATAACCCTGTCAATACAAAGTATAAAGCCTAGCCTTCACGGAGCCTTTAAAGCATTAAACATCAATTAGTTACATAGCTTTTAAGTGCAATAAGAGTTAGAAAAACATCGCAATGTCAATTTTAAAATACATTTATAAAAAATTGAATGAAGTCACAGGAAGTCACAATTAATTCACATACATTGTACCAACCAAACAAAAACGAGAAGCGTCATTAACAACATAGACAACCCTGAATAATTAAATGTATAAAAACAATAAATAACAAATATAGATGGCTGATAAATATATAACCAGTCTATCAGATGTTATAAATATAAATATTAGTTAAGCAATTGATAAAGCTTGCAAATACAACAAGAAGTAGAGTCCATTATGTTTAAAGTGCCTAACTTACGTCACCTAAGAGCGATCTCAGAAGTGGTGAAAACGGGGAGTATCAGTAAAGCATCAGAAACGGTCTTTCTGTCGCAACCAGCAATCACGCAGGCTATATCAAAGCTTGAGAAGTCATTGAACTGTGAGTTGTTTGAGCGAGCATCGGACGGCATGACGCCCACCGATCAAGGTGAAGTATTCTCAGAAAGGATCGACCGCGCGTTAGAAGCGATCAGTCAAGGAATCGCCGATAGCCTTAAGCAAGCCAATGGACAAAGAAAAAGCAATGTTCAACGCTATCTATACAACATTACTACCACCCAATTAAAAGCACTGATTGCGGTATCCAATGGCGGAAGTTTTACAGAAGCCAGTAGAATATTAGAAGTGTCACAATCTTCAGTATATCGTGCGGCAAAAGACTTGGAAGATATTCTTTCTATTACTATTTTTGAAAAAAGCAGTAATGGAATACAAATAAGTAAAGCAGGAGGAATATTAGTCATTGCAAGTAAGCTTGCTTTTATTGAAATTAATCAAGGCATCGAAGAGATCGAACTATTAGAAGAAAATTATAAAAGTACGATTACGGTAGGCTGCTTACCATTAGCGAGAACCTGTCTTTTACCCAAACGATGAATCAATTTCTAGCAGACTACCCTGACTGCCAGATTAAAGTGATTGATGGCCCCTACCCAGATTTACTCAACCATTTGCGTCATGGAAACATCGATATTCTCATTGGGGCACTGCGCTTTCCTTCCCCTAGTACGGATATTCGCCAAGAAACTTTGTTTCAATCTAAGAACACCATTCTGTCGCGTAAAGACCACCCATTGCAGTCAAAAGAAAAGCTCTCCATATCCGACCTCAAAGAAGCCAGCTGGGTAGTATCAGGGTTAAACACACCTGGGCGCAGTATTTTTGAAGAAATATTTATCGCCCATGACGAAGAAGCCCCTTCACGGCTTGTTGAAGCCAGTTCTCAAATGCTAGTTAGAGAATTATTAATGGGCAGTGACCGATTGACCATACTCTCACAACATCAAGTGAAACGTGAACTCGATGAGGGCCAGTTTAGCATCTTACCGTTTGAATGCCGTAGCCAATCTCGACCAATTGGGCTTACGATGCGCAAAAACTGGTATGCCACGTCTGTGCAGTCCTACTTTGTACAGTTGCTTCGTCAAAATGGCGTGCAGCTAATGGCCTAATTTGCACCATTATCGTGCTGGTGTTTTATCAAAACTGAATACCCTCTCACTTTAAATGATTTTTCGCTCTCTGTACCAAATGCTATTTTTTTCACAAGTCAACGTAGTACGAGAGAGCGAATCATATGGCAACAATATCTAGAGTCGCCTTTATTGGATTTGGCGATGTAGCAAAAAGCTTCATTAAACGCTGGGAATCTAAAATGCCCGATGTCTTAAGTGCTTATGACAATAAAATCGAATCAAGCAGTCAAAAGCAAGCTTTGCTAATGGAGTACATCAACCACGGTGTTCAGGGGACTTTTTACCCAGACGAAGCGACCGTTGGTGCAGAACTTATCTTTTGCACCGTCGAGCCTAACGATGTTCAAAACGCAATAGAACAAGTTCGCGAAAGCCTAAAATCTGGCTGCTATTTCTTCGATTGCAGTGAACTTACGCCATATTCAAAGCAGCAAATAGCATCGAATTTGCGTGCTGACACTCATTACATTGACGTCGCGATTATTTCGTCACTAGACAACCAAGGTTGTTCGATTCCAGTTCTGATATCTGGAGTTGAAGCCATACGCGCTGCAGCATCACTTAAGCAGTTGAACTTCGATGTTTACGTCGTTTCCGACAAAGCGGGTGACGCCACCATGATGAATGCCATTGGCGCGACTTGGTTTGAGGGCCTAGAAACCTTAACCGACCAATGTGTCAGTGAAGCCAAACGTGCTGGGCTTGAAAAAAGCATACTCGATTATCTGAGCAATCATCAGCCTGAACAAGAAATGCCAAAGCTGTCTGACGCTATGCTTGCTCGCTTGGACTAAACACTGTCCAACTCATCCTATTGAATACAAAATAATTAATTAAGGAAGAACTATGAACGTTTGCATTGTTGGCGCAACGGGCGCTTTTGGTCGTAAGCACATTGATGCGGTGCTCGAAATTTCTGACGTAAATATAACGGCGCTGGTTTCTCCAGAGCAAGACAAGCGCGACGAACTGATCACTGAGCTAAAATTGGAAGCGGTTGGGTATACCGAACTTGGCGCAGCGCTAAGCAAAGACTCAATTGACGCAGTGATCCTAGCAACGCCAACTCAAATGCATGCTTCACAAGCCATCGCCTGTATGGAAGCTGGGAAACACGTACTGGTTGAAATCCCAATGGCGGACAACATTGAGGACAGCTACAAAGTCGTTGAAACTCAAAAACGCACAGGGCTTGTTGCCATGGCTGGCCATACTCGCCGCTTTAATCCAAGCCATCAGTGGATTCATAACAAAATCCAAGCAGGCGAGCTGACCATTCAACAGATGGACGTTCAAACCTACTTCTTCCGTCGCACCAACACCAACGCTAAAGGTGAGCCAAGAACATGGACCGATCACCTACTCTGGCACCACGCTTGCCACACAGTTGATCTGTTCCAATACCAAGTGGGTGAGCAGGCAAACAAGCTGCAAGCGCTACAGGGGCCTATTCACCCTGAGCTTAACATCGCAATGGACATGAGCATTGGTATGAAAACGCCATCTGGCGCGTTATGTACCCTATCACTTTCGTTCAACAACGAAGGGCCATTCGGTACATTCTTCCGCTACATCTGTAAAGAAGGCACGTACATCGCTCGCTACGACGACCTATTCGATGGCTACGATAACCCAATCGATCTTAAAGGCGTTGCCGTCTCGAATAACGGTATTGAACTTATTGATCGCGAGTTCTTTGATGCCATTCGCACTGGCCGCGAACCAAACTCCAGTGTTGCAAGTTGTCTTCCTGCAATGGAAACACTGAATGAACTTGAAAAACTGCTAGAAGCGTAGGAAACCATTATGGCTATCATTGGCACTACGAAATTAGGTACTTCTATCATAGATACGGAAAAGCTCGCACCGATTGCATTAGGGTGTATGAACCTATCCCATGCTTATGGTGTTCCCCCAAGAAAAGAACACGCCATTTCACTGCTTAATCAAGCGTTAGATACTGGCTACAACATGTTAGACACCGCTGCGCTTTACGGTTTCGGTGCCAATGAATCCCTACTAGCCAAAGCGATTATGCATCGCCGAGACGAGTTTTTTCTCGCCAGTAAATGCGGCATGTTTAAAGGTCCTGATGGTAAACGTGCCATCGATGGACGCCCCGAAACACTGCGTAAAACTTGCGAAGACTCACTAAAGCGGCTTAACACCGAAGTAATCGACCTGTATTACCTTCATCGCTGGGACAAAAATGTCCCTATTGAAGACAGCGTGGGTGAGCTTTCTCGCTTAGTAGACGAGGGTAAAATCCGACACATTGGTTTGTCTGAAGTGTCTGCCGATACCTTAACCAAAGCGTACGCTGTACACCCCATTGCAGCGGTACAATCAGAGTACTCGCTGTGGTCACGCAACCCTGAAATTGCGGTACTTGATACCTGCAAAGACTTGGGCACGGCTTTTGTTTCATTCTCTCCACTTGGGCGCGGAATCCTAACCGGCACGCTAACCAATAATCAATTTGCAGCAGGCGATATCCGCCGAGCAATGCCAAGGTTTAGCAATGATCACTTTAGCCACAACCTAACAGTGATCGAAAAGCTCGCGTCATTGAAGGCAGTCTTCGCCGAAGAAAACGCACACTTGCCAGAACCGACACTTGCGCAGTTTGCCATTGCATGGCTTTTGGCAAAGCAGCCTAACTCGATCGTGCTCCCCGGTACAACGAGTTTCAAGCACTTAGAAGATAACTGGAATGGGCAAAAATACGCCATTTCCGACTCCTTGCTTGAGATTATTGACCAAACCATACCGCAATCGGCCTTTTCCGGTGGTCGCTATAACACGGTGACTCAAGCAGAAATTGATACCGAAGAATTCTAATTCACATAACAACGAACAGTTAGCTCGCTTTACTAGAGTGAGCCCCTAGGAAGTAAAGGATCTCATCATGACAAAAAAAACAGCTCTCGTCGTCAGTGCACATTCCGCAGATTTCGTTTGGCGCTGCGGTGGCGCAATTGCCCTTCATCAACAACTGGGTTACGAAGTAACCATCGCATGCCTTTCTTACGGTGAGCGTGGCGAATCGGCAAAACTTTGGAAACAAGAAGGCATGACGCTAGAAGACGTAAAACGCATCCGTCATCAAGAAGCGACAGCTGCGGCCAACGCATTGGGTGTAAGCGATATTCGCTTCTTTGATTTTGGCGACTACCCGCTTGAGATTGATAAAGAAAGTAAATACCAACTGGTTGATTTAATTCGCGAAGTTCAGCCAGAGTTCATCCTTACCCACTCTAAGTGGGACCCATACAATACCGATCACATGTACACCACTGAAGTGGTGCTGCAATGCCGCATGATTGCGCAAGCATGGGCCACAACCCAGGCGAAAAAGTACTCGGCGCACCACAGGTTTACATGTTCGAACCGCATCAAAGTGAACAGATGGAATGGAAACCGAACACCTTCCTAGACATCTCTGAAGTGTGGGAAAAGAAAAAGGCGGCGATTGAGTGCATGCAGGGCCAAGAGCACCTATGGAAGTTCTATGAAAACCTTGCGGAAAACCGCGGCAACCACTTTAGAAGAAATTCAGGTGGCCAAGCTGGCGGAAGAAGCTGTGAATACTCAGAAGGCTTCCAAGCCTCTATCCGAACTGTGTAGATTCATTGTAAATCTATTCATCAGTTAAAAAACCTCCCAGTCATTGGGAGGTTTGTTAACTCATGGGCTTTAGACCCGCTAGCTGTCTCACCAATAGATAACCATCCTTCAATCAAGTACAATACCGCCATTAAATGTAACCAACCTAGCTAGAACTTTTTGTCATTCAAAACTTTAGAGCTAGCAATTAAGGCTATGTATTCAAATGGTTAATAACACAATTCAATGGTTTCCGGGGCACATGCACAAGGCTCGTAAAGAGATTGAAGAAGCCATTCCTCAGGTAGACGTGATTATTGAAGTGCTTGATGCGCGCATTCCTTTCAGTAGTGAGAACCCAATGATCTCCCAAATCCGCGGCGATAAGCCCGTGGTGAAAGTTCTTAATAAACGCGATCTTGCTGATCCAGAAATGACAGAGCTTTGGATCAACCATCTTGAGAAAGAGCAAGGTGTAAAGGCGATGGCAGTGACCACATCAGAGCCTCAAGAAGTCCACAAGATCATGGAGCTTTGCCGCAAACTTGCCCCGCACCGTGAAGAGATTGGTAAAAATATTCGCACCATGATCATGGGCATCCCTAACGTAGGCAAGTCGACCATCATCAATACCCTTGCAGGCCGTACTATTGCCGTAACTGGTAACCAGCCAGCGGTTACTCGCCGTCAGCAGCGTATTAACCTGCAAAATGGCATTGTCCTATCTGATACGCCAGGAATTTTATGGCCAAAAGTAGAAAACCCACACAGTGGTTTTCGCTTAGCAGCAACAGGTGCAGTTAAAGATACCGCAATGGAATACGATGAAGTAGCGTTCTACACGGTAGAATACCTAGCACAGGCTTATCCAGAGCGCTTAAAAGAGCGTTACAACATTGACGAGCTTCCTGAGTCGGATATAGAAATCATGGAAGAGATTGGTCGTAAGCGTGGTGCGCTGCGCGCGGGTGGTCACATTGACCTACATAAATGTTCTGAAATTCTACTGCACGAGCTTCGTAACGGTACGCTTGGCCAATTGACTTTAGAGAAACCAGAGATGATTACTCAGGAATTGGTTGAAGTGGAAATTGAAGCGGCGCGTAAGGCCGAAGAGAAAGCGAAGAAGAAAGAAGAGCGCCGTAAGCGTTATCTGAAAAACAAGCGTTAACCAAGCAAGACACGTATGACGTTAAGACGCTCGGCCTGAAAAAGAGAGTTACCCATTTTGATTGTTGGATCAGACCGGCTAATCAAGAGGACGTAACTCTCATGTTTCGTACCTTCAACCTTGTAACCTACCCGCGTCCCCTACACCCAACATAGCTATTGATTAAGTGTGTTTGAATAAACAATTACTTAGATCCAAATACGACCCTTAATTATTACATTTCTTACTCATAAAACTGGGACGGCAATCAAGATAAAGTCTTGAATTATTTATAGTAGTTTCGGCTAGAATTGATACTTCAATTTGTTTATAAATGGTAAGTTGGCGATGCGGGTGTCTATTAATTCCCTATATCCAATGAGATTTATTACGACTATACGTATTGTGTTGTTTATATTTTTCCTTGTGTCTTTTCAAGTGAGTGCGAAAACATTTGATATAAGTGGGTTCGCTAATGCAAATCAATTAATTTGGGACAGTAGCTTTAAACTTTACATTGATGAGTATTTCGGCAAACATAAAAAATCCTATTTCTGGTCAAACTCACTGACTTCGGAACAAGTAAAATCTGGGTTTGGTGGGCCTTCCGACGCTGTAAAAGTGATGGATAGCAGCACGTATTTTGTAAGCGCGTGTAGACAACACTCCTGTCCGGAAAAATCGGCTTATGTGACAGATGGCGAGTTTGATCTTTTTCGCCGTTATTTCATATCTCTGCGAACAAGACACGGGGCTGCCGAATACTGCCCAGAAGGGCAATTAGTTGTCTTCTATAAGAGTAACTTAGATACTGAATATTTGAGTCCGCATGTTATTAAGTGGAAGGACTACTATGCACCCAAAGCGAACATAATCTATGAAAAAATAATTTAACGAAATGTTACATTCAAACTGACTGCATTTATTTAGTACTATATTCTCTCCAAATAAAATTCAGATAGTTGATTACTATCCCCCGACTTCGAGGCTAAGACGTCGCGTATGATTAACCAATATGGCTTTATTGTTAAAGCTGAAAATTACGATGGTAATACAGATTCTACTACTTTGAATACGACTGGCTTTTCAACTCAAGTTATTGGCGTTAGTAGTAATGACGAGGCTATCGTAGTCGCTAGAAAAATGATCGAACAAGGCATTCAGGTCATCGAACTATGCGGCGGCTTTGGTTTAGAAAGTGCCCAGTATATTTCACGCAGTTTGAATACCGACGTGCCGATAGGCTATGTGACTTTTCATGATAACGAGCAGTTAAAACTGGACAAAATGTTATCGAAGTGAGCTCAAACATATGAACAAAATTGTTATTACAGCGCTATGCGACAGTGATCGACATGATGTATTTGATTTATTGCAAGATAAGCAGGCAATGCGCTTTTTGGGGCCTAGAAGGCCTCTGACTGAATCAGAGTCTGAAGCGTGGTTCATTAAAGAACAGCAAGCCGAAAATCGGTTTGCTTTTCGCTGTATAAAAACCAATGAAATTGTCGGCTTTTGCGGTATTACGCTCATTGATGGTGAGCTCGATTTTGGCTATTTCATTCGCAGCAAATTCTGGGGCCAAGGATTGACGACCCTGATGTGTAAACTCACGGTTCTTGAGCTCTCGCAAACTTTCGAACTGAGCCAAGTCAAAGTCTTCATCGCCAATGATAATGTTGGCAGCCAAAAAGTTGCGAATAAACTTGGGTGGTCGCGCAAATGCGAAGCCAAGAATGAATTCGAATCCGGGCATCTTTATCAAATACGTATATAAGTAACAACTCGGTTCTATCCTTTGTACTTCTGGCCTTAGTCATATGTCTAACTTATTGGAAAGTAATCAAATTACATACCATTTTCGGGCCCCTTGTTTGAAGTCACTCGAAACTAATCCAAATCTAAGCATACCCCGTTAATAGTTAATCTAATATGCACTGACTTTCCAGTAACTCAGAGGAAGAAAGATGACTCAAATGGCAATATCCAGTCACCTTGGTTGGCTAATTGTTCTTATTGGTGCTTACCCTTTTCTTTTAGTTGGCTGCTGCCTTTTTTTCTACGACGAGCAGCGTAAACACATCATATTCTGGGTAAGCGTTGTGAGTTTTGTACTCGCCGCGTATTTCATGTATATGCACATGCAGATAGAGATTGTCTTCGGCTGGGAACTTCTTGAGGCCTGGTACCGTGAACACCCTGAAGACAGACCGAAATAGAAGTGGTTCTACTGTTCGTTCTGCTCACTCTTACCTAGCCACTATGCTAACCGATAGCCCAGAAATTACTCATTTACGCAACACTATTTCAGGGTTTAACTGTGATAGAAACCAAGTACGATAAGGAAAGTCAATGTCACCAATTGCCCATACTCCTGCTCCTCCATACTACGCCGTCATCTTTACCTCCATACGAACGCAAGGTGATCAAGGCTATGGGCAAGTTGCTCAAAGGATGCTTCAACTGGCTGAGCAAGAAGAAGGTTTTCTCGGTGTTGAATCAGCGCGCGAAGACGTTGGCATTACCGTCTCTTACTGGTCAGATTTAGAATCGATCAAAAAATGGAAGCAAAATGCAGAGCATATTGAAGCTCAAAAAAGTGGCCGGAAATTGTGGTACGAGTCCTTCAAAGTTCGCATTTCCCTCGTTGAACGAGATTATGGGTTCTAGTTCACTCCTCATGAAAAGTTATTTTAGATGAACATACTAATTGCTGGTGCCACCGGTTACATTGGCAGCCACGTCACTTCTCTATTTCGTAGTAAGCTGTTAAACGTTTTTACCTACAATCGAGAAGGTAAAGTAATCAATCAAACTGAAGGTTCCTCATCTCCTTCTGGTAACTTCCATGGTTACTTCGATGTCATTGTTAATTGCGCCCGACCACATTGGTCTACGCATTCACCACACGAAATTGCAGACATCGAGCAGAACCTGCTTGAACAGCTGGATAGACTGGCGACAGTTAACGCAACGAAAATCCACACATCCGGAGTCTGGCTGTTTGGTAAAGCGAATCGTGCTGAACTCGAAACGTTCGAGCTTAAACCACTCAAAGCCGTTCAACCTGACGTTGAGACAATTAACAAAGCTCTGCGCAATGGCTGGAGCATCGTATATTGCCCTAGCCTTGTCTACGGGGGTGATAACTGCCAACTCAAGAGAATTATTGAATCACTGCCAGACAAAACTTTACAAGTTGCCATGCCAAGTGACGGATATAACCAGTATGTTCATGTACAGGATATTGCTACGTTCTATCTATTGCTTGTTCATAACCAGCCAAAACCAACACAGTACTTTATTGCAGAAAACCAAGGCTATACCCCCAAAGAGTTCGCTCAGCTTCTACACAATGCTGACGCTGTTCGCTCCGTTACCCAAGTATCTTCGGAGGAATATGAGTCAAAGCATGGAGACTCAGCAACAGAAGTAGAACGGCTTAATCTGAAACTTCCTGTCAGTCAGTACTTTAAACCTAGCAAGTCAATTAAGCGGTATATTGAAGAGTCTATTTGGCATCAGACTTGATTAGCTGATAAGGCAAATTTCCGGATACACAAAAAATGATAAATTTGTTCGTACATAAGCAAAGCAACCCAGACAGGTTTAATGCATACTTTAAGGAACTCAAATTCGCTAAATGGAGCTGTCCGAGGGTTTGCACCCTTCCAAAGCTTGTGATACTCATAACCCCACGTAACATTCCCTTGGCGCAATCCTTTAAAAAATGAGGCATATCATGCAGAGCCACGAACAGACTACCAAACCCGATATTGCCCAACTCGGTCATCCTGTTCTGAGACGAAAAGCCAACGAAGTCGTCGATATTTTATCTAACGAGTGCCAAGCATTAATCAACGAGATGATGACAGCTGTTGAACAAGCCAGTGGCGTTGGAATTGCGGCACCCCAGCTCTACCAAAGCTTGCGAATTTTCATCATGAGCTCAAAGCCCAATGCACGATATCCTGACGCACCAGAAATGCCAGTGACTGCGGTGATTAATCCTGAAATCGTCGAGGCCAGTTCAGAAATGGAAAAAGGGTGGGAAGGCTGCTTGAGTGTACCGAGCATGCGTGGATTTGTCCCTAGGCACAAAATGATAAAGGTTCGTTATTTCAATCAGCAAGGCCATCCTCAAGAAGTTGTGTTTACAGACTTTCTTGCACGCGTATTTCAGCATGAACTCGACCACCTGGACGGCATCACATTTGTGGATAGACTTGAAACAACAGAAGATCTCATCAGCGAGAGCGAGTGGTATCAACAATTTGCGCCACAGGTTTAATGTTCTTTCGGTATAGCGACGAGTCTCAATTTACTATTGGAGTGGCTTGGAAGCAGTGAGGGCCAGACACTGCTTAAGGAAGACGGCATAATTTGAAGCATCTTCATACTCAATTTTGAGTGAGCCATGGAACATCAAGGTAACAGTGACATCTTTGTACCCTAACCAACAGGTGTATCCATCGTAATCATGCCACGCTGCCATTTCCCCAATCATGTATTTGCTTTCTGTACGTTCTCCGGTTTCACGAATCGCATCAAACACTCTGAGAAATTGCATGATGGTTAGCCTGTTTTCCATAGATGTCTCCTGATAGCTGGGAGTTAGAAACTTCAGATCAATGTCGTTTAGCGATAATGTCGCAGGTTTGCTTTACGTCTCTATTGCTATACCTTCTTGTTGCTATACGTTTTTGTTAGAAAGCACGATCATATATCTCATCCTCCTCCACCTCTTGCCAATGACTGCCCAATAAAATACACTTCGTATACGTTTCGTATACATTGTATATCTATGGGTATTGTTAAAATTTCTGAAGAGCTACACGAAGAGCTCAGAAAAGCCAGTGGTGCAATGCACCGCTCTATCAACTCTCAAGCAGAGTTTTGGATCAAGATCGGCATGATGGCTGAACTGAATCCAGAGTTAACCTTCAATGAACTGGTCGCCGAGCTGTTATCTTCCGCATCGGTCAGTGCAACGAACTTTAAAAGCAACCAAGAGGCGTCCGTTGAATAACTCGGTAATGATAAAATCAGAGGCTGAAATAGAGCTAATGCGCGAATCTGGCAAACTGCTTGCTCAGGTATTCGCAGCGCTAGACACGTTTGTGAAACCTGGCGTTTCCACTATGGAAATCAACGACTTTGTAGAGAAGTACATTGTTGAAGAGCTGCAAGCCCGCCCGGCAAGCAAAGGGCAGTATGATTATCAATATGTTCTGAACTCATCTATCAACGAGGTAGTCTGTCACGGCATTCCGAAAACGACTGAAATATTGAAGCCAAAAGATATTATCAACTTAGACATCACGTTGGAAAAGAATGGCTTTATCACTGATTCCAGTAAAATGTATGTGATGCCAGAAGCCTCAAAAAAAGCCATCAAGATCGTGAAGAAAAACTACCAAGCGATGTGGGAAGGGATTAAACAAGTCGAACCCGGCGCTAAAACTCGGTGATGTGGCAGTGCCATTCAACGTTTTGCAGAATCCAACGGCTACAGCGTGGTACGCGAGTACTGTGGGCATGGCATTGGGCGAGAGATGCACGAAGAGCCGCAAGTGCTGCACTACGGTAAACCGAACCGAGGCCTGACTTTAAAAGAAGGCATGACTTTCACCATCGAGCCGATGATCAATCAAGGCACTGCAAAGGTGAAAACCAAGAAAGACGGTTGGACAGTTGTCACGCGCGATAAACTTCTTTCGGCTCAATGCGAGCATACCATTTTGGTCACAGCGACTGGTTATGAAGTGCTGACCCTCAGAGCGGAAGAGTCGGCTCATCAATAGTGATTTTGAGTGCGAGGCGATCTCTAGCTTGCACTCCAAGTCCTTCATTTCTTCAAAGAGCGATGACAACTTCAAAGTACTGACTTCGACATATTTACTTTAAATAGTGGATTGATCGGCTTGTCGACAAAGTATGCCCAAACATGACGAAACGCTTCATGCTGATTTGGAAATGGAGAAAGGTCAATCGCTTCTTCTAGAGTGCACCACTTGTAGTCTGTATGTTCATCGTTAAGCGTCACCGGTTGGTTTGGCTGACATAAAACGGCAAACACTGGGATCAGTTCAATGACATTGGCGTTGGCTTCATAGAACTTCTCCAAATATTGCGCGTTATAGAGTTCAGTCACGTCAATATCGGTTTCTTCTTTAAACTCCCTTACCATGGCTTGCCAACCCAACTCCCCTTCTTCTACACCACCAGCGCAATGACACCAATAGCCGCCTTTTACTCGTTTCATGAGTAGCATCTTCATTTCGCCATCAACTTCCGATAGCGCCACTCCAGCAACATATGAAGTACTAAATGGGATCATAACTATTTGTTCCTTCGATGATATTTATGACTAAACATTGTTTATCCTAATACGATGGATACGTATGTCTAGACTTGTTTCGACTGTCTATTGCGCAAACAATCGCCAGTATCTCAAATAACAACCCTGTCTCAACAAACAACTAGTGCTGACATTCTCCATAGGCTAGTGCTAGACTAAGCCCATCAAAATAAGCATTTAATTAGAACACAAAGGGAATATCATGAACCCAATTCTGGCACTGTTAAGAGAGAACAACGTAAGTGACGAGCAGATCCATGCTCTATTCGAAACACTCACACAAAACCCTCTTGCTGCAATGGCAACCATTGGTCAACTCGGCTTACCACAAGACAAACTGCAGGCGCTAATGGCGCAAGTAATGCAAAACCCTGCGTTGATTAAAGACGCAGTTGATGAGCTAGGTTTGGATTTCTCGAAAGTTGAAGCGGCTAAAGAGCAGCTTAAGAATCAACCTGGTCAGTAACCTATTCGGTTTAGAGACAATCGAAGAGCGTCTAAATGGCGCTCTTTTTTGTTCCAGTTCTCTACTTCTATCGAATCGTCTTGTACTTAGCTTATCTGAGTACGATTAAGCTTAACTCTTCTGAAAATGGCCCAACCCAACCAGAGTGTTCCCGTTAGCATGGCCGCCGTTATTAGAGCGGGTTTGGGGGCGTTGATGGTACTGATAGACCCTGAGTACGCAGCAATGACGCAATACGGCAAAGTGCTTATCAGCCAAGCGGAAATAAATCGAGAGAACTTCATAACCTGTTGCTCCAGCCAAACACGCTGTCACTTCAGGCAAAATGGGCACGGCGCGACTTAGCAATATCATCCCATAACCGTTGTTTGCGAACGCCTGTTTTGCATCTCGAACCTTCTCTTCATCTTTTATTAAGAAGTTAAGCACCACATCACCATAACGCCAACCTAAGCTGTATCCAGCCACACCTGCCAGCGTCATTCCAACTATTGCAGAAAGTGCTCCATAACCTGCTCCCAAAAAGAATCCCGACAAAATAGTGACCGTCAACGTAGGCATGGCAATGACGATGTCGGCAAGCAATAACACTACCGTTAAGCTACCCACATAGACTGGTGATAGGCTTTGCGCATAAGTGAGCCAGTTCTCTATCTGCTCGACACTCAAAACTCCTAGCACCTTTAGTAGAATAAAGGTCGAGGCAAACACGGCACCAATAATCAACATGGCTTTAATTAAGGATTTCATCATCCTTCTCCTTATGGATAAATCATTTCAATGGTTAGGCCGGAAAGAACCTCACTCCCGAGAATTTTTGAACGCTCATAGGTTGGCGCTCCCGTTAGAGTGACCTTCTGCTTATTCGAAAAGCCGAGTCCTTCCGCCGGATAGATACCCGTCCAATTCTTAGTAACTTTGCCATCTTCGTCTTCATCGTGAAGTACTTTGATGGCTAACTCTTGTTGGTCGATGGGAAACTCAAACGTCATTTCACGGCCAGACACTTTTCGAACTTGTCGTTGAAGCGCCAGGTCATGTTTTTTCGGAAACCCTTCCTCAGTGAATATAAACACGATCAAGTTTCCACCTCTTACCTGATCGATACCCGTTACTCGAATCTCTGCCATACTTTTGTGCGCTTGATTCCCGGTTTGTTGATGATTCATTTCCTTTACTCCTTTTTCACCACTGGCATTTTCTTTTAGAGGACTCTCTTGCGCATGAGCATCTGCAGCCAAACTAAAAGTGGCGACACTCAAACAAAGCGCCAAGTACCTTTTGAGATTGAGGTGCCTTTTGAAGTTAAAGTGCTTTGTGAACTTGTGTTGTTGCCTAAAAGCGCCCATAGACACACCTCATTTACGCGCGTTTCATCATGTTGAAAGCGACTGACGGTACGAGTCGAATCAACCACCTAAGTAATCGAACCTTGCCAATATCGTTGTCTAGTACGTTACTCTCTACGCCTTTTAACAGAGCATTAGCGGCACTAACGGGCGTGAGCTTGCCTTGCCCCGACCATCTGTCATCTTGGTTTGTACCAGTGGCATCATGGCTTGCATTACTTTGATGTTGCTGCTTTCAAGTTGATACCGAAGAGAAAGTGAAAACGCGTTTAATGCGCTTTTTGTCGCGCAGTAGACTGCCGAAGAAGTTTTCGGCGCTAGAGCTAACCCTGAATTGACGTTAACAATCGCTGCCTCTCTCGCCTGCTTTAGCGCAGGAAGCAGCAAATAGGTTAAGCAGCATATGGACGTGAAGTTGGTTGTAATCTCATCGCTGATCGTATGGTACGCAAAGTCCTCATTGGTAAATTCAGGCGTATACTGAACAGCAGCATTATTAATTAGAACATTGATTTTGGGGTGCATTTCGAGGATCTCGCTTGCCGCCCATTCAACTTGCGCCATATCGCTCAGATCAACCTGATAAGGAATCACAGAATACTCTTCCTTTAATTGGTTGAGCAGTGATGCATTTCGCCCTAACACAATGACTTCATTTCGTTGACTAAGGGACTTAACAAGCTCCAATCCAATCCCAGATGTGCCGCCTGTTACAATAATTACTCGGTTTTCTAACTTCATACACTTCTCCCCTACCTAGGTATGCCTTAAGCTAGAAGTGACTTTAGAGAATCAAACAACGTTGATCGTTAACTTGGGTTAAAACGAATGGAATTTTCGACATTTATTGATAATGAAGGGCAAATCGTCCGCAAGGATACGGGTGAACATGTCTTTATGCAGGGTGATAGCGATTCATCGCTCTATTTGATTAAGCGAGGCATCGTCAAAGCCTATTACGTAACAGATGAAGGGCAAGAGCGAGTAAAATCGTTTTTGACCGAAGGCGATGTTATCGGCAGTACAGCTGCAGCATACCAAAAACAGCCCACTTCATTTGGATTAGTCTGTTTGGAGCCAACAACGTTGGTCAAATTTAGCTTCGATAAGCTGCATTCAGCGACATTAGAGAATCATCAGCTTGCCAACGAACTGATCGAATTCTTATTGCGATTTGCGATGAAGAAGGAAGGACGAGAGCGGGAACTACTTTGTTATTCAGCCGAGCAGCGTTATCAAAACTTGCTGAAAAACCAACCAGAGTTAGTCGATAAAGTTACACAGAACGACATTGCCCGTTACCTTGCGTAACACCAGTGGCTTGAGTCGAATTAAGAATCGTCTGCTTTAACCGTAATAGCACTAAGCCACAGAGCCTTTGCCACAAACCATGTGCCCACCCTTTCAGGTAGCACATACAATGATCAATTAAAGTTCAATCTGTTTGCCCATTCCAGCTTCGTAGTGGCCTGGAATGTTACAAGCAAACTCAACTTCACTTTCTCCGTGAAAGTGCCATAGTAGTTGCTTCGCCTTACCCGGTTTAACCGTTACCGCATTGCCTGAATCGTGATGATGGTGATCGGACATACCTTTCATCATCTCACGATGCTCCGCCATTTCCGCTATTGAGCCAATCGCAAATTCGTGGTCCATTTTGCCTTTGTTCATCACAACAAATTGAACCACATCATTCGGTTCGATTTTGATATCACGAACAAAGTTAATCGACATATCATCGTTTAGCACCACGTGGACAACCTTGTCAGGCTTCGCCCCTGTCGCCGGCATGCCTACCGCAGACATTCCTTCCATTTGCATATTGGAATGATCCATCTTGCTGTGGTCCATCTTAGAGTGATCCATATTGCTATGATCCATTTTACTGTGATCCATAGAACTGTGGTCCATTTCGCCATGGTTCATGTGTGCATGGTCCGAGCTTGCGAATGCGTTACCAGCAGCTACTACAAGTGTTAATGCAATCAGTGAGTATTTCATAGTCATTTCCTTTTTTAATCTAGTTTGAGGTCAATGTATTAGGGCATTGACCTGTATTGCGTTGTTAAGATTGAACTTCGCGAAGTTTCCAAAGTTTGAAAATAGCGGGGATCACCACTAGCGTGAGTATCAGAGCAGAGGCCATTCCCCCAATCATTGGAGCCGCGATGCGCTGCATCACTTCAGAGCCAGTGCCTGCACCGTACATAATCGGAATCAAGCCAATGATCACCGTGAGGTCGGTCATCACCACAGGGCGAACACGTTGCCCAGCACCTTCGCGAACGGCTTCGATAAGATCTTGCCGAGTCAGCTGTTTAGCCTTCTCTTGAGCTTCTAACTTCTTGGCATGCCAAGCTTGATTGAGGTACACCAACATCAGCACACCCGTTTCAACAGCCACGCCAGCAAGGGCAATGAATCCAACACCTACCGCAATTGAGAAGTTGTAGTTGAGGTAATACATCAACCACAACCCACCCACCATCGCGAGAGGCAAGCTCAGCATGATAATGGCGACCTCTCCAACTCTGCGGAAGCTAAAGTAGAGCAGCAACATGATGATGGCGATCGTTACGGGAATAACGATACTCAAACGCTCCTTCGCGCGTTCCATGTATTCATACTGACCAGACCAAGTGATGGAATAACCTGCAGGTAAGCTAAATTGCTCTGCCACCACTCTCTGCGCTTCTTCAACGTAAGACCCCAAATCCCGACCTTGAATATCGACAAATATCCAGCCATTAGGACGCGCGTTCTCAGTTTTGATCATCGGTGGGCCATCTTCGTAACGAATATCAGCCACGTCAGCCAACGCAATTCGAGCACCATTTGGCGTTACTAAAGGTAAGTTTTGCAGCTTAACCACGGAATCACGATAGTCCTGCGGGTATCGAACATTGATTGGGTAGCGTTCCAGCCCTTCTACCGTCTCCCCGACTTTCATACCGCCCACGGCCGTGGTAATCACTTGTTGAACATCACTGATATTAAGGCCATAACGCGCAGCAGATCGTCGTTTAATATCAATCGTCACATAACGACCACCCGCAACTCGCTCTGCGTATACCGAGGCGGTGCCCGGAATACTGTTCAGCAGTGGTTCTAGATCCGCACCAATATCTTCGATGACCTCTAGATCTGGGCCTGCGATTTTAATGCCTATCGGCGTTTTGATACCGGTCGCCAGCATATCGATACGGGTTTTGATTGGCATCACCCATGCGTTGGTCAGCCCAGGGAACTGAATCAGCTGGTCAAACTCGCGACGTAAGGATTCAGTAGTGACACCGTCACGCCATTGCTCGCGAGGTTTCAACTGAATCACGGTTTCAATCATGGTGAGTGGTGCTGGATCGGTTGCCGTTTCTGCACGTCCTACCTTGCCCAAACCGATTCCACTTCAGGAACGGTTTTGATCAGCTTATTGGTTTGCTGAAGTAGTTCCCTTGCCTTACCAATCGACACACCTGGGAAGGTGGTTGGCATATACATCAGATCGCCTTCGTCCAGTGGGGGGATAAACTCGCTTCCCAATTTGCTGGCAGGATAATATGCGGAAGCCATAAGCCCTAAAGCCAAGACCAAAATCGTTTTTGGGTAACGCAGACTGACGTTAAGCAAAGGTCTATACAACGCAATCAAGCCGCGGTTTACTGGGTTTTTCTTTTCAGGTAGCACCTTGCCGCGAATAAAATACCCCATCAATACGGGCACCAAAGTAATCGCCAGCCCCGCCGCTGCAGCCATCGCATACGTTTTAGTAAAAGCCAACGGCGAGAACATCTTCCCTTCTTGACCCTCCAATGCGAATACGGGCACAAAACTTAACGTAATGATAAGCAGTGAGAAAAACAGTGGCGCACCCACCTCTTCAGCCGCCTTACTAATGACCTGCCAGCGGTTTTTGTCCGTTAAAGGGGTGCGTTCAATGTGTTTATGAACGTTTTCGATCATTACGATAGCGCCGTCTACCATGGCACCAATCGCGATCGCAATGCCGCCAAGGGACATGATGTTGGCGTTAACGCCTTGCCAATGCATCACAATGAAAGACGTCAGAATACCTACAGGTAAACTAATGGCGATAACTAGCGTTGAGCGCATATGGAACAGAAACAGCCCGCAAACAACAGCTACCACTAAAAACTCTTCAATGAGCTTCTTCCATAGATTTTCGACGGCTGAGTCAATAAGCTTAGAGCGGTCATAGGCAGTGACGATTTCTACGCCATCCGGCAAGCTGCGTTGCAGTTCAGCCAATTTCGTTTTTACATTGGCAATCACTTCACTGGCATTCTCACCATAGCGCATCACAATAACGCCGCCTACTGCTTCACCTTCACCATTAAACTCTGAAATGCCTCGGCGCATTTGCGGCCCTAGATTGATATCAGCAACGTCACCGAGTAAAAGCGGTGTGCCCGTAGCCGTGACTTTCAGCGGTAGTGAGCGAATGTCTTCTACAT
The DNA here is from genome assembly GCA_003263845.1 of Vibrio aestivus. GTDB lineage: Bacteria > Pseudomonadota > Gammaproteobacteria > Enterobacterales > Vibrionaceae > Vibrio > Vibrio aestivus. The sequence goes on along the minus strand of JYJN01000126.1, from coordinate 61,978 downwards.
CCGTTAAATAGCCCGTGGTACGAACCATATGTTCAGCTTCCGCGTGCTCGATAACCGACGCGCCCGCCTCTTGATTACCGTTCTTGATCGCCATGTTTACTTGCTGCAAAGTGAGATCGTACGCGCGCAGCTTCGCTGGGTCGATTTGAACCTGATATTGCTTGACCATACCGCCAACGGTAGCGACTTCAGACACGCCGTCAACTGTTTGCAGTTCGTACTTTAAGAACCAATCTTGCAAGCTTCTGAGTTCGGCTAAATCATGCTGCCCCGTTTTATCTTGCAAAACATAGTTGTATATCCAACCCACACCCGTTGCATCTGGGCCGAGCGTTGGTGTCGCATTCGGTGGAAGATTTGGGGCCACTTGGCTCAGATACTCCAACACCCTTGAACGCGCCCAATACATGTCAGTATTGTCGTCAAAAATGATGTAGACGTATGAGTCACCAAAGAACGAGAAGCCTCGTACTGTTTCTGCCCCCGGTACCGCCAACATTGCTGTCGTTAACGGATAGGTTACCTGATCTTCAACCACTTGCGGTGCTTGCCCCGGATAGCTGGTTTTAATGATGACCTGAACGTCAGAAAGGTCAGGTATGGCATCAACAGGCGTATTCTTCACGCTGTATAAACCACCCAAAATCAGCGCAATTGTGGCTAAGATGACCAAAAAACGATTGTGGATCGACCAACGAATTATTGAAGCTATCATTGTTCACCCTCACTCATCTTAAGTTGTTTGAGTAAGTAATCAGCACCTTGTTTTTCAACCAGAAAGTCGACGGATTGCCCCTTGCTAAACCCAGACAAAGCCACATCGGAATCAACAGTGAAGTTCATTTCGCCCGCAGACCATTTCCACTCTGGTACATCAGAGTGAGCTAATGTGACCATACCGAAGTCGGCCATCAAAAGCGTAATCTCGCCCGATACCCAAAGCTCTTTGGCTATCGCTGATTCACTGACCTTAAAGTCGACCACTTCATACATACCACTTGGCGATTTCTGCATTTCAAACTCGATGGATTGCCCCACTTCGAAATCTGAGGCATCGATGTCACTGGATAGGTTGAAATCCATAACCATACCCGGCCAGCTCCATTCGGGAACCGGTTGGTGGTTAATGGTTAACATGCCATGGTCTGCCATCACATTAGTGACTTCACCTTGCGCCCAAACCGTCTCGGCAGGGCTTCAACTCCATTGATCCTCGATAGATCGGCCGACTGACTTGACTCTGAATCCAGCATGAAATGCGCCGAATTGACAATGCGATCGCCTTGTTCTAAGCCTTGAATCACCTCAATCTTTTCGCCTGCCTCTCGACCAACTTCGATTCTTGCTGAACGATACTTGCCGTCGCCTTCTGACAGCACGACTCGAGTCATTCCACCCGAGCGGATAACAGAAGAAGCAGGTACCGTTAGAACCTTATCTGGGGATTGGGGTTGCAATGCGATGTTAGCGAACATATTGGGTTTGAGATCGCCATTAGGGTTGTCGTAACGAAGGCGAACGCGCAGTGTTCGAGTGCTGGGATCGAGAATCGGGTAGACGTAATCCACCTCTCCAATCCACTCCTGCCCTGGAAGCGCGTCGAGCCTCATTGTTGCCTTGCTACCTTGTGTTACCCAATGGGCCTGCCTTTCAAATACTTCAGCATCTACCCACACGTGGCTGAGCGGCCCTGCGCTAATCGCAGCTTGAGCAGGTGACAAATATCCACCCTCGCGAACATTCAAACTTGCGATAACACCATCTGAAGGCGCTTTGATATCGATGGTTTGCGATGCTTTGCCACGCTTTTTAATGGCGTTTATTTGAGACTTCTGAACTCCTAGCGTCAATAAGCGTTCTGTCGCTCCTTTTACAAGACCTGTTCTACCACTGTTGTATGCGTTTAGAAGTTCTTCTTGTGCCTTCACTAACTCTGGCGAGTAAAGTGTAAACAGAGTGTCACCCTTGTTCACACGATCGCCAATGGCATTGACGTTGAGCTTTTCTACCCAGCCCGCAACTCGGACATTGGTTTGCCAAAGTTGGCTTTCATCAAAAGCAACATAGCCAACAGTTTCAATTCTTGGAGAAAGCACCTCAAGCTGTACTGCTGTGGTTTTAACCCCCAAGTTATTCTCAACCGCAGGGTCAATTTTGACAGTGCCCGGCTTGCTATCTCCGGCTAGGTCATCCGCATAGACAGGAATCAAATCCATCCCCATTGGCGATTTCCCTGGTTGGTCTCTTTGATAATTCGGATCCATGGGCGCAACCCAATACAAAGGCTCATCAGCTCCTTTTGTCTCAGTTTCCTTACTCATCTCAGTAGAGTTGCTCATGTCATGAGAACCGTGTCCATTAGTCGTCCATTGACTGATACCAAAGCCTATAGCACCGCCTACTAGCAAAGCCACCGCCGTCATTTTGTATATATTGTTCATCATCATTTCCAATTAGTTCGTTGGCTGTACTTGCGCAGGCTCGACACTGTATTCGTAGCCGACAAGGAGTGCGGCTAGATTGTTGTTAACCAAACTTAAGTCTGTTACGAGACGTTGATATTCGAGGGTTAAAGTCAACTCTGTGATTGATGCTGAGATAACATCACCAAACTGCGCCGTGTTGTTCTGATATCGCGTTCGACCGCTTCGGTTCGAGCGACAGACTGAGGAAGCAAAGTGGATTGATAGCGCTCAATGCGCTCGGTTAAGTTAATGCGATCGTTGATCAAGGCATTGGCTTTCGCATTCATCTGGGCGAGTAAAACGTCTCTACCCGATCTGACCGCACCCACTTGATACTGAGCAGCTGATAAGTTTCTATCTTGCGATTGCCTGTGAACAAAGGGATGTCCATAGTGACATAGGCACTAAGCAGGTCCGAGGCAGGTTCGCCACGCATGTTGTCGGCTTGACGATAGGCATACATCACCTCGACGCCAAATTGTGGCGTGTAAGCCTGCTCTGCCAGTTCGACTTGGGTTTCATTTGCGGCAATGGTCACATCCGCCATTTTCACCATAGGGTGTTGGGTTAAGGCGTCAAAATGCGAAGTACTGTTCAAGCTATCGGTTAAATAGCTATCTAGCTGAGACCACGGCAATTGATTGGAAGCTTCAAGTTGGTTTGGCTTAGATAACCACTGCTCACCCAGCCACTCTGAAAGTTGGGAACGCAAACGTTGCTGCATTTGTCGATTCGTATGCAACTTCTCATCGTATTGGCTCACGTTTAGCTGGGCATTAAGCAAATCTTGCGCTTCGCTTTTGCCAATGCCGTAATTGGTTTGGACAAACTTTTCCTGTTCAACGAGCAGCTTCTGCGTATTTTCTAGAGTACGCTCCGCCAGTTGCAGATAGCCCAGTTCTAGCCATATCTGAGTAATGTTACTCGCGATTTCGCGTTCTCGATTCTCCGCTTGAAGCACCATGCCATCGGCTTGCTGATTAGCCTGCTTTTCTTTGAGTGTGGTCGTCGAACCTCGCTCAAACTGCTGCATGAGCCCAACCGATATGTTGGTCATTGGGTCATCATCAAACTTAAAGCTATCCACTGGCAGGCCGCCAACGCCCATTTTAAGCTTTGGATCCATTAAAGTGGCGCTAGCAACGCCCATCTCGCGCATCGCGTTGGACTGAGCTTGATATTGCTGGCGGCCTTGGTCTTGGTGAAGGGCTGCATTAATCAACTCATAAAGGGCTTGAGCTGATTGGGTTGCTGTCATCGTTGGATTAACTTCCGTGCTATGCGCCAATACTGTTGTAGGGAGCATAGCCACACTGACAATCAATCCACCGGTCATCGGTGTAATGTTCACAATCTAATTCCATATTAGGCGCAATGAGTGCGCAAAATAGATTCCCGAATACGTTCTTAATGCTAGGAGCACAGGACATAGAGGGACTTTATAGGTATGGCGTGACGACCAGCATTGAGCTGGATTTCAGCAAATGGAATGGATTATGCGGAAGGTGGCCTTAAGAAAAGATTAGGACGATTGCTGGTTTCACCAATAGTTACAGATTGATGTAAAGCGAGAGTATGTGAAGGGATCAATACGTCGCTTTTTACCAGTAATGGATAGGAAACGCTAGAACAGACGGAGGTACAGCAGTTGTGTACTCCCTCACCTTGCGAGCATGAATGTGCGTTGTGACTCGAATGAGAATGAGCTTGCGAATTTTGATGCTGACATTGGAAGTCTAAACTAACGTCAGTACTTGATTGGGTCGCGGCATTAGTTGAGTGACAATCAGGTTTATCTGGATTTGCCTGCACACTCGATTGATGCGAAGTGTGCATCGAGGACTCTAACATCATAAAATCCATCTGCGGAGCGCTCGAAACATATGTCGACATCAACATGGCAATCATGCTGATGGCGGCAATCCAAATTGTACGGATTTCATGTTTCATAATGTCGATGGGATATCATGGCGCGATTTGCAAACTTCCATTTACTATAGACCTTCACCCTAGGTTAAGGTCAAGCCTGAAATGCCACTTAGCTTTCCAAGTGAATTCTTTTTGAGCACTCTGCGAACCAAATCAAACCATTATTGTTAGCCCAAGAATGGCGCAGCAACTGATTTATAGGCGGTAAAAAGGCTCAACATCTCGTTGAGCCTTTCGCAAGTTCATTTATACATAGTTCAATTTTATGACTACGTGTTATTTCAGCGAAGCATTAAGCGCTTCACATTCGGCAACCGTGACATTTTCACCACAAATCGCTATTTGATGCTGCGGCTTAGAATCTGCATTATCGACCACTAATGTATTGCCAAGCACATGGTTCACAGCATTGAGGTTATAGCCATTGTCTTGCTCTGCCATCCAGAAGAAGACACCAGCTAAACCCTTGTCCTTCGCATACTGGGTTTTCAATGCTGTGGTTCTTGGTGTTTCAAGCGTGATGAACGACCCTATGCTCTCGTTAACCAGATAATCCGCATTAGACACTTTATCCGTGTACAAGCTATAGCCATTACGTGGCTTAAGATCTTTGTCCAAGTAATTTGCATACAAATCGTATCCTTCTAAGACACCGGCTTCCCAACTGCCGACGCCCGCAATGCCTAAAATCATCTCAGCACCTGTCGCATTAATATCGCCATAGGTAGTCGAGCCATCTAAGCCGTTACTGTATTCAGTAATGTCTCCTGGATTCATCGCTCTTGAGCGATGGTAGTTCGCCGCACCAATCATTAACTTATTGGCAGGAATGCCCAAGCCAATCAGGTAGTTAATGGTGAAGTCAGACGAAGTATTCGCCGACGACCCCTGAGCGTTCGGGTTGGTGTAAAGCGGCGTATGGTGGCTAAGTTCGCGCTCCCAAGCTCCTGTCATGTCATACGTCATTGCATACAGGCGATCCATATAAGGGTCAACGACAGACCAATCGATCTTCTCCAATCGTACTTCCCCGGCTGGAATAGCTGAAGATAAACCTTGTTCGAGTGACATCACGGATATAAACCAAGATAAGATTGGGAAGTTGATCACCCTTCAACAGAGCAGTGAAAGGCAGGTTCGAGTTACGTAGTAAATGAGAGAATCAATCGAAAGTTTACTCTAACCGAATGTTAAAAAAGGACAAAAAAACCTCCAAATGGAGGCCTTCCGAAACAATAATATCAAACATTATAGTGATTTTCGCAGCCCGATTCGGCTGTGGCCCACAGGGAAGTTGTCAAATCGAGTAAATTCCTCAAACCCTAGGCTCTTGTAAAAATTTGGGGCTTGCCAGCTTTGAGTCCAAAGCCACAAACCTGAGATTTCATTTTTCTTGGCATGCTCTTCAGCTTTCGCCATCAGCTGCTTCCCCATCCCCATACCTCGACAGCTTTCATCAACCCAAAGCTCATCAATGTATAGCCAATCCCACAGCAAATTCGCTGTTAGAGCAGCAATAAGATCACCTTGCTCGTTGACCACGGTCCAGTTTAAGCTCTCTTTAGCGTAGCTCGGAGCCTCTTGAGCTTGACTATGAGACTCAAAGCCCACTGTTAGCTGAGTTTGGTGTTCTTCCGTTAACGGACCTTGGCTAAATTGAATTTCTAACATGTGATATCTCTAAATACTCATACGGGTTCAGGACTTACTTTACCTAAACACTCCCCTCTTTGGAAACAAGCCATTTTAAACCTTCACGTTTCGCCAGTCCTTTTATGTTGGCATGCTTGATAAACTCAATCACTTTAGCCGCATCGGTTTTGGAGTATTCACGCAAAGACCAACCAATCGCTTTCTGAATGAAAAATTCGTTGTCATGTTTGTTCTCTTCGATGATCTCGAAAAGCAGTTCAACATTGGTTTGTTGCTTGTACTTAAGCTGGTACAAGATCGCCGTTCGGCGCAGCATATGTCGTCTGATTTTCGCCACTGATGAAGCGTTCCCAGAGCTGCATCAGGATACTGGCTAGCTAACGCTCCCACGATGTGTGTGGCAAGCATATCTACCGTATCCCACCATGACTTGGTGGTGATCCATCGCTCAACGTGCTCAAAGAATTCTGCGGGCAGTTTCTTTTTTGACTTGATCAGTAAATCAATGGCTACAAGCTGATATTCTCGCTCTGGCCTTGCCCATAACTCATCGACAACGCACGCGACTTCACCTAACTTAGGTAGGTATTGTGAAGCAAACAGCTCTTTCAACATTGCCCTTCGTGGAGTTGACTGAATGCCCAAGAACTCGAACTGACCACGCATATACGCTTTCATCGCTTTCGAGTTTTGATCATCTTTTGCGATAGATAACGTCGACTCTACCTGATTAACCCAAGCCTTCATGGACTCTCCTATTCATACTATTACGTCTGTTCTTTGCCTAATTAAGCTTGCTTAGATAGCTAGTTCAAGTCATTTGGCTCTTCATTTTAATACTTACTTAAAAAGTTACACCAAACCAACGATTCATAACAAATGACCAGCCTTGACAGGTCATTTATACACACGCCAAATGATTAGGCATAAATATAATACACCACAATATCTAACCATTAACTCATTGAAGTGTATAAAGAATATCCAAACAACCTTGTTTTTGAAATAAGTATTTACCTTTTGAAAATTTGTGATAATGTGCATGCGAATCAATATCATTTACATTAAAAGTAGTAATGGAAAGTACTGAAAAGTAAGGAGTATTCCATGAAATTTAAGCTGACGGCAGTTAGCGCTGCAATCGTAGGGGCACTATTCTCTAACCTAGTTAACGCACAAAGTGATGCTCAAACCGACGAGACGATTGTCATCACTGGTCAAAGCTTCACCGATTATAAGGTTGACACTTCCGTTGGTGCAATGCGCACCGACGCAACACTTTTAGAGACACCGCAATCGGTCAGCGTAATTCCAGAGATCGTGCTTGAAGAACAGCTAGCCACAACACTTGGTGATGCTTTGGTTAACGATTCAAGCGTTAGCCAAGGTACTAAAAAATGGAACCGAGAGGAGTTCACGCTTCGGGGTTTCGAGCTAAGCTCTTCAACTGGCTACCTGCGAAATGGTCACCCACAGTTCTCGCACTACATGCAACCTATCGAAACGCTAGAGCGCATCGAAGTATTAAAAGGTCCATCAGGCATGCTTTATGGTCAGTCTGAACCAGGCGGCCTAATTAACATGGTGACCAAAAAGCCAACACACCAGCCTATGGTGAACGTCGGCACTGATATTGATGATTTAGGTAGCACCCGTTACCACATCGACGCATCTGGCGCGCTAAACGAATCGGGTTCCCTACGTGGCCGCACCGTGATGGTGAAACAAGATACAGAATCTAGCCGCACCTTTGCTGATAGTTCAAACCAAGAGCGTGACCGTTTCTTAGGATACGTTGTTGTTGAAGGCGATATTTCGGATTGGGGTTTATGGTCTGCCCACTATGAGCGTACCCATGACAAAGCTCAGCTAGACAGTGGCGCTTGGCTTGACTCTGAAGGCAATGTGATTGGTAATAGCGATTTGATTCGTGATATGTCTTGGGCCTTCATTGATAACGAAGTAGAAAACATCGGCGCAGACTTCAGCTACTTCATCAATCACGATTGGACGCTGAGCACGAGCTACAACTATCAAGAAATGAGTCGTCACCGCTTCGACTCACTGCCAGGTTCTACAGCAGATACCGCAGCTGATGGTAGCTATGTGATTAAGCCATTCGATCGTCATGATAAATGGAAGCATCATACCTTCCACGTTGATTTGAATGGTGATTTCTCTGCGTTTGGCATGGACCACCAAACCCTATTTGGCGTGAACGGTAAGTTTTCTTCGTACAGCCAACATCGTGTGAATGCGAACTCGCAAACGATCGTACCAAGACAAGGCACTCCGTCTTACCCAGACTTCGATGAAAACGCGACAGCAAGACGCGTTAAAACAGAAAGCCAATACTACGGCGTTTACGCTCATGACCTGATGACGATCAACGACCAGTGGCAACTACTAGCGGGTATCCGCTTTGATAAGAACTACGAAGATGACCTAGATGCAGATGGCAATGTAGAAACCAAAGGGGTTGGTGATGCTTCTGCGTTTTCTCCGAAGTTTGGCATCATTTACCACCCTGCACCGAATGGTTCCATTTACGCTAACTACTCAGAAAGCTTCACTCCGCTTTCAGCAGATGTACTAAGCGACGGAACGCTTGTCCGCTTCGACCCAGAAGAGAGCCGCCAATATGAGCTTGGCGCAAAATGGGAACTGTTTAACAACGATCTGATGCTAACCGGTGCGATTTTCGATATCGAGAAATCAAACATCTTGATCGACGAGTTTGACAGCAATAATGAGCAGATTACGACTCAAGGTGGTAAGCAGCGTCATCGCGGTGCAGAAGCTGGCGCGCAAGGCCGTATTGGTGAGCAATGGTTTATGATGGCATCTGCAACCTACCTAGACGCCGAGTACACAGAACACGACCAAGCTCTAAAAGGTAAAACGCCAACTAACGTTCCTGAATGGTCTAGCTCAGTTTGGACTCGCTACTCTGTCACCGACTACACAGCGCTTAACTTAGGCATGATTTACCAAGGCGATCGTTGGGCAGATACTGGCAACACTATCAAAATGGATGCTTACACTCGTTTCGATGCTGGTGCCTCTCATCAGGTTAAAAGCGGTCATGTGACTTGGGACTTTCGTTTCAACATTGAAAACTTGTTCGACAAAGAGTACTTCGTTGGCTCAGGCGGCAGCTCTGTAGACAACAATGGCGTACTAACGGATGTTCACTACGGTGATGAGCGTCGCTTTAAGTTCTCGGTTAACGCTGCATTCTAACGAGCAATTAACGCGATACGGTTCGAAGGCTTCACCCTAGGGTGAAGCCTTTTTATTATCTGAGAACTGACCATAAGTCGCATGAAACCTTAATGCATATCAGAAACATCGCAGTGTTAAGACAATGCTCAGATTATCGCCAAATCAAATTTACATCCGCCCTAACCTAGTTATATTGAATCGAATATCTAATTGAAAGTCATCAGTTGTAACATGAAGATAAATGGATTTTCGCTCATTGAGCTCGTTGTGATAATCGTCATTCTTGGCATACTGGCCGTTACCGCTCTTCCAAGGTTTTTAAACATCCAACAATCTGCACGTATAGCTTCTTTAAATGCCGTGTCTGGTGCATTTGAAGGCGTTATTTCTCAAGTTCAAGCCAAAGCCTTCATACAGGGGCTGCTGCCAAGCGACGAAAACCCGGGAGGTTCCGTTCAAGATGATTACATCATTGATTTCGGCATCGGTTCGGTTGAAGTAGACTGGGGGACATTGTGCCCAGAAAGTGAAGGTGAGTCCGCCGATGCTTTAACAATGCTCGATTTCCTAACGCTTTCTTTAACTGACGATTTCACCACAGCAATCGGCAATCGCCACACCGTCATTGGTTACGAACACTCATTCTCATCAAGCGAACTCAATAGCGATAATATTATCAACTTACCCGATGGCTGCTATGTCATCTACGACTCCTTTGGCGGCCGTGGAAGCAGTACTTGTCCAGCCGAAGGATGCGTGTGCACCGTGCGGGTGATGGAAGACGGATGTTAATCCCATTCCTACGCAAAAAACGCCGTCTATTTGAGATAGACGGCGTTTTTGCATCTTACTAAGAGCCTTCAAGCTATCGCATTTGGCGGAGCTGAGTTAGATATTGAATCCAATTATTTGCTTGATTAGACGGGTCAATATCATTCGCTCTTTTCGCTTGGTATAAAGCATCATCTAGTCGCTCTAACTTATAGAATGCGCGAGTTTTAGCCAAAGCGACTTGCTCTGCTCTGCCATCCACACTCTTTAGGGTTTTAAGCGCTCGTTCGTACTGACCTTCTTGCAGCATGATTTGTGCAGCGTTCCAGTAATATTCCGTTTCTAACTTAGCCAGTTTTAACCATGCTTGAGTGGCCCTGTTCCACTCTTTGGCTTGTTGCCAATAACTCGCTTGCTGCTTAAGCAGTTTAGTATCGATATCTGCATCATCCAAAGTCGATATCTGGCGTGCTGCTTTTTCCGGCATGCCTAACTTGGCATAAAGCTGAGCAATCAGATAACGCTCCTGGTCGTTGAGCCCTAACCTTTGCTGCTCAATGAGGACTAAGCTGCTTAGCGCTTGCTTTTCTTGGCCCAATTTAAGCTGCAAGGAAACAAGCTGTCGCCACCATTTGATCTCTTTGGTATCTAATTCAATAATCTGCTCAACGGTAGGAATCGCATTCTTCCATTGAGAGAGTTGCAACTGCGAACCCAGCTTAATCGATAACGTAGAGACTGTTGGATTACGCGTATACTTGTGCAAATTGTCCACGGCTTTAATCGACGAAGCCCAATCTTCTAATTGATAGTGGGATTGAGCAATTCGCAGCTTAACGTCAGATGTGGATTGGTGAAGCTGCTTGTCTGACTCATCTTTGTTTACCGTAGAAAACACCTGCGAATAGGACAGTAAGTTCTGGTAGTGAGCCAGTGCTTCACGATATCTTTGTTCTGATAACAAGAGATCCGCCAACATTTTTTCCGTTGACCAACGCTGACCATCATCCAGTAACCCTGACTCAACAACTATATTGATCTGTTCTATCGCTTTAGAGCTTTGGCCATTTTGCCAATAAAACACACCAAGCATACGAGCAATAATCGCTTGGTCGTACTGACGTGTGGTATCGATGTCGCGTAAGACTTTTATAGCGCCAGTGAGATCATCATTCTGCGCCAACTCATTAGCCTGCATCACGCGCGAAGCTGAATAGCGAGAAAGCTCATTCTTTGCGTAACTAGGCATTGCTGTGAGTGTGAGTCCTAATGCTAGGCCCACCGTCGCAAATTTGCTGATAAAAGAGCTACTGATCAGAGAGTTAAACTTCATCATTTCTCGATTTGGAACTCCAACTTAACGGTTTGATTCGGTTGACGTACAGCTTTTCCACCCACCACTTGCGGTTGGTATTTCCAGTTACGCAATGCACGAATGGCTTCACGCTCAAACATACGTCTTGGGTTTGCATCAACCACTTCAATATCATCTGGCTTACCAGTTTCGTCGATAGTAAACGACATCACAACGTAACCTTCAACACGGCGCTTAAGCGCTTTTGCAGGGTAACGCGGCTCAACACGGTAAAGTGGCATCACTTCTTGATTGACCGCAAAGTTCATCACCGACGGGCATTAATCGCAAGCCCATCAATGCTGGTATCTAAGTCCAGAGACGGTTGGTCGATCATATTCAGATCCGTCACCACTTGCTCTGTTTCGGATACCGGAGCTTGTTCTGGTACTTCAGGCGCAACAGGCTTTTCAGGCGCTGTTCGTTTACGACGCTGCAAGTCCTGCTCATTTTCCACCATTACCATATTGAAGCTTACCCCTTCATTCTCTTCTGGCGCGCGCTTGCCACTCGTATCCACCATCCAAGACATAAATAGGAACAAGCTTAACGTGGCACCAAGTGCTAGAGGTAGGGCTAATAGAAATCGCGTCACTACTGCTTCTCTGCCGCCAGTGCGATGTTCACGACACCCGCACCTTTAGCAGCATCCATCACTTTAACCACCGTGCCGCTGAAAGCATGTTCGTCTGCTTGGATAACCATCGAAGCGTCTGGTTTATCGAGCAGCAGGTGTTCCAAGGTGGCTTGAACGCGCTCTACGTCGATAACTCGCTTATCAATGTAAATATCATTCGATGAAGTAATGGCAACGAAGATACCGGCATCTTTTTGGCTTACTACATTCGAAGCTTGCGGGCGATTGACTTCCACACCCGACTCACGCACGAATGAACTGGTCACAATGAAGAAAATCAACATGATGAATACGATATCAAGCATCGAGGTCAAATCAACTTGAGCCTCATCTTGCTTATGCTGACGTCTACCGAGTCTCATTGACGACTCCTTAAAGATTTTTCTAAATGAATTTCACGTTTTTGGCAGGCCTTAAATAAACGTGCATGTAAGAACATACCCGTTAACGCTGCTACCATTCCTGCCATCGTCGGCAAAGTGGCGAGCGAAATGCCCGAGGCCATCAACTTTGGATCGCTACTGCCTTGAGTGGCCATCACATCGAATACGGATATCATCCCCGTAACCGTGCCCAGTAAACCAAGCATTGGGCAAATAGCAACGAGTACTTTGATGAAGTTGAGGTTCTGATACAGCTTTGATTCGCCTGTGCTAGCCAACCCTCGCGGATAGAGCGAGCAAACCAAGTGCTGTGATCGTCTCTCTGTTGCCAATTCGCGATCCACTGGGCTTTTTGCTTAGGAAAGCTCACGACCAAGTAAAGAATGCGTTCAATCACAAGCATGAGCGATACCGCAACGACTGCCGCGAGCCACCATAAGACTTGGCCGCCTTGCTGCATAAAACTCATGAGTGACACAGATAGGTCACTCTGAGTTAACGCGATAGGAAGCAAATCGAAAAGGCTACTCATTAGGCTGCGCTCTCCGCCACTTTAAGAGGTTTAGACTGAGACTCTTGCTCCGACTCTGCTTGTTCAGCCACTAAACCAATACCTTGCTTTTCAAGAATATTACGAATCGATTCCGCTTGGCTGCTCAATACGTTGTGAGCCAGTAGTAGTGGCATCGCTGCGATAAGACCGAGTACTGTGGTTACTAGCGCCATAGAGATACCGCCCGCCATTACTTTAGGATCGCCATTACCAAACTGAGTGATCACTTGGAAGGTCTCGATCATACCGGTTACCGTACCCAGTAGACCTAGCATTGGCGCTAAAGCAGCAAGAAGCTTCAACATAGAGAGACCTTTCTCTAGGCTCGCTTGCTCATCAACCACCGTTTCAAGCAGTCGAAGCTCTAGTGCTTCCACACTGCGATGCTTGTCTTGTTCGTAAACTGACAGTACACGGCCAAGTGGGTTGTTGGTTGGCGTGGCAGGGTTTTTAAGCTGTTTGCGAATCTTCCCTTTTGTCACCAAAAGCGCAATACCACGAACCAAAGCGATCAATAAGCCGACAGTCAGCAAACCAAGAATGATCTTACCAACCACACCACCCGCTTCAAAGCGATCAGCAAGCGTTGGCGTTAGAGCAAGTTGCTCTAAAAGGAAGCCACGAGACGGATCAAGCGTCACCATCTCCACACTACCTACCGAAAGCTTGTCAGCCACAGATAAGGTTGGCGGATTCACTGGCTGTTTAACGTAGTGTTTCGCTTCTAACTTGTCGTTGTTCCACTGCAAATAACCTTGTTCATCAACTAACCCAAAGCTACCTAAACGAGCGACACTTTTATCTGTTGCCTGTCCGTCGCCATCAATATAACGCACAGTTGTTTGAGCGATTTGGCCGCTTGCGGTGATCTGTTCTTCTAGTGCTTTCCAAAGACCGGTTAGCTGGGTCATAGAAGGCAGAGTCGTGGCTTCAGTAATTTCATCCACCAACTCACGATACTGTTGGGCATCAGCAGAAGTTACTGACTGCTCTAGCTCGCCTTCGAGCTCTTTGGCTGTTTGGCGAACCACACCAAATACTTCACCCAAGCTGCCCGTTTCTAAGCGAAGTTGCTCTTCCAGCCTTGCAAGGCGGTCTTCATTTTCAGAGAAAGTCTCCGCAAGACGTGTGTTCTCTTCTTCTAGCGCTTTCTTTTTTTGCTCTAGCGTTTTCTTTAACTGAGTAAACTCTTTCTCGGTCAGCTTAAAACCAGATTCACGTTTACGATCGTGTTGAGTTTGCTCTACTGCGTGGGCTTTTGCGGTACTAGTAAGCTCGGTATTGGCCGTTGCCGATAGAGGCTCAACACCATTAACACTGCAAGAGCAGAAGATAAAGATAGCTTGTTGATTAGCTTAGTCATTTATTTCATCTCCGCAGAAGTTAGAGACACAGGCAGCGTTAGCAAGGTTGGGGCGACTTGCTTGTCTGCAAGGCGGAATGCTTGCTCTAGATCTTTATGAGTTTTTACATCAACCAGAAGCCACTCATTTTTGCTTTGATCCCACGACCAGTAACGCGCACCATTTGAACTCTTAGCCAATAAAGACAAGCGACCTAGGTAGAATATTTCAACATCAAGCTGCTGACCTTCGAATTCAATATTGCCTTGGTAAACGGCGATCTTAGTGCCGTAGTCCATTTCAATCATATAAGCTTCTAGAATTCGACGGTATTTTTCAGCATCACTTACATCTGCGCGAGACATCATTGCTTGCAAGCCAGATACACGGTTGTTACGCGCTTCCACTCGAATAGGGACGTCTTGTTCAATATGGCTAGCCAGCGCATCAATCATTTGATACATCAGCGGTACAACGCCTTGGCGAGTATCTTGAATTTCATCAATCTGAGACTCAAAGCTCACCACTTCTTCTTCCTGATTCGCCAATAATGCGGTCAAGTGGTCGCGGTAAACTTCAAGGTTTTTGATCTCTTGCTCTAGCTGCTCAATCTCGGCGCGCATGGTTAGCGTTTTTTCCGAACTTGCGTCAATACGTTGCTGACTTTTTACTGAGTTTGTATGACTTTTTTCAGTCACGTTCGCAGCATTTTGTAAGTCTGATGCCCAAACTGAGCTGACAGAACTTGCCAGCATGACTGCTAAGCAAGGTTTCAAAAATTTCACAGGTTTCAACACTTTTATAACCATACGTTAAGCTATTCAACAAATGATAAGAATTATCATTCAAGTACCGGAATGTTACCGGAAGTCTTCTTTTTTGCAACTTAAAGCCATCTCTAAAAACGGCTTTTAACCAAGTATTTGCGACGCGTTCTCACAAACAATAGCGATAAATTAAAAATGACAAAGATCCATTATGCCTGATGCCATCTAACATTGGTTCGGCAAATGAATTAAGGTCAGCTCAATCTAACCACGATAGTAGAGGCACACTTTGACGCCATCGATTTCCCGAACGTCAAATGCTATCTCATAAATCGCTTCCATCACCTCTTTTTGAATCACTTCATCTACTTTGCCGGCTTTGATCACTTCGCCTTTTTTCATCGCAACGATGTTATCAGAGTAGCAAGAGGCAAAATTAATATCGTGTATTACGATGACAACGGCTTTATTCAACTCATGCGCCAATCTCTTTAGAACAGACATGATTTCTACAGAGTGTTTGATGTCAAGGTTGTTTAACGGTTCATCCAAGAATACATACTCTGTGTCTTGGGCAACCACCATCGCAATGAAGGCCATTTGACGCTGACCACCACTGAGCTGATCAAGGTATTTATCTTGAATTTCCACAATGCCAAGGTGCTCTAGTGCTTGGTCAATCACACGCTCGTCTTCTTCGGTCAAACGACCTTGAGAATGAGGAAAGCGCCCAAATGACACTAGCTCTCGAACTGTAAAGCGCATGTTGATGTTGTTCGACTGACGCAATACTGACAACCTTTTTGCTAGCTCTTTGGTATCCCACTGCGCTAGTAGCCTATCGCCAATCACCACTTCGCCAGCATCACTTTCCGTTAAACGGCTCGCCATTGAAAGCAAGGTACTTTTACCCGCACCATTTGGGCCAATGATCGAGGTGACTTCCCCCTTTGGAAAAAGCGCATCTGCGTCTTTTACAACAAACTGACCGCCATATTGTTTACTTAATCCAGTTAATTTAATCATGCTAGTTAATTCGGTTTCTCATGAGTAGGAACAAGAAATAGCTGCCCCCAACTAAGTTAATAATCACACTAATTGTGGTTTGGAAAGCCAGAACCTTTTCAACAAACCATTGGCCAGTTACCAACAAAAACACCGCTAACAAGCTGCTGGCAATGATTAGAAGTCGGTGTTGATAACTCTTAAAAATTTCACGCGTTAAACTCACGGTGATTAAACCAAAGAAAAGTACTGGCCCCACCAAGGCAGTAGAGATCGCGATCATCACGGTAATCAGGATCATAATGCGTTGAGTGAGTTGTTTGGTGTTTACCCCTAAGCTTGTTGCGTTATCAATGCCAAGCCACAGCACATCAAGTTGTGATGAGTAGTAAAACAGCAGCCCCAAACAAATAGAGAGAGGGATTAAACTCCAATAAACCAACTTAGCATTGATGTTATTAAAGCTGGCAAACATAGCATCTTGAATTGCAGTAAACTCACTTGGGTCCACCAGCATAGTCATGAAGTTGGTTACGCTGCTAAATAAACTTCCGCAAACAATACCAATCAGTAGCAAAGTAAATACATTGCTATCTTGCCGCTTAAAATAGAAATGAAATAGCAGTAAAGAGAAGCCAATCATCACTCCAGTAGATATCGCGAAGTTGGTCATCGTGTTCACCACCAAGAAACTCGCACTGCCGAAAATCACAACGATCAGTACTTGAACCATGGTGTATAGGGCATCAAAACCTAGAATAGATGGCGTTAAAATACGGTTGTTGGTGATGGTCTGAAACACCAATGAAGAAGCGGAGATTGCCACTGCCGCCAAAACTATCGCTAATACTTTCGGAATTCGACGCGACAAGAAAAACTGGTAGTTGTCGAGAGTCAGTCCTTGCCCAATAAACCAACCAATAATCCCCACACAGGCAACGATCAATAGAAGAATTTTGTTGATATCACGCATTGGCTCTATCTCTTAAAACTAGGTAGATAAATAGAGCACCACCAAAAATGCTGATGATCATTGAGATTGGCATCTCATAAGGGAAGATAATCACTCGGCCCAATATGTCGCAAGCCAAGACTAAAACCACGCCCCAATAGGCTGTCCACGGTAAAATGCGTTTCATGTTATCGCCCATAAACAGTGAAACGACATTGGGAACGATCAGGCCTAAGAAAGGGATAACGCCTACGATCATCACAACGGCGGAAGAGCTCACCGCCACCAACATCACACCAATAAAGACAATTTTTTGATAGTTAAGGCCGATGTTCTTAGCAAAACTCTCTCCGACACTCGCCGCGCTGAACTGCTGCGCAAAGAAATAAGCCAGAAGACACGCAGGAATTGCGAGGTATAGGATCTCGTAGTTTCCTTGTAGCACACTCGCGAAGTTCGCTGTCGTCCAAGAAGACATGGTTTGAACCAAATCAAACTTGTAAGCGATGAAGGTGGTGAGCGCCGAAATCACATTACCGTACATAATGCCTATCAAAGGGACGAGTACCGCATTCTTAAACTTCAAACGTTGTAAGAACTGAACAAACAGCAAGGTACCAGCCACAGAAAAAGTGAAGATAAAGCCTAAATGCGCCCACTGACTGGCACCGCCCAAAAAGATAAGCCCCATAACATAGCCAAACAAAGCGCAGTCAATGGTGCCAACCGTCGATGGCGAAGCAAATCGGTTTTGAACGATCTGTTGCATGATTAAACCCGCAACGCTTAATCCAGCACCTGCAAGAATGATCGCAATAAGTCTAGGGAGCCGACTTACGACAAAAATAGTGTAAGCATGCTCATCACCTTGAAACAAACCAGCAATAGAAACATCTGCAACTCCCAGAACCAGCGAAGTAAATGCTAGGCAGGCAAGAAGTACAACAGCAGAGAGTGATTGAAAGGAAAACATTGATTGCCCAATGGAAAATAAGAAACTAAAAGAGTGAATTATTGTTATAAAAATCTGGCCAAATGCTTGGCAGATTCATTTTATAGGGGGATTAGTTAACGGCTTTGCTTACATCATTAATCATGGTTTGCGTTGCTGTCACACCGCCACCAGAGATGTACCATGCGTTTGAATCGATGTAGACAATTTTCTTGTTTTGTGCCGCTGGCGTTGAGTTAACTAGCGTGTTGTTAAACAGAGTTTTCGCTTTACCCTCGCCTCGGCCAATCGCCTGTTCGCGGTCTAGAACAAACATCACTTCTGGCTTAGCATCTGAGATATATTCAAAAGAGATAAGGTTGCCGTGCGCACCTTCAATAGGTGCCACATTTTGACTGGTCGATTCAGCAAAACCAAACTCATCAAACACAATAGAGAAGCGACTACCCTTGTTGTACATCGCAACGTTGTTGCCGTTGTTCATCACCATCAGCGCATCTAACTGTTGCTTCGTTACTTTTTCAGAGACGTTATCCAACTGAGCTTGAGTTTCGGCAATCAACGCCTCGACTTCTTGGCCCTTATTGAACAACTTGCCCAACATACGCCAGTTTTCTTGTGTATCTTGCCAGTAGTCGCCATTTTCTACATAAAACATAACCGTCGGAGCAACCTTATTCAGCTCATCATAGATTCGCAGCATGCGGTTTTCCGCAATAATGACATCCGGCTTAAGCGTAAAAATGGTTTCAAAATCAGGTTCGCGCACTGAGCCAGTATTGACCGTTGACGTTTTATATTCGCTTAAGTAACTAGGAAGTAAAGAGTGTGGAGCACCTACAGGTTGAACACCGATACGATCCAATACATCCAAACTGCCATTGCCTAATACCACTACGCGCTGCGGTACTTGATCAAATGTCGTCGTTCCTTTCAAATGTTCAATGGTTATTGATTCAGCGTGAGTGCTCATTGCAACCATTGCTGTGCAGGCCAATGCTAATCGCATTACGCTCTTTAGCACATTAGTCATATTTAAGTCCTTAATCGTCCAGATATTCTGAGCGTGCAACATTACACCCATCACTAATGGGAATCAATATCATTAACACTTTCATTTTTGATTATACTTGTTTTTGATCAAGGAATTGAATTAATAAATAAGATAGCAAGCTAGAGCTATTCAAAATTTATATTTCACAAACAGTTAGCATTTTTAAACCTAATTAACGTTCCAATTTGCTAAGGAAAAGTGTGCTTTTCCCCCTTTTCTCCGTATAAAATTGTGGTAATCTAAATGATAAGAATACTCATTAACCAAGTTGTAACATGTCAAAACCAATGCCTATCCTACTCACGGTCAACTCTTCAACACAGATATCTGCAAACATGCAACGCATTCAGCTATCTGGAGATGAGCTTGAGCGCTACCCTACACATTGTGCTGGCGGTTACATCAAACTCTTGTTTAATCACGACGGTGGAACCGACTTGACTGGCTACTCTCCAGAAAATCGTCCGGTCATGCGCACTTACACGATTCGCTCTTTCGATTCTGCTGCATTAACCATGGACGTTGATTTTGTTCGGCACGAATGCAATGACACCAAATCAGGTTTTGCAGCCAGATGGGCGATGAATGCGAAACCGGGTGACACTATTCATGTCGGCGGTCCTGGCACAATAAAGAGCCACAACCTCGAAGCAGATTGGTTCATGATGGTTGCTGATATGACAGCCCTTCCAGCCCTATCTGCCAAGGTGAAAGAGTTGCCAAGCGATGCTAAAAGGCTACGCCGTGATTAAAGTGATTGAAGAGTCGGATATTGTCGAAATTGAAGTACCTGAAGGACTCGAAGTTCACTGGATTACAGGCAATGACTCTCTAGCAGATAAGGTCAGGAGTCTAACTTGGCTAGAAGGAGAGGTTTCTGTATGGAGTGCCTCTGAATTCGATGATATGCGAGCGCTTCGACAGTATTTCCGTAACGACAAAAATGTCGATCGCGACAGTATTTACATCAGTAGTTATTGGAAACAGGGTGTGACTGAAGACGGCCACAAGGTTATCAAACAGGAAGATGCTATCAAGCAAGAAGGCCGAGCATAGTTCCAAAGATAGCCCCTAAGAAAACACCCTATAATTGTAACGAACACCCAGTTAAATTAGCTGTAACTAAGGTAGTCACTCATGGCAAAAACATTGTGCAAACTCCCAAGGCGAGAACTTCGAAGTAATATTGGTGAAGTGCAAAAACTCCGCGACTAGCGAGTACTATGTTTGCCAAGCGTGCTCTCGCATTACCTCGATGGCGAACCAAGTCTGCAAACCCAAAGCACTGGTTGTCAACGCCGTAAAACCTGCGACGCAACCTGATTCTGCCAACGATGCATCTTTAGATGAAGCGGTAGGTGTTGGCGTACAGTACTTCGATGATTTTTCAGATTCAGCAGCCAATAAGAATAGAGCTCATGAAGGTAGTTCATCAAACATTGAGATGGGAACAACGCCGAGCAATGTGACTAAGTTCAAGCCGCTCAGTAAGAAGAAAAGTCATAAAAAGCGTATTAAAAAACTCGCGAAAATACAGAAAAAGCAGGACAAGATTCAACGAAAACTAGAAAAGCAGTTCCTAAAGCTCGCTTCTAGCTAACTCACAGTGCAAACCATTTCTACTTTGGCTACTTAATGGTATTCAATCGTTAAGTGGTCAAAATTTTTGGTGTTTCTACTCTATTCAGAAACGCAAGAGGGCATAAGTATAGTCCTCATTCTTTCAACTGGCCTGCCACTCGGTTGCATATCAATTTAGACCAATAATTTATTTTGGCTGCTCTGAGCAGTTTTATCCATAACCACTCTCCAACTAACCCATATAAATATCTTCAAGATCCGGCTAAATCAAAATAAAACAGCATTTCTTACCCTTAACATTTCCATGATTTTATAAACTTCGAACAGTGAAATTAACGCCATTCTCAAAAATGCAACTAGCCTCATAATAAGTCGAAGATTGTCGGCTTAAAACGTCAGAATGAATAATTACAAGGAGTCACTATGGACAACTTGACCTACAAACAGGCATCTCGTTTCCTAGACTTAGCAACAATGGGGGTTCGTCCTCAAGATGTTGACGACCTACTCTCATTAGACAACAGACAGGCTTGGCTAGAACAACAATTAACCGCCCCTTTCGCCGTACACACGGACAGAGTGGCTTACCAAAAATCACAACGCGGAGAAACTGAATCAACACAAGAAATGCGTGTGTGCGCATGGTTCGATATCGCTTTTTGGAGCGGAGCTCAACTTAGGCAACGCATGGCTTTTGCACTAAGCCAAATTGTCGTGGTCAACGACAGAGACGCTCAGTTATCCCCCTACCCTGAAGGCGTCGCAAACTATTATGACATACTGACCAAATACGCATTTAGTGACTACAAAACGTTGCTGTATCACGTCACTCGCTCACCTATTATGGGGCACTTTCTTACCATGGTAGGCAACCTGCCTAAATCCGAAACAGGTGTGAATCCAGACCAAAACTACGCTCGCGAAGTGATGCAGCTATTCACTATTGGATTGGAAGAGCTAAACCTTGATGGAAGTAAAAAACTAGATGTCAATGGAGACCCCATTCCTACCTATGGTGACACTGATATAGAAAATATGGCGCGTGTGTTTACCGGTTGGTTTGTCAGCAATGGCAGCATGCTTGAACCTATGGTGGCAGACGATACCTACCACGACCAAGATGAAAAAAACATTCTTGGTCAAAACATCCCGGCTGGGTTAACGGCAGAACAAGACTTAGACACCGTGCTAGACATTCTCGTTAATCATCCTAATACCGCGCCGTTTATAAGCAAATTACTTATTCAACGTTTTGTTACTTCCAACCCTCTACCTGACTACGTTCAACGTGTTTCCAATGTTTTCGTGCAAACTGGAGGAAACCTTGGCGAAGTGATCAAAGCCATTTTGCTCGATCCACAAGTCGATGTTGAACAAAGCGTCAACCGTGCAAAACTGCGTGAGCCTATTTTAGCAATGACACATTTATGTCGAGCACTAAATTGTCGCCCAGGGAGTGATGGAGTTATCACTTACGATGCATTGCAATACCGTGACACATTTAATCAATACCCTCTAGGGGCTCCTTCAGTATTCAATTTTTACTCCCCTGAACACATCCCCTCAGGCTCACTCGAAGCTGATGGCTTAGTCTCACCAGAAATGTCAATCATCGATTGGAACCAAGTCATTAAAATGAGTAACCTTACTTGGAAACTTCTGCACGACAATGGCTATAAAACAGGCTCCAATAGTAAACAAGAGCTCTACCTCAAGTTTCTGATTTCACAAACATCGCGGGCGACTATAACGCCTTAATAACACTGATCTGTAACCGCTTTTTTCACGGCGTGCTACCCGCAGACCTCGCACCGAGATTCGAAGGTCTATGGAACGCCAAAAGCACTAACAATAAGCCTTATGCGGTAGGCCCGATGCTCTATTTCGCCTTTGTTTCCCCTAACTTTATGGTACAGGAGTAACGACGATGAAGATCTCTAGACGTAATTTCCTTAAAACCGCGGCTTACTCTGCTGGTTCAACGGCTTTGCCACTTAGCCTATCGTTACCTGCAAATGCAATGACTGATGGCGGTAGCGACTATAAAGCTATGGTGTGCCTATTCTTATATGGTGGGAACGACTCTTTCAACATGGTTGTCCCCGCCAGTGGTGACAACCTAACCAATTATCAAAACTCTCGTCCTGGCATTCAACTTTATGACTTTGAACGTACCAATATGCCGGGCTTTTCTGATGATTCAGGTCAGGCAGTCACTCTTAATGGCTCAATGCCGCAACTTGCACAGCTTATGCTAGCTGGATCTGCAACAACGGTTGTCAATGTCGGCACTTTGCTAGAACCGACAACGAAAGCCAATTACTCAAGTGTTAAACGTTCACCCAATATTGGCGCTCACAACAAGCAACAATTAGCATGGCAGCGCAGCTGGGAAACCTCTCAATACCACCCTTACGGTTGGGCAGGTATGATGATGGATGTTCTCGCAACAGGTGGAGAGCTGGTCTCTCCAACAATGGGTTTGAGTGGTAATGAGTGGCTAAATGGTCAAACGGGCAGTGAGCTGAAACTTTCAAGCGAAGGTATCAGAGCCATGTCACCTCTTGCCACGAACTCAGTCAATAATAATATTACTAAGCTGCTTGCTAGCAATACCGCATCAACATTTGGGCAAACCTATTTGGATCGCTTCCAACAGATCTATGATTTTCAGGCAACGCTGACAGATATCCTCGACCAATACCCTACCGATGAGTCCATCCCGGCAGGATACCTAGGCGGTCAGTTCCGAATGGTGAAACGTATGATTCAGGCCAGCACTGGGTTAAATCAAGGTCGTCAAGTCTACTTTGTCTCGATGGGAGGATTTGACAATCACAGTAATCAACGCGGTAAACACGACTCTTTACTCGGGCAAATAGACTCTGTTGTAAGTGCATTTTATGCCTCACTTCAAGCCGAAGGCTTGGAGGACAGTGTTGTAACCTTCACCATGTCTGATTTTGGTCGTACCATCGAAAATAACAGTAACCAAGGAACCGACCACGGTTGGGGCAGTAACCAAATTGTAGTGGGTGGCCCCGTTAATGGCGGGAAAGCCTATGGCCGATACCCTGAATTTATTCGAGATGGTCAGGATGCTTGGGGCAATAAATTCATACCTGGTATTGCATCAGAGCAATATGCTGCGACGCTGTGTAGATGGTTTGGCTTAACCGACCCTGCTGTTGACTACATTTTCCCTATCTTGTCTCCTGATAGAGAGAATGCTTTTATCAGCCGCTACCTAGGCTTTTTGGGACAGGATAAAGTTGAGCAAAACCTTACTATCAGCACCGTGTCAGCATCGCAATCAAGTCGAGATCGTACACCAGAGAAGGCTATTGACGGGGATTTCGCTACCAAGTGGGTCGCAAGAGGTACAGGTATCACCTTTGATATTACACTTGCTGCTAGCGCATCGCTAACACAGATCCTATGGTCGCAGGCCAAGGGTGACGTTAGGCAATACTTTGTAGACATTGCCACCAGCAACGATGGGATAACCTTCACAACACTTAAGAACGTCATTACTCCGGGAGATACGACCGACCTTGTTCCGTTCAGCCTTGACGGTGTTCAAGCCCAATACATACGACTCACCTGTAATGGTAACAATGATCCCGTAAGCAGTGACCTTAGAACTTGGAATAACTTCCAAGAGATACAGATAAAAGGACTAAGCTAGCCCTTCTATTAAGCCAATGCCGTTCAACTGTCCGTTCGGTATTGGCTTTCTTTCCACCAGTCGACACAAATTCTTCTATATTTTTAATATGCTAGCGTAACAATGGATATTAAGAAGTAGATATAGAGGAGTTCTATTTTGAGCGTGACTTACCAACTCGATTCGAACCATTGTGCTTCGATCACTCTTGACCGACCAACCACTCGTAATGCTTTTGATGATATCGTTATAAGTCAGCTCATCGACTCTATACAACACGCTCACGATGATAACGCTCGCGTGTTAGTACTCAGAAGCAATGGCAAACACTTTTCTGCAGGAGCAGATCTCTCATGGATGAAATCTATGATAAATAACACAGAGGAGGAGAACTTCGAGGACTCAATGCAACTTGCCACACTAATGAGCAATCTAAATAGTGCTCAAATGCCCGTTGTTACTCTTATCCAAGGGGCAACCTATGGTGGTGCAGTAGGGTTAGTTGCTTGCAGTGACATAGTTATCGCCACTTCCAACGCGACTTTCTGCTTAAGTGAGGTTCGAATCGGCTTGATCCCCGCCGTCATCAGCCCATATGTCATTGCAGCAATCGGAGAATCACAAGCAAGGCGCTACTTCCTTACCGCAGAAGTATTCGATGTCACCGCCGCAGAGCAACTTAACTTAGTTCACATCATCTCTGATGACTTGAACGATGCCAAAGACCTAGTGCTCAACCAAATACTAAATAACGCTCCTGAAGCTATCAAAGCGGCGAAAACGTTGATCCAAGACGTATCAAACTCGCCTATAGACAAACGGCTAATTGAAGAAACGGCGCAACAAATTGCGCGCATTCGAGTCACGCCGGAAGCACAAGATGGATTGAGCACATTTTTGGAAAAGCGCCAACCTAAATGGCGCAGTTAACGCCAACTTAAGCACTCTTACACCTCAAGCATTCCAGTTTGCTATATCTAGGTCAAAACGAAAAAACCGAGCCAAAATAGCTCGGTTGTCGCATGATTACTTAAGAAGACGCTTATTCATTGTCTCTGTTAGAACGATCCTTGGGTTCAACATGCCAATGTTCACTGGGATCGAATGCCTCATCACATAAGTCGATGGTAAAACCCATCTCAGCAATTTCTTTTAAGGTGAGATTATCTGCCATTTGGGCGATGTCACCTCTGTCATTTTTGATTTCCATACACCCTCCAAGAAAGTGAGCCTGCGTTAATGTCCTTGTAATTATAGTGGACTATTCAGATAGGAAGGTGGAAATTTCAGGTTTGACTAATTTAGCTTGGTCCAGCCCGCGACTTGGCTATTCATAAAACCGCTCTCTTTCAATGCTCGCTCAATCGTGCCACTCTGACGAAGTACGCTCAAGCCTCGATTCAAGGCACTATTCAAAGCTTCGCTGTTTGGATAGCTTTTAGAGATGATAAAGTGGCGAGAGCCACGTAGACCAAGCTTCACACCCTCAATTGGCTTGAACTGATAATCACGACTGGTAAACGATAGATCATCAGTGACTTGAAAGGGAGCCAGTAAAAAATCGACCCGCTTATAAGCCACCATATTGACCATAGTTCGCCATTCAGGCACATCGATAAGGTCTTTCAAAGGAAGCTCTTTCAAAGTATTCCAATCACTGACCCAGTGCGAGCTGCTCACCGCTTTTAGCATCTCAATCTGTATTTGATCCCCAGATTTGAGCAAATCTTCCCGAGTCGCAATCGTGTACAAGCCCGCTTCAAACTCAGTATCACGAATAAATGGCTGGCTAATCCATATATCATCACTGTTTTCGCTCACCGCGGTTCGCCACACCGTATTAGCTTGCATCGCGTAACCATGCAAAATTACCATGCGGCGCATACGCTCAGCGCCAGGAGCAAATTCAAACTTGAACGTGACGGGCATATTAGCCAACGAGAAGGCTTGCTGAACCAATACGATCTCTATCGTACTTCGCCTTGCTTTAGGGCCTGTAAAATCTCTGATTTCTAACGGATCACGACCATCCAGAAATTCGATGTAGTCATTGTAGACTTTCTCTTCAACAACCACAGGCAGCTCTGTTGCCAAAACAGTAGGAAAGATTAAGAAGGGAAAAAAAAGAAGCAACAACAAGCTTCGCATACATAACACTCTTTCATAACGCATAAGTACTAGCTTAGAAACGAATCAGGGCATTTGTCTAGAACCCCACGACAAACAAAAGAACCAAATTAGTCTGATAATTCCGAATTTGTGTTATCACTCGAAACATTAATTTGATGAATGATAGATCTTACATTCAATTATATGAACAAAAACAAGCATCTAATGGAGAGTAGATAATGAACAAGTTATTACCACTAATGGTGATACTCCTTTCTTTGAGTGGCTGTCAGACCACACAAACCATGTTTCCACCAGCGCACAAAGTCATGCTCACCGGTGATACCTTAGTCTTTGATGCCATCATCACCGGTGAAACTGTACTCGAAGCCATCCGGATTGCTCGAGAGTCTGATAAGCCAGTTAAAACTCTTCGTATTACCAGCCCAGGAGGAGAGATCGCTTCTGGCATTGAGCTTGGTTACTTCGTTAAAGAGAACAACTTAGATGTCGAAGTCAGCCGACTGTGTTTTTCAGCCTGTGCAAACTATGTCATCACGGCAGCAAACAAAGTCACCATCAAAAAAGACGCTCTTGTTGGTTGGCATGGTGGTGCCCGCCAGTCTGACGAGCTTTGGAAGCAATCAGTCAATCCAAAAGACCATGAAGAACTACTCAAATACATCAACCGCCTTCGTGCCAAAGAAACCATCTTCTTTAGCCGAATCGATGTTGATCCAAACATTACAGTTTACGGTCAAACTAGCCTAAAGCGCTGCCAATCATCAGAAACCACTGACGGTTGGTACTACTCACTTAGTGACCTAAACAAAATGGGGGTAACGAATGTGGAAGTTCAAGGTGAGCTAGCGGCTTCAGCTGAGTATATGGGTGAAACTGTACACTCTTGCCTGATGCCAAGCATCGAGCAATCTTAGCCTTCAATAGATAAGCGGTAGCCTTACTTTCCCAAAGGCTATCGTTTGTACTGATTGAACTTAACTTTGTTGCGGTTAGCCGATAGATTGTCAATCTAATCGCCCGCTAACGCACAACCAGCCTATCTCCAACCTGAATGTTGTGCTGCTTTGCAAAGCCTGCGTTGGTCTCTAGAACATACCGAACTGGCTGGGAACTTTTTAGGCCTTCTAGTGAATGAGGAACGGTGTTTTCAAATATCTCGGTCACAATCAAATCTTCAGAGATATAGAACATATCCAGCGATATCAAAGTGTTCTTCATCCACATTGAAACATGTCGAGTTTCATTAAAGTCAAACAGCATACCGCACTGACTACAAAGCTCTTGGCGATTCATCAGGCCAACAGCCCGCTCCTCTGCGCTTCTCGCAAATTCGATATCAACCACAACCATTTCGTCGGCATCACGATGAAACGAAGCAGTATTAGCGCAAGCAGATAAAGCAACAGTGCAGAATAGTAAAAATAGACGTTTAGTCATGACACAGTGACAAGTTAAAAACACCGCAAAACTATCCTGAATTTAGGACGAGAAATCAACAAAAAACGCTAGGCGCTTCACTTAACCCCTTTACACACCAAAATCCAGAGTGACTAATAACCGCGGCCCATCTTCTGGAATAGCTGGTGAACGATGCACGAGGCCTCGGTTTTCATTCCCTTCCCAACGCTCACCTTTCAGCAAGGCGATATCACCAGATTTCAGTTGATGGATCTCTTCACTTTGACGGTACAAACCTGATTCGCTATCTGACAACCCATGACTACCCCGCCCTAACTTTGAGCGGTCGACTACATCGTTGGGTAGCCAATCTGTCGCGGTTCCCTGATACG
The DNA here is from genome assembly GCA_003263845.1 of Vibrio aestivus. Lineage (GTDB taxonomy): Bacteria > Pseudomonadota > Gammaproteobacteria > Enterobacterales > Vibrionaceae > Vibrio > Vibrio aestivus. Next base: position 33,764 of record JYJN01000126.1, on the reverse strand, counting down.
TGGTAACCAAACGGCAAGGTACTTGATCGACGTGAAAACGTGGACACATCGCTTTATCAAGCACCGCTAAACGCAAACCAGCCGAGCCTAGATCGAATAAGCAGCAGAACATATCCACCAAGTTCGCAAGATCTTGCAGTAGCGCTGATTCGGCGACATCTCCAAGAGAACGTTCAAGTTGCTCATAGGCTTTATCTGGGGATAAATTGTAAGACTTTTTGATACCAAGATTGTTGTTAACGAACAAGCTCACGGCTTCTGCCAGTTCCCTATCGAATGTTCGTTGCCAAATAGCGATGTTAATATGGTCATAGTATATGTCCGTCAGTACAGTCGGGTGATCACCACGACTATAAGGCGCAGGTTGTGACTCAACTTTCTCTTCCAATTCCACAAACTCTGCGATAGCAGCACTCATAACCTTACTCCATTTCATCTTTGTAATACTGGCAGACACATACGTAACCAGAATACCATTTATTACGTTATAACATAACACTCATTACACAATAGTCTAGGGCAAGTTTGAGAATCGTATTTTGAATCGAGCTTGTGTCAGTCAGAGGTAGAAGAAGATAATCCTGAATCTAGATGTGCTAGTAGATGTCTTAAAAAGGCCAGTGATAGTGCACTGGCCGAATAGGAAAGGGGCTAAAAGGGAAACTAAGCTTTCTTCACATACTTCCCTGTAATGAGCATCTCACCAGCACCATCAACTTTGCAGTCTAATTGATGATCTTTGCCTTCAATAATGCGTTTAATGACAGCCTTAGTGCCTACTTTCACTACCATTGAACTGCCTTTCACTTTCAAGTCTTTTATAGCTGTCACTTTATCACCCACTTCAAGTGTCTTGCCGTTGACATCTTTTACCGTGAACTTGTTTTCCTCGACTTCTACTGGGTTCCATTCATAGGCACACTCAGGGCAAACAAGTTGGTCTTGATCTTGGTAAACGTATTCAGATTGACACGATGGGCATGGAGGTAATGACATAAGCAAGCTTCTTTAAAACGGAAAAACGAAAGCGTTATGTTAACCGCTCTCATCACACCACACAATTCAAGTTACCTACCCACCTGATAATTGATCGGGTATAAGAAAATGTTTTTTATTACTAATCTCCCGTTGCAGCGATGCTTGAGCACGGAATATACTTGCAACGCATTTTGACTATAACTCGAATCGGAGGACACAAGATGATTGTAATGACTTTTAAGCGCGGGCTTAGAAACATCTAATTTAAGAGAAATTTAATCAACTTTCCTTCCTTTTAGATTTCTAATAGCCCGGATAATAACCGGGATCCGACTTTTCTCGAATTTGATCCTACTGAACTCATCCTTATGAGCGAGCAACTAAGAAATGCTTGCTTAGGAAAATTCGACAATGACAAATAATCATTTATCTACAATTACTTACTCTAATCAAGAACTTGGTTGGAAGGGTTTTTATCAACAGCAACTCACGCTAGAAGACTACGACAATACTGTTTTTGCACGCGTGGTCGCACACCATCGTAGTGGTTACGTATTGTGGAGCGAACAGGGCCAGATCACGCTCGACATTCATTCAGCACTACCTGCAATGACGGTTGGTGACTGGGTCATTTTGAATGAACAGCATCAGTTCATTCGCCTTTTAGACCGCTTAAGTGTTTTTAGCCGAAAGGCTGCCGGGAGCAAAGTCGCTCGCCAGTACATTGCAGCCAACATCGATACGCTGTTTATCGTCGTGTCACTTAATGACGACTTTAATCTAAGCCGTATTGAACGCTACCTTGCTCTTGCCAATGAAGCGGACGTTGAACCTGTGATTGTTCTAACCAAACAAGACTTATGTTCGGACGCAGACAAAAAACGACAGCAAGTAATAGCACTCGACCCTATGCTGATGGTTGAAACGGTCAATGGCTTGGAACCAAGCAGTGTCGAAGCGCTATCTTCTTGGTGTAAAGCAGGACAAACTGTTGCCTTTATGGGCTCATCGGGAGTAGGTAAGTCAACGCTAGTGAACACCTTACTTGGGCAAGAAGCACAGTTAACAAGTGGTATTCGTGAAGATGACAGTAAAGGCCGTCATACAACGACTTCACGCTCGATTCACGTTATGCCATCTGGTGGTGTTTTAATTGATACGCCGGGGATGCGCGAGCTTCAGCTAACTGATTGCGAGCAAGGCGTCAGCGAGACCTTCTCCGATATCGATGAGTTAGCCAAACAGTGTCGCTTCTCGGATTGCCAGCACGTCAGCGAACCAGGTTGCGCGGTTCGTCAAGCAATTGAAGATGGCAATCTTGATGAACGCCGATTCAACAACTATCAAAAGTTGCTTCGAGAACAGCGCCGAAATACCGCGACCTTAGCTGAACAACGGGCAAACGCCAAAGAATTTGGTAAGTTGATTCGAACAACTATGAACGACAAGCAAGGTAGAAAGAATCGCTACTAATACTGGTTAAGCTAGCTCGGAAACGGAACGCCAAGGTATTCAGTTAAGGGTACCTTGGCTTTTATGCTCTTCGCGCTTTTAGAACGATGCCAATGCCGCCGAGCACCAATAAGCAAGCGAACATCAAACGTAAAGTGAAGGGCTCTGCGACAAACAGCACGCCGCCCAATGCCGCAATCACAGGAACCGATAGCTGAACGACCGACGCTTGTGTTGCACTCAAACCATTCAGCGCTTGATACCAAATGGAGTAACCGAGTGCTGACGCGATCGCACCAGACAACGCTGCGTATATCAGGCCTTCTGCACTCATTCCATAAATGGAAAAGGTAAAAGCCATCAATACAGCCACTAATGGCAACGTGTAGTAGAAGTTCAGAGCCGTTTGCTTGAAAGGATTATCTGAATCCCTACCCAGTATTGAGTAAACACCCCAAGCGACGCCGGACAGAGTCATAAGCAGGTACCCGAGAAAGTCGCCAAAACCAGTACTAGCCTGAGACATACTCGGTAGCATTAAATAGACAAGACCACCGAACGAAATCAGCACCCCAATAACCTCTTGAATCGTCAACTTATGCCCTTGAATCACGCCTAATAGAATCATGGTGATCTGCACTGAACCGAATAACACCAAAGCTCCCGTTCCAGTATCTAACTGCGTGTAGGCAAACGAGAACAGCACTGCATAGGTAAACAACATAGCAGCAGAAATCAAAGTTAATACTGTATTGCTGCCTTTTTCTTCTTTGTCGCCCTGCTCTGGGGCAGAATCCTTCGTCCAAACAAAACTCAATACAACAAACACCAAAACGCCGGAAACGAGCCTGACCACAGAGAAGGTTCCCGCATCCATTTCGCCCTCTTTTAAAGCTAGACGGCACAATACTGAGTTTGCAGCAAACGCCAACAGCGCAAAGACGGTATAAGTGAACGTTTGCAATGGGTTAATTTTACTCATACTTTTTTGGCTATTCCTTTTCATTACTAAGCGCTTACTGACTTTACTTGTTTAGCCTTCCTACACTTTCTCTTTTTGACGAGTATAATATCCCACCTCAATAATCTCGAATTCAATTAAGGCGAGCGCACAATGATTACGCTTACTACCAACTTTGGCGATATCCACATTGAACTAGACATGGAAAAGGCACCAGTTAGTTCAAAGAACTTCAAAAAATATTGTGAAGATGGTTTTTACAACGGCACGATTTTTCACCGTGTCATCAAAGGATTCATGATTCAAGGTGGCGGTTACGATGTTCTATTGGATGAGAAACCAACGCGTGGCCCAATCGCTAATGAAGCGAATCGTGGCTTAAAAAACACTATCGGCACAATTGCCATGGCAAGAACAGACGCTCCGCACTCAGCGACAGCACAGTTCTTCATCAACTTAGCTGATAACGACTTTTTAGATCATACAGGTAAAACCAACCAAGGGTGGGGCTACGCTGTATTTGGTAAGGTCACAGCCGGGATGGATGTGGTGAACCGCATCGCTGAAGTCGAAACTATGTCTCGACTTGAACATGATGACGTGCCTGTTGAAGCGATCACTATTGAAAGCGTGACAGTTTCTGAATAAGCGTACTAGTGGAATGCAAAAAGGCGAGCAACTTTCATTGCTCGCCTTTTTCTTAATCTGAACAGTAACTTATACGTAATAAGCTTCTACTGTACCTTTTAGCTTAATCAACATTGGTTGACCCCAGCGATCTTTCGCTTTTGGTGAAGGGATCTTCACCCAACCTTCGCTAATACAGTACTCTTCAACGTCGTTACGCTCTTTACCGTTTAGACGAATACCGATTTGATGCTCAAAACACTCAGCTACGTAGTGTGGGCTGCGTGGGTTACCTGCTAGATGATCTGGCAGTTCTGGCTTGTTATCGCTCATGATTCATGACCTAAGAGAAAATAATGGTGCGCTATTGTAGTCAATCGCACATAACCACTCAAGCCATATGCTTATTGTTTTCGCCTAAAGATTTGACCTACAAAACTCGCCTAAGACTTACCCAAATACGGACTCAAAAACGAACTTACCGCACTTTCTTCGACACCAATGTCTACTTCCACCCCACCCTCAGCCAAAATATCGATGCCTTTACCGTTGTTTCTCGGGTCTGGGTCAAGCATGGCGACAACTACGCGTTCTACGCCAACAGAGACAAATGTTCTTGCGCACGAAGGCGTGCGACCCACAAACGCACAAGGCTCTAGCGTGACATAAGCCATCACGCCTTGCATTTCACCGTTGTAAGTATTCAGCGCTTCGACCTCGGCGTGGTTTCCGCCAATAGCTTGAGTAAACCCTTGCGAAACAATTTCACCATTTTTCACCAACACACACCCAACCGGAGGATTCGGTTCACAATCTGGCAGTGCATTCTTTGAGATCGCCAAATGCTTGACGCATGAAATAGTGGTCATCTTTCACTATTTGATTAAGGGTACATTTCATTTCAACCAGTCTGTGCTCGCCCACCTGCTCTGAGGTTGCAATAAATTCAAAACCAAAGCCTTCATAAAAAGCCCTTAGATATTCGTGAGCATGAATGCTGACCGACTGAACGCCATGCTCTTGCGCATAATTCATCATCAAAGTAACCACGTCAGAAGCAACGCCCCGACCTCGGTAAGGTTTGGTGACGGCGACACGCGCTAGAGTGGCTTGTTGTTCGTCGCCTACGGTTAATCGAGCTGTGGCAATGAGTTGGTCGCCGTCTGTAAGTAGAGCATGAACAGAGCCGTCATCTTTACCATCCAAATCTAGCTCTAACGGGATCTGCTGTTCATCAACAAAAACCTCATATCGAATCGCATGTGCCTGCTCGATAATATCTGGGGTACTGCCTATTTGTTGCTTCATAAACTTCTTTAAATCTCTTATCCAGTTCGAAGAGCGAGAATCGCGGAGATGTCAGTTGTTTCAACATAACTCTGTAAACCTTGCTCTTTGCTGTCGATAGCCACAATCGACATTCTATCGGCCAATTCATTGCTTCAATACCGACATGCCATTCACATGATAAATACTAATATCGGCTTCAATCTGCTGATAGAGTTCAAATGCCGGTTGGATGATATCGAGATTTTTAATCTCGCCACCCGATTTCTTCCAACCCTTTTTCTGCCAACCTTTTGCCCACTGAGTAATGCAATCTATCGAGTATTTCGAATCACAATAGATCGCCACGGTATCGCCTTGGGCAAGTACTTCTTTGGCCATAATTAAAGCGTGATGGAGACCTTTTAGCTCTGCCGTATTGTTCGTCCCCATAGCTTGATAGAGACCATACCAAAGCGTATCGAGTTTATTGTCCCGATAGAGCGCAATACCTGTTCCGGACTTACCGGGATTTGGCTCACTCGCACCATCAGTGAAAATTTTCATTGATAAGTCATATCGTCGATTTGAGCTTGAGTTAATGCGTTTGGTTTTGCTTGTTTGGTCGCGCCTTTAAGTTTTGCAGGCACTGCCGAAGGTTTGCCAGAATAAGCAGCTTGCGCCTCTGCTTGAGTGGGGAACGACTTATACTTAGCGCCAGCGAAACCATCAACTTGCGCTTTACACTCACCCCAAGTTGTAAAGATCCCCGGTTTTCGACCTTTCCAAACTACGTAGAATTTTTTAGCCACAATCACCTCTCCGCATAAAGTCTTCTTACTTAAAACAATAAGGCTTAGCACTGCGCTAAGCCTTACAAAGTATCATTTACTAAGTGTTAGTTATATAACACTTATGCTCAAACGAAAATCACTAACTCCACCACTTGCCAATAAGCGCCGATAAACTCATCTGTTGTACAAGTTCGCTAGAGTACTGCGGGTAAAATATACTGAATCAATCATCTTGCGAGAATCACCAAATCGTTCAAAGTTATAACCCGTCGTCACAATTACGATATCGTGCTCTTTAAACACCGCTATCGTTTGATCTCCCCAGCCTACCGCTAGAATTGCTCCATGCCTTTTCTGCTTACTTACAAAAACATCGTTCCACCAATAGTAACTGTAACCCTCAGCAGCAGGGTAAACCAACGACTCGGTACTTTCTTTAATCCAAGCTTTGCTAAACAACTGCTTTCCATTCCATTCACCATCATTAGCGATCAGTTGACCAAATTTCAGCATATCGCGTGGCCTAAAGTACATGCCACCTCCTGCGCCCAGTCGGCCATCCTGCATATATCCCCAACTGGCGTTGGTAATGCACAAGTCTTTCAACCGACTCGCTCTCAAATACTCGGCTGCGTTTGATTGCGGAGTTGCATTGTGAATTAACTCTGCCACCACATCCACCGCGCCACCACTATAAGCGAAAGTCGTGCCTGGTGGATTCGCCAATGGTAAGTCCAAAACATACTTTATCGTATCTCTAGCCGTCATTTGCGCGGTTCGGACATTGTCAGGGTGAGTATATGGCACGCTCCACTCATCCCATTCCCACCCCGCTTTCATCTCAAGTGTATGTTTGAGTGAAATTTTGTCTTTACCATCATCAAACGACTTTTGGTATTTAGGAAAGTATTGGCTTATCGGATCGTTGACGCTGTTAATGTAACCTTCTTCAATTGCACTACCTGCAAGTAGAGAGACAATGCTTTTACTCACCGACTGCACCATCTGCTTTTCATTTTTATTGAAGCCATGAAAGTACTTTTCGACGATGAGTTTTCCGTCCTTCGCGACCAATACACTGTTGATGCGACCGTATCTGCCGTTTTCAATCTCATTCCACAAAGGGCTCAAAGCTTCGTTATGAGTTAGCGTTACTTCAAATGGGAAGGCGTTTTTGACACTGCTCAGGATTTGTATGGCCTAGATCGGCAGCATAAAAAGGTTGGTGTGAAATAGTGGCAACGTTCTTGTCACCGACGGAATCAACACGGCTATAGCGCACTTGATACGCCCAATCCCGATAGATTATTTGTTGAAACTTACCCTTGCGGACATTTGAAAACGCGCCGCCTGCATAAAAGTTTACTAAGTCGAAGGTATTGTTATGCGATAGCGCTACCTCCATCACACCTTGAGAGTTGTACATGTACAACTTGTCATCTCGCAGCTCAACACGAAGGTAGATGTTTGAGTCAACCTCAGATTGATAGATCCCAACATACCTTGATAGGTCCTGAGCTGAAGCATAGGTTGAGGTGATTATGCAGAAAATAGTTAGCCAAAAAGCTTTAATCCATTTTATATCAAACATCCCATATCACTTAAATTTCAATTGGAGAATCTAAAGCCTATGGAATAATCCGATAATTTTCTTGCTTTTAATCAAACTGCTAGGATGAAATTACTTTCAAGGTTTTCTTTCGCTTACTAGTTAACAAAACTCATGTACACAGTGCAAAAAATCGCAACTATGCAGACGCTATTCATCACTAGTGAGTGATGACGGTTAAATCCGTTACTAGAAAAATAAAGCCTCCAGCGAGGGGCACTGGAGGCACTGGCTTACAAGTACAGGGAGAGTAACAAACAGACCGTAATGGTGATTGCCGTGTACCAGAAGTATTGCGATCGTGTATCGGCAACGTGGTTGCGAATGTAGTAAATTTCTTCACTCGCCATTGCGACAAAGTCGGTGTGATTAATCGTTAGATCACGCTTTGAAGCCGTCATGTCATCAAGCAAACGTTGATACGCAGACTCAATAAACTTCTTCACTTCGCTAATCGGTGCAGCGGGTGAAATTAAATTGTTCCATACCGCCATACGAGATTCATATTCGCTATCGCTCACGCAGTTCAAAAACGCGTAAGTCGTGCTCACGTCTGTCACGCTCCTTACTCATTTTTACTGGGTCCATAGCTTTTATTCGTTCCAAGTTTCTTCTCCAAAAGGATATTCATGTCAAAAAGTGTTGAAGAAAGAATGACTCTCGATAGCGATGAATGTAGGGCAATAGTAGGCAGCAGATGGAAAGGTTTCAAACGGATGATTTTTGTCTAAACGACAAATAATTTTGTCACTACTTTTGAACCCCAATCCAATAACTTGAGAAAGTGTAAGTTGATGAACATTCGCAACTTGTTCTATACCTAATAGAAAGCACTTAGGAGGATTAGATGGCGATCAGCGACACCCCACACATTGCGATTCAAGATCAAATTCCCCACAACCATTGCTATGGGTGTGGAAATGAAAACCCTAAGGGCCTGCACATCAAAAGCTTCTGGATGGATGAGAATGTTGCCTACTGTGACTTTAGGCCACAATCACATCACTGCGCTGGTCCTACCCACTTTCTTAATGGCGGGATTATTTCAACCATTATCGACTGTCACTGTGTGTGCATGGCAATTTCTAAAGGCTACCAGTTACAAGGCCGAGAAACGGGTGAAGGAGAACACGTTTGGTTTGCAACGGGTAAATTGAATGTGTCTTTTTTAAAGCCAGTGCCTATTAATAAGGCCGTGACCCTGAGAGCAGAAGTTATTGAGGCTTCTGAGAAGAAAATAGTCATTGCATGCGAGCTCTTTTCCGATGAAATAGTATGTTGCTGTGCAGAGGTCATCGCAGTGAAAGTGCCTAACGAGTGGTTTGGATCTAGCTAGTGATAGCAAACGCCACAAATAGTTGAATCCATGCCAATTTGTAAATGCATTCACCCTATTACCTGAGTTACTATTTTGCTCTCCCATTGGTAAATTGAGTTACACGTGTAATAAGGACTCTCGGTGCAGTACGTTAAAATTAAAGATGCAATCGTCGAACAAATCGAAGCGGGAATGCTTTCCCCGCGTCAAAAGCTGCCTGCAGAGCGTAAATTAGCAGAGTCCTTCGATACAACACGAGTTACCCTTCGAGAAGCCTTATCACTACTTGAAGCAGAGGGGCGTATCTACCGAGAAGATCGCCGCGGCTGGTTTATTTCGCCTTTGCCTCTACGCTATGATCCAGGCCAAGCACTCAGTTTTTTAGATATGGCACAAATGCAAAATCGCCTCGCAAAAACCGAAGTACTTAACGCTTCAACTTGCCTTGCAGACAAACAAGCCACTCGCCTTTTGGCTTTACCAGCATTCTCTGATGTTTTTTGTATCAACCGAGTCCGATATCTCGAAGACCGTCCTGTGGTGTTGGTCACTAACTACGTTCAATCCAAACTTACGCCAGATCTGTTAGCACACGATCTTACTCAATCTTTGAATCAGCTATTATGCAACCAATACGGCTTAAAACAAAAACAAGTCAGATATCGGATCGCAACCAGCACGCTTTTGGGAAGTATTGCCCAAGCGCTACGCGCGACTTCAGGCACACCAGCGATGGTAATTGAAAGAGTCCACTTTGACTCTACAGGGAGTATCATTGATGCTGCTATTGAATATTGGCGGCACGATGCGATTAGCATTGAATCGTGCCTCGAACTCAAGTAGACAGTTTGACCTGATTCACTAGCCCATATTTAGAGCATTAATAAAATAGTATTTGCATTTTCCTACAAGTTACAGATAGTAAAAAGCCCAGAAAAACTCTGGGCTTACATGGACTAAATGAGTCTAAAGTTCGCGAAGGATATCTTGGTAGATTTTCGCAGCATCACATGAATCGCCACCGCCATGCATTCCGTCGTAGCGAGACATCACCATCATGGTATTCATCCCTTCTTGGTTAAGAACCAAACCTTTCGACACTTTCTCTACGTCAATTGCATTGCCGTTGAATACGGTTGCAACCACTTCAATATCCTTGATTGCATTTGGATCTTCCGCTTCAACTTCGTACGGGTGCGCTTCTAGGATCGCGAAGTTGGCTGTCTTCCCTAAATCAATACTACCCACTTCATTTTCAAGACGCGCTGCGTACGCCGCATCAATGGTAATCGCACGCATCGACTCTTCCATCGTCATGCGCTCAGACTCGCCCAAGACCTGACCAGATAGGCCTGTACGATTTACGGCTGTCCAAGCAAGCGCCAACGGACGACCTGGCGCCATTGGTGCATCCGAATGGAAAGAGAGCTTAGCGCCAGCATCGATGAATGAACGGCCACGTGATGTGTATTGTGCACGCTCAGGGCCTACGCCAAATTGGCTGTATTGTTCTCCCAATACGTGAAGATAGAATGGGTTTACCGAAAAGTTGGCACCTAGTTCTGTTGCACGAGCGATATCGACAGGATCCGTGTACGCAAGGTGATGGAAGCTGGTTCTATGATCGTCACGAGCATGCTCTTCATTAAGCTTTTGCATGATATCAACTGCGACTTCAAGGCCGTAGTCACCATTAGAGTGAACCGTCACTGTATAGCCATTATTCCAATATGGACGCATGCTGGCTTCTAGATCCTCTGGATACTGGATCCACGCACCATCGTGACCATCGGTGTAGCCATCTTTCATCATCATTAACTGCGCGTATGCCGCACCATCAGAGAACAGTTTTACCTGATTTGGTAACCAACGAGCATATTCACCGTTCGTTGCTGGGTCTTGCACCATTTTCTGCACGGTTTCAAAGGCCGCTTGAGCATCTTTACCACTGTGATCATAAGCAGTATTACCTGCAGGGATCATCAAATAATCCAGCATTGGCGTGCCTGAATCGATAATGTTTACCATGCCAGCAACCATAGGTTGAGGCATCAGTACACCAGGATCAACAACCGTTGTAATACCGCCCGCTTGGAAATATTCCTTTGTGCGCTCAATGCCTTCAGCGTATTTTTCCGGTGTCGCGACCAAACTTAATAGCATTGGTGCAGCAGCATAAAGGCCTGTCTCGTAAGCATGGCCTTTTTCATAATCCATGTAATTAAAGTGGTTCTCTTCCCCTTCCCAGTCCTCTGCTTTCACACCAAAGTGATCCAGCGCGGCTGTGTTGAAGAACAGCTCATGTACCGAGCGCTGCCATACAATGATCGGGCGCTCTGTCGAGATTTCATCTAATAATGTTCGGTTCATCTCGCCATGGAAGTAACGGTGCCAACCCCAAGTTACGAGAGGCTCACCTTCAGGCAAAGAGGCTTCAAGCTCTTTCAGGCGCTCTAGGTAGGCTTCTTGGCCAACCACACCTTTCACATCGCCCCATGGAAGCGACCAATCTGCTGGCGTGATGAAATGAGCATTAGAGACTGCTGCAAACAACCACGCATGAGCATGAGGCTCAATTAAGCCTGGCGTCAGTACTTTATCTGCGTAGTCAGTGTTTAGCGTAAAACCATCCGTGTTTTGGTATTTCTCGACAATCGCCTTTTTGTCACCAACCGCTAGAATTTTTCCGTCCTGCACGGCAACGGCGTTGGCTTGTTCAATCGAGTCAGACATGGTGATGATATCTGATGCTGAGAAGACAGTGATTGGGGATTCAGTTGCATCCAAAAATACCGTTTCAATTTCAGTTTTACTCGTTGAACAAGCGGCAAGGCCTGCAATCATTGCAGTTGCTATTGCAGTACGTTTTAGGGTTGTAGTTAGGGACATGTTTGCTCCACTTAAGGATTATAATCAAAATTCACGAGTGATTATAAAAAGCAATACCCAATTTTTTAAATCATTAAACCTAAATTTGCGGGGGATACATCCCCACAAAACCTTCTACCCTATTTAGGTGAGGCGCCAAGAATCGTTGGTAAATGGGCGACTAACCACTGTTTCACGCTACCGAAACCTTCATTGTGGTGCCATACAGCAATGCGTCTAGCGTATAAAGGGTGCTCAGTATCGATTGAAATTTTTTGATACTCGTCACTATCTTCGTCAAGTAATGATGCAGGAAAAATCCCCAAGAGGGTTTCCTTTTTACAATCGATATCGCCAAATGCGGCGACGCCGTCATTTGCACAAGTTCAAATCGATCTGTCCGCATTATTCGATCCGCATCGATGTAGGTGATCAAAGGTATTTTACGTAGCTCGGTATGAAGACGAGCCGAACTGAGTTGGTTTGAAATCTGACTATTGATGACCGCAGACATCGCAATATTATCGAGATGAACCAAGTGGAAGTCCTCTGGCAAGTCACGATTTTGATAGAGGCGGATCGACATATCTATCTGATTACTTTCCAGCAATGCATCCAATTGGTCGGTGGGGTGAACTTGCCAATGAGTAATAATGTTTGGAAACTGAGACGATAGAGCTGTATCAACCAAGGTAATTTCTTCATTGGTCGTGAGAAAATCAACCCCAATACAAATTTCTGACTCCGTATTGCTCGCAATATTTTGGCTGTACTGGCAAAACGACTGATAGCTCTGAACCAGTGTTCTAGCCCGTGCATATAGATCCTCACCTTCGGCAGTAAGGGTAATAACACGTCCATTTCGATGGAACAAAGTAACGCCCAAATCCACTTCTAAGTTTGAAATAGCCTGCCCTATCGAGCTTCTATCGCGTCCCAGTTTACGGCCAGCGGCTGTAAATGAGCCCGTTTCAACAACAGTCGTGAAATAGTGCAAGTGTTCAATATTAGGCGTAATCATCAGGCTTCCACCAGCAGTACAGGTGATTGAATGTATTAAAATGCAGCTCTCATAGCAATATAAAAAGGCTCACCCTACAGGGTAAGCCTTTTCTTACTCTCTACAAACCACTCTTCTACTGCGTTTGCACGTGTAACTTTTTCCGGCTCGACATATAAAAGCAGGCAATGGTCGCGGCCGTCAAAATACCGCTACCCATAAGCAGTGTATCCACAGAATAGTATTCAACGACGATGGCGGATAAGGCACGTGAAAATGGTATCGCTCCAACAACGGATAACATCACCATTGAAATTGTGGTTCCCAATATCTGTCGCTCAGTTGTTGTTTGTAAATGAGTAATTACCGTTACCCGAATACAAGCATCAGCGAAGCCTATCAATGCGACGGCCAATAGAATTAGATACTTCTGATAGAACAAAGCGAGAGCAAACAAGGCTGTCGCAATAAGCATCTGAAACAAACAGACTCGACTGACAATACCCGCTTTTAAGCTAACCTTTGCAATCAGTACATATCCAATAATGGCTCCAACTGCTTGAACTGAAAACATCTGGCCGTAGTTGCTCACATCGGCCGCAAAACGCTCAACAACAAGCAATGGATAAGCGACGCTCGATGGTCCAACGGCAAACACACAGACAAGGAAAAGTAACAAGATGATGTTTCTTACTTCATTGTTCGCCCAAACCGTTTTCATCCCATCCCATAGGTTACCTGATGGCACGGGAGGTTGATTAGAAATGGGTAACTTTCGAATCAGTAAAATGGCAAGTAACTGAGCGACTGCCGCCGCGACAATCGGATAAAAGTATTGCAAGTGATTTTGTTGCCCCAGAGACTCTAAGTAAGCAATCGAACTTGCTGCCGCAACCGGAGCGAATATCTGACACATTTGAATCGTACTCATGATCATGCTGTTGGCACTATTCAAATGATCTTTCTCTACAATAGAGGGAACAATACATTCCGTCGCTGGGGCAATGCTTGCGCTAAACAAGCTAAAACCCAACGCAAATATACACAGGGTGTAGATATTCACCCAATCACTAAGCAATAACCCAGCAAACACGCCAAACAGTAGCACTAGACCCAAACGAGCACCAATAAGTAGCCGTTTTGCTCCAAGCTTATCTGCCAGCCGACCACCATAAATAATTGCGAAACCTCTAGGAAAGCTTTCAATTGCAAGTACTACCGCAACCGCACTCTTGCCACCTCCTTCGACCGTTAATGCCATCCAAGGCATCATGATCAGCATGAAGAAATCGGCAAACGACGTCAGAGTCGTTGCCCCATATGCCTACCGAATGCAGGATGAGACTTTATTAGTTGATAGGCCATATGTGCACTCCCACCTGTCCTTTTACTTTTCTATCGCGACCATTAATTTCCATACTCTCTGGATATGTTGTTCAATTAACGATGTTCATGCGAGTTAAAATAGAGAATTTTCGATAGGCATCAGATAATTAGATGTGGGAACGCGTTACAGAATCTAAACAATACGCACAAAAAAGGCCATGGTGATACACCATGGCCACAGCCAACTTATTAAGTTGTTAGTATTTAAGCAGGATTTGCCGCAGTTTGAGCTGCCGATGCGTCACCTGAACTGTTAATGATTTCCGAAACAAACTGAGCTTTCGCACCTAGGATGATTTGCAGGCCGTTACTACCGACTCGAATCACGCCCATTGCACCCAGTGCCTTAATCGCTTCATCATCAACAATCGATAGGTCTTTCAACTCTAAGCGAAGTCGAGTAATACACGCGCCGGCGGTAATGATATTCGGTCTACCACCAATCAGAGGCAGGATTTCCGTCGCCAAATCTTCATTCGATAGCTCGATAGTTTTCAGCTCCGTATCGTCACGCCCTACGGTTTTAAAGTTAAACTTACGAATCGCAAAGCGGAATACACTGTAGTAAATCACCGCCATTGCAGATCCCCACAGTAACACGTTCACCCAGTTGGTATTGAAACCGTCCATAGATGGCAGCACACCGAAGGAGACAAAGTCGATAATACCCGCAGAGAATGTTTTACCAATGTGGACATCCAATGCATACGTTACTGCGTATGACACGCCTGCCATAATTGCAGAGAACACGTAGAGTAGTGGTGCGACAAAGATAAAGGCAAATTCAACAGGCTCTGTAATACCCGTCACGAATGACGTTAACGCAGCTGAACCCAAAATACCCGCCGCGATCTTCTTATTTTTGTCTTTCGCTTCGTGGTACATCGCTAGACAAGCTGCCGGGAAGGCAAACATGTAGATGGCAAAGTTACCCGATAGGAACTTACCTGCCGATTGATATTCATCCGTCGAGAAAGTGGTTACACCATCTTCTAGCATCTTGAACCAGATAGTATGATCGCCATTAACTACAGTACCGGATAAGGTTGTGTATTCACCAAAAGAGAACCAGTAAGGGCTGTAGAAGATGTGGTGTAAACCAACAGGAATTAGCGCACGCTCCATGAAGCCATAAATGAAGGTAGACACATACATGTTACCGCCATTGGCCATATGAGACAGTGCATCGATACCCGATTGAATGTAAGACCAAACATACGGAAGCACTAAGCCGATCAAGAAAGCACTAAACGCGGTCACAATCGGTACGAAACGCTTACCTGCGAAAAAGCCAAGAAAGTCTGGTAGCTTGGTATCGTAGAACTTTTGATACATGACAGCCGCGAGTACACCCGCTATCAGACCGCCAAATACACCCGTTTGAAGTGAAGGTATGCCCATCACCATGGCATATTTACCGCCGCTCATGGCCATTTCTGGGGTAATACCTAAAGCGACACCCATGGTTGCATTCATCACCATCATTGCAACGATAGCGGCAAGTGCAGCAATACCTGACTCTTTGGTTAAGCCTACCGCAGCACCCACAGCAAAGAGCAGAGCGAGGTTTTCAAAGATGATCCCCCTGCCCTCATCATCAATGGAATATCGAGTTTGGCACCAAACGCAAGCAGAAGACCTGCGGCTGGTAAAATAGAGATAGGTAACATCAGCGCTTTCCCGATGGAGGATAGCCGGGACAGCCACTCTTAGCATTGTTCAACATAGTTAGATTCCTTTATACATTTCACGTTGTGGCATGCTTAAACTATCACTAGGCAAAAAGCTAAAGGTTACAAATGGCTATCGATTTGTAAGTAGACTGCTTACAAACACGAATTTATTGTGCAATGAATTAAGAAAGTAATAATAGTCAAAGAGTTATGTAGTACAAAAGACAAAAAAAGGGCACCGAAAATCGGTGCCCTTTGGAGTTGTAGGGGGTGGCTTCTCTTTTCCCCAGACTTCGAGATGCACAAACACATCTTGAGGTGACTTGGGGATATCAGGATGCAGTTTGATATTACCGAATTGACGCTATAAGTCGTTTGTCGGTTTGTAGCCTTTTTGTAAGTAAAGTCGTTACAAATCCAATAAAGCCACTCCCTGTAACCTAGCCCTACGGCGTTCTTACTCGAATTCCCATTAAACGTACAACAACCGTATCAGGTTCAACGGAATCATCAGAGAAATAACGATACACTCGCTCGCCACCGCATTTTGTACGATCGGGTCCACTGCCATCGAATCCACGATGCTTGGAATGGCAGCGCCTTGCTCAATCGCCTTTTGATAATCGGCGTAAGATTGCTTTTGGCAACTCGACAAAGAATCAATCGGAATGTTCTTCTGGGCCGGAATACTGCCTTTGCGTCGATTCAGTTCTAGCAAGAACTCAGGTGAACTTAACTCTGAAACCACATCCATCCCCGACGGGCGTTTGGAATCGAAGTGACGGAAGAAAACTAAGCTGTCTGAGTTGTAGATAAAACCGGACTCGGTAGAAGGAAACGGCGCACAGCGAATATGCTTAGGCACATCATTGTGATGATAAAGGATCTCACCCAATGCCCAGTCACCAGTAAACTGAAACGCATGATCACCACGCATCAAAGCTTCGACCCCTTCATCCCAACGCATGGTGGGCAATGGAGAGCCCGCGATTTGGCTTATCTGACGAAATCGCTCAAACACCTGCTTTGTGGTGTCGCTGTTTAATGCTTCAGGATTGAGGTTCACAAACGCATCCACATAATAATCTGGGCCGCCAACACCAAACGCAATATTTTCGAACAGTTGTACGATTTGCCATTGGTCATTACCCAAAGCGATAGGTTTAACACCTGCCTGTTTGAGCTGTTCTAGCCCTTGAATCAGAGATTCCCAATCACTAGGGATCTCAACCTTATGCTTAGCGAGTACATCGTGATTAATCCACATCCAATTGAGACGATGAATGTTCATCGGAATAGCAACATAACTCTGCTTGTAGCGGTTAATATTTCGAATATCGCTGTATAACAAGTTGTCCCACTGCTGGTGGGCTGCAACTTCATCCAAATCCACCAGAAAGCCTAGTGCCGCCCAAGAAGAAATTGCCGGGCCTTCCATCAATGGCCATATGCGGCGGGTTACCCGCAATAGCGCGAAACTGCAAAGTCGTCTTTGCCGCTGCACCACCGCCACCCACAATCGGGTCACTGTGAAGTCGGTGCGGTGTTTTATCAAAGCTTCCCTCAATGACCGATAAGGCCTCAAGCTCTCCTTTCGATGTCCACCAATGTAAGAACTCGACCTCCTCTGCAAAAGCCGTTGAAGGGAGACCAGAAGCTAAACCAGACGTCAACATCAAAGCCAGCATTGCCTTAAGTATTCTCATTGAGCACTCTCTAAAGTTAGGTTCACGATTAGGCCTTGCTCTTCATCGTTAGACATCGTGATATCGCCACCGTGCGTTCTGGCTATGGTTCTAGCAATGGCCAAACCTAAACCGCTGCCTGGTGTAGACTCATTATCAAGACGAGTATAGGGTTTGAAAATGTCCTCAAACTTATCTTCAGGCACGCCCTCTCCATAATCTTTGAATATGATGGTGGCGACGCCTTTATGATACGAAGCCTCCACATCCACGTAGTCACCATATTTGATCCCGTTCTCCATCAAGTTAGCGATACATCGGCGAATCGACAAAGGGCGACCAAAAATCACAACATTGCCCTGAACTGACACCTGCACACGATGCTCTTCCCGATTGTGTAATTCGGCACTTTGAATAATGACTTCTTCAAGGTTCACCCAGTCGAGATCCTCATGGATACCCTCATCCTTTAAACACTGAAGGGCACCATCAAGCATCAGTTCCATGTCATTAAGAAGCTTTTCGAATCGCAGCCTTGCTTGATCATCATCCAGCATTTCTGTGCGCAATTTCAAACAAGCCAAAGGCGTCTTGATGTCATGGGAAACAGCGTTAAAGAACAGCTCTCGATCGCGCAAATAAGACTTGATCCTTTGGTTCATTTTGTTGAAAGCATGGATGGCGGCTCGAGTTTCAACACTGCCCTCTTCTTCGATAGGTTCGACTTCCATACGCGCGCTCATCAACGACGCCGAGCGTGCCAATGAACGGAATGGGCGCACCTCTTTCTGCGCGACAATGTAAGCCACACCAAGCAGCAAAATAGTTGCGATAACAAGGAATACCAACTGCTTGGTTTCAAAGATAACGTTCGTCAGTGAGTTGTACGAGAGTGGCAAAACCGTCGCCATGTAAAGCCAACCATCATCTAGCTTGGTTTGAATCACCACAATCGGGAGATCCAAATCCCCTAAAACCAAGCTGTAATCTTTCCACAGCGCAGGCAACTCATCGAGCTTGATCTCTGAGTCAAACACCACCAAATCTTCACGGTGGGTAATCACCAATGACGACTCTTTGGGGTACTTCATTTTCTGTTGCAGTAGTTGGATCGATTGCTGCTCAATTCCTTCCACTAGGGTGTAATTTTCGAGTGACTGAACATCAAGGTGATGGCTGTTAATCGAAATAAAAAATCGCGTGCCGCCCATATTGCGTAGCTGCTGCAACACTAAATGGCGATAGCTTGTCGGTAAGTCGACAAAATAATTAATCGTGTCGGATGCGGATGTGGTGATGGCCGACATCGCATTCCATGCTGACTCTTTCTTGGATTCTGCGTTACTGGTATACCAAATAGCACCAACAAATACTTCGGCCACTACAATCACCGCCAGCATCGAGAAAGTGATACGAGATACCATTGACTGGAACGGCGCTTTAGCAAACATATCAGTTAACCGCTGAATCTAAGACAAACATGTAACCTTGATTTCTCAGGCTCATTATCACGCTTCGGTCATGATCCCCAATCTGCTTTCTAAGCCGGCTAATCTGAACGTCGATGCCTCGTTCTAGTGGCTCGGCATCGCGTCCCCAAAGCGCTTGAGCTATATCATTACGGCTCAGTAAACGATTTGGAGAGCTCAACATCAACGTCAGCAAGTTGTAGTCTGCGCCTGATAAAGCAACAACCTCACCTTGAGAACCAAGTAAATTACGTTTCAAAGTATCAAACTTCCACCCCATAAACTCGACAAAGCGAGAGGAGTTATCCGTGGTGTAATTGGAACGTCTGAGCAGTGCTTTAATACGCGCGAGCAGCTCTCGCGGATTGAAAGATTTGGTGATGTAATCATCTGCGCCAATCTCTAATCCCGCAATTCGGTCGGCATCATCGGTCACGGCAGTCAGCATGATGATAGGCACCTGAGAAGTGGTTCGCAGCTTTTGACACAAGGTTAACCCATCATCGCCGGGCAACATGATGTCCAAAATGATTAAATCGGGTGTCGTGGACTCTAAGATCTTCCACATATGGCTACCATCTGTGGCAGTCTTTACTGCAAAGTTTGCTCGTTCTAAATACTCGCTTAAGGCATCCAAAATTTCTTGGTTGTCATCAACAATGAGGATAATTTTGTCGTCCATTCCAGCACCTATACCTATTTAGAAACTAATAACTCATCAGTTATTTATTGATTTATCATATTTCTAGATTTAACGACAGAGGGCATCTATATAATTTCGATGTTCTGTGAATTAGCCAATGATTACGCGCAGTTAACGCAGATCATTCATCCATTTTATCGAGTACGAGATAACTCCATCCTCGTCGCGGTGTAAGGCACAAAAAAGGCCTAGCAACCGCTAGGCCTTTCAACAATAAAATTTTAGTTAAGCACTGCGCTTAACTTGAAACCACTTGTCTGGTTGTAACCAAACAAAGCAAGCCAAACTGATCAGTGAGGAAGGCTTGCTTACCTTCCACACGCTTGCTCGATAACACCATAGTGTTTTGGTTCAGCTTGCCCTGAAAGTCCCACTTGCTGAACGCCTCATGACGCGCGTCTGAACAAGACGTTTGCAAGACAAAACTTTCGGTAACAGAAGTATCGCAGCGCCCTTGAGAATTCACAACTCCATGAAAAGTAACGTGGCTTCCGCGGTCTCGGTACTCTGCTACTGCAAGTGCATTGAACATATGCTTGTCGCTGTCTGAGTCACCATAAGCAACATGCGATGCGGGTTTTGCTTGAGGGTTTTAGACGCTAAGTCCCTAAGTTCAACCGAACAAGGAACACTTCGCTCTTCCGAGATGGTATCCATTGAGGTTCGCACTGGCGCAGCTTCTTGATTCGCCAACACTGGAGTGCTCATCACTGTGCTTACAATAACGCTTGAGACTGCTGTTTTCTGGAAAGGCATTCTCCCGAACATAAAGCCTGCTAACCCTTTCATACCGATACCTCTTATCTCAGTTTGCTGTTTAGCCGTATTAATCCGCTTTGATCACTGGCATGTCGATAGTCGCAGTTGTGCCATTATCAAACACCAACTCTACCTCAATGTTTTCACCGTCCGTTAAACGTTGATTAAGCATCATAAACATCAAATGATAGCCACCCGGCTTCAAGTAAAACTTTTCATTTGCTTCAATTTCAACATAGTCCACTTTGCGCATTGCCATTTTGCTATCGCGCATGAACATGCGATGGATCTCAGTGTGCTGAGCAACCGTGGTTTTCGCTTCTGTTAGGCGCAGTGTTTCATCGCTTTCGTTTACGATGGTTAGGTATCCCGCGCCCACTTTAACGCCAGGGATCGTCGCTTTCGCGCGCGCATCTTCAATGGTAATTGCGTCACTTATCGACTGGCTTTCACCTTTGAACTCGCTGTTACTTCCATGATGAGCATGTTCATGGTGGTGGCTGTGTTTCTCATGATCACTGTGGTTTGCATGTTCGCTGTGGTCTGCGTGTTCACTGTGGTCTGCATGTTCACTATGGTCACCGTGATGATGAGCGTTCGCAGCTTGAGACATTAGAATCGCTGCAGCCAGCAAACTAAGAGATTTGAGTTTCATTGATGACCTCATTTCTAAATAATTGGTTTTGGAACGGTTTGTACTTTAAGAAATACTAATTATTGGTTGTTATCGCGCGCTCAATTCGAGCAGCCAGCTCAATTGGCGTGGTGGCGTAACTCATAGAATCAACGAGTTCGCCTTGAGGGTTGATGATGTAAAATCGAGATACATGGTCGACAGTATAAGAAAGTCGAGATGACTCCATCGCCACTAAGTCATAGTAAACACCATACTGACGAGTCATCGCTTGGATCTCTTCAGGCGTACCAGTGATGCCTAAAATGCGTGGATCAAAATACTGTGCGAACTCATGTAACGATTGCAGATCATCACGCTCAGGATCAACACTGATAAAGAAACCTTGAACGTCGTCATAGTGGGCTTCGTCTACTTGCCCTAGCGCGGCTGAAATCACGCCCATTGAGGTTGGGCAAACCTCTGCGCAGTTCAAGTAGCCAAAATACATGATGACCGCTTTGCCCTCGTATTCGGCCAAATCGACCGTTCCATCGAGGTTTTTAAGTTGAAACTGACCGCCTAAATCCTTGGCTTGAATAGGTTTTTCACCCACTGGCACCGTAATATTGTCCAAATACAGTGCCAAGATCGCAGACAGCGCTAGCGCGCCCGCGACCATTACCCATTTCACAGGATTCATTTGCATTAACTTCTCCCGGTAGAGACTTCAGACAACAGTGATTCAAACAACCAAAATTCGGGAAGCATTGTCTCTGAAATCAATACTGCTTGGCTTGTCGCCTCTATTTCAGGTGCAACTAACTCTGGAGAAGTGAAATCAATCGAAATCAACAAACAGAACACCATAATAGATACGATGGAGAAAATAGTAAGTTGCTTGCCCCATTGCTCTGTCGGCATTTTTTGGAAGCTGACTTTCGCCAGATACAGCCAGTACAAGCTCACTAAGCCAACACCCAGTGCATACCAACTGCCCGCATAGCCTAGATAACTTAACGCTAAAGCCGCAATGGCAAATGCCACTATGTAAGCCATGATGTGCGTGCGCGCTTTGTCTACGCCTTCTTTAATTGGAAGGACCGGAATATTCGCCGCTTTGTAGTCGTTAAATCGATAGATCGCGATCGCGTAAGAGTGCGGGATCTGCCAGATACAGAACGTGATAAACAAGATAACCGCGCCTGCGTCAAATTGGTTGGTTACCGCGCAGTAGCCAATCACGGGTGGACAAGCACCGGACAAGCCACCGATTAGCGTGCCATGAACAGACTGTCGTTTGTAGTAAAGGGTGTAAAAGCCAACATATACGACAAAGCCCAATAAACCAAAAGCAAACGCAAGGAAAGACGTGTAAAAATACAGCGTCGCAAAACCCACAAAACCAGATGCGAAGCCTAAGCTGATCGCATGTGAAACCGGTACGATTTTCTGTACCAGTTCACGCTGACAAGTTCTCTGCATCTTGGCATCGATATCGCGGTCCACGTAGTTATTGAACACACAACCAGAGGCAACAATTAAGGTAGTACCAACACAAACTGCCACAAATGTCTGCCAATCAATTTGGCCTTGTGAGGCCAAAAAGAAGCCAGCAGCCGCGGCAACTAAGTTGCCGCGGATAATGCCAGGTTTGGTCAATTGGAGGTAATGTTTGAACATTGTATCTTCCGTTTAGTGACCCATAAGCATGTTGTGGTTCAGGTGATCCATAATCCACAACGAACCGACGAGGATAATCGCCACAATCACGACCACAAAGACCGCAGAGGTGGAGTTCCACATCTGTTCAGATGATGTGTTCATATGTAAGAAGAACACAAGTTGAACCATGATCTGTGCCACTGCACACACCATGATCACGGCAACTTTAAGTTGCGGGCTGCCAATATCCATCATCACCATTGCAAATGGGATAACAGTTAGAATGATGGAGTAGATTAAACCACCCACATACTCTTTTACGCTGCCATGTGCTTGCCCACCGTGGCCAGTTTCGCCGTGAGCACCAGTAGAATGACCCATTACATAACTCCCATCAGGTAAACAACACTAAATACACAGATCCAGATAATATCTAGGAAGTGCCAGAACAAGCTCAGGCAAGACAGACGTGCGTGGTTATCTTCAGTAAAGCCGTCGCGTTTGAAGTGGAAGTACAAAACGATCATCCAAATCAAACCAGCAAATACGTGCAAACCATGCGTCGCTACCAATGCATAAAACGCAGACCAGTATGCGCTACTGTCAAACGTCGCGCCCGCTTGGCTGAAGTGATAGAACTCGTACACTTCCATGATTAGGAAGCCTAAACCGAGCGCGAAGGTAATGCCCAACCATGTGAGCATGCCTTTCATGTCGCGGTTCTGTGCCTTCAGCATACCCATGCCGAAGGTAAAACTACTTAGAAGCAGTAGCGCTGTACCACCCGCCACGAACCATAGGTTAAACAGTTCAGACGGTTCGATGATGCCAGCAAAGCTGTTTGAGAATACGGCGAACACTGCAAACAGAGTACCGAACAACAAACAGTCACTTAGGATGTAGATCCAAAAGCCAAAGATAGTGTCACCCGCATAGTCATGATGATCGTGATCATCATGACCGCCATGGGGTGCTTGAGTGTCAACCGGAGCTTCCGGCTGACTTTCATTGAGCGTGCTTTCAATAACAGCGGTCATAATAGTTCCTTAAATCCTTACGCAGTTGCACCAGCAGGTTTTAGGTCATCATCTCGCGACGAATCATCATCCTGCTCTGGCTTCTGAGCATTCTTCTTGTCGCGTTCAACCGCTGCTAAATGCTCTCCTTCAATCGCTTCAACTTCTGAAACTTCAACGAAGTAGTCTTTGCTACGCTCGAAGCTGTAAGCAATCCAAGAACCGATCATGCCGATAGTACTTGCAATAACTAGCCACCAAATGTGCCAAACAAATGCAAAACCGAATACCAACGCGAAGGCACTGATTACTACGCCAGCCCACGTGTTTTTAGGCATATGAATACGCTTGTAACGCTCAGGTTTTTGGTAAGCGGTACCATTTTCCTTGCAGTAGTAGTGCTGATCACGGTCTTCAATCTTAGGCAGTGTCGCGAAGTTGTAGAACGGTGGTGGAGACGATGTTGCCCACTCAAGAGTACGGCCATCCCATGGGTCACCTGTGGTGTCCATGTTCTCTTTACGGTCACGGATACTGACAAATACTTGCCAGAACTGAACGGCAATACCTGCTGCAATGATTGCTACACCGAATGCCGCCGTCCATAGAAGTGGAGCCCACTCAGGGTTATCAGCAACGTTTAGACGACGCGTCATACCGTTGAAGCCAAGAATGTAAACAGGCATGAAGGCAACGAAGAAACCGATCGTCCACAATGCACACGAAAGCTTACCTAGACGCTCATTAAGCTTGAAGCCTGTCGCTTTCGGGAACCAGTAAGTGAAGCCTGCGAAGTAACCAAATACCGCACCACCAATGATTACGTTATGGAAGTGAGCGATAACGAACAAGCTGTTGTGTAGAACAAAGTTCGCCGCTGGAATGGCCAGCATAACACCCGTCATACCACCAATGGTAAACGTAATAAGGAAGGCGATCGTCCACCACATACTTGCAGTAAACTCGACGCGGCCTTTGTACATGGTAAAGAGCCAGTTAAATATCTTAACCCCGGTGGGTATGGATATGATCATTGTGGCTATACCAAAGAATGCGTTCACGCTAGCCCCCGCACCCATGGTAAAGAAGTGGTGTAGCCATACCACGAACGACAGAACCATGATTACTGCTGTCGCCCACACCAAAGAGGTGTAACCAAATAGACGTTTACGCGAGAATGTCGCGGTAATTTCCGAGAAGATACCAAACGCAGGCAAGATCAGGATGTATACCTCTGGGTGACCCCATGCCCAAATCAAGTTCACATACATCATCTGGTTACCACCCATATCGGTAGTAAAGAAGTGCGTGCCCATGTAGCGATCAAGCGTCAGTAGCGTTAGCGTTACGGTTAGAATTGGGAAAGCCAGTACAATCAGAGCGTTAGAACACAGTGCTGTCCACGTAAACACTGGCATTTGCATCAGCTTCATGCCAGGTGCACGCATACGTAGAATGGTCACAACAAAGTTCACACCCGTTAGCAAGGTACCAATACCTGAGATCTGCAGTGACCAGAGCCAATAGTCGACCCCAACCCAGGGGCTATACTCCATGCCGGACAGTGGCGGATACGCCAACCAACCCGTTGCAGCAAACTCACCAACAAACAGAGAGATGTTGATTAGAAGCGCACCTACCACGAATAGCCAGAAACTGAGCGAGTTTAGGAACGGGAAAGCAACGTCACGCGCACCAATCTGCAGCGGTACAATGATATTCATCAAGCCAACCACCAGCGGCATGGCGACGAAGAAGATCATGATTACGCCGTGCGCAGAGAAGATCTGGTCGTAGTGCTCGGGAGGAAGATAACTCATGTCTACGGTAGATGCCGCTTGCTGCGTACGCATCATCACCGCATCGGCAAAACCACGTAACATCATCACTAACGCAACAATGATATACATGATACCGATCTTCTTGTGATCTACCGAAGTAAACCAGTTTTCCCACAAGTACTTCCATTTGCCTTGATGAGTAATATAAGCAAACAGTCCTAGACCGCCTAGAATACAAGCGATCATTACCGGCAAGATAACAGGGTCAGTGATTGGGATGACATCCCAGTTCAACTTACCAAATATCGGATCCGGTTCAGCGTGTACATCGCCTTTATAGGCCATTTTGAGCTCCCGAGTGTTTTTCAATAATGTCTTTAAATCTCAATGGGTCGACAGACGCAAAGTACGTCACAGGGTGTGGCGTTTTGATTTGCTCTTTTGCGTTAGCTGTTAGCCAGTCGTAGCTGTCGTCATTCAGTTTGCTTTCAGAAGTTTTCACCTTCTCAACCCACTGGTCGAAACCAGCGTCGTCTTTAACGTGCGCTTGGAAGCGCATGTTCGCAAAACCAAATCCGCTGTAGTTTGCAGAGATACCACGATAAGTGCCTTGCTCTGAAGCCATTAGATTTAAACGGTTTTCCATACCAGCCATGGCATAAACTTGGCTACCCAGTTGAGGAATGAAGAATGAGTTCATTGTAGTGTCTGAAGTCACAACAAAACGTACAGGTTGATCAACAGGGAATGCCACTTCGTTTACCGTTGCAATTTGATGTTCTGGATAGATAAACAACCACTTCCAGTTCATTGCCACGACTTGAATTGTCATTGGGTCTTTGTCTGAGACGATCTCTTCACGGGGATCCAAAGAGAAAGAAGTCTTATAGGTTAGCCAACCCAGTGCCAAAATAATGAGACACGGAACCGCCCACACGACCACTTCGATCTTGGTGGAATGTTCCCAGTTAGGCTTGTATTCGGCCTCTTTGTTCGTATGACGATACTTATATGGGAAATACACCGACATAAGCAGTACTGGGACTATGATGATAGCCATAAGAATGACTGAGATGATGATTAACGATTCCTGAGCCTCTCCAATTGGGCCTTTGGGATCAAACAACACCATGTCAGTACTAAAGAGCCAGCCGAAAAAAACAAGTGTCACCACGGACACTATGGCTAGTGCAACTTTGAAGTTACATTTAAAGTTCATTTGTCCTCCCTGGATACTTTACGTAAAGAAAAAGATCGCAGACAAAAAGTTGGGTTAGATGATGTAAAACTTCACCCGCACTCAATTAAATGCATAACCTAAAGTTAAGGAGTAACAATAAATAAATATCACATTAACATTTATTTATCATTTAACTCATGTATTATTGAGTAGCGATAATAAAATTTGGGTAACTTTATACACATATATACTCAATTAGAAAACCAAAAGCTCAAAATTAAGAATCAAATTTCTAACTTGATCGACTTGCTATTTTAAACCCACATTAACATGATGGAATAATATTCCCATAATAAAAACAAGTTTTTATTTTAAGCTCCGTCCACCAGAAAATTAAAGTCCATCTAAAACAATGAGTTATAAACTACTCACTCAACAGTTAGCAATAAACCACTCATTTATTAAGGTTTACATTTTCATATATACACCTTAATCCATACAAGATTAGTAAGGTTATTATTCTTAATTAAAATTAATTCAGTATATTTATTGTGGTAATTTCCGCACTTATTAATTCATTCTATACCAATAACTAAACCACACTCTTAAATAAGCGTATTATGTAAGCGTTTGTTATATTTTTAGTCTAAGTATTGCGTAAAAATGCCCCTTATTTGACCAGTCAACTCAACTGTCGCTTAGCGCAAAAAAGCCGCGTACTTTTTCAGCGGGTCTTCATTTTGTTACAGAATCGTTAGCACTGTGCATCCTAATCTGGCTTAACAATCAGGTTGCCAAAATGTTAATACACACTTTTATTTCAGGCAGGTTAGGTAGAGAGAAGCTCGTCAAGCAAGATTCGCTGCGCTTCAGTGGGATGGTTTAAGAAATAAGCCTCTGAATCACAATAGTAATTTACCAGAGGCTATATATATGAGCTAAGCGGCGATAACTCATCGCCCTTGTTTGACAATACTCTCAACAAAGCAATCTAACTCTGCTGCGCTTTTTATCACGTGTACCTGCTTGGTTTTGCTTAGCTCCTCCAGGCGTACTGTGAACTCATCATTCCAAAACGTTGGGCTCAATTTCAGGAATCGAAAACTTTGCAGGGCCCCTTTCAATACATTACTACCTTTTGCCCACCCTTCTGGATGAACAAATAGAGACTTAAGTAAACGCTTGGTGACAAACCAGTAACTGGTCAGGTAAGGAAGATCGATGTAGATAAGTGTGTCTGCCGCTTCCAAACGTTGTTGGAAAAGGCCAAGCGGGCCTAACCCATCGATGACCCAACTGGGCGTGGCCAACATATCATCGTGACTGGATTGAAGTTCTTCCCTCGTTAAAGGCTCACCATTAGGGGCGAAGACAAGCGTATCAAGAGGATGAAGCGGTATATCTAATGCGCTAGCTAGCTTTTTGCTTAGAACGGATTTACCACTACCAGGTTTACCGAAAACCGCGACTTTTTTCATGTTCGACTCCTTGAAAATTTTTCAAAAGGAGGAAAAACAAAACCCACCTTTTGAGGTGGGTTGATTAAACTTTGCGAAAGCGCCTACCCCACCACTCTAACGAGTGATGATAATGTGTTGGGTGAAGGTGACGCGTTTACTTTTCATACAGCTATAAAACCAGTTACTCATCTATCTGTCAACGGCTGCTATACGAACAGTGCTTAATTCTCCACAGCCAACGGTGTTTGTCGCTTGTATCTGACAGAAAATATCAAAAGTAAGAATGAGAGCAACGCGCACACGGCACCAAATTTCAAACTAAAAACCAAATCGAAGTAACCCGACAGGCCAAACACCAAAGAACCCACACCCATACCAAAGCGAATCACATTATTGTAGACCGTACTCGCGTAACCTAATCGGCTATCAGTCAGCGATTGATAGTAAGCTAGGCCTGCACTCGAATTGAGCGCCACGGCCAAAGCCGCCAACGGTACTAAGAAGTAGATAGTCATGTAAGATTGTGCGAACACGACGCCTGTGAGGTATGCGCACAACGCAACCGACGCGAGCACCACCAAATTAAGGCTCCCTGCCCGTTTGATCAGATACCCACATAAAATGATGGCAGGCACTTCAATCAGCGCAGTTAACGAGAAAACGCCACCCACCGAGGCTTCCGACTCACCGAGTACTCAACCATATAGATAGGAAAAGCCAGCATATAGGCATTGAGTGCAAGGTAGAACAAACAAAAGCCCAAACTCACCAATACCACATTGGTTGTCCAAAATGGAGCATCGCCTTCCTCTTGCTCCTCTTCTTGAACCTCATCATTTGTGCGCTGTCTCACTTCGCCAATCATGGTAAAACTGAGGAGCAGCACACATAAATACATACCCGCCGAAATCAAGAATGCAGTCGAGTAGTCAACAAAAGAGACAACACTGAATGACAGTGGAGGGCCAATTACCCAAGCGATTGAAATCATTGCCCTTGCCCAAGACATAAACACATCGCCTTTATCCCCTCGGTAAGACTCTCTCGCGTAGGCAAACAGCTGAGGCGCAACAGCAACAGCAAAACTCACGCCTAAAAATCCAGTCGTAATGATCACATAGAGGTTGGTGGAATACGCGAAAATGAGCATCGACACCACGCCCATCGCACTTAAACCTCGAATGAGAGGAAGTCGGCTAACTCGTTTATCGGAATACGTCGCGACCCGCTGGCTTAAAAAGATACTCAGAATCGTACCAAGGAAAAAGTAAACCCCAACGTATTGAGATGGCACATCCATCTGAGTCACAAGATACAAACTCTGCAGCGGTGCAAAAAAGGTCGCAGCAAGGCCAGTGAGTAATATTGAAGCAAGTAAGATAATCGAATTCATAGGCTCTCCATGTCGATGAATGAAGCCAGCCGAAAGCAATTTAAGGGAGTAGAAGCAACAGGAATTAAAGCAACCAAAGAGAAGCAAAACACGCCATATCAATGAATGAAACCTATGAAGCATCGCCCCTTATGGCTGACACTATTTCCTAGGCAATGACACTCAACAATACGACTCAACTTATTAAATTCATTACATTTCAATGGCAGATTAACATCTTGAGGCACTTTAGCAGTCAATTATAGTGACAATTCTATTGGTCAAACCTTATCCACCGAGCCAGATCACGCAGTGGACTACTTTTGATAACACTTCAATCATCAAAAATTCCGTATTTGAATGTGAGTACGTTCAAAGTGTCACAAAGCGCACTTAGCCACGCTGAGGCTGTGGTTATAATCTACAATAAAAGCTTTACCATGATTAACCTTCACCGTTGACGCCCAAATGACTCAACCTGTAATCGACAGATTACTTATTAGGCCTAAGAACCAACATTCGCCTGTAAGGCCACAAACAAATTTCAACCATAATAATAATGTCCACCCTCCGTTGCCGCTACTTCGTAGCGGCTTTTTTTCATGACTGGAGATCTATTGCATACTCTTCAATCCAGATTCGAAAATCGACTTGCCTCAAGTTAACACGCTCAGCAAACCAAACACGCCCATTCCTATAGTCACGACAAACAGTGTATTTTTTACTTTCGCTGCGACGAACAAAGTAACAAGTCCCGAATACAAAAATGGGCTGGTGACAAACTGATCTTGAGTTGTTTCATGTCCAAAAAAGACGATAGGAACCCACATGGCGGTCAGCACCGAAGGCGCTGTGTATTCCAGTACTTTTTCGCGCTTTTTTGCTCAATACAATCGGGCACTTACGCATTAGGAACAGGTATCGACAACTGAATGTAATCGCCGCCATCAAGAAGATTAGTACATAGATATTTACCATCATCATTTCTTCCTCCACCCTTGACACAAATAACCCGCACCCATGCCCATCACAGTTGCAACAATTAGCGACATCTCAAAATCAACCATCTCTAGCAGAAGCATTGTCAAGCCACTCACAACCACTGAAATCAACAGTGATAAGTCTTTAATCAACGGAATCACAATGGCAATAAATGTCGCCGCTATCGCAAACTCCAATCCAAGATGTTCTAAACCCTCCACATGGCTGCCTAGCATGACACCGGCAAACGTAGACAAATTCCACATTAAATAAAACACTACCCCAGTACTGAGCGCATACACGTATTTAAACTGTTTATACCTATCCATATAGGACTCAGTGAGGGCGAACATTTCATCTGTAAGGAAAAAAGCAAAACCGACTCGTTTGTACCAAGGCAATGTACGAATTTGGTTTTGAAATACTGCAGAATAGAGTAAATGACGTGAGCTAATCACAAAGGTTGAGGAAAGAATTGGCAAATAACCGCTTGCCGCGCCAACCAGCGACAATGAAGACAATTGCGCTGCCCCTGCGAAGACCAGTAATGACATCAATTGTGCTTGAAGCGGCGTAAGGCCAACTTGAATGGCTATTGAGCCACACAACACTCCCCAAGGCGCGACAGCGATACACAATGGAAGTACGTCCAGCGTTGCTCGCCCTATCATTGAGGATGAAGAAGGGGAAGATGAAATGGGAACGGTGATCTCTGGTTGAAGTCTGTTTTTCATAGCCTAGCTCTTTTTAACTCTGTACTAATGAGTCTTTAGGCTAAGCAATGAGTGGTGTTAGTTCTTGTACAAACTTGCTTGCTGTTGAAAGCGCTTAGGTGTCGTCCCCAAGGCACGCTTAAAGTGTCTGGTTAGATGGCTTTGATCGTGAAATCCGCAGTCGGTAGCGGTATCAGCGATCGACGTTCCCGCCTTTAACAGCACCTTGGCTTTGAGCAATCGCGCTTGGACTTGATAAGCATGAGGGGAGATGCCAAACGCTTTGCCAAACTGACGAACAAAGTGGAACTTAGTGCACCCCGCAATTTGAGCTAAGCGCTCTAAGCTCACATCATGTTGCGGGTATTCGTCCAAATATTCCTTCGCCATTTGCAGCCCTTTCTGGCTAGTGCTTTTGTCCTTGGGAATATCGATACTGCGGCCATACTGAGTTGCCAATGACATCAAGGTACTGTAGAGCAGGCTTTCCACCAGCAGCTTCGGTGCATTGTTTTCAATCTGATCGAAGATCAATCTCAATTGGTCTGCCAATCGAGAGTCATTAATCACGGAATCTTTGAAATAAGGTGTGAGTTTGGTGCTACCAAGCAGGTCTTGCGATATGCGTTCAAAGTGCTCCGGGGTTGGGTAAATAGCCTTGTATTTCCACCCATCGACGGTCGCTGATTCACCGTTATGAACGTCATCAGCATTAACCAAAATAATGCTGCTCTCACCTGCAACGTGGTTCGAACCACTTCGAAAAAAACGTTGTGCACCTTCCTCGATAACGCCAATGGTATAGCCTTCATGGACGTGCTTGGAAAACGACTGCTTTTCATACTCGGCCGACACAATTTCAATGCCTTCTAAGGCACTGGATACTGTGTATTTGGCTTTTTCCTTACTCAATGGCTTCCCTTCCTGACTCTACATAACCATCATAGGTCTAAGCTTTTTTGTACAAAATTGCTGTTCTACGCGGCGTTATTTTCAAGTTAATCATTCATAACATAAATTAATCCAGAATGCTTACAAGCTTTGTTTCAATCAAAAACTTGCAATTCCTTCTAGGTCAGTTGTTACAACTCAACTGACATCTTGAAATACTTCACGCCTGATTTATCAAACTCATCGCCTTCTACCTCAAGCCCAAATCGTTGATAAAAGCCTAGTGCACTAGTTCGAGCATCACACCAAAAGCACGCTACTTGCTCTGCCTTAAGCTGTGTAATGGCATGCTCAATCACTTTACTGCCAATCCCCTGCCCTTGGTATTGAGGTAAAGTCGCAAACTTTCTTAAGCGTGCCGTTCGCCCATCGCCCCTTTCCTCTATATAGATTGAAGCAACGCACACAAGAGTTTGATCAACAAAAGCGCCGTAATGGTTAGCGTGATCATCCCCTTCAACTTTGCAAAACTCGATGGCTTTATTGGGCCATAGTACGGTGTGTCGGATTGGGAGGCATCTTGCCAAGTGATGGATCGAATCTGCATATTCTTGTTTCGATAGTGAACTCATAGACAATACTAATGGCTTAAGCAAAGAAACCATAGCCCAAGTCTAATCGACTTTCCCAAACCTAGGTTTTCATAATACCCTACTACCCTTAGCAAAAGATTACGGTGGCTCAACGTTAGTTGGAGGTATAAAGGTTACGTTGGGGATCGTTAAGTGGTGACTTGAGATATCTGAATCGATTAATTCCATACAATTCAGTTCTCTCCTTATCTGTTAACGCAGATAATTTCGAAGAACAAATATTCTTGGGTTCCGAATGCACTTTCCTCTTCCAAACTTACCTTGTGAACATTTGATATACGTCTAACACTCAAAATTATGGAGCACAGAAGCCACATATTATTGGGATCTCAAGCACATACAGACGTATTCAGTCAAAATAACTATAACTTTAGACAACATTGTTTTCACGAAAGCATGATACTACGAAAAACATAACGGAGAACAAACTAGATGAGCAAGACAAGTAGTATCTTTCCGGAAAACTCTATGGCACGTGAAGCAGAGACGAAAGCATCACAAACTTGCAAATCTGATGCCGATACAGAGACATTTTTCCCAAATACATCAATAGCATACCAGAATGAAGCCCAAGCAGGCCGCATAACCCCGGGTGTTGGCAAAGGGTTTTTACCACCTTTAAAAAAATCGACTTCCCGACGCAAACCTGTAAAACAAGATACAGTAGCTAACATTGCTCCTGATAATATGTACTGGCCGCCCTACGACTTCATTAATGGTGAGTATATAAACACCAGAGAGCTTCCTGATGAAGAGCTAAGAGGGCTGTTATCCCGCAACCATACCGAAACTATGCTTCTGACTGTCGAAGAAGCTTTCCGAGTGCTTCAAAGCTGGGGATGGAAGGACACTAAAGACACTTGGAAATCGGTAACGACCTCTACGGGCGGG
>JYJN01000125.1 GCA_003263845.1 Vibrio aestivus | reverse complement strand
AAGGCTTTATAGAAGTCGATGGTGCCAAGCAAGCGGTGTTTAACGTCGCGTTAGATACGCCAACGTTGGGTGAATACGAGTTCACGCTGTTAAAGCCGCTTGAACATAAAGACGCAGAAGAGACTCAATTAACCATTAGCTTACCTGTATACGCAGTGGATTCAGATGGAGACCGCTCTACTATTTCAGGAGAGCAAGATTCGACGGCTGCGCAGATTAATATTGTGGTGCAAGATGATGATCATCAGTTGGCTGGCGAGTCTTTCTCACTGACTGAGCCAACAGTGGCAGGAACAGAGACGGTATCCCACGACATTTTCACAAGCCAAGGTGCTGATGGTTCAAGCGTTACGGCGTTTACCTATGGTGGGGTGAGCTTCACTCTAAACACAAGCCTGGATGCGGATGTGGCACAAACCTTTGAGTTTGATGAAGGCGTGTTAACTATTTCTCGTGATGGCTCATTTGGTTTTGATGTGGCGCGCGATATTGACCACAGCGTGAATGAAACCATTACTAAAGATATCGTATTCACCGCAGTGGATGGCGATGA
>JYJN01000124.1 GCA_003263845.1 Vibrio aestivus | reverse complement strand
CTCTGAGACAGGTGCTGCATGGCTGTCGTCAGCTCGTGTTGTGAAATGTTGGGTTAAGTCCCGCAACGAGCGCAACCCTTATCCTTGTTTGCCAGCACTTCGGGTGGGAACTCCAGGGAGACTGCCGGTGATAAACCGGAGGAAGGTGGGGACGACGTCAAGTCATCATGGCCCTTACGAGTAGGGCTACACACGTGCTACAATGGCGCATACAGAGGGCGGCCAACCAGCGATGGTGAGCGAATCCCAAAAAGTGCGTCGTAGTCCGGATTGGAGTCTGCAACTCGACTCCATGAAGTCGGAATCGCTAGTAATCGTAGATCAGAATGCTACGGTGAATACGTTCCCGGGCCTTGTACACACCGCCCGTCACACCATGGGAGTGGGCTGCAAAAGAAGTGGGTAGTTTAACCTTCGGGAGGACGCTCACCACTTTGTGGTTCATGACTGGGGTGAAGTCGTAACAAGGTAGCCCTAGGGGAACCTGGGGCTGGATCACCTCCTTATACGATGATTATTGCGATGAGTGTTCACACAGATTGATTAGGTTTAGAA
>JYJN01000123.1 GCA_003263845.1 Vibrio aestivus | reverse complement strand
GATTCAAACTAATGAACCATTTTTAAAAACTCTCGCAAGAGTGCTTAAAGATGGTGGGCGATACCGGGCTCGAACCAGTGACCCCCTGCTTGTAAGGCAGGTGCTCTCCCAACTGAGCTAATCGCCCACATTAGTTTTAATTCCCGTGGAGGAATTCAAGATGGTGGAGCTAAGCAGGATCGAACTGCTGACCTCCTGCGTGCAAGGCAGGCGCTCTCCCAGCTGAGCTATAGCCCCATTCTTGAGAATTATTCTTCTAAGG
>JYJN01000121.1 GCA_003263845.1 Vibrio aestivus | reverse complement strand
CTACGCTAGCCGCACTGCGGCAAGGAGACGTTTATGGGCGATACTGATCGGAAACTGTTTGTACTTGATACCAACATCCTTCTACACGAACCTCTTGCTATCTATTCTTTCCAAGAACACGATGTGGTCATCCCAATGACCGTCCTTGAAGAACTCGACCGAATCAAAGACAGTAAACGCGACGTTGCACGTGATGCTCGCGTTGCTATTCGTGCTCTTGAAGATCTTTTCCGAGATGCCACTCCCGATGAAATATCTGAAGGGATTCCATTCACCGACCAACCTGTATCAGGAACCATCTCAATTTTGGCTGATTTCGAACTAACTGAAACGGTCAAAGCCTTTGCAGACAAAGAGGGAGATAACCGTATTCTCAATGCTGTGCTCTATTTGCAAAACAAACGCGCACCACGAGAAGTCATTCTCATCACCAAAGATATTAATATGCGTCTGCGTGCTAAAGGCGCGGGTGTTCGCTTTGTGGAGGACTATCGCACAGACCAGCTGATAGACGATGTGCAATACCTCACCAAAGGCTTCCAACAGTGTGAAGGCGAATTTTGGTCAGGTGTGGAAGAAGTCGAAAGCCGCACTCTAGCAGGGAAAACGTTCCACACCCTCAACCGCGAACCGTTTGAGCCGACATTTATCAATCAATACATCATCGATGAGGAAAGCGACTTTGCCGCTCGTGTTGAGGAAATCAACTCCGAATCCATCACTCTTCGTGATTTAAGCCGCGAACGCATGATGCATCGACGGGCGTGGGACATTACCCCTAAGAACGTTTACCAAGGGATGGCACTTGATGCACTACTCGACCCTGATATAGATTTAGTCATCTTAACCGGCGCAGCTGGTAGTGGTAAAACCTTACTAGCGATGGCGGCGGCTTTAGAGCAAACCATTGAGCGTGGAATGTTCGATAAAATTATCGTCACTCGAAATACGCCCGATATTGGTGAATCAATTGGTTTCCTTCCGGGTACGGAAGAAGAGAAGATGCTGCCTTGGTTAGCCGCGATTACCGACACCTTAGAAGCGCTACATAAGAACGATCACTGCACGGAAGGCTCACTCAAGTACATTTGCGATAAAGCCAATATTCAGTTTAAGTCGATCAACTTCATGCGTGGGCGCTCGATTCAAAATGCCTTTGTGTTGCTCGATGAGTGTCAAAACTTAACCGCATCTCAAATCAAAACTATCATCACTCGCTGTGGTGAAGGCACCAAGATCGTCTGTTCGGGTAATTTGGCGCAAATAGACTCCCACTATCTCACCCCTGTAACATCAGGTTTGACCTACATGGTTGAGCGCTTCAAGAACTTTGAAGGTAGTGCCAACATCCACCTCAATGGCGTGGTTCGCAGTCGCTTAGCTGAGTTTGCTGAAGAGAATTTATAGTCACAAAAAGCGAGATATAATTCATATCTCGCTTATTTTTTAAAATAAATATTCACAAAACACCCTTTATTGTGTTTTACTAGTCCCTTAAGCAGCACTTTGACTAGGGACTTCACTATGGCGTTCAACCTACGTAACCGTAATTTTCTAAAACTCCTTGATTTTACTACAAAAGAAATTCAGTTTTTGATCGACCTATCACGCGATCTGAAAAAGGCTAAATATGCAGGCGTGGAACAAAAACGTTTGGTTGGAAAAAACATCGCCTTAATATTCGAGAAAGCCTCTACTCGTACTCGTTGTGCATTTGAAGTTGCTGCCTTCGATCAAGGTGCTCAAGTGTCTTACATTGGTCCATCGGGCTCACAAATCGGTCATAAAGAATCGATGAAAGATACCGCCCGTGTACTTGGCAGAATGTACGATGGTATCGAGTATCGTGGATTTGGTCAGGAGATCGTCGAAGAGCTTGGCGCGCATGCAGGTGTCCCAGTTTGGAACGGTTTGACTGATGAGTTCCACCCAACCCAAATTCTCGCTGACTTCCTCACCATGCTAGAACATGGTAAAGGCAAACAACTTCACGAAATTACCTTTGCGTATCTTGGTGATGCGCGCAACAACATGGGTAACTCACTGATGGTGGGTGCAGCTAAGATGGGTATGGATATTCGCCTTGTCGCACCAAAGGCTTTCTGGCCAGAAGAAGAGCTCGTCGCGACTTGCCAAGAGATCGCTCAATCGACAGGTGCCAAAATCACTTTGACTGAAAATGTCGATGAAGGTGTTAATGGCTGTGATTTTCTCTACACCGATGTTTGGGTTTCGATGGGCGAAGCACCAGAAGCTTGGGATGAGCGTGTTGCGATGATGACGCCATATCAAGTCAACATGGACGCGATCCAAAAAACGGGGAACCCTGATGTTAAGTTCATGCACTGCCTACCTGCTTTCCATAACGATGAGACCACAATCGGTAAAGAAGTGGCTGAAAAGTACGGCATGAATGGCCTAGAGGTGACAGAGGATGTGTTCGAATCAGACTACTCAATTGTGTTTGATGAAGCAGAAAATCGCATGCACACAATCAAGGCAGTGATGGTTGCAACGCTAGGTAGTTAATCGCGAAATATAGCCATTTAATTGCGTGTTTAAACCTTGATGTAATCGCTTGCGCTCTCACTTCTTCAGAGTATAATGCTCGGCAATTTGTCTGGAGATAGAAACTAATGCCACGTTTGTTGTGCTCTACACTGCGCGCTCGAATCACTAAGCTATCGTGCTTAATGGCTATCTTTTCTATCTCTATTGATTTTTAAAGCCTCCCACTAAGGGGGGCTTTTTTATGGCTCCAAGTAAACCAAAATAGGGAAGACGACCATGGCAAACTCGCTTTACCAGAAGCACATCATCTCTATTCCAGAGCTTTCTCGTGAAGAGCTGGAACTCATTGTCGATACCGCCGGTCAGCTAAAAGCGAAACCGCAACCAGAACTGATAAAGAACAAAGTTGTCGCTAGTTGCTTCTTTGAACCTTCTACTCGTACTCGCCTCTCTTTCGAAACCGCCATCCAGCGTATCGGTGGTGACGTCATTGGCTTCGACAGCGGTGGTAATACATCACTGGCCAAAAAAGGCGAAACTCTATCTGATTCGGTGCAGGTAATCTCGTCGTACGTTGATGCGTTTGTAATGCGTCATCCTCAAGAAGGCGCTGCAAGGTTAGCATCAGAGTTTTCTAACGGCGTTCCTGTTATCAATGCCGGTGATGGTGCTAACCAACACCCAACTCAGACCCTTCTTGACCTGTTTTCAATCGCTGAAACTCAGGGCCGTTTGGATAACCTGAACGTGGCATTTGTCGGCGACCTAAAATATGGCCGTACGGTGCATTCACTGACCCAAGCACTAGCTAAATTTAACAATGTTCGCTTCTACTTCATTGCACCAGAAGCGCTCGCGATGCCAGATTATATCTGTGAAGAGCTCGACGAAGCAGGTATTGAATACAGCTTGCATACGGATATGGAACCAGTCATTCCTGAGCTGGATGTGCTTTACATGACTCGAGTTCAAAAAGAGCGTTTTGACGAGTCTGAATACGCACACATCAAATCTGCCTATATTTTGACTGCGAGCTTACTTCAAGGCGCGCGCGAAAATCTTAAGGTACTTCACCCGCTTCCACGCGTTGATGAGATTACTATTGATGTCGACAAAACACCTCATGCTTACTATTTCCAGCAAGCGGAGAACGGTGTTTATGCTCGTGAAGCGTTACTTGCGCTTGTTCTAAACGAAACACTTTAAGAGAGGAATATCATTATGAGTAAAGAGACTCAACTGCAGGTTGAAGCGATTCGCAATGGTACGGTTATCGACCACATTCCTGCTCAAATCGGTATTAAAGTGCTTAAGTTGTTTGATATGCACAACTCTCAGCAGCGTGTCACCATTGGCCTAAACTTACCGTCTTCGGCGCTTGGCTCTAAAGATCTACTGAAAATTGAGAACATCTTCATTAGCGAAGAACAGGCTAGCAAGTTAGCTCTCTACGCACCACATGCAACGGTAAACCAAATTGAAGATTATGAAGTGGTGAAAAAACTGCCGCTTGATCTACCTGATCAGATTAATGATGTATTTGAATGCCCCAATACCAACTGTATTACGCACAACGAACCTGTAGAAAGTAGCTTCAAAGTATTCGAGAAAGGCGAGGATATTCGCCTTAAATGTAAATACTGCGAGAAAGTGTTCGATCGAGAAATCGTAACTGAGCGCTAAGCTTATTTTAACGACAAAAAACACCTCACTCTTGTGAGGTGTTTTTGTTTGCGCCGCCAAAATCCTATGTTTATCGAAATGCCTCTTTACCTGCTTATTGTTTAGCGGCAAACTGAGTTCACTTTCTATCCCAGACAAATGTGGAATAATTAATCATGACTAAAGTACTTCACACAGATTCAGCTCCAGCAGCAATTGGCCCTTACATTCAAGGTGTTGACCTAGGCAACATGGTAATGACTTCTGGCCAGATCCCAGTAAACCCAGAAACAGGCGAAGTCTCTTCAGATATCGCTGAGCAAGCTCGTCAGTCGCTAGAAAACGTAAAAGCCGTTGTTGAATCTTCAGGCCTGACCGTTTCTGACATCGTTAAAATGACGGTATTTGTGAAAGACCTAAATGATTTCGGTACTGTCAATGAAGTGTACGGCGCATTTTTTGACGAGCACAAAGTGGCTCACTACCCTGCACGTTCTTGCGTTGAAGTGGCTCGTCTGCCTAAAGATGTTGGCATTGAGATTGAGGCGATTGCTGTACGCAAATAAGTAGCTGGACACGCAAAAATCAGCCTCAAGAAACAAAAAAAAGGCGAACACTATCTTGAAGTGTTCGCCTTTTTTGTTGCTCGAAATACTACTTAAAGCCTTTTACTTTTTTGATTAAGTCGTAGGCATTCTGAATCTCTTGCGACTTCTCTTTCGCCACGTTCATCATCTCAGGTGGCAAACCTTTAGCAATCAGCTTATCTGGGTGATGCTCATTCATCAGTTTGCGGTAGGCGCGCTTGATGGTTTTACTGTCTGCATTTTCACTCACACCCAAAATCTCATAAGCGTCGGCTAAATGATTGGTCTGAGAAGCCTGTTGCCAGCTTCCCCCTGAATGATGTTGTTGACTACCCGACTGTCCGCTAAATCCACCATCACGTTGAAAGCGGAACGCGGCTTCTTGCATATGGAGGCGCTGTTCCAGTTGTTGAGAAGAAAACCCCAAGCCTTGCGCAATTTTGTGTAGAACAGAACGCTCACTAGGGTGTATTGAACCATCAGCAAACGCGGCTGAAATTTGTAACTCTAAAAAGAACTGCAATAAATCAAAACGTCCACCAGAAGAAATCCGAACTTTATTCAGCACATCTTCTAACGGGAATCCCGAATCTTTACCCTCACGAAAGGCATTCTGCGCGGCCACTTTGTGCTCACCATGCAGATTCATGCGCTCCATCATGGTCGTGGCAAGTTCAATTTCTTGTTTTGTTACTTGGCCTTTCGCCTTAGCAACGTGCCCCATCACAGCAAATGCAGACTTAAAAAACTCTTGCTGCATCTCTGCTTGACTTGGGCCAGAGCCAAACGAGCCCGTGCTAAAGCCAGCTCTGGCTAGGCGACGCGCTTTGTCAAACTTATGGCTAGGTACAAACCCAGCAGTGCGCCTAACGGGCCACCAAAGAGGAAACCAAAAAAGATGCCAAGGATTTTGCCAAAAATATGCATTCTGTGCTCTCAATCTATGAATTTTTTGACGCTAGCGCGGTCTGATAGTGCCGGAGCCGTCAATTTCCTTTATGATAAAGGCCGTTTTCTTTAAGAATGGTCATTGATGGACCATTCAATCAAGTTCAACAGGATAGTAAAACTCGATGTCACGTTTTCCTCGCACCGCGTTAGCTGCATCCATAGGTGCAATACTGCTAGCTCATCAAATTCAAGCGGAAGAACTATTGGACGAGAACGTTCAATTAATGCCAACCATTGGCCAATGTGCAATATTAGACCCTATTGACCAATGCTTGGTCAATGAGCCCGAGGTAGAAAACGCTAACCAACTACCGATTAACGTTGAAGCTGACGACTTGGAAGCGCTCAATGGTGATAAAGCAGTCTACACTGGTGAAGTCGTTGTTACCCAAGGTAAGAAGCGCTTGATCGCTGACAATGTGACTCTACACCAAGTAGATAACATTATCGTTGCAGAAGGAAACGTGAACTTCAGCGACGGCGAATTTAAAACCATATCAGATAAAGCAACCAATCACGTCAATGATGATTTGCTCATCATGGAAAACACAGATTATCACTTTCTATGTGAGCCGGGGCGTGGTGACGCCGCTCTCATTACTAAAACAGGTAAAACCTTCTATCAAATAGAGGATGGCTCGTTAACTGCTTGTCCCGAAGGAGATAATTCTTGGCGACTACGCGCAACTAGCATCGATATCGACCAAGAAGCTGAAGAAGCTACTTTTTACAACCCCCGCTTTGAGATTCAAAGTGTACCTGTATTTTACTTACCGTTCTTAACGGTACCAATTGGCGACACTCGTAAAACTGGGTTCCTATATCCAACTGTTGGCTACGGCTCGAGTGATGGTTTTGAATTTGAAGTACCTATTTATTGGAATCTTGCGCCAAATTATGATTTAGAAACCAACCTAAAATATATGGAAAAGCGGGGAGCTCAGCTTGATTCAAAATTCCGCTACCTGTCTGACTTTGGTTACGGTGAAATTAAGTCTGAATACCTACCTGATGATAAGAAGTACCCTGAAAAAGGGGATCGTTGGGGCGTACAATACACCCATAATGGTATTTTTCAAGAAGCTTGGAAACTTGAAGTTGATTACTCTAAAGTCAGCGATATAAGCTATTTTTCTGACGTATCATCCGGTATTGGTAACCGTGAAGATGGTCAACTAATTCAAGAAGGTCAACTTACGTACCGTTCACAAAGCTGGGACAGCTCGCTTTTAGTGCGTGACTTCCAGGTGCTTTCCGAAGGGAATCAGCCATATCGTTTAATGCCCCAGCTTGATTTTAACTACTACGCTCCAGAGTTAATGCGCTACCTCGATTTTGACTTCGTAAGTCATATTTCACGATTTGAAACCGATAACCCTAACAACCCGTCAGCGACACGTGTTCACGTAGAGCCGGGCCTTACCATTCCTATTGGTACTACTTGGGGAAGTTGGACGACTGAAGCCCGGTTGCTAGGTACTTACTATCAACAAGATCTAAGTGATTTAGATCTCAGCTCATCACAGTTTGAAGGGTTCGACCTTCAGGAGTCTGTAACCCGTGTAATTCCTGAGTTCAGAAGCCATGCTGGTGTTGTTTTAGAGCGAGACACCATCATTTTAGACAGTTACACTCAAACTCTTGAACCACAGATTCAATATGTTTACGTACCAGAGCAAGATCAAAGCGACATCTACAACTATGATACTACGCTGCTCCAAACCGACTACTACGGCTTGTTCCGCAGTCGAAAATACAGCGGCGTTGATAAAATAGCAGCAGCAAATCAGTTTAGCTATGGAGCTTCTACACGCTTTTTTGATGAGCGCTATCGCGAGCGTTTAAATA
This sequence comes from Vibrio aestivus, assembly GCA_003263845.1. Classification (GTDB taxonomy): domain Bacteria; phylum Pseudomonadota; class Gammaproteobacteria; order Enterobacterales; family Vibrionaceae; genus Vibrio; species Vibrio aestivus. The sequence goes on along the minus strand of JYJN01000121.1, from coordinate 8,235 downwards.
TTTCCTTTGGGCAAATTTTCTATTTCGACAAAGATAATAAACAGTCAAACATAAACTCATCTGAAGATAGCAATTCGAACTACTCGGCATGGGCGGTAGAGGCTGACTTTAACTATAACGACAACTGGTTCTTCCATGGCGGTATTCAATACGACATTGACACCAGTGAAGTACAATTAGGTAATACTGCACTAGAGTATCGTTTCCACGGCGGCTACATTCAATCGAATTACCGATATGTCACTAAAGAGTATATTGAAGAAACCGTCGGCTTTGATACATCTAGCATCACTAAAGATGGTATATCTCAGGTTGGCTTACTTTCAGCCTATCAAATATCACCTAAATGGCATGCTAGTGCTCAGTACTTTTATGATATGACTCTAGATGAAGAGCTTGAGTGGTTGGCGAATATTCGTTATCGCAACCATTGTTGGTATGTTGGCTTAACTTACAGTAACCAATTGCGAAGCTGGGAAGGAGACTTTGTAACCAACCCGAACGCCACCCCAGTGTATGAAAACAACCTAAGTATTAACTTCGGTATCATTGGTTTTGGTACCAGTATAGGTTCCGACTCTGGTGCAACAGGTGTATCTAGTGCAGGTAACGCGCTTGGATACGGCCGACCATTTTTCTTAAATAACTAATTTATTATTGCTAGCTCGATGTTAGCTAGAATAGAAAGAAACAGGATAGTAAATGATTTCTTGGAAACCCAATTTTTGGGCACAAAGCTCTTGGAAAAAGAACTTAATGGGCATAGCTATCGCCTTCAGCTTTTCAACAGTGCAGGCTGCCCAGTTGAACTGGACAAAGTCACCGTCATTGTTAACGAAGGTGTGGTACTTCAAAGTGATATTGAATCTTCACTTATCACACTTCGCGCGAATGCAAGACAAGGTGGCCAAACGCTACCAAGCGAAGATATTCTAAAAGAGCAAGTACTTGAAAAGCTGATTATCGATACGCTACAGCAACAGGAAGCAGAACGCATTGGTGTTAGAATCGATGACAACAGTTTGAACCAAGCTCTACAAGAGATCGCTTCAAACAATGATCAAACACTTGAAGAGCTTCAAACGGAAATCGCAGCAGAAGGCCTCACCTACCCCGCTTTTCGTGAACAAATTCGTAAAGAGATGGCCGCAAGTGAAGCACGTAACGCATTGGTTCGACGCCGTATCAATATTCTACCTGCTGAAGTTGATAACCTAGCAGATATTCTTGCTCAAGAAACTAATGCCACAGTTCAATACAAAGTAAGCCATATTCAACTGCGCTACATTGACGGCGAAGACAAGTCCGAACTTGAAGAAAAAGCCAATCGTCTAGTTGAAGAGCTCAACGACGGTGCAGATTTCGCAACGATGGCTTACACCTACTCAAAAGGACCTAAAGCACTTGAGGGTGGTGACTGGGGTTGGATGCGTAAAGAAGAGATGCCCACCATTTTTGCCGACCAAATCAAGCTACAAAACAAAGGCACCATCATAGGGCCATTCAGAAGCGGCATCGGCTTCCACATCTTAAAAATTGATGATGTCAAAGGCTTAGAAACAGTAGCCGTAACTGAAGTTAATGCTCGTCATATTCTGATTAAGCCAACGCTTATCCTAAGTGATGAAGGCGTACAAAGGCAGCTCAACGACATTATTCGTCGTATTAACGCAGGCGAAGCAAGCTTTGGCGATTTAGCTCAGCAGTACAGCCAAGACCCAGGGTCAGCCGTACAGAATGGTGAATTGGGTTACCAAACACCAGACCTATATGTACCAGAGTTCAAGCACCAAGTGGAAACTCTGCCTGAGGGCCAAATTAGTGAGCCGTTTAAAACCGTACACGGTTGGCATATTGTCGAGGTGGTGGATCGCCGTGAAGTTGACCGTACAGACTCAGCCTTGAAAAACAAAGCTTACCGAATTTTGTTTAATCGCAAATTCAACGAAGAAGCCAGCGCTTGGTTGCAGGAACTGCGAGCCAGTGCTTTCGTTGAAGTTGTCGAGGAAACACAAAATGACGATTAAACGTATCGTTGTGACCGCAGGTGAGCCTGCGGGCATTGGGCCAGACCTTGTTCTGGCTCAATCGACAGAAAACTGGCCGCACCAACTGGTTGTGTGCGCAGACAAAAAAATGCTCCAAGCACGGGCGAAACAGCTAGGTATCGCAGTCAACCTTCTTGACTATGATGCTGAGTCTGAGCCAACACCACAACAAGCGGGCACGCTCATTGTCGACAACATTGAATTAGCTACAACCACAGTTGCAGGTCAACTCGATGAGAGCAACGGCCATTACGTACTAAAAACACTCGAAAGAGCGGCTTTGGGCTGTATGAATGGTGAATTTGATGCTATTGTCACCGGCCCCGTTCATAAGGGTGTGATCAATCGTGCTGGGGTTGCCTTTAGTGGTCATACGGAGTTTTTTGCGGAAAAGTCCAATACACCACTGGTTGTCATGATGTTGGCCACCGAAGGACTTCGAGTTGCCTTAGTCACCACCCATATTCCTCTTGCTTATGTATCCAAAGCAGTGACAGAGGAAAGACTGGAGAAAATCATCGATATTCTCCATAAAGACTTACGGGAAAAATTTGCAATCGACAAACCGACTATATATGTCTGTGGACTCAACCCACACGCAGGAGAGGACGGTTGCCTAGGTAGAGAGGAAATTGAAACCATTACCCCTACTTTAGAAAAGATACGCCAACGAGATGGTATTAATTTAATTGGCCCATTACCGGCTGATACCATCTTTAGCGAAAAGTACCTACAAGAAGCCGATGCGGTTTTAGGCATGTATCACGATCAGGTACTACCGGTTCTAAAATACAAAGGTTTCGGTCGCTCGGTGAACATCACCCTTGGCCTACCTTTTATCAGAACCTCGGTTGATCACGGTACCGCATTGGAACTGGCAGGAACTGGTACTGCGGATACAGGGAGCTTTAGAACAGCACTTGCTCATGCGATTGAGTTAGTAGACAAGAAAACTGATTAATACGTTAGCGAAACAACTACACTTTCAATAGCGGTTAATTAAGCACTGAATTCGAGATAACTATGAGAAATGATGTCCATTTAGGGCACAAAGCGCGCAAACGTTTTGGTCAAAACTTCCTAAACGATCCTTACATTATTGATGGGATCGTTTCTTCTATCAATCCAAAGCCAGGTCAAAATTTAGTGGAAATTGGTCCCGGTTTAGGTGCTATTACTGAACCTGTTGGCCGCGAAGTCGACAAATTCACAGTGATCGAGCTGGATAGAGATTTGGCAGAGCGTCTTCGCAATCATCCCGAGTTGGCTGACAAACTCACCATCCACGAAGGTGATGCGATGCGTTTTGATTTCACTCAACTAGTGAAGCCAAACAATAAACTGCGCATTTTCGGCAACTTGCCATACAACATCTCTACTCCGCTAATGTTCCACCTATTTGAATTCCATAAAGATATTCAAGACATGCACTTCATGTTGCAAAAAGAGGTGGTGAACCGTTTGGCGGCAGGTCCAGGTAGCAAAGCATACGGTCGTCTGACCGTGATGGCGCAGTACTACTGCAAAGTCACACCAGTACTAGAAGTGCCACCAACGGCTTTTGTTCCGCCACCAAAAGTAGATTCTGCAGTTGTTCGCCTAGAACCCTACGAAGAGCTGCCGCATCCAGCAACGAACTTAAAGTGGCTAGATCGCGTATGCCGCGAAGGCTTTAACCAGCGCCGTAAAACAGTTCGTAACTGTTACAAAGGCCTGCTTGATGCCGAGACTCTAGAAGAGTTAGGCGTGAATCCAGGCTCTAGACCCGAGCAGATCACTTTAGAGCAATTTGTCGCGATGGCAAACTGGCTCGATGCGAATCATAAATAGTAGAAAATCTTGATTAAATTGAGCATGTTATCAATTTAAAAAGAACCATCTTTAAAGCCTCTAGCATTCATAAGCTAGAGGCTTTATATTTTAATGGTAAGATGAGTTTTAGGAGTTCACATGGATGTATCTACCCCTTGCATCAAAGTTCAAGTCCACACCAAGTACATTGAAGAGCAATCTGAACCCGATAACAATCGATATATCTTCGCTTATATTATCACTATCAAAAACCTCAGCTCTCAAACCGTTCAACTTGTCAGTCGACGCTGGCTGATCCACGACGCCAATGGCAAACAACTCTCCATCGAAGGCGACGGTGTGGTTGGCCAACAGCCTTTTATTGAAGCGCGTGACGAATACACGTATAGCAGCGGCACTGCAATTGAGACACCCGTTGGCGTAATGCAAGGCCAATACATTATGCATGATGAATCTGGTAAAGAGTTTATCGCTGAAATAGAACCATTTCGCCTCGCCATGCCCAACATTTTAAATTAACTTTCTGTTCTCGTACTTCAAAATTAGGAAATTCAGTGTCGAACTATATAGTTGGAGATATCCAAGGCTGTTTTGATGAGCTTCAAGCTCTACTGGCTAAGGCAGAGTTTGATGAGAGCAAAGACACCCTTTGGATCACAGGTGATCTTGTAGCTCGAGGCCCTAAATCTCTTGAAACACTTCGTTTTGTAAAAGCGCTAGGTAGCGCTGCAAAGGTAATCCTCGGTAATCATGACTTGCACCTACTTGCCGTTGGCTTAGGTGTCCACAAGGTCAAAGATAAAGATAAAACAGCTCCTATTTTCGAAGCGACCGACCGAGACGAATTACTCCACTGGCTACGCAAACAACCTATTTTAGCCGAACATAAAGAGTTTCTTATCTGCCATGCGGGTATCAGTCCTCAGTGGGATCTTAAGCAAACTCGAGAGTGTGCAGAGGAAGTGGAAACAGTCTTAAAAAGTGACGATTGGGCTTGGTTGATAAAAAACATGTACGAGAATCAACCTGCTCTTTGGAACAAGGAGTTGAAAGGCATCGAGCGATATCGCTATACCATTAACGCATTTACTCGAATGCGCTTTTGTTTTTCTGATGGCGAATTGGATATGGCGTGTAAACTTCCACCTGAGAGTGTAGAAGATAACAATCTAGTACCATGGTTTAAGGTCCCTGAGCGAAAACACATAGAGAAAACTATTCTGTTTGGTCATTGGGCAGCCCTAAAAGGATTTGAGAATAAAGACGTTATTGGTTTAGACACAGGGTGTGTGTGGGGTGGACAATTAACGATGCTGAGATGGGAAGACAAACAATATTTCACTCAAGATGCCTTAAGTTGAGTTCATAGCCACTCTTACACAGAAAATTCTTTCACTCTGAGGAGAGTGGCTCATCTAATTACTTCTCTAAAACGACAAAGCGCATGTTGTAAGCATTCTTCTCGTCTGCCTCATAGGTTTGCGAATACGTTTCTTTAAACGATTCATCCCACTGAGGAAACTGAGTATCACCATCAATTTGTGCGTCAATATGGGTAACGTAGAGCCTATCTGCCTTTGGTAGGCAAGCTTGATAAATTGCACCACCACCAATAATCATGACTTCCGGCTCTGATGAAACAAGCTCTAACGCAGATTCAATAGAAGTGACTGTCGTTACCCCTTCGATCTCCAACGACTCATCTCGCGAGATCACGATATTCTGACGACCAGGTAACGGACGACCAATAGAATCATAAGTCTTTCGCCCCATCACCACAGGCTTGCCTAATGTACACTTCTTAAACCAACCAAAATCGGCTGGCAGGTGCCAAGGCATCTGATTGTCCTTACCAATGATTCGATTTTCTGCCATTGCGGCAATCATACTAATGATCATTCACTGTCCTATTCACTTTTCAAACGCAACTTACGCGATGCGCTAAACAATCGATTTTCGTCGGTAGAATAACAAGCCCGGCATCGCTAATCCAATAGCGAGGCCTGCAATAATAAACATCGCTGTTAAGAAGTTCTCAATCAAATGCGCTAACAGCTCTGGAGAATAGCCTTGGTGATTAATCTCGACCAAAGCAATCATCGCTCGGAAAGCAAATACCCCCGGTACCATAGGAATCAAAGCAGCAACCGTGAACACTTTAGGGTGAGCCAAGAATCGGTGAGACCAATGAACCCCAATCATACCAACAATGGTTGCGGCGAAAAGGGTAGCCCACTCAATTGGAACGCCATAATGCATCATCAGGTAGCGGCTACCATGACCGATCGCTCCTCCCAATGCACAATAAATGAGTGCTTTTTGAGGGACATTAAAGACCAGAGCAAACCCTACCGCTGGGATCGCGGCGAACAACATGTCATTTAATAGGCCTAAAATTAGATCCATCATGCACTCCACCCCCAGACACCAAGTAGGCTCATTGCCGCTACAATACCTAAAGCGGTCGCCAGAGTAAGTAAACTGGCCATAACAAAACGAGCTATACCCATATTGATGTAGCCTTTGATCATATCGGCCACCGCATTGATCAATGGGAAGCCGGGAACCAGCATGAGCACTGACGATGCCATAACAATAGTGGCTGATTGCCAATCGAGTACATGACCGCGTGGGCTGAGATGCCTGTTGTAACAAACGCAGTCACAGCGAAATTAAGCAACGGATTGAAATGGCGATGACCGATCTCTTGCCTGACTATCATCCCGATAGAAGACGCTACAAACGTCATCGAAAATACTGACCAGTCTCCTCCGGCTAATCGGCTAAAAGCGGCGCATGATAGACCAATCATGAACACTACCAACCAACGATTGTAGCGCTCTGGGCTAATTTGATTGAGTTTTACCTGAGCCAGTGTGTAATCCAATATGCCTTTTTCAAGCATGATGCAAATACGTTGTACTTGGGTAATAACTCGCATGTTAATGCCACGGTCTGGGCTGCGCCTAGCCGTAGTAATGCAGTGATCTTGATAAACGGTGGTGACGACGAGTGAACTGGCTGACAAAGAGACTTCGACTTCATCCACGCCAGCGGCGATGCCAATACGGCGAGTAATGTCGCCAACCAAAGTGCTTTCTGCGCCATGAGCTAAGAGCATTTGTCCCGCTTGGGCAATAAGGCGTGATATCTCACGCTGTTTCGAGGCCATGATTCCTTCCAATGAGCCAATGCATGAATACTCTATTCTGCCCTAACTTCATTGCGTTATGTATGATTTAGACACAAAAAAACCGCAATCCATGATTGCGGTTTTCCAAAGCTCAATTTCGGCGCAGGGATTACTCACGAACGTAAACTACGTGGCCATCGTCCTCTTCGTCATCCCAGTCTTCATCGTCCCAATCATCTTCGGTAACGACGTTATCGCCACTCATCGCATCCTTGTGGTAATCATCCCACATGAAGTCGACTTTATCTTCTTCAGAAATCTCTTCTTCTTCACGTGGCAGATTCTCCATAAAGTCTGCTAACTTGTAGCATAGCTCTTTGGTGCCTTGCTTATTGATTGCAGAGATTTTGAAGTACTCATCTTCCCAACCCAGCGCATCCAATATCGCCTGAATCTGCTCATTAGCTTCTTCTTCAGGCATCAGATCAACTTTGTTGAATACCAACCAACGCGGCTTATCAGCAAGCTTCTCACTATACTGCTCAAGCTCATCAATGATCGTTAACGCATTTTGCACCGGATCCGATTGATCAATCGGCATAAGATCGATCATATGAAGAAGAACACGACAGCGCTCTAGATGCTTCAAGAAGCGAATACCTAAGCCTGCACCGTCAGCAGCACCTTCAATAAGACCTGGAATATCAGCAACAACAAAGCTTTTCTCAGGAACCACACTCACTACACCAAGGCTTGGAATAAGCGTAGTAAACGGGTAATCAGCAACTTTAGGCTTAGCAGCCGATACAGAGCGAATAAAGGTTGATTTACCTGCGTTAGGTAAACCCAGCATACCTACGTCAGCAAGCAGCAATAGCTCTAGACGAAGCTCACGAACTTCACCTTTGGTACCTAATGTCTTTTGACGTGGTGCTCTGTTTACTGAAGACTTAAAGCGCGTGTTGCCAAGCCCGTGCCAACCACCTTTAGCCACCATGACTTTCTTACCGTGCTCAGCTACTTCAGCTACGATTTCATTGGTGTGAATATCGACCGCTCGTGTCCCAACAGGTACGCGTAATACTTTGTCTTTACCACGCTTACCTGTACAGTTACCGCCACGACCATTCTCACCACGTTCACCAGCATAGAAGCGCTGAAAGCGATAATCGATCAATGTATTTAGGTTTTCATCGGCTTCAATGTAGACGTCACCACCATCACCGCCATCGCCACCATCTG
>JYJN01000120.1 GCA_003263845.1 Vibrio aestivus | reverse complement strand
CGATACTGACAGCGTTCAAATTTCTTTATCAATTACCGATGGTGCTCCGCCTCAAATTACACCAATAACAGGCATTAGCTTTAACGAAGCCAATCTGGATGAAGGGTCCAATACGCAAATAGCCTTAAACAGTGCGACTCAGTCAATTGGATACCAAGAGGGCGGCGATGATATTAAGCACTTTGCTGTCGATGTGGATGAATTTAATCCTAACAACACCTTAACATCGGCTAAGCTAGCCGTGGAGATGCGTGAGCAGCCAGAAAACTCGGGACGCTATATCGGTTTTACGACGGATGCGGACGATAATGAAACCATCGTTTTTACTTTCACGTTCAATCAATTTGGCGTTGAAAACAGTCTTGATAAAGGCAACTACACTTTTACCCTAATTAAACCGTTCGACCACTCTCCAGGTCAGCAAGCTAACACCCTTGTGTTTGGCTTACCGATTTATGCTGTTGATACCGACACCGATCCAACACCGCTAACACCATTAATCGTCACGGTAACGGATGACATTCCGACTATCGACCAGTTAAGCGCAACCAGCGATCTTGATGTCGCAGAGGGTGACCTTACCACCAACTCTGCTCAAGCGACTGGACAGTTCGAGACAACCGAAGGCGCCGATGGTGTGGTGAAGTATGAGCTGGCCAATGAAGATACCGCGACAGACGGATTTTTATCTGGTGGAGAACCGATTACCCTCTCTGAAGTGATGAACGTTGATGGTGCAACCCAATATCAAGGTATCAGCGACAACCAAGTGGTGTTTGTTCTCACCCTGTCGGATAACGGCCAATACACTTTTACTCTTAATCAAGCGATCGACCATATTGGCAATGTAGACACATTAAGTATTCCCTTCGAAGTTGTCGCGATCGATGCGGATGGCGATCCGTCATTAAGCCTCGACCTGCCGATCGAAATTATCGATGATAAACCGGTTATCAATCGATACGAAGGCGAAACGTTGGTTGATGAACATCACCTCTCCAATCAAGGCTCTGTCCAGACGGACGATACACATGTTTCAGGTCGCTTTATCTTAGATGAAGGC
>JYJN01000119.1 GCA_003263845.1 Vibrio aestivus | reverse complement strand
TGCTTTTTCCACTTTTTTGCTTATTTCGACCCGTTCGGTCAGAAAGCAAACAAAAAACACCTAAAACAGGCGATAAAAGCTACATCTGAGCAAATTTTTGCGCGAATAAAGATACTTTTTCCCAGTTTGTATATTCAACTTCTTTAGTAGTATCTGTCTCGCCACCTGTCATAGACATAATGAAGCGAATCATAACGCGGTCGAACCATTTGTACCTTGGGTAGTAGAGTGCGCCAGCAAACACACCAACCAGCGTTGGTTGCCACGGCGACTTCTTTAGAAATGTCTTTATATAGGCACTGCCTTCTGGCGTGTCTTTACCTTGGTCTTCTTTTCTCGCAGTAAGGTTCACGCAGAAGAAAGCGACTTTATTGCTTTTCAATTGAGATAAGTTGGCTGAGATGAACTTATATAGCTGTTTGTTTAGATGCCCATATCGAATAGAAGCACCAATAAGCACTTTGTCGTAAGATCCCATTCTACTGCCGTCGTTTGGTGTAGATCGACTAGGTCACATTGATAGTCAGTTAGCTCATTATCAATAAACTCTAAAATCTTTTTCGTCTGGCCTTCGCGGCTTGAATATAGAAGTAGTGCTTTCATCGTGTGCCTTTAGCTACGCCAGAAGGTTGGCGTAAACAATATAAGTAGAGTAAATATTTCTAAACGTCCAAATAGCATAGATACAATCAGTACCCACTTAGCTTTGTCATTGATCTCACCAAAGTGCAGCGCGACCTCACCTAAACCTGGACCTAAGTTATTCAAGGTTGCCGCTACCGCAGAGAAGGCACTAAGCTCATCCATACCTGTCGCGATCAAGGCCAGCATACAGATAACAAAAACCAGAGCATAAGCAGAGAAGAATCCCCATACCGCATCGACGACTCGCTGACTCAGCGCCGTACCGCCCACTTTGATGGTGTATACCGCTCTTGGGTGAATCAAACGTTTCATTTCACGAGCACCTTGCAAGGTCAGTAGCAGTATACGTATTACTTTCATACCGCCCCCGTTGAACCCGCACAACCACCTATAAATGATGAGAACAAAAGTAGTACCGGCAAGAATAGTGGCCATTCAGAGAATCCGGTTGTGGTAAAGCCTGCTGTAGTCGATATCGAAACCGTCTGGAACAGGGCCTGATCGAAGGCATCATAATAGGTGTCGTAAGAATGATGATTCAGCAGGATTAGGAAACAGACAACAAACAACACCACTTGGATAAAGATAAACGCGCGAAACTCTGGATCTTTCCAGTAATACTTAGGATGAACACCGCCAGAAGCAAATGCAGCAAAGTGAAGTGAATAGTTACAAGCAGAGATGAGCAGGAATACCACAGTGATCATGTTAATAGCATGGCTGTCGAAGTAGCCCATACTCGCATCGTGGGTAGAGAAACCACCAATCGCAATCGTCGAGAAACTATGACTGATCGCATCAAAAGGGGTCATTCCCGCCAACCAAAATGCCGTCGCACAGGCTATGGTAAGGCTTAGATAGATGTACCACAGCGCTTTTGCTGTTTCGGCAATGCGTGGAGTCATCTTACTGTCTTTTACCGGCCCAGGGATCTCTGCTCGATAAAGCTGCATACCACCGATACCTAGCACTGGCAAAATCGCGACCGCTAATACAATGATACCCATGCCGCCAAACCATTGAAGAAATTGACGGTAGAAGAGTATCGCTTTAGGTAAGTCATCTAACCCGACGATAACAGTCGCACCGGTTGTGGTGAGTGCAGAAAAGGACTCAAAGAAAGCATCGGTCACCGAAATATTCGGGTTATCCGCTAATAGGAAAGGGATTGAGCCTGCACTGCCAATTACTGTCCAGAACAGAACAACGATAAGGAAACCATCCCGGGCTTTCAGTTCATGTTTGTATCTTCGGTTTGGAAACCAAAATACGCCACCACAAAAAAGGAGGACAAAGAAGGTAGTGACAAAAGGGACACCCGCGCCATCTCGGTATAGCAGTGCGACTAACGCTGGGGCCAACATCGAGACACTAAACAGTGCCAGCAGTAAGCCAACGATGCGGATGATTGATCGAAATTGCATTATTTAATCTTCGAAGCTGAGCTTCACGACTTCCTAGTTATCTTTATTTTTGGTGACAGTATTTCTGGAGACAATTGCCTTCGCGCCACTCTTATTGATGATTTCTTGAGTAAACAGATCTGCTAAACGGCGTTCTATCTCGACGATTAAGACAACCTGTTCACTGTATTGAGCTTCAACTTCACTCGCCTCATATTGACCCATAATTGATTGAGCAATGGGTACAAAGCCATAGTCTAACTCTAGGCGCAGTTTTGTGGTTATTTTTTTCTCGATTGTTTGAAGCAGCTTGAGCGCTTGTTGCACTCCACCACCATAGGCTTTAACCAAGCCACCTGTCCCTAGCTTGATTCCACCTGAGTAGCGCGTAACAACCGCTGCGATCTCTCCGACACCAGAGCCAGATAATTGTGCCAGTATTGGCTTACCCGCCGTTCCTGATGGTTCGCCATCATCACTAAAGCCCCACTTCATCGAATCTTCAGGTCTGCCCGCAACAAATCCCCAACAGTTATGCCTCGCTGAAGCATGCTCTTGTTTGATCTGCTCTACGAATGCTTTTGCCGCTTCGATACTCGGGGTGTGAGCAAGATGAGTAATAAAGACGCTTTTCTTTATCTCTTCTTCAAACAGCGTGGTCGAGGCAGGGATCAAATAAGGTTGGTCATTCATTCAATAAGGCCTTTTATTTCAATGCCGCAGAGTGTATCACGAGCCTGATACAAAGCAGTAATGATCTGCCCAAACGCACAATGTTAAACAGTTGTTTAAAAAATGTATTGAAATTAACCAATCTGACGTTCACACTAAAACAACTGGTCTAACCAGAATTGATATAATAATAAACAAGACAACACTCTTACACGCAGTCATGGATTGCATGTCACGGAGATAGACAATGATTTACCAAGCTAACACCCTACAGGTAAAGGAAGTTGATAAACATATCGTAGAGTTGAGTTTCTGCTCTCCAAATTCAGTAAACAAACTCGATTTGGCAACGCTACAGTCACTGGATGAAGCATTAGACGCTGTCGCTGCGCTACCAAATATCCAAGGTATGCTGCTCACTTCCGATAAAGACACATTTATTGTTGGTGCAGACATCACTGAGTTCCTTGGCCTGTTTGCTAAATCTGATGCCGAACTCGATGAGTGGCTTCAGTTCGCCAACAACATCTTCACTAAACTTGAAGACCTGCCATTTCCTACACTCTCAGCGCTCAAAGGTCATACACTTGGCGGCGGATGTGAGTGTGTACTCGCTACCGACTTTAGAATTGGTGACAAAACCACCAGCATTGGCTTACCTGAAACAAAATTGGGAATCATGCCTGGTTTTGGCGGCTGTGTTCGCCTGCCGAGAGTTATCGGTGCGGATAGCGCGATGGAAGTGATTACTCAAGGTAAAGCTTGCCGCGCAGATGAAGCACTTAAAAATCGGTTTATTAGATGCCATCGTAGAAACCGATTCGCTACAGCAATCCGCGATTGAGACAATCAAGCTCGCAGCTAACGAGCAACTTAATTGGCAACAACGCCGCAAACAAAAAACCTCGCCATTATCGCTCAGCAAGCTCGAATCTATGATGAGCTTTACCATGGCGAAAGGTCTAGTAGCGCAAAAAGCTGGGCCTCATTACCCTGCACCAATGACAGCGGTTATTACTATTGAAGAAGGCGCTCGTCACGCTCGTGATGAAGCTCTTGATATCGAACGTAAGCATTTCATCAAACTGGCTAAGTCGGAAGAAGCGAAATCACTGGTCGGTCTATTCTTAAATGATCAGTACATAAAAGGCATCGCTAAGAAGTCTGCTAAAGCGGCGAGCAAAGACACCCAGCGAGCAGCGGTACTTGGTGCTGGCATCATGGGTGGCGGCATTTCATACCAATCGGCACTGAAAGGTGTTCCGGTCATCATGAAAGACATAGCTCAAGCGTCGCTAGATTTGGGAATGAGCGAAGCGTCAAAGCTGCTCAACAAGCGCCTGTCCCGTGGCCGTATCGATGGTTTCAAAATGGCTGGCATCTTGTCTTCCATCACTCCAAGCCTACATTACGCGGGAATCGAAAATGCGGATGTGGTTGTTGAAGCGGTTGTTGAGAATCCAAAAGTGAAAGCTTCTGTGCTACGTGAAGTCGAGCAGCAAGTGGGTGAAGACACCGTGATTGCATCGAACACTTCAACCATTCCAATTAACCTGTTGGCAAAACCACTCAAGCGACCTGAAAACTTCTGCGGTATGCACTTCTTCAATCCTGTGCATCAAATGCCATTGGTTGAGATCATTCGCGGTGAACATACTTCTGATGAAACCATCAACCGAGTGGTCGCCTACGCCGCTAAGATGGGTAAATCGCCGATTGTCGTGAACGACTGCCCGGGTTTCTTTGTTAACCGCGTGCTATTCCCGTACTTCGGTGGCTTCAACCTACTACTGAAAGATGGTGCTAACTTTACTCAAGTCGACAAAGTCATGGAGCGCAAGTTCGGTTGGCCGATGGGCCCTGCTTACCTGCTAGACGTTGTTGGTATTGATACTGCTCACCATGCTCAAGCTGTCATGTCACAAGGCTTCCCTGAACGTATGGGTAAACAAGGTAAAGATGCAATTGATGCGCTGTTTGACGCGCAAAGACTTGGCCAGAAAAACGGCAAAGGATTTTACAGTTACAGCGTGGACAAACGTGGTAAACCTAAAAAATCATTCTCTGAAGATATTATTTCTGTTCTGGCAGATGTCTGCGCTCAACCGACTGACTTCGACGACCAAACCATCATTGAACGCATCATGATTCCAATGATCAACGAAGTGGTACTGTGCTTGGAAGAAGGCATTATTGCCTCTCCTCAAGAAGCCGATATGGCGCTCGTTTATGGCCTAGGTTTCCCACCATTCCGTGGTGGCGTGTTCCGCTACCTAGACAGTATTGGAATCAACAATTTCGTTGAAATGACCAAGCAGTACCATGCTCTAGGTGCGATGTATCACGCTCCTAAGCTCCTTGTTGATATGGCTGAGAAGAACGAATCTTTCTACTCAGCCCAGCAAGCTAGTTCTTTATAAACCACGTTTGGAAAAGGAATAACATGATGAAGAATGTAGTTGTTGTTGATTGCCTTCGTACCCCTATGGGTCGCTCCAAAGGTGGGGCATTTCGTCATACGCGAGCAGAAGACCTTTCGGCTCACCTGATGAAAGGGATTTTAGCTCGTAACCCACAAGTAAACCCAAGTGATATCGAAGATATCTACTGGGGCTGTGTACAGCAAACTCTAGAGCAAGGCTTTAATGTCGCACGTAACGCTGCACTGCTTGCCGGCCTACCTATTGAGATTGGTGCTGTAACCGTTAACCGTTTGTGCGGCTCGTCGATGCAAGCATTACATGATGCGTCCCGCGCCATCATGGTGGGTGATGCTGATATCTGCCTAATTGGCGGTGTCGAACACATGGGTCATGTTCCGATGACGCATGGTGTGGATTTCCACCCGGGCATGTCGAAAACCGTAGCTAAAGCAGCAGGTATGATGGGTCTGACGGCTGAAATGCTGGGTAAGCTTCATAGCATTAGCCGTGAAGACCAAGATGCGTTTGCTGCTCGCTCCCACCAGCGTGCTCATGCAGCTACTATTGAAGGGCGATTCAAGAACGAAATCCTACCAACTGAAGCGCATGCAGAAGACGGCTCACTGTTTACGCTTGATCACGACGAAGTAATCCGCCCAGAGACCACTGCGGAAGGTTTGTCTCAGCTTCGTCCGGTATTTGATCCCGCCAACGGTACAGTTACAGCAGGTTCATCGTCGGCTCTATCTGATGGTGCCTCAGCGATGCTGATCATGAGTGAAGAGAAAGCCAGTGAACTTGGACTCACTATCCGAGCGAAAGTAAGGTCTATGGCTATCGCTGGTTGTGACCCTTCTATCATGGGCTACGGCCCTGTACCTGCGACTCAAAAAGCGCTGAAACGTGCAGGACTAACCATTGAGGATATGGATGTGGTTGAGCTCAATGAAGCATTTGCTGCGCAATCCTTGCCATGTGCGAAAGACTTAGGTCTTCTGGATGTGATGGATGACAAAGTAAACCTAAATGGCGGCGCAATTGCTCTTGGCCACCCACTAGGTTGCTCCGGCTCTCGCATCTCGACCACGCTGATTAACCTAATGGAAGCCAAAGGGGCGAAATATGGCCTTGCAACCATGTGTATTGGTTTGGGGCAAGGTATCGCAACGGTATTTGAAAGACCGTAAAGGTCAAGATTACTAATAAGCAAAACGCCAGCATATGCTGGCGTTTTTTGTTTGCTACGACTAATCAAAGTTCGACTAAGTATTCACCCCACCTTCCGTCTCAATGACTTCAAATGTCGCTTCTTATCTTTCAGGTATTGATCATAATTCACAACCTTGCTTCGCCCAGTATCTTTAGCCATATACAAAGCTTGATCCGCTTGTTTAACCAACACTTCGGTATCTGCAGCAGGTTTCGGGTAAGTCGACACACCAATAGATACACCAAGTTGGCCCAGTGACAGCCCTTTATGCTCCAAATGTAAGCTGCGCACTGCGGTACAGATAGACTCCGCCATCTCGGTAGCCTGCTGCATATTTTGCTGAGGGAGCAAGACAGCCAACTCCTCGCCTCCAAGACGGCATGCTAGCTCTTCATCGCTGACACTGCGCTTTAGTAAGCTTGCTATTTCTTTAAGAACGAAATCTCCCGCATCATGACCGAAGTTGTCATTGAAACGCTTGAAATGATCGAGATCTAGCATCAGTAATGATAATGGCTCACCCGTACTAGACGAGAACATAGAATGTTCTTCCAATTTTTGCTCGAAGAAGCGTCGATTGAACAGCCCAGTTAGCGGATCGCTCAACGCTTGCGAACGTAGCTTCTCTTGCAGGCTCAAGTTCGCCAGCGCCAACCCTAAGTGTTCCGACACACTGAATGCCAGTTGCTCGGTCACTGGGTCGATTTCGGTTTGCCCCTCAAAGTACAAATGCATAATACCGATAGTATTACCGTGGGCAGTCAGGGGAATGCAGATTGTTTGGTTTAGACCGATATTATCCATGTGATCACAAGTCAGTGAATGATATTCATCGATCGCTTTATGGGCGCGGCCTTTTCTTAGTGACCAACACTCATCGGGAGAAAAACTTCGGCTGCCCGGCCACTCGCCACCCCAATCAAGTTGTGTGGTCAACTGATTTCGAGATGCACGCATCAAAGAGACACTGCCGTTTATATCCCCCAGCACTCTCGGCACCATATCAGACACCACTTTCTGAGCTTCGACCAAGTTATTACAGGCAGCTAGCATGTTAGCCAAGCGATGCATTAACTCAATTTCATTAGTGCGGAGCTTAATTCGCTCATCCTGCTTGCGCTGCTCTATCTCTACACGATGAATGATTTGGCGGTTACCAACATAAGATGTGCCGATCAAAAAGGTAAGACTCAGTACCACCATCCCGATCAGGATCATCATCAACTGAGTGGTCATCTGCTTGAGATGATACATAGGCGAAGAGAGCACAATCACTTGCTCCTCGCCGGCGATGAGCTCTTTTTGCGCTACATAGATTCGATCGGTAGACGTGACTGTACTGAATCTGACTGATGTTCCTTGCCCATGAGCGAGCGCGTCAATGAAGTCTGGGCGATCGGCATGATTCTCGACCCGTCCAAGAGCGTGATCAGAAAGCTCAGTATCCCCTCTTACTGTGCCGTCAGCAGCAATAACCTGAATGCGAAGATGGCTACTCGCTTGAGTCATATTGCCAATATAATCGTCAATATCGGTCTGAGGGGTAATGGATTCTCTGTCTTCTTGAAACTCGAAAACCACATCCGACATAATCGATGTCAAATGTGACTGCTCTCTATCAATGACCAGTTTTACAAGCGTCACGTAAAACACATACACGCCAATAACCATTGAGATGGTCAAAATAATGATGGGAAACAGTTGCCAGCGTTTATCTACGGCTTTCATACATCGCCTTCCGCAAAAATATGCAATTAGTATCTATTGATAATACTATTTAACAATATATTAACCACTAAAGACAGAGCAAACTTTGACCTTAATTCAACTCTTTAGAGGTATCATAGCGAGCCAATCATCATAGAGCTGTTGAGAATCACCTAGTGCTTTGATGAACCAACTAATTAATCGGTTATTGTCATCTTTTCGCCATACAAGACAACACAGGCTGTTGGGCTTGTCCTCAGGCAATGTTCTCTCCACCAACAAACCTTGCTCGATTAGCGGCAATGCAATGTGGCTTGGCATATAACCCACCCCTACACCACTCTTTAAGCACTCAATAGCGCTATACCAGTTCGGCAAAAGTAATCGACGCTGATTTGGATAATGCACTGTGTGGCGTTTTGGCAGTACGCTCGATGTATCATCGAGACAGATAGCAGGATACGGGCTGACTTTATCTTCTAACAGATTGTTCATTTGAGCACAGGGATGATTACTGGCCATCACAAATGACCAGTCCAACTTACCCATCTCTCTTATTTCATAGTCACCACCAACTGGAACCGCGGAAGTTGCACCAATAACCACATCTGCTCGCCCCTGTGAGATCGCTTCCCAAGAACCATTAAACACTTCCATATTGATCTGCAATTCGGCATAAGGAAAGGTTCGATAAAAATCTTCAATCAAGGGCTGAAGCGCATCTAATCGGACGACGTTGTCCAACGTTACTTTCAAGGTTTTTTGCCAACCATGCGCGGCACGTTTAGTTTGTAATCGCACCTCTTCCATCTGCCGAAGTAGTTGTCTCGCTTCAACCAAAAACAGTTCACCTGCAGGAGTCAGTTCGACCTTACGCGGTAAACGACGAAACAACACCACATCCAGATCTTTTTCAACTTGGCGCACACCATAACTGATCGCAGATGGCACTTTATGCAAAGCTTCTGCAGCTGCGGTAAAGCTTTCCAATCGAGCCACAGTATCGATCATTTCCAACGAAGATTTTGAGAACATATTTCCTTCAAATTTTTTGATTGATAACTACAAATTTTAGCGTTTCATTTTTCACATTACCAAAAATAGAATATCAGCGTTCTGATATCTAGGTTGGCGCCACACTATCCAGATACAAAGCCATAAATAACGATTAAATATTTTGAATGGATAATGTATGACAGTTTCAAAACCACAACTCTTTTACCTCGCATTGCTCTCCATGCTTGGATTCATTGCAACCGATATGTACCTGCCAGCCTTTAAGATCATGGAGCATGACTTTGCGACGGGGCCGGAGC
Source organism: Vibrio aestivus (assembly GCA_003263845.1). Taxonomy (GTDB): domain Bacteria; phylum Pseudomonadota; class Gammaproteobacteria; order Enterobacterales; family Vibrionaceae; genus Vibrio; species Vibrio aestivus. The sequence goes on along the minus strand of JYJN01000119.1, from coordinate 35,390 downwards.
AAATTGCTTTATCACTTACTGTATTTCTTGTCGGTATGGCGCTCGGCCAACTGCTGTGGGGAATATTCAGTGATAAGTATGGACAGCGTAAAACACTCACAATTGGCTTGGTCATCTTTGCCATTTCTTCCCTTGGGTTGGCATTTAGTACTCAGGTTTGGCAACTACTGTCGTTACGATTTATTCAAGCTATTGGAGTGTGCGCTCCAGCCGTAATTTGGCAAGCAATGGTGATCAAACGCTACCCGTCATCCACAAGCCAGCAAATCTTCGCTACTATTATGCCGTTAGTTGCTCTGTCTCCTGCACTCGCGCCTCAATTAGGCGTAGTGCTCGCTGAACAATTTGGCTGGCAAAGTATTTTTGTTTCGCTCACTCTGATTGGTGTCGCCTTAACGCTTGCAACACTTCGCCAAGTTGAACTGCCTGTTGAAGAGAAAAGCACCTCAGTAATAGGTGATATAAAAGCGCTGTTTCAATCCAAAACTTACCTTGGTAACGTCGCGATGTTTGCGATGGCCTCGGCTGCATTTTTTGCCTATTTAACGGGAATGCCCGAAATTATGGCCAACATGGGGTATTCAGCTAAAGACATTGGTTTAAGCTTTATTCCTCAAACAGTCGCCTTCATGCTAGGTGGTTACGCTGGTAAAGTCTCTGTACGAAAATTAGGGGATGAGAAAGTTCTCAAGCAGCTATTAGCACTATTTACTATTGCCGCGCTACTTATCTTTGTAGCTTCCCACTGGCAGCTCACCACAATCTGGCCAATCCTAGCGCCATTTTGCTTAATTGCTGTTGTGAATGGTGCGTTGTATCCGATCGTGGTAAACCGAGCGCTATCAAGTGCCAAACAAAGCCCTGCAACCGCAGCCGGATTGCAAAATAGCCTACAGATCAGCGCAAGTAGTCTTTCTAGTGGATTAGTAGCTGTGCTGGCAAGTCAGGCTCAATTAGCCACTGGCATTGCTATTTTGATTTGTACACTTGGTTTGTGGTGTGGTTACATCATTTCCAACAGAAAACTAGCCATGCACTTTCGCTTCCCTGATAACGCGAGAGTAGTAAAGGAAGATTAATCCTAAAAGCCAAAAGTGCCACTATGTGGCGCTTTTTTCGTATCTAAGTCGCGGCTGCTTACAAGCTCTTCAATCCCCACTTCTCAGCTGCTTTCTTAAAGAAGCCCTGAGTTTTCTTCAACTCCACCCAGTGGTTAATGTAGTTAATCCAAATTTGATCATGTTGAGGTAACAACATAGCAATTGGGGTAGGTCTTCTTGGTGTTTCAACTTCGACAATCGCTAACTGCTTAAACTTTTCCACCAGCGTGGCAGCTTCTACGTTTGAGGTAACGGAAACATCGGCGCGTTTTGCCAATAATTCTTGAAAATCTCGAGCGGGAGCCTCAATCACAATATGTTCAGCGTTAGGGAAGAACTCTTTAACCATCTTCTCTTGCACTGTACCCAGTGTAGCAGCCACTTTGATGTCAGCCTTGTCAAAGTCCTTCCAATCGCTGTATTTCTCGAGATCTTTTTTCTGTACTACCGGAACAAAAGCCAAATAGAAGTAAGGCTGACTATAACCCGCGACTTTCGCTCGCGACATGTTGAGCGATGCGCTGCCCGTAATATCGTATTTATCTGCTGTGATACCATTAACTAAGGTTTTCCAATCAGTCGCGACGTATTCAACCTCAACACCCAGATCTTTGGCTAACTCAGTTGTAACATCGATATCGAACCCTCGGTAACTATTGGTTGCCGGATCTTTCATCGTCATTGGATTCCAATCACCTGTTGTCCCCACTCGAAGTACACCCGCATCCAGAATTTGATCCAAACGACTGGTCTCTTGAGCATGACTGATTAACGGCATCAAGCAAAGTGATAGTGCTAATAGTATTCTTTTCATATTGATTTCCCTGAAAATAGATATCGAAATTCACCACTACACTGTTAACATAGCAATAACAAGTGAACTTTTATTGTGCATTGAGGGATAGTGTGACCTTAAAACGACTTTGTATTGGATTATCAGCGATTAGCTTAACTGGCTGTTCAGATTATGAATGGGGATGGTATGTACTCGACCCATCAACCGAGCAAGGTCAAACCAACCTAAAGTTTCTCTTAGCTGGCTTTCAAGATACGATTGCTGTGTCGCTACTTAGTATGTTTCTCGCAATGCTATTGGGGCTGGTGGTCGCGCTTCCAGCTTTGTCTGAAAGAAAATGGCTCAAAGCGGCGAATCGTACCTATGTTGAAATCGTGCGAGCGATCCCGGTGTTAGTACTTCTTCTTTGGGTGTATTACGGACTTCCAACGCTACTTGATATCTCGCTCAATCATTTCTGGGCTGGTGTTATCACACTCACCATTGCGGAAAGCGCCTTTATGGCGGAGGTGTTTAGAGGAGGGATTCAGTCAATTACCAAAGGGCAGCATGAAGCGGCAGAATCATTGGGACTCAACTATTGGCAAAAGATGCGCTTAGTTATCTTCCCTCAAGCAGTAAGAATCATCCTACCGCCATTGGGCAATCAGTTTATCTACATTCTTAAAATGTCATCACTGGTTAGTGTAATTGGACTGAGCGATCTTACAAGGCGGGCTAATGAGCTAGTGGTTAATGAGTACTTACCATTAGAGATCTACAGTTTTCTGGTACTCGAGTACTTGATTCTGATTTTATGTGTTTCTCAATGCGTGCGATGGCTAGAAAGAAAATATGCACTGCCTTCCCATTAATCCCAACAAATCTCTCTATACACAAACAACAGATTAATTGAGCATATGATCAAAAAAGGGTTAGCAACTGCTAACCCTTTTACCGATATTCATTGTCTATTTTTGCTTAACTGGACGCTGCCAATCAGCAATTTTACGCTCTTTAGCGCGAGTGATGACTAACTCACCTTCACCAACATCTTTGGTCAATGTTGTACCAGCACCGACAGTCGCACCATTTGCCACCGTAACAGGAGCAATCAACTGACAGTCAGAGCCAACAAATACGTCATCACCAATATTGGTCTTAAACTTATTCACGCCATCGTAATTACAGGTAATTACGCCTGCACCAATATTCGTGCGTTGACCAATTTCCGCATCACCCAGATACGTCAAATGGTTCGCTTTTGAGCCTTCGCCAATGCGAGCATTCTTCACTTCAACAAAGTTACCCACGTGCGCATCATTGCGAAGCTCTGCACCAGGACGAAGCCTTGTGAAAGGCCCAACGGTACACTCTTCACCTACCGTAGCACCTTCAATGACGCTATATGGACGAACTACAGTGTTGTCGTCAATTTCACAATCTTTGAGTACACAACCGGTTCCAATAACGACGTTATCACCAAGAGAAACATTGCCTTCGATGATCACGTTAGTATCGATTTCGACATCCATACCACACTGCAACTCACCACGTAGATCAAATCGTGATGGGTCACGCAGCATTACGCCCTGCTCAAGCAGTTTGTGCGCTTGCATCGACTGATACGCACGCTCTAAGCGAGCTAGCTGAGCGCGGTCGTTAACCCCTTCAACCTCGATAGGATTAACTGGATGCACAGCCTCTACGGCACGGCCTTCGTCATGCGCAGCTGCGATCACGTCGGTTAGGTAATATTCACCCTGAGCGTTTTGGTTGTTTAAACCTGATAACCAACGTTTTAGGTCACCACCGGTTGCTACCATAACACCCGTGTTGATCTCTTTGATTAACTTCTGCTCTTCGGTTGCATCTTTCTGCTCGACAATCGCGACAACAGGGCCGTTCTTGCGAACGATACGGCCATAGCCCATCGGATTATCTAGCACAACCGTTAACAGCGCGATGCCGCCTGTTGGTTGAGCATCGAGTAAGTTCTCAATGGTTTCTTCCGAAATTAACGGTACATCTCCGTACAGTACGAGTACCTTTTCATCATCTTCAAATTGAGAAGATGCTTGATCAACCGCATGACCAGTACCAAGCTGCTCGGCCTGTAGTACCCAGTTCACTGGTTCTGCCGATAGGCTAGCTTGCATTTGCTCGCCGCCATGACCGAAAACCAAGTGGATATTTTGCGCTCCTAAGCCACTACACGTATCAATGACGTGTTTCACCATAGGTTTACCAGCAAGCGTATGCAGCACCTTTGGCATATTGGAGTACATGCGAGTTCCCTTGCCCGCAGCTAGAATCACTGAGCTAAACTTCATCTCGCGACCTGTCCTGTAATTATTATGAAATATGTCATAGTGTAGCTGTTCTAGTACATTAGTTAAACACTATGATTTAAAGCAGAAAGTTCAAAAACAAAAAGGCAGCCCAATGGCTGCCTTTATCTAGAGCGTCCTAACAATATTAGGTTAGCCGCGTCTAGTTTTTACCAGTTCAATAACTTTCAACTGAGCGATTGCTTTAGCAAGTTCTGCAGATGCTTTCGCGTAATCAATATCTCCATGTGGAGCACTGATCAGCTCTTCAGCACGGCGCTTAGCTTCTTCTGCTTTTGCTTTATCAAGATCTTCACCTCGAACCGCAGTATCAGCTAAAACAGTTACATCATGACCTTGTACCTCAAGGATACCACCGGAAAGATAGATGATTTCTTCATCGCCTTTCTTAGTCACAATGCGAACCATACCAGGACGGATACGAGTTAATAGCGGCGTGTGTCCCGCTAAAACACCGAGGTCGCCCCGCTCACCTGAAACTTGAATGCTACGTGCCCAGCCCGAAAAGATTCGCGCTTCAGCACTTACTACATCCAAATTGAAGGTTACAGTCATAACGCCTCCTTAAAGTTTCAGCTTACAGCTTCTTCGCGTTTTCTAGTGCGTCGTCGATAGTACCACAGTACATGAATGCCTGCTCTGGTACGTCATCGTATTCGCCTGCTAGAAGACCTTTAAAGCCACGTAGCGTTTCTTTAAGTGATACGTAAACACCTGGGTCGCCAGTAAAGACTTCAGCAACGTGGTAAGGCTGAGTTAGGAAACGCTCAATCTTACGTGCACGAGATACAACTTGCTTATCTTCTTCAGATAGCTCGTCCATACCTAGGATTGCGATGATGTCTTTTAGCTCTTTGTAGCGTTGCAGAGTTTGCTGTACGCCACGTGCAATATCGTAGTGCTCTTGACCAACAACCAATGGATCTAGCTGACGAGATGTCGAGTCCAGTGGGTCGATCGCAGGGTATAGACCCATAGCTGCGATGTTACGGTTTAGTACAACCGTTGCATCCAAGTGAGCAAACGTTGTTGCTGGAGACGGGTCAGTCAAGTCATCCGCTGGTACGTATACCGCCTGTACAGACGTGATAGAACCAGACTTAGTTGACGTGATACGTTCCTGTAGTACACCCATCTCTTCTGCAAGAGTTGGCTGGTAACCTACCGCAGAAGGCATACGACCTAGAAGTGCTGATACCTCTGTACCTGCAAGCGTGTAACGGTAGATGTTATCGATGAACAGTAGTACGTCACGACCTTCGTCACGGAAACGTTCTGCCATCGTTAGGCCAGTCAGTGCAACACGTAGACGGTTACCTGGTGGCTCGTTCATCTGACCGTAAACCATCGCTACTTTAGATTCTTCAGGGTTCTCAACGTTTACAACGCCCGCTTCCTGCATCTCGAAGTAGAAGTCGTTACCCTCACGAGTACGCTCACCTACACCAGCAAATACTGAAAGACCAGAGTGCTGTAGTGCGATGTTGTTGATAAGTTCCATCATGTTAACGGTCTTACCTACACCAGCACCACCGAATAGACCGATTTTACCACCCTTAGCGAATGGACAAACTAGGTCGATTACTTTAACGCCTGTTTCTAGTAGCTCAGTCACGTTTGACTGTTCTTCATAGCTTGGTGCTGCACGGTGGATAGAGTAGCTCTCTTCCGCACCGACTTCACCACACTCATCAATTGGGTCACCTAGAACGTTCATGATACGACCTAGGGTCTTAGTACCTACTGGTACAGAAATTGGAGCGCCTGTGTTTGTTACTTCAACACCACGACGTAAACCATCAGAGCTACCCATTACGATACAGCGCACTACGCCGCCGCCTAGCTGCTGCTGAACTTCAAGAACAAGACGTTCTTTTTGATTCAGCAACATTCAGAGCGTCATATACACTAGGAACGTCGCTCTGTGGGAACTCTACGTCGACTACCGCACCGATGATCTGTACGATCTTACCTGTAGCCATCGTTAATCCTCTAAATTTGTTTTACCTAAATTAAACTGCTGCCGCACCAGAAACGATTTCTGATAGCTCTTGCGTAATAGCCGCTTGACGCGCCTTGTTGTACACAAGTTCTAGCTCTTCAATCAAGTTTCCAGCATTGTCAGATGCTGCTTTCATAGCAATCATACGAGCAGCCATTTCACACGCTAAGTTCTCTACGACGCCTTGATAAACTTGAGACTCGATGTAACGAGAAATCAAACCTTCCAGCAGTTCGTATTGATCCGATTCAAACATGTAGCTCCATGAATGACGGAATTCATCATCTTCGCTTAGTGATTTAGGCAAAGGTATTAATTGATCAATTTTTGGTTGCTGGGTCATTGAGTTAACAAACTCATTGAACACCAAGTACAAACGGTCAATTTCACCATCTTCATACTTTTTCAGCATGACCTTGATTGAACCGATTAGGTCATCAAGTGATGGGGTATCACCCAAGCCAGAAGCTTGAGCAACAATGTTTGCACCAATGCTATTGAAGTAAGATGTCGCTTTAGAGCCGATTACAGCTAGCTCAACTTCAACATCTTTTTCAGCCCACTCGCCCATTTGAGCAACAGCTTGTTTAAACAAGTTAATGTTCAAGCCACCACACAAACCACGGTCAGTTGAAACAACAATATACCCAACGCGCCTTGCCTCACGCTCTATAAGGAATGGATGCTTATATTCCACAGAAGCGCGGGCAACATGACCAATGACTTTACGTATAATCTCAGCATATGGGCGTGGGCCTTCCATTGCGTCTTGCGTACGACGCATTTTGGAAGCAGCAACCATTTCCATCGCTTTGGTGATTTTCTGAGTGCTTTTAACACTACCAATCTTGCTACGAATTTCTTTTGTATTGGCCATCGTTGCTCTCCGTTAATTACAAAGCCAGGTTGTAATTACCAAGTTTGGTTCGCTTTAAAATCGTCAACTAGCTCTTTCAATTTAGCTTCGATTTCATCGTTGTAAGCACCAGACTTGTCGATTTCAGCAGCAAGATCTGCGTACTGAGCACGAGCAAACGATAGTAGAGCAGCTTCAAAATCAAGAAGCTTGCTTAGCTCGATATCACCTAGGTAACCACGTTCTGCAGCATAGATAGCTAGCGCTTGGTCAAATACTGACATTGGCGCGTACTGTTTCTGCTTCATAAGCTCAGTTACTTTTTGGCCGTGGTCTAGCTGCTTCTTAGTTGCTTCATCAAGATCTGATGAGAACTGTGCGAAAGCGGCAAGTTCACGATATTGAGCTAGAGCAGTACGAATACCACCAGATAGCTTTTTGATAATTTTTGTCTGCGCTGAACCACCTACACGAGATACAGAAATACCTGGGTCAACCGCTGGACGTACACCCGCGTTGAACAGTTCTGTTTGTAGGAAGATCTGACCATCAGTAATCGAGATTACGTTTGTTGGTACAAATGCAGATACGTCACCCGCTTGGGTTTCGATAATAGGAAGAGCAGTCAAAGAACCTGTCTTACCTTTCACTTCGCCGTTAGTGAATTTTTCTACATAGTGTTCGCTTACACGAGCAGCACGCTCTAGTAGACGAGAGTGGAGGTAGAATACATCACCAGGGAATGCTTCACGGCCCGGTGGACGCTTAAGCAGAAGTGAGATTTGACGGTAAGCTACAGCTTGCTTAGATAGGTCATCATAAACAATCAGTGCATCTTCACCACGGTCACGGAAGTACTCACCCATTGCACAACCAGCATATGGCGCTAGGTATTGAAGTGCAGCAGATTCAGAAGCAGATGCTACAACCACAATAGTGTTTTGTAGGGCACCGTGTTCTTCCAGTTTGCGAACTACGTTAGCAATTGTCGATGCTTTCTGACCGATAGCTACGTAGATTGAGAAGATACCAGAATCTTTTTGGTTGATGATCGAGTCGATTGCCAGAGCCGTTTTACCGATCTGACGGTCACCGATGATTAGCTCACGCTGACCACGGCCGATTGGGATCATCGAGTCAACAGACTTATAACCAGTTTGTACTGGTTGATCTACCGATTTACGATCGATTACACCAGGTGCAATCACTTCAACTGGTGAAGTTAGTTTCGCATCGATAGGGCCTTTACCATCAATCGGCTGACCAAGTGTGTTTACTACACGGCCTAGAAGTTCAGGACCTACTGGTACTTCAAGAATACGACCAGTACCTGTTACTTTCATGCCTTCTTTTAGGTCCGCGTAAGGACCCATTACTACAGCACCAACCGAGTCACGCTCAAGGTTAAGTGCTAGTGCAAAACGATTGCCCGGAAGCTCAATCATTTCACCTTGCATCACGTCATCAAGACCGTGGATGCGGATAATACCGTCACTTACAGAGACGATAGTACCTTCATTACGAGCTTCAGACACAACATCGAATTTCTCGATACGCTGTCTAATCAGTTCGCTGATTTCCGTGGAATTAAGTTGCATTGCTCAAATTCCCCTAAGTTAAGACTTAATAACGTCTTTAAGACGAGTTAAACGGCTAACTAGTGAGTTATCTAGTACGGTATCGCCAACACGGATAACCGCGCCACCGATCAATTCGCTGTCTACTAGACAGTTCATCTTCACTTTGCTATCCAGACGCTTTTCAAGGTAGATGCTAGTTCAGACTGCTGAGCTTCGGTCAATTCAAAAGAAGTCGTTACTGTTACTTCTTGAGTATTTGAAGCTTCAACTGCAAATTTTTCGTACTGAATAGAAATATCACTTAGCGCTGAGGTACGGTAATTTTCAATGATCACGTTCAAGAAGTTCTTGAACGGCTCATCGAAATATTCACCGGCAACATCAACATACAATTGCCCTAATTGCGCTGGCTGTAGGCTTAACGCCGCTGCCTTTAGCTCTTTAGCCGCAGACATCTCTTTGGCAAATGCAAGCATCTCAGACCATTTTTCAACGGCACCGTTATCACTTGCATAGCCATAAGCAGCTTTTGCATAAGGTCGAGCAATAGTTGTCAAATCCGACATGCTGATGCCCTCCCGTTACAATTTCGCTGAAATACTATCAAGAATGTCTTGATGAGCAGCTGGGTCAATCGAACGTTCGATAACTCTCTCAGCACCTAGAATAGCCAGTTCCGCTACGTCTTTCTTAAGCTCATTACGCGCACGTAATGTTTCCGCTTCAAGCTCTGCTTTTCCTTGGGCAAGGATATGGTCACGCTCTAGCGTAGCTTCCTGACGCGCTTCATCTAGAATTTGAGCTTTACGCTTGTTAGCTTGCTCAATAAGTTCTAGCGCTTGCTGCTTCGCTTCTTTCAACTGATCTGCCGCGTTGTGTTGGGCTAGTTCAAGAGCTTTATCAGCACGCTCTGCAGATTCTAGACCTTCAGAGATTTTCTTTTGTCGCTCTTCAATCGCAGCCATGATTGGTGGCCATACATGCTTCATGCAGAACCACACAAAAATCGTGAATGCTATTGCTTGTCCGATAAGAGTCGCATTGATATTCACAATGACCCTCCTTTATCTATTATTTGTTCCAAAAAAGTCGGAACGACGTAATTTAATTAAGAGAGGCTCTATTACAGTGCGAATAGCATATACATTGAGATACCAACACCGATCATTGGGATCGCATCAAGTAGACCCGCTAGGATGAACATGTTGGTTTGAAGTACAGGAGCCATCTCAGGTTGACGTGCAACAGATTCTAGGAATTTACCACCTAGATAGCGAAACCAAACGCAGTACCAAGAGCACACATACCTAGTAGTAATGCAACAACCAAATAGATATCCATAATAATCTCCGAAATATAAGTATTGAGTAAAAAAATTATTGAAATTAGTGAGAGTCGTTACTTGCCATGCTGAGGTAAACAACTGTCAACATGGTAAAAATAAACGCCTGCAGTGTAATAACTAATATGTGGAAAATCGCCCAGATTACGTGTGCAATCACACCCAGTCCACCAAGCACCACACCTGCGCTGTAGGTTACCGCAATCAGGATGAAGATAAGTTCACCCGAGTACATGTTACCGTACAGACGAAGAGACAGTGATACAGGCTTCGCGAGCAAAGACACAGTTTCCAACACTAAGTTAAAAGGAATCAGCAACTTGCTATTAATTGGATGAAGCGTGAATTCCTTAACAAACCCTTTAAATCCTTTGTACTTGATGTAGTAAGCTACTGTCAGCACTAGGACACCTAAAGCAAGCGCTAGAGTAATGTTTACGTCAACCGTTGGAACGATCTTAAAGTACTCAAACCCAGCAATGCCCATTAAGTGAGGGATGAAGTCGACTGGTACTAGGTCCATCAAGTTCATTAGGAAGATCCAAACGAACAGAGTTAGAGCTAGCGGTGCGACTAGTCTGTCACGGCCATGGAAAGTGTTTTTCACGATTCCATCAACATTCTCTACGAGAATTTCAACGAAACATTGCAGCTTTCCAGGCGTGCCTGTGGTTGCATTTTTTCCGACACGATAAAACAACCACAAAAAATAGAGCACCTAGACCAAACGAGAACAACAGAGAATCCCAATGTAAGGTCCAGAACCCAGCATCATAACAACCTTTATTGACTGCTATGCCACCATCAACCAGACACACTTTGGCGTTGGTAAGGTGGTGCTGAATATATTCCTGCGGAGTATCAGCCATGGTTTATCCCATTATTTTGAAAAAATATAATTGGTGATAACCAGATGAGAAGAATTGTTAGCTTATATCCTGTGAAGAATGCCCCTGGTTTCAAGAGCTCCGACATAGAAAAAACCAACGCAAACATCACAATGGTAAACACCAGTTTTAACATCCAGCCAATCAGAATAAAGCCAAGAAGCACAGGCCCCTCGGAATTTGAATCCGGCATGAATGCAAACAGGGCATACAAATAGTTCCCTAACACCGCAATGAACCCGCCTTTTATAAAAAAGCGTGCCGATTCCGACCCTAGCGTCACATATGCCAAACTTCCGACGATAATTACAAATATCAGCTGAAAATGGACTACCCTTAAAGCAGCTCTTCCTTGCTTGCTTCGACTTGCAACTAACATCAAAAGCACCTGTTTCTGTATAAATCACCACCCTTTAGTTATAAGGATGCTGAAAAAAAGCACGAAAAGTATATATATGTTAAGAAAAAACACAATCAGTAGAATTGCGTTAACACCCTTTCCTAGGCCAATATGTGACCTATGAAGCGGAAACAGTATTTTCCAATTGCTTTAGAAGCGAATCTAACTGTTCTTTATCCTCAAAGTTGATAAGGACTTTGCCCAAGCCATTTGAAGAGATTTGCACCGCAACCTTAGTGTTAAAGTGCTTACCAAGCTGGTCAATTCGCTGATTCACATCTTCACCAACAGACGGTTTCTCCGCTTTTGGAGCGTCCTCGCCCTTTAACACTTTCTTAACCAAATTCTCTGTTTGGCGTACTGTTAACTGTTTTTTCGCAACGATATTGGCTACATCAAGTTGTTGATCAGCTTCTAATGTGAGCAATGCTCTCGCATGCCCCATATCAATGGTTTTGTTCTCAACCAGTATCTTAACATTATCATCGAGTTGATTAAGTCGAAGTAAGTTACTAACTGTAACACGCGACTTACCGATCACATCAGCCACTTGCTGATGAGTCAGTTGAAATTCATCTTGAAGCCTTTCTAATGCTTGAGCTTCTTCAATAGCGTTGAGATCTTCACGTTGAATATTCTCGATAAGTGCCATTGCTATTGCTGCGCGGTCTTGCACGTTTTTTACTAGGCAAGGAACCTGTTTTAGTCCTGCCTTACGAGCCGCACGCCAGCGGCGCTCACCGGCGATAATCTCAAACTGCCCTGCGTCGACCTGACGCACAACGATAGGTTGGATAATGCCTTGAGATTGAATCGAAGCTGCAAGTTCATCAAGCGCTTCGGATGCCATATCTTTACGAGGTTGGTAAACACCAGGTTTAAGGCTGTTTATCGCGAGTTCTGTAAGTTCACCGTCCGATGAGAGCGCTTGGCTTTGAGAAGCCACATTCTGCTTTTCTCGCGCAAGAGAACTGGTCGCAAGCAATGCGTCCAAGCCTTTTCCTAGACCACGTTTAGACATGTATTGAATTCCTTAAATTTATGCAGGGATCTCTTCTCGACGAAGCATTTCGCCCGCCAACGCCAAATACGCTTTTGCACCCGATGAATACTTGTCGTAGTACATCGCTGGTTTGCCGTGGCTTGGCGCTTCAGCGAGACGCACATTGCGTGGAATCACCGTTCGGTAAACCTTATTACCGAAGTGCTTCTTAAGTTGGTCAGAGACTTCCGTAGAGAGTCGGTTGCGTGGATCGTACATAGTACGCAATAAACCTTCAATTTTTAGGTTTTCATTCACAACCGCAGCTAACTTACTGATGGTATCCATCAAAGCAGTTAACCCTTCTAATGCGAAATATTCACACTGCATTGGCACCAACACAGAGTCGGCAGCAGCCATCGCATTGATTGTAAGCAGGTTTAGAGAGGGAGGACAATCGATAAAGATGAAATCATAGTTATCACGGACAGACGCTAGAGCATTTTTTAAACGGACTTCGCGTGCAAACACTTCCATGAGTTTGATCTCTGCAGCGGTCACATCACCATTAGCAGCAATCAGATCGTAATGACCCGATGTTTTTCGACAAACAACGCTTTCAAATGGCGTATCCTCGACCAAAAGATCGTACGCCGTTGCATCGACTTGGTATTTATCCACACCGCTGGCCATCGTCGCATTACCTTGAGGGTCAAGATCAATGACGAGAACTTTGCGTTTCGTGGCAGCCATTGAAGCAGCCAAGTTAATACACGTTGTTGTTTTTCCTACGCCACCTTTCTGGTTAGCGATTGCTACGATTCTGCCCACGATAAACCTCGTTGTTATCCCTTGCGAGATAAGATTACAAGATGACGCTCACCTTCCAATTCAGGAACTTTCAAAGATTTGACGTCAGTCACACAACACCACTCAGGGAGCTGCTCAACTTCACTTTCCTGCAGTTGGCCTTTAAGAGCTAAGAATACCCCGCTCTCATTTTTCGGCAGATGATGACACCATTCAACCATGTCCGTCATTGAAGCAAATGCACGGCTTAGTACGCCATCAAATTTCTCTTCAGGCTGGAACTCTTCTACGCGACTTTGAATCGGCGTCACGTTTTGTATCCCAAGTTCATGCAGCACTTGCTTAATAAAGCGAATTCGCTTGCCTAAACTGTCCAACAAAAAAAATGTTTTTGTAGGATTCATGATGGCCAGTGGGATACCAGGTAGGCCAGGTCCCGTGCCGACATCAATAAATCGATCACCCTCTAAGCACGGGCTGACCACAATGCTATCTAGGATATGTTTCACCATCATGTCCATAGGATCACGAACTGAGGTTAGGTTATAGGCTTTGTTCCATTTGTTGAGCATTTCAACATAACCCACGAGCTGTTCACTTTGACGCTCAGTCACGGTTAAGTCAGTTTGCTCTACAAGCTGATCCAATTTTTCTCGTAATAGGCTCATTACGCTTCCTCACCTTTTTTCAGCAGACCATGTTTTTTCAAGTAAACCAGCAGAATTGAAATCGCTGCTGGGGTAATACCCGAAATACGCGATGCGATACCAATGGTTTCAGGCTTAGCGTTACCTAACTTGGCTACCACTTCGTTTGATAGACCTTTAACGTCAGAATAATCTAGATCCACAGGCAACTTGGTGTTTTCATGGCGCAGTGATTTTTCAATCTCATCTTGCTGACGCTGAATGTAACCTTCGTATTTTACTTGAATTTCAACTTGCTCAGCGGCTTGTTGATCGTCTAGAGCTGGGCCGAATGCTTCAAGTTGCGTTAACTGAGCGTATGAGATCTCTGGACGACGTAGAAGATCTTCACCGCTGGCTTCCCGGGACATTGGCGTTTTCAGCAGCGCGTTCAACTGATCAATATTCTCAGATTTAGGGTTCAGCCAAACTTGTTTCAGACGCTGACGCTCTTGCTCCATGTTCTCGACTTTTTGGTTAAAGCGAGCCCAACGAGCATCGTCAATCAATCCAAGTTCACGAGCTTTCTCAGTCAAGCGAAGGTCTGCGTTGTCTTCACGCAATAGCAAACGATATTCAGCACGTGAGGTAAACATGCGATAAGGTTCTTGTGTGCCCATGGTAGATAGGTCATCAATCAATACACCCATGTAAGCCTGATCGCGACGTGGGCTCCAGCCTTCTTTGTCTTGAGAGTAAAGACTCGCGTTCAAACCAGCCATCAAACCTTGAGCAGCGGCTTCTTCATAGCCAGTGGTGCCATTGATCTGGCCAGCAAAGAACAAACCTGAAATAAATTTCGTTTCATAGGTTTGCTTCAAATCACGTGGATCGAAGAAATCATATTCAATCGCATAGCCTGGACGAACGATGTGTGCGTTTTCAAAACCTTTCATTGATTGAACGATCTGGACTTGAGCATCAAATGGTAAGCTGGTGGAAACACCATTTGGATACAATTCGTGCGTCGTTAAACCTTCTGGTTCAATAAAGATCTGATGGCTATTTTTATCCGCGAATCGCATGATCTTATCTTCAATCGATGGGCAGTAGCGAGGACCAATACCTTCGATCACTCCAGCATACAACGGGCTACGATCCAAGTTTGCGCGAATAATGTCATGCGTTTTTTCGTTGGTGTGCGTGATGTGACACGGAACCTGCTTTGGCTGTTGGCTACGATCACCCATGAAGGAGAATACAGGTGTTGGATTGTCACCATGCTGAACTTCTAATTGGCTAAAGTCTACGCTTCGAGCATCCAAACGAGGAGGCGTGCCTGTTTTTAAGCGATCAACTCGGAAAGGTAGATCACGAAGTCGATCCGCCAATGCGATTGATGGAGGATCGCCTGCACGGCCACCAGAGAAGTTTTCCATGCCAATATGAATCTTACCCCCAAGGAAAGTTCCAACGGTTAATACAACCGCTTTGGCTTGGAATTTGAGCCCCATTTGAGTGACGACACCGGTCGCTTGATCATTCTCGACGATCAAATCATCTACAGACTGCTGAAATAACGTTAAGTTCGGCGTATTTTCTAAAGCATGACGTACATAGGCTTTGTAAAGCGCACGATCCGCTTGTGCACGTGTCGCACGAACAGCAGGTCCTTTAGAAGCATTCAATGTACGAAATTGAATACCAGCATGATCAATGGCTTGCGCCATTAATCCGCCCATCGCATCCACTTCTTTTACCAAATGGCCTTTACCGATACCACCGATCGCAGGGTTACAAGACATTTGACCTAGAGTGTCAATGTTATGTGTAAGCAAAAGCGTTTTTTGCCCTGTACGTGCAGCGGCTAGTGCGGCTTCCGTTCCGGCATGTCCGCCACCAACAACGATGACGTCAAATTTTTCGTGATAAAACATGGACCGACCTCAGGTTTTCAAAATGAAGTTATGGACAGATAAAAAGGAGCCGTATTCTACCTTCTTTCACTAGGAGAGAAAAACGATTTTCAGAAAAATTCCGGATCAAGAAAGAACTTAATATATATAAGATCTATATAGAGATCTTTTATTAGATCTATTATTAGGATCGCCATTTTCTGTGGATAAGTAAAAAATGATCAATAAGATCATGGATCTTAGAGGGATCATTTATTGTGATCTAACTTTGATCTAACCGAGGATTAGCTGGGATCAAAATTGATGGTTATACACAGGGGTAATTTATGATCAGAGTTGTTCTTTGGATAACTATAGGTTACTAACTGGAAAAAGTGCATTTTATCCACAGATGATTTGCTTGTTTTTTAGTCAGTTAGACAAACCTATTTTATGAGAGTTATGCACATGAGCTAAATCAGGCACAAAAAAAGCAGCCATAAGCTGCTTTTTAGATAGGTTGTCTATTAGAAATGTTGGATGTTTTCTTCTAACCACGTTTCTGCGGCATCTTCTGGTACTGGATGCTCCAAGATATCGATCGTTAAGCAGTCAGTTAGGGCGGTTCCACCAATATCAACCAGCAAATCATAAGCGTGTTTGCCTGCTGCACAGAACGTATCGTAACTGCTATCACCGAGCGCAATGACGGCGAATTTCACATCTTGCATTTTCGGTGGAGTAGCTTGCAGCGCTTGAATGAAAGGTTGGATATTATCTGGGTACTCTCCAGCACCGTGGGTAGATGTGATTACTAACCAAGTTCCTTCGTTTGGAATATCATCCAAATTCGGTTGATTATGAATTGTTGTTTCAAAGCCTTTTTCGATTAGCGCATCACTAAGATGATCGCCAACATACTCAGCACCACCAAGGGTACTGCCGGTAATTACATGAATCATTGTGTCCTTACTAACCTTTTGTCGTTACTTAAATTTATTTACCAATACTGCTTATTTTCCGATACAGAAAGAAGAGAAGATACGGCCAAGTAAGTCATCAGAACTAAACTCACCAGTAATCTCATTCAGATGTTGTTGAGTGATGCGCAGCTCTTCGGCAAGGATTTCTCCAGCCATGTAACCTTCTAACTGTTGTTGGCCTATGTCTAGGTGCTCTGCGGCACGCTCAAGCGCATCTAAGTGGCGACGACGCGCCATAAAACCACCCTCATGGCCACCAGCAAAGCCCATACACTCTTTTAGATGAGTTCTAAGTGAATCAACCCCTTGGCCGGTTTTGGCCGATAGGCGAATTAGAGTTGGATCATTTACGTGGCAGATACCAAGATCTTCACCAGTTTGATCCGCCTTATTACGGATAACCGTCATGCCAATGCTGTCAGGAAGGCGATCAACAAAGTCAGGCCAAATTTCTTTAGGATCGGTGGCATCCGTTGTGGTGCCATCTACCATGAACAGCACACGATCAGCTTGTGCGATTTCGTCCCATGCTCTTTCGATACCAATTTTTTCTACTTCATCTGACGCATCCCGCAGGCCTGCCGTATCGATAATATGCAGTGGCATCCCATCGATATGAATATGCTCACGTAGTACATCTCGGGTTGTGCCTGCGATATCCGTTACGATAGCTGACTCTTTGCCTGATAGAGCATTGAGTAGGCTAGATTTACCCGCATTTGGACGACCTGCGATGACCACTTTCATACCTTCACGCATAATCGCGCCTTGGTTTGCTTCTTTTCGTACGGCATCTAGATTGTCGATAATCGATTGCAGATCAGTGGATACTTTGCCATCGGCTAAGAAGTCGATCTCCTCTTCTGGGAAATCAATGGCCGCTTCTACATAGATGCGTAGGTGAATCAACGACTCAACGAGCGTGTTAATACGTTTAGAGAATTCACCTTGTAGTGACTGAAGGGCAGACTTGGCGGCTTCTTCTGAGCTGGCATCGATTAAGTCGGCGATGGCCTCTGCTTGAGTCAGGTCCATTTTGTCATTAAGGAAAGCGCGCTCTGAAAATTCCCCTGGTCTTGCTGCTCGAACGCCTGAAATACACAGAATACGTTTGATTAGCATGTCCATGACAACAGGCCCGCCGTGGCCTTGCAGCTCCAATACGTCTTCGCCAGTGAACGAGTGTGGGTTTGGGAAGTAGAGGCAATGCCCTGATCGAGCTCTAAGCCATCTTTGGCTTTAAATGGTAGGTACTCTGCATAACGCGGTTTAAGTGTTTTGCCTGTGACTTCCAGTGCCACCTGAGAGGCCAATGGGCCGGATACTCGGATAATACCTACGCCACCACGTCCTGGTGCGGTAGCTTGGGCGACAATTGTGTCTGTAGTCATAGTGGTGCCTATTAGTAACTATCCCCTTTAATTTCTGGGGATTTAAGAAATACAGTGTTGTGTTGAATTGTAATCAGCGAACAACAAAAAGGCGACCTTTTGGTCGCCTTTGTCGTTGTTATTTCTCTAACTTAAGTCGTTAGTTGAAATTGACTGCTATTTAGAGTGCAAGCCTTTCTTCTCCAGCGCTTTATAGATAAGCGTTTGCTGGATCAGTGTTACCACGTTCGATACTAACCAGTATAGAACCAGACCTGATGGGAACCACAGGAAGAAGAATGTGAACATGACAGGCATGAATGTCATGATCTTCTGCTGCATTGGATCCGTTACCGTCGTTGGACTCATCTTCTGAATTAGGAACATAGATGCACCCATTAGCAGAGGAAGAATGAAGTATGGGTCCATTGCCGCTAAATCTTTCAGCCACAAGAACTCTTCGTGACGAAGCTCTACCGACTCCATCAGTGCCCAGTAAAGTGCGATGAAGATTGGCATTTGAAGGATAAGAGGTAGACAGCCACCCAGTGGGTTAACTTTCTCTTTCTTGTATAGCTCCATCATCTCTTGGCTCATGCGCTGACGGTCGTCACCAATACGCTCACGCATTGCTTGCAGCTTAGGTTGCAGCATGCGCATTTTTGCCATAGAGGTGTACTGAGCTTTCGTTAGTGGGTACATCGCACCACGAACGATGAAGGTCAAACCAACGATTGCTAGACCCCAGTTACCGACAAAGCTTTGAATAAATGAAAGAAGCATGTGCAGTGGTTTCGCGATGAACCATAGCCAACCGTAGTCCACTACAAGGTCAAGGTTTGGTGCCGTTGCTGCCATTTCTGATTGAAGCTTAGGACCAACCCATAGTGTTGCCGCAAAGCTTGCTGCATCGCCATTTGCAATGGTCTTGTTTGGCATACGAACGCCGATGTCGCCAAGGTTGCCAATAATGCGAGTGTACAGATTTGTACCTGGCTCGTTGCGTGGTACCCATGCAGATGCAAAGTAGTGCTGAATCATCGCCGCCCAACCTTCACCGTTTGGCAGGTTCAGAGACAGGTTACGGCTCGACATATCATCGAAACTGTACTTCTTGTAGCGAGTATCTTCTGTTGAGTATGCGCCACCACGGTATGTTGGCATGGTTAGGCTACCACCAGAGTCTAGAAGGTTCTGACGTAGGTGAGCGTACATACCGAATGTTGCGTTGTTGCCTGAGTTGTTTGCAACGTCGAAAGTCACATCGATAGCGTAGCTGCCGCGTTTCAGGATGAAGGTTTTCACGTAGTCGATGCCATTCGCTTGGAATGTCATTGGGATACGCAGTTCATCTTGATCGTCTTCTAATGCAAAGCTATCTGCAGAAACAGAGTAGTTTGGACGATTGGTGCTGCTTAAATCGATGCCTTGAGGGCCGACTAGACCACTTTGTGCAATAAACTGATGACCAGGTTCATTGCGTAGAAGTACGAAAGACTCTTCTGAGTCAAGTTCTGCGTCGTACTGGTTAAGTAGAGCAGAAACAACGTCACCACCAACAGTGTCAATTGACAGAGTTAATACGTCAGTCGTGACTGTAATCGCTTTGGCAGATGCTTGTTGAGCTGGCGCTGGGTCTAGCTCATCGGCAAATGATGGTGCAGGTAGAGTACTGCTTGATTGAGCCTGCTCAACCGCTTGAGGTGCTGGGTTCTTTGCTACATTCCACTGTTGGTATAGTAGGAAAGAAACCAGAGCTAAAGCGATTAACAGGATATTACGTTGAGAATCCATCGTTATTTATCTCTGTCTTGTTTTTGGACTGGTGGAACGGGGTCAAAACCCCCTTCGTTCAAAGGGTGGCATTTTAATAGACGTTTGCCTGATAACCAACACCCTTTTACAAAACCGTGAGCTTTCAACGCTTCTACAGCGTAATTTGAGCAGGTTGGAGTAAAACGACAGCGTGGTCCAAGTATTGGACTAATTAATCCTTGATATAACCGGACGAATCCGATTGCTATCCACGCGAAGGGCGAGACAGGCGATGCCATAGCTTATCAAACAACTTAAATATTTCATCATTGCTTAAATCTTGCGCGCTCTTCTTCGCAATCACAACAAAATCTTTGTTAGGAAGTTTGTTTTGATTGAGTCGGAAGCTTTCACGAGCCAATCGCTTGAAACGATTACGGGCTGGTGCGGTTTTTATTTGCTTTTTAGGAACTGCTAATCCAAGTCTTGGATGAGAAAGAGAGTTATTGCGAGCAATGATAGTGAAATGTGGTGAGCCGGCTCGATGAGCTTGCTTGAAGACGTTTTGATAATGCTCGGGAGTTAACAAACGTAACTCCCGATGGAACGCGTACGTGTTCAAAATAATCAGAGATTATTTAGAAAGACGCTTACGGCCTTTAGCGCGACGTGCATTGATAGTAGCACGACCGTTCTTAGTTGCCATACGTGCACGGAAACCGTGAGTACGCTTGCGCTTTAGAACTGAAGGTTGAAAAGTGCGTTTAGACATGGTTATTACCTTTACTGATCAGTAGTTTTAGGTTCTTAGTTAACCCGGCGTGGGCAAAAAAATTCTCTCTATTAATAGAGGGAATTACCGACGCCTCTCAACAAAGAGGCGGAATTGTAATCACTGTCACAAAAAGTGTCAATGATGAAATTCCGGCCGAGCGATTATACGGAGTGTGAATGAAATCTCAAGGATCTTTCGATCCTTTATCTATGATCTTTATGACACGCCGACTTGGTTTAGAAACTTCTGTAGCCTTGGATCTTGTGGGCTATCGAAGATTTCTTGCGGCGATCCTTGTTCTACAATATGGCCCTCTGCCATAAAGATCACTCGGTCCGCTACTTCTTTGGCAAACTGCATCTCGTGAGTCACCACCAACATGGTTTGATGTTGAGATGCAAGTGTTTTCATTAGGTTAAGTACTTCACCTACCCATTCTGGGTCGAGTGCAGAAGTCGGTTCATCAAACAGCAATAGCTCTGGTTTAAGTGCCATTGCTCGGCCAATACCGACGCGCTGCTGCTGACCACCCGAAAGCGCAGCTGGGTAGCTATCACCTTTATCACCAAGGCCGATGTCATCTAAGATTTGCTGAGCACGTTTCAGTGCTTGGTCTTTTTTCCAGCCGTGAACCGTAATCAAACCCTCAGCGATATTTTGTCTGGCTGTCATGTGCGCAAATAGCGCGTAGTTTTGGAAAACAAAGCCGGTTTTACGGCGCAGCTTCAATACATCAGCTTTCGAATGCTTCTGCGTATCAACGGCATGACCATCAATTTCGATATGACCTTGGTCGGCCTGCTCAAGAAAGTTAACGCAGCGAAGTAGTGTTGATTTACCTGTACCGCTTGAGCCGATAATCACAATGATCTCGCCTTGCTTAATATCGAGATCAATGCCTTTCAATACTTCGGTTTTGCCAAAGTATTTATGGATGTTTGTTAGTTTGATCATCGTACATATGCCTTATTTAGCTTGGCTTCCGCCAGATTTGAATTCGAGTCAAAATCACAACCACGCCCCAGTAAATTAGTGCCACCGCCAAAAATGCTTCGAAGAATCGAAAGCTCGAAGAGGCTTCCATTTGAGCTTTAGCCATGATTTCAGCAACGCCAAGAGTGAAGGCAAGTGATGTCGACTTAATCATATCAATGAAGTAGTTCATTAAAGACGGCAGAGCGACACGTGTGGCTTGAGGAAGAATAATGCGGCGCATTGCTTGTGGAGTCGTCATACCAACCGACAAGCTCGCTTCCATTTGGCTGCGATCAATACCAATAATGGCGGCGCGAATGCTCTCTGCCATGTAAGCAGCAAAGTGCAGGGTTAACCCGATAACCGCAGCGCTAAATGCATCTAACCCAACCATAATCGGGAAGATTTGCGGTAACCCGTAATATAGAAGGAACAGCTGAACCAGTAATGGGGTGCCGCGGAAAAAGCTAATGTAAAGCTGGCTGAGCTGGTCTAGCACTGGCACCTTGAATACCCGGATATTCGCTAATATCACCGCCAGTATTAGAGAGAACACCAGTCCCCAAACTGCCATTTCCATGGTGGTACCAAGATATTTTAGTAATATCGGCATCAGTTCCATCATGTAATCAAAATCAAATCCCATTGGCTGCTCCAATCTAAAAAAGCAAAACCCACTGCCAGGATCGATAAGCAGTGGGTTATCGTTTATGACCTAATTATTCACTGAACGTGATGAACTAGGTATAAAGAAGGTTACTTGGTGATATCAGCACCGAACCATTTCTTTGAAATTTCTGCAAGAGTACCGTCTTCACGCATCGCTGCAAGTGCTTGGTTTACTTCTGCTTGCAGTTTTTTACCATTTGCATTGTCTACAAATGGCCATGCATTTTGAATTGTTTCGAATGGCTGACCAGCAAGTTGTAGGGGTAAACCTGTTTTCTTGATCAGCTCAAGTGCTGATAGGCGGTCCATTACGAATGCATCTGCACGGCCTAAGGCTACATCATGCTCAATACCTGTATCGTAGGTTTTGATGTTGATTTTGTTGCCTTTGTCGTAGTTACGCAGCAACTGCTCAAAGTTAGAACCTAGGTTTACCGCAACGGTCTTACCTTCAAGGTCTTCAATGCCTTGAATCTCATCATTACCTTTACGAACGGTAATTTGCGCACCGTCTACAACATACGGGTCTGCAAATAGGTATTTTGCCTTGCGCTCTTCCGTCATTGTGATTTGGTTAGAAATTGTATCAATGCGGCCTGTTTCTAGAAGGCCGAATAAACCAGAAAAGTTAGCGGTTACATACTCAACTTGGTAGTCGTTACGACGACCAATCTCGTCCCATAAGTCCACTTCAAAGCCTTGTAGTTGGTCTTGCTTCACAAAAGTGAATGGGAAATAACGACCCGACATGCCTACTTTTACTTCCGTTGCTGCTTGAACAGTAGCTGCAGATAGTGCAATTGCAGCAATTGCCGCTTTGATCCAGTTTTTCATAATACAACTCCATATTTATGTAGGAGGAGATACTACTGAGTTCTCGCTAAATAGATAAATAACAAAGAGCCATAGTCTAGAACTGTATGTAATAAGTTGAACTGACTCGCAAAAAAAATGAGCAAAATATCGACAAATTATGTTCCAAAAGATGTGGATAATGGCTGAATTAAGTGTAGATGATCAATATTCATGCACAAACTTATCACCAAAGTGACGATCTCCCTGATTTTGTGAGTAAAGAGTCATTTTGTGGATCAAAGTGGGGGTATGTTTGGGGTTGTCTGTGTGGATCCGAGTAAAACTTGGAAAAAAGTGTGAATAACTTAGATCTTATTCACTGGATCGTCGATCATTTACTGGCGATCTTGGTTATCAACAGGTAAAATTGTCGGTCTTTCCTAATAATAATGAATCGAGTGGGGTCACTGTGTCATCTTCGCTTTGGTTGCAATGTTTGCAACAGCTCCAAGAAGAGTTACCAGCTACTGAATTTAGCATGTGGGTACGTCCATTACAGGCGGAACTCAATGACAATACACTGACTCTATTTGCACCTAATCGCTTTGTGCTTGATTGGGTTCGTGATAAGTACCTCAACAATATTAATCGCCTGCTGCAAGAGTACTGCGGCAACGATATCCCAAGTTTGCGTTTTGAAGTCGGTAGTCGCCCGGTTGCGGCACCAAAGCCTGCCCCAACGCGCACCCCAGCCGATGTTGCCGCTGAATCATCAGCGCCTGCACAGTTGCAAGCTCGTAAGCCAGTTCATAAAACTTGGGATGATGATGCTCAAGCTATTGCTGACATCAACCACAGATCAAACGTAAACCCGAAGCACAAGTTCAATAACTTCGTTGAAGGTAAGTCAAACCAGTTGGGTTTGGCGGCGGCGCGTCAGGTATCCGATAACCCAGGCTCGGCATACAACCCACTATTCTTATACGGTGGAACTGGTTTAGGTAAGACTCACCTATTGCATGCGGTGGGTAATGCGATTGTCGACAACAAACCAAACGCGAAAGTGGTATACATGCACTCGGAGCGTTTTGTACAAGACATGGTTAAAGCGCTGCAAAACAACGCGATTGAAGAGTTTAAACGCTACTATCGCAGTGTTGATGCACTTTTGATCGATGACATCCAATTCTTCGCCAATAAAGAGCGTTCTCAGGAAGAGTTCTTTCATACCTTTAATGCGCTACTTGAAGGCAACCAACAGATCATTCTAACTTCTGACCGCTATCCAAAAGAGATCAGCGGCGTAGAAGATCGTTTAAAGTCTCGTTTTGGTTGGGGTCTAACCGTTGCGATCGAGCCACCAGAACTTGAGACGCGCGTTGCTATCTTGATGAAAAAAGCCGAAGACCACCAAATTCATTTGGCCGATGAAGTGGCATTCTTCATTGCTAAGCGTCTTCGTTCTAATGTTCGTGAGTTGGAGGGGGCGCTTAACCGTGTTATCGCTAATGCCAACTTTACTGGTCGCCCGATCACCATCGATTTCGTACGTGAAGCACTGCGTGATTTGCTTGCATTGCAAGAGAAGCTAGTCACCATCGACAACATTCAAAAGACGGTCGCTGAATACTACAAGATTAAAGTAGCAGACCTACTTTCAAAGCGTCGTTCCCGTTCGGTAGCGCGTCCAAGGCAGCTTGCCATGGCGCTTGCTAAAGAGCTTACCAACCATAGCTTGCCAGAGATTGGTGATGCATTTGGTGGTCGCGACCACACCACGGTACTGCACGCTTGTCGTAAGATTGAGCAGCTCCGTGAAGAGAGTCACGACATCAAGGAAGATTACTCAAACTTGATCCGTACTCTTTCTTCTTAATTCAAATTCTTTTTAATACAAAGTATTCTTGTCGCTAATACAGTATTCTTATAGCCACTAAACAGTGTTCAACGAAATTGCTTGGACACTGACCTTACTATCATTTAGAGCTGGATGAAGAGCTAGATATGAAATTTACGATTGAACGTAGCCATTTGTTAAAACCACTTCAGCAAGTGTCCGGCGCATTAGGTGGCCGACCAACGCTACCCATTCTGGGTAACCTGCTACTGAAAGTGGAAGACAATGTACTTTCAATGACGGCGACCGACTTGGAAGTTGAGCTGATCAGCCGTGTGACCTTAGAAGGTGACTTTGAAGCGGGCAGTATCACGGTTCCATCAAGAAAATTCCTAGATATCTGTCGTGGTCTGCCAGACAGTTCTGTCATCACTGTGGTACTGGAAGGTGATCGCGTTCAAGTTCGCTCTGGCCGCAGCCGTTTCTCACTCGCGACTCTGCCTGCTAACGATTTCCCAAATATCGAAGATTGGCAAAGCGAAGTCGAAGTGTCGTTAACCCAAGCGGAACTGCGTGGCTTAATCGAGAAGACTCAATTCTCGATGGCGAACCAAGATGTCCGTTACTACCTCAATGGTATGTTGTTTGAACTTGATGGTACAACGCTACGTAGTGTAGCTACCGACGGTCACCGTATGGCGGTATCGCAAACAGCTCTTACCGCAGATTTTGCTCAGCAACAAATCATCGTACCGCGTAAAGGCGTTCAAGAATTAGTGAAACTGCTTGATGCACCAGAGCAGCCTGTGGTTTTGCAAATTGGTAGCTCAAATGTGCGCGCGGAAGTAAATAACTTCGTGTTTACGTCTAAGCTGGTGGATGGTCGCTTCCCTGACTATCGCCGTGTAATGCCACAGACCACAACCAAAACGTTAGAAGCCAGCTGTGACGAACTGCGCCAAGCGTTTTCACGTGCGGCCATCTTATCGAATGAAAAATTCCGAGGTGTTCGTGTGAACCTTGCTGACAACGAGATGCGAATCACGGCGAACAACCCAGAGCAAGAAGAAGCGGAAGAGATGCTTGATGTGAGCTTTGAAGGCGAGAGCATCGAAATCGGCTTTAACGTCAGTTACGTACTGGATGTGCTGAATACTCTACGTTGTGAGAAAGTGCGAATCTCTATGTCGGATGCTAACGCCAGTGCGATGATTGAAAACGCAGACGACGACAGTGCAATGTATGTGGTAATGCCAATCCGCTTATAGCGATTGGTGCGTATCATATTTGAGCATTCATGCCTTTAACTCGTTTAATCGTCCAACAATTCCGAAACATTAAAGCCTGTGATATTGAACTATCCACAGGCTTTAACTTTCTTATTGGGCCAAATGGAAGTGGCAAAACCAGTGTGTTAGAGGCTATCTACCTACTTGGACATGGCCGCTCATTTAAAAGCTCATTAACCGGAAGAATCATTCAAAACGAGTGTGATGAACTGTTTGTTCACGGTCGTTTTTTGAACTCGGATCAATTTGAGCTACCAATTGGCATTAATAAGCAGCGTGATGGGACAACAGAGGTTAAAATAGGCGGTCAATCTGGACAAAAGCTAGCGCAGCTTGCACAGGTTTTACCGTTGCAGTTAATCCACCCTGAAGGGTTTGATTTGCTCACTGATGGTCCTAAATTTCGTCGAGCATTTATTGATTGGGGTGTGTTTCATACCGAGTCAGCATTCTT
The DNA here is from genome assembly GCA_003263845.1 of Vibrio aestivus. GTDB lineage: Bacteria > Pseudomonadota > Gammaproteobacteria > Enterobacterales > Vibrionaceae > Vibrio > Vibrio aestivus. The sequence continues at coordinate 8,882 of JYJN01000119.1, read as the reverse complement.
TGATGCTTGGGGGCGATTTAAGCGGCTCAACAAGCAGCGTAATGCGTTACTAAAAACAGCGCAAAGCTATCGAGAGCTGAGTTACTGGGACCAAGAGATGGCTCGTCTGGCCGAGAGCATCAGTCAGTGGCGCTCAGTTTACATTGAACAGATGAAAGTTGTCGCAGAGCAGATATGCCGCGAATTTTTGCCAGAATTTGATATCCAATTGAAGTATTATCGTGGGTGGGATAAAGACACGCCATATCAAGAGATTCTCGAAAAGAATTTCGAGCGTGATCAGTCACTCGGGTATACCTTTAGTGGCCCTAACAAGGCCGATTTAAGAATTAAAGTGAACGGAACACCGGTTGAGGATGTTCTGTCACGGGGCCAGCTGAAATTGATGGTATGCGCGTTGCGCGTTGCGCAAGGCCAGCACTTAACTCAGGTGACTAACAAGCAATGCATCTATTTGATTGATGACTTTGCCTCAGAATTAGATAGCCAACGTCGCAGCCGCTTGGCGGAATGTTTAAAAGCGACGGGGGCTCAAGTTTTTGTAAGCTCTATCACGGAAAGCCAAATCGCCGACATGCGCGATGATACAGGCCGAGTGTTCCATGTGGAACACGGCAAGATAGAGCAAGGATAATTAGTGAGAGAGTAACTCATGTCTGAAAATTACGATTCATCGAGTATTAAGGTACTGAAGGGTCTGGATGCGGTACGTAAGCGTCCAGGTATGTACATCGGCGACACAGATGATGGAACCGGTCTACACCACATGGTTTTTGAGGTGGTGGATAACTCAATTGATGAAGCGTTGGCAGGTCACTGTAAAGACATCATCGTGACCATTCATGAGGACAACTCAGTATCGGTACGCGACGATGGCCGTGGCATCCCAACAGAAATGCACCCTGAAGAGAATGTATCGGCTGCAGAAGTTATCATGACGGTACTTCACGCAGGCGGTAAGTTCGATGACAACTCATACAAAGTATCGGGTGGTCTGCACGGTGTAGGTGTGTCGGTAGTAAACGCACTGTCTAAGCAAGTGACACTGACAATCCACCGTGGTGGTCAAATCCATACTCAGACTTACCACCATGGTGAGCCTCAAGCACCACTTTCGGTGATTGGTGAGACTGACCAAACCGGTACAGAAATTCGCTTCTGGCCAAGTGAAGAGACATTCTCTAACACAGAATTCCACTACGACATTTTAGCTAAACGTCTACGTGAACTCTCTTTCTTAAACTCAGGCGTATCAATCAAACTGCGTGATGAGCGTGAAGAAGACAAGCAAGATCACTTCATGTACGAAGGTGGTATCCAAGCGTTCGTTGATCACTTGAATACCAACAAGACGCCAATTATCGAGAAAGTTTTCCACTTCAACTCTGAGCGTGAAGATGGCATTGCAGTCGAAGTGGCGATGCAATGGAATGACGGTTACCAAGAGAACATCTTCTGTTTCACCAATAACATTCCTCAGCGCGATGGTGGTACTCACCTTGCAGGCTTCCGCGCCGCGTTGACTCGTACCTTGAACTCGTTCATGGACAAAGAAGGTTTCTCGAAGAAAGCGAAAACCGCCACATCTGGTGATGACGCTCGTGAAGGTCTAACCGCAGTTATCTCGGTTAAGGTTCCAGATCCTAAGTTCTCAAGCCAAACCAAAGACAAACTGGTTTCTTCTGAAGTGAAATCTGCAGTTGAGCAAGCTATGGGTGAGAAGCTATCTGAGTTCCTGATTGAAAACCCAGGTGAAGCGAAGCTTGTTTGTACTAAGATTATCGATGCGGCGCGAGCGCGTGATGCGGCGCGTAAAGCACGTGAAATGACTCGTCGTAAAGGCGCATTAGATTTAGCAGGCCTACCAGGTAAACTGGCAGACTGTCAGGAAAAAGACCCAGCACTTTCTGAACTCTACATAGTGGAGGGTGACTCGGCAGGCGGCTCCGCAAAACAAGGCCGTAACCGTAAGAACCAAGCGATTCTTCCTCTAAAAGGTAAAATCCTAAACGTTGAGAAGGCACGCTTCGATAAGATGCTTTCCTCTCAAGAGGTGGCAACGCTAATCACAGCACTTGGCTGTGGTATTGGTCGCGACGAATATAATCCAGATAAATTGCGTTACCACAACATCATCATCATGACCGATGCCGATGTCGATGGTTCTCACATCCGTACTCTGCTCCTGACTTTCTTCTACCGTCAAATGCCAGAGCTGATTGAACGTGGTTACATCTACATTGCTCAGCCGCCACTATACAAAGTGAAGAAAGGCAAACAAGAGCAGTACATCAAAGATGAAGATGCAATGAACCAGTACCAAGTTTCTTTGGCATTGGACAACGCAGCACTGCATGTAAACACGGAAGCGCCAGCATTGGCGGGTGAGGCGCTAGAGAAGCTAGTACAGCAGTACAATGCGGGCATCAAGCTGGTGGATCGCATGAGCCGCCGTTACCCACGTGCGCTTGTGCATGAGTTCATCTACACGCCACGCCTAACGGCTGAGCAGTGTCATGACGCTGCAGCAGTAGAAGCTTGGGGCAAACAGCTTGTTGAGCAACTAAATGCAAAAGAAGTGGGCGCAAGCCAGTACAGCCTTGAAGTTGAGCAACACGCAGAGCTAGGCCTAAGCCTACCTAAAGTAATTTGTTCGTACTCACGGTGTGACGCACGAGCATGTACTGAGCATTGATCTCATCAACTCGAAAGAGTACGGCAAGCTGGCGGACCTATCTGAAGCGCTAGATGGCTTGATTGAAGAGGGTGCTTACATCAAGCGTGGTGAGCGTACTCAACCTGTTGTGAACTTTGTAGATGCTCTTGAGTGGCTGATCAAAGAGTCACGTCGTGGTCTAAGCCTACAGCGATACAAAGGTCTAGGTGAAATGAACCCAGACCAGCTTTGGGAAACCACCATGGACCCAGAGACTCGCCGCATGATGCAAGTAACGATTGAAGATGCTGTCGGTGCAGACCAACTGTTCACCACGTTAATGGGTGACCAAGTTGAGCCGCGTCGTAACTTCATTGAAGAGAATGCACTCAAAGTAGCAAACCTAGACGTTTAGTATCTTTGATACTTCGCTCTTTAGCTTAATTTCTGTGTCAGAGGTGCTCACATACATTCGTATGCTCCGCGCCTCTTCCTTGAACTAAAGCCAAATAGCTTCGTCTCAAAAACTAAAATTTTTTAAAGCACTGTCCTTTGGATGGTGCTTTTTATTTTTTAAGGTGTTGAAAAATATTTAGTTTTAAAAATTATTAAAAATAATCCCTTGAAAAATTTTCGGCCTATCCATATATCTATTTGTGAAGAGGGTGACTGACTTGCTCAAACGAGAAGTAACGGCTTTCTGGAACCGCTGACTGACCATCGCTCAACAGAGGATGACTTAGCAGCACACAATATGACCTAGTGACTGACCTAACAGCATGGAACTAGGATTTTGATTCGATTCTTCACATGTCCCAGAGCAAACTTTTTCTTAGAGTAAATAATGCCCGTGGAATGTTGATGGAATCACTCAGACTGACGTGGCCTGTTGCCCGCAGCTGAGGCTATTGCTTAATTATGAGGATAGTATTATGCGCAATGTAGATTTCACTCCCCTATACCGTAACGCCATTGGTTTTGATCGTCTTTTCAATCTAATGGAAGCGAACAACGCGAAAAATTCTTCAGGTGGATACCCTCCATACAACATCGAGCAAAAAGATGAGAACAACTACCGTATTACTATGGCAGTTGCTGGTTTTGCCGAAGAGAATCTCGATATTACTCAGAAAGAGAACATGCTGATTGTTCGTGGTGAACGTAAACCTGAAGAAGGTAAGAACTACGTTTACCAAGGCATTGCTGAGCGCGACTTTGAGCGTAAGTTCCAGCTTGCAGACTATGTTAAAGTGATTGGCGCAACGATGGAAAATGGTTTGCTCCACGTAGAGCTAGAACGCGAAATTCCAGAAGCGATGCAGCCACGTAAGATTGCGATTAACGGCAATAACTTGATTGATAGCGAATAACCATCAACTTCAAGTGAGTAAATAGATTATGAAAAACGCCACTTTTTAAGTGGCGTTTTTTAATTCTGTAAAGGTGATAAAAGCGCTACAACATTCAGCTTTTATTAGGCTTAGTCTGAATCTCGGAGTATTTCTTTTCTACGAACTTAGTGAGGGATAGTCCGGTTTGCTTTTGAATCAAATACGCGATTAATGCAAGTACAAAAATACCTATAATCGTTCCCATAACTCCTTCCTTAGCCTCATACAGCAGTAGTTACTTAGAGAGATAAGCTTTACTGATCTCTTCAGCAATGATTGATATGCCTGTGCTCATTTTATCATCATCTTGTACATAGTTCATACGCACACATTGGTGAGCATGCTCCCAATCTTCACTCTGACCGATGAAAAAGTATTCACCAGGTACAATAAGTACTCCGCGAGCTTTTAAGCGGCGATAAAGCTCCATGGTGGTTATCGGTAATTCGTCAAACCACAACCATAAGAAAATAGCGCCTTCTGGTTTATGGACGCGAAAACGCGGATCTGGGATTGCCTGTTGCAGCAGCTCAACCGCGCGCTGGGATTTTTGGTGATAGAAAGGTTTGATGACATTACTGCTCAGATCGAGCAAATCATCTTTCTCAATCATATGATTGGCTATAGTTGGGCCAAAACTGCCCGGAGCTAAACTGATGATGCCATTCATGTTCGCCAAAGCTTGAGTGATTTCCTCGCTAGCAATCACAATGCCACAGCGTAGGCCCGGTAAACCGAGTTTAGAAAGGCTCATGCATAGAATGGTGTTTTCATTCCAAAACGGTTTCACATCTTCAAAGATGATATTTGGGAATGGTAGGCCATAGGCGTTATCGATGATCAGCGGGATATTATTCTCACGTGCCAGTTTATCTAACTTTTGAACTTCCTCATCGGTTAGGACATTACCGGTTGGATTGGTTGGTCGCGAGGCACAAATAGCAGCGACTGAGTCGTCGACTTTCAGCTGTTCAAAGTCGACGTGGTATTTGAACTGGCCATTATCGAGAAGCTCAATTTCAGGGCGATAAGAGACAAAAATATCTTCATCGATACCTGCATCGCCGTAGCCAATATATTCAGGGGCGAGCGGCAGAAGAATTTTCTTGTGCGAACCGTCAGTTTGGGTACCCGCCAATAGGTTAAACAGATAAAAGAAACCACTCTGGCTGCCATTGGTTAAGCTGATGTTCTTCTCTGAGATATCCCAACCATAGGTTTGCTTGAACAGTTTAGCGAGGTTCTTCACAAACACATCTTTCCCTTGCGGGCCATCGTAATTGGCCATCGAGGCCACCAGCTCTCCGCTGGCGAGGAGCTCTTCACTGGCTTGGTGAAAGTACTCGAGCATGGCGGGAATGGCGGCAGGGTTACCACCTCCGAGCATGATGGCACCGGGAGTGCGAAGTCCATCATTTAAATCATCCATTAACTGGGTGATGCCTGAGTACTGATTAAATTTTTCACCAAACTTAGAAAATTGCATTGCGAGTGTTACCTAATTCATTGCGATTGCTTTTTTAATTGTAGTCCTTGCCAACTTTGGGTTGGCTTGAAGTAATCCTTGAACATACCTTATGCACAATACGAGTCAAAGCACATTTTCGGTTAAACATAAAAACAAAGCCCAACTCGGATGAGTTGGGCTTTGATAATCGCTATTACTTATTAAGTAAGGTGGCTTAACAAGTCAATGGACAGACTATTTCTGCAGTACAGAGATATCCGCAACTTGCAGGAATAGATTACGTAGGTTGTTCAGTAGCGTTAGACGGTTCTTCTTCAGAGCTTCGTCATCGGCCATAACCATTACGTTATCGAAGAAGGCATCCACAGGCTCGCGTAGGTCAGCAAGCTTGCTTAGGGCTTCTTGGTAGTTACCTGTCGCAAATGCTGGCTCAAGTGCTTCTGTCATCACTTCAACGTTTTCTGCTAGTGCTTTCTCTGCGTCTTCTTGTAGAAGCGCAAGGTCGATATCTGCTGCTAGCTCACCGTCGAATTTCGCAAGGATGTTACCTACACGCTTGTTCGCTGCTGCCAGGGCTTCAGCTGCTTCTAGCTCACGGAAGTGAGACACCGCTTTAACACGCTGATCGAAATCAGATGCTTAGTTGGACGACGCGCCAGAACCGCTTGGATGATATCTACGCTGAAACCAGCATCTTGATACCATGCACGGAAACGACCCAGCATAAAGTCGATAACGTCAGCTTCTACGTTGTCGTTCGTTAGCTTGTCGCCTAGTAGCTCTTTTGCTTTTGCAATCAGATCCGTTAGGTCTAGGTTGTAGCCGTTCTCAACGATGATACGTAGTACACCTAGAGATGCACGACGTAGTGCGAATGGGTCAGAACCTTTTGGAGCTTGGCCAATACCGAAGATACCAACGATAGTATCTAGCTTGTCTGCCATTGCGACTGCTGAAGAGATGCCTGTGCTTGGTAGATCGTCACCTGCGAAACGAGGCATGTACTGTTCGTAAAGCGCTAGTGCAACTTGCTCGTCTTCACCATCGTGAGTTGCGTAGTGCATACCCATAACACCTTGAGTATCGGTAAATTCGAATACCATTGATGTCATTAGGTCACATTTCGCTAGCAGACCTGCACGCTTAGATTTTTCAACGTCAGCATCGATCTGCTCAGCAATGTAGCCAGCAAGCTCTGTGATGCGGTCTGTCTTGTCTTTGATAGTACCAAGCTGCTTCTGGAAGATAGCTTGGTCTAGCTCAGGTAGACGGTCGATTAGAGGACGCTTACGGTCAGTGTTGAAGAAGAACTCTGCATCCGCTAGACGTGGACGCACAACCTTCTCGTTACCTTCGATAACGTGGCGAGGCTCTTTAGACTCGATGTTCGATACGAAGATAAAGTTTGGTAGTAGTTTCTTGTTCTCGTCATACACTGGGAAGTACTTCTGGTCACCCTTCATGGTGTAAACTAACGCTTCAGAAGGAACCTTTAGGAACTCTTCTTCAAACTTCGCAGTTAGTACTACTGGCCACTCAACCAGAGAAGTGACTTCTTCAACTAGGTCATCTTCTAGCTCAGTGATACCACCAACCGCTGCGCCTGCTTTTTCAGCATCAGCAAGGATGATCGCTTTACGCGCTTCGTAATCTGCCATTACTTTACCGCGCTCTTCTAGGATCGCTGGGTATTGTTCTGCAGATTCGATGGTGAACTCTTGCTCACCCATGAAGCGGTGACCACGGATAGTGCGGTCAGAGGCTACGCCTAAGATCTCACCTTCGATAAGGTCAGAGCCCATTAGCATAGTTAGCGTTTTAACAGGGCGGATAAACTGAGTCGTCTTGTTACCCCAACGCATTGGTTTAGCGATAGGTAGGTTGCCCAGTGCTTTTGCTGCTAGCTCAACAACGATTTCAGTCGTTGCTTGGCCTTTTACTTCTTGTTTGAAAAGAAGCCATTCGCCTTTGTCTGTTACTAGACGGTCAGCTTGCTCAACCGTGATGCCGTTACCACGAGCCCAGCCTTGAGCGGCTTTAGTTGCATTGCCTTCAGCATCGAACGCAACAGAAACAGCAGGACCACGTTTTTCAACGATTTTGTCTTCTTGGCCTTCTGCTAGTGCTGCAACACGTAGTGCAAGACGACGGGGTGCTGCGTACCATTTCACGCCTTCGTGCGCTAGGTTTGCGCCTTTCAGCTCAGCTTCGAAGTTGGCTGCAAATGCTTCTGCTAGAGTACGAAGCTGCGTTGGTGGTAGCTCTTCAGTACCCAGTTCAATTAGAAATTCTTTAGCCATGATTACTTCTCCTCGCCAGACTTTTTACACATTGGGAAGCCAAGCGCTTCACGTGATGCGTAGTACGCTTCAGCAACAGACTTAGTCAAGTTGCGGATACGAAGGATGTAACGTTGACGCTCTGTTACAGAGATAGCTTTGCGCGCATCAAGGATGTTGAATGCGTGGCCCGCTTTAAGGATGCGCTCGTAAGCTGGAAGAGGTAGAGGTTTCTCTAGCTCAAGTAGCTCTTTACACTCTTTCTCGCACTGGTCGAAGAAAGTGAATAGGAAATCTACGTCTGCGTGCTCAAAGTTGTAAGTTGATTGCTCCACCTCGTTTTGGTGGAAGATATCACCGTAAGTCACGTTAGAGCCGTCTGGTGCCACGTTCCATACAAGATCGTAAACTGAATCTACTTCTTGAATGTACATTGCTAGACGCTCGATACCGTAAGTGATCTCACCAGTAACTGGCTTACACTCAAGCCACCTACTTGCTGGAAGTAAGTAAACTGCGTCACTTCCATACCGTTTAGCCATACTTCCCAACCAAGACCCCATGCGCCTAGCGTTGGGTTTTCCCAGTTGTCTTCTACGAAACGAATATCGTGTACTAGCGGGTCGATACCAAGAACTTCAAGTGAGCCTAGGTACAACTCCTGAATGTTATCTGGAGATGGTTTTAGAGCTACTTGGAACTGATAGTAGTGCTGCAGACGGTTCGGGTTTTCACCATAACGACCATCGGTCGGACGACGTGAAGGTTGAACGTATGCCGTAGACATTGGCTCTGGGCCAAGTGCACGTAGACATGTCATTGGGTGAGAGGTGCCAGCACCTACTTCCATATCTAGAGGTTGAACAATGGTACAACCGTTTTGTGCCCAGTAATCCTGCAGCGCGAGGATCATTCCCTGGAAGGTTTTGATATCGTATTTTTGCATAGTCAGGTTCGCGCGATTCTTCTAATGATTTAATAAAAAATAACGATCAAGTATACCCAGATATTGGTCAGGCGAGTAGAGGTAATCTTGCCTATTTACTCACCAAAAATGTCGTTTAATGGAAAAATAAGTGGCTTTGACT
>JYJN01000118.1 GCA_003263845.1 Vibrio aestivus | reverse complement strand
CTCCGCGAAGGAATTAAAACTATCGTGGGCGATTAGCTCAGTTGGGAGAGCACCTGCCTTACAAGCAGGGGGTCACTGGTTCGAGCCCGGTATCGCCCACCATTCTCTAAATATTTTTGGAAATTCATTGTCCAAACCACATCAAAATATTGCTGCTGGTTAGGATTTTTGACGCCTCCGAAAGTCTTTAGAAAATGTTTTCTCTAACGAGATACA
>JYJN01000117.1 GCA_003263845.1 Vibrio aestivus | reverse complement strand
GTTTAGTCATAAAGACTATGCGACACTAGCTCAGTTGGTAGAGCGCAACCTTGCCAAGGTTGAGGTCACGAGTTCGAACCTCGTGTGTCGCTCCAAATTTAAGCCCTAGCAGAAATGCTGGGGCTTTTTGGTTTTTCCTCACATGAATGTGACTTAGGCAACCTTAGGTCCAAAATCAATTGGAGAGCGCAACTTTGGCCAAGGCTGAGGTCACGCTTATGTTCAAAAGAAAGCGAACCTA
>JYJN01000116.1 GCA_003263845.1 Vibrio aestivus | reverse complement strand
AAAATAACAAAAGCCTTATTAAGCCTCGTCATTTCATTGTTTTCTTCGAATCCATTCCCGAAGGTTTTCCAAACCTATGCCGATTGCACCTCTCATTTGCGAGCGCATTATATAGCAATTAATTTTGTGATGTAACACCAAACGCAACCGTTTGCGTCATTTTTTTTGTCAAATTTGAAATACAGCGATCCTCCCCCTCTAACCGACACATTTATCTTTGTTTACTGTAGGTCACTTTGCCAATGCTTCTTGCTCTGATATAAAGACCTTACTGGATCAATGAGAACTTAAAAATAAATGCCATTAATCTCTAGAAATTTGAAGCAGTTTCTGATTTTGACATGCGCCAGTATCTTTATGATGGGCTGTCAAATTGAGTCTCAACCAAAAAGCGATTTAGACCAGATCCGCGAACGCGGTGTTCTGCGTGTTGGCACGCTCAATAATCAACTCTCTTTCTATATTGGCCCCGATGGACCTGCGGGTTTGGATTATGAGTTGGCTCGAGAGTTTGCTAACGAACTTGGTGTACAACTCGAAATGAAACCTGCTTATCGTATCTCTAGCCTCTACCCTGCTCTAGACAATGGCGAGATAGACATTATTGCGGCAGGACTGAGTCAATCGCAGGAGCGAATCCAACGCTTTAGAGCGGGACCAGCTTATTACTATGTCAGCCAACAGTTGGTGTACAAACCAGGAACTTGGCGTCCACGCAATCTTGAACAGCTGCTTAACAACCAAGATAAGCTGATCGAAGAAAACGAAGGACAAGCGATACTTCGCATCATCAGCGATTCACACTTCAACAAAACGTTAGCGGCCATTCAAAACGAGCACGAAAACTTCCAATACGAAGTCGATTCCAACGCTGACGTTAATGATCTGCTCAAACAAGTTTCTCAAGGAGATCTACGATTCACAGTAGCCGATTCCGTCGAAGTCTCACTATCGCAGCGTATTTACCCAGAACTTGCCCTTGCATTCGAACTTACCGAAGACCAACCAATCTCTTGGTTCATTCGCCGCAGTGAAGATGAAAGTCTATATGCATTGATGATTGAGTTCTTCGGTAATCAAAAGCAATCTGGCAACTTAGCGACTCTAGAAGAGAAGTATATCGGCCACATTGGTACTTTTGATTATGTCGATACTCGCGCTTTTATTCGTGCGTTAGACAGCACTCTTCCAAAATGGGCCCCGCTATTTGAAAAGTATTCTGGCGAATTCGATTGGCGCCTTATCGCCGCTTTGGGCTATCAAGAATCACACTGGAACCCAACCGCTAAGTCACCAACGGGTGTCCGTGGCATGATGATGTTGACACTGCCAACCGCTAAAAGTGTTGGGGTAACAAACCGACTAGACCCTGAACAATCCATCCGAGGTGGCGCAGAATACCTAAGAAGAATGGTTGCTCGTGTGCCAGACAGCATTCCTGAACACGAAAAGATCTGGTTTGCACTCGCTTCATATAATGTAGGATTTGGGCACATGATGGATGCGAGACGTTTAACTCGAGCACAAGGTGGTAATCCAGATGCTTGGGCCGATGTTAAAGATCGATTGCCACTACTTCGTCAGAAGAAGTACTACAGTCAAACACGATACGGTTATGCTCGTGGCGACGAAGCGCGCAACTATGTTGAGAATATTCGTCGCTACTACCAGACCATCATTGGACATGTAGAGCAACAATCGCGTAATCAATCGGAAGGGGGATTGAAGATCTCATCGTCATCACCCACCAGAACCCGCCTTGTCTGAAGCAGAAAACCCGCTTTCTGGAGCAATCAGCTCCAGTGAAAGCTCATTGACCGAATAATCACCTAGTGGGGTAACTTTTTTCAACGTTACCCCTTGATATTCCCTTCCAAAAACCATATATATGCTATTGCAAAGACAGTGATGGAATTTCATTTTTCTGTCACAGTCTATGCATATAACTCTATGTGAATAAAGTAGTGGCTTTAGTCGAGATAAGTACTGAAGCACGAAAGCCCGCTCGGGCTTTCTATTATAAGATAATCAGAAGTCGAGGAGTTGTTTATGAAAAAACATAAGTTTCGTTCAAAGCAACTAACGAAATCGGGTTCAGCAAATCGCCGTAAGCGCATGCTTTCAAATATCAAGAAGAAAGTATTATGGCGTAATCGTGCATTCATGCACGTGCTAGCCGATTAGTTAAAATTAGCAAACATCTACTTGTTAGATGTTTGCTTAAGAGACTTTTCCTGCTCTGCTTTTTCAGCCTTTCTTTTCTCTTTTATCTCTTTTCGACGACGCTTAAAAAACGCTTGAAGCTGCTCACGACACTCATCTTCCAATAGTCCACCTTCAACATCCGCGTAATGGTAACTGGCTTGGCTTTCAAACAAGTTCAGCACGGAACCCGCAGCACCCGCTTTTAGATCTGGCGCACCAAACACCACGCGTTTAACACGGCTATGAAGTAGTGCTCCCGCGCACATTGGGCAAGGCTCGAGTGTGACGTAAAGAGTCGTATCAAGTAAGCGATAGTTCTCTAGCGCTTCACCCGCTTTGCGAATCGTCTCTATCTCGGCATGAGAGGTCGCATCATGATTACCGATCGAGCAGTTCCAACCTTCCGCGATAATTTCTCCATCTTTCACTAACACCGCTCCCACAGGCACTTCACCTTGGATTTCAGCTTTGTGGGCTAGAGTCATCGCATGGCGCATGAACTGCTCATCTTCAGAGGTAAACGGGGGCTGTGACAAAGGGGACTCCATCCATCGATGACTGAGATCTATCAAACCTTATTATCGAGGGTATCATTGAAAGAGAAAAAGTAGCGAGATTATAGAGGGGAGATTGGAATGGAGCAAGTCGACGACGAACCGCCTTCGCAGTGAGCAAGACTTAATCCGGGGATAACAAATTCAACTTCAGCATCAAAAAAGCGCAGCCCTCTCGAACTGCGCTTTAGCAATTTATATCGCAAGTCGAACTTGACTCGCTAACCTAGCTCCTACATTGCGTAAGTGTAAGGTGCTGCAATACCTAGTGGAATACCTACAGCCCAGTAAGCAAGTAGGAAAATAGTCCAACCAATTAGCATTGCGATAGAGTAAGGCATCATTAGAGACGCTAGCGTACCGATACCTGTCGACTTCACGTAACGCTGACAGTAAACAACCACAAGTGGGAAGAATACCATTAGAGGTGAAATGATGTTCGACACAGAGTCACCAACTCGGTAAGCAGCCTGAGAAAGCTCCGGTGAAATACCAACCGCCATTAGCATTGGAACAAGGATTGGACCAATCAGTGCCCACTTAGCAGACGCTGAACCAACAAGCAGGTTAACAAACGCCGTTAGTAGAATCATACCAACGATAGTTGCCTGGCCAGGTAGGTTCATCGCTTTCAAGCCTTCCGCACCGTATAGCGCCAGCATAGTTCCAATGTTTGATTGAGCAAATGCTGCTAGGAACTGAGCACAGAAAAATGACATCACAATGTACGCGCCCATGGTCGACATAGTCTCAGACATAGACTTGATAACATCGTTGCTGTTTTGGAACTTGCCAGAAACACGGCCGTATACGATACCTGGGATAACAAATAGGATGAAGATCAGCGGTACGATTGACTGCATGATTGGTGCAGAGAAAGCAGTGATCTCACCTTCAGGAGAACGTAGTGCTGAGTTCTCTGGCCATACTGCAAAGACTAATGCTGCGATACCTGCAACCATTGCCCAACCAGCGTAATGGAATGCTTTTGATTCAATCTCTGTAAACGTACCAAGATCCGGTGCTTCTTCAGCATCTTCATCAATTGCCGTATTTTTAAGGCGTGGCTCAATGATCTTCTCTGTTACCCACCAACCAATTGCGATAACTACAACTGAAGATAGACCAGTAAAGAAGATGTTTGCCAGAGGGTTAATCACGTAATCAGGATCTAGTACGTTCGCTGACGTTTGCGTGAAACCAGCAAGTAGAGGATCGATACCAGAAGGGATAAAGTTTGCAGAGAAACCACCTGATACACCAGCGAATGCCGCTGCGATACCCGCTAGAGGGTGACGGCCTGCAGCGTGGAAGATGATACCACCTAGAGGAATTACCAGTACGTAACCTGCATCTGCTGCTGTGTGCGATACAATCGCCACAAGAATAAGCATCGGTGTTAGTAGCTTAGCTGGTGTGAAGTTAAGCATCTTCTTAAGGCCAGTTGTAATAAAGCCAGAAGAGTCAGCAACACCAACACCTAACATCGCCACTAATACAATGCCCAGCGGCGCAAAGCCAGTAAATGTCGTAACCATGTTGGCAAGGAAACTTGCTAAAGCTTCACCAGTAAGCAGGTTGTTTACTACTAGAGCTTCGTCGGTACGAGGGTTAATTAGGTCAAACGATACGTTTGATAGAAGGGCAGACGCTACCCAAACAATGACAAGTGCCCAAAAGAACAAAATCGCTGGATCTGGGATCTTATTACCAGCACGTTCAATAAAGTTTAAAAAGCGGTCCATTCTGCTCGGCTTCAGATCGGGCGCTTGATTTACAGCTTGGTTACTCATGGTAACTCCATATGTATTATGTGATGTTGTTGCCAGTGGCCTTTAGTATAGTCGTCATGGCCTATTTTCAGTTACACATTGTAAAGAATACGTCCATTAAAAGCACAAGGTTCTGGGTATTTTTTTAAACACAGAGACATATTTTGCAAAACACCAATCGACGTGCAACAAAATAAAAACAAAAACACATCAATACAGAATACAATTGGGAAACCAAATTGATAAGAATGTCAGAATAAGGTGAATCCGAGCTCATAAATCATTCGATTTAGTCAAACTCACTATATTGGGAGATCATGGTAACTAACTCTATCGTTCGTTTTGTTCCTCTTCTATCTAACCAGCACACTTCAACAGCCACTGTGGAAACCGCATCACTCAACGCAGCGAAAGGCGTCACTCGGCAGTCAACCTCATAACCACTTACGACAGAACTTGAGCATGGCGAGTCGGTCACACAGGCGTCCAATGCAATATCGGAATAGCTATAAACAGCAGTGGCAGAAGATATACCTCGCTGGGTAAACTTTTCTAATTGATTCTCTGCAAGGTACAAAGCTTCGATGCTATGTTTAGCAAAGTCCGCTTTGGCTTCCAGTGTTGCTTGCAGTTTTACTAACCCTAAAGCGCACACACCAATCAACACAAAAGCGATCAGCACCTCGACAAGACTCGCCCCTCTTTGATGTTTGCAACGGCCACGTCTATTGGTCATTCCAAGAACCTCGATACCAAGTCGTTGTTTTGAACTTTTTACTCGGCTTTTCAATCGCATCTCGATTGTACTTAAACGTCATTGCCGCATTAAATAAAGCAACAGTTCCCGGCGCATCCATTAAATAGCCACCGCTGGGGTTAAATGAACCGTTTTGAAAGTAACCAATCTGCTCTTTAGTCATTGGCACCGTTGCTGCTAATGCAGTTATCACCCTTCAAGGTGGAGGGAGTGCCAGTATCATTCTCCGTTAAATGCCAATCACTAAATTCAAGAGGATTACCATCTGCATCCACAAAGTCATCGGAAATAAAGTGATAAAGCATCCCTTTAAAGTCCATACTCCCGGTTACCGACAGTAGCCCATTATGGATAACCAAAATAATGCCACTCCCACCTAAATTGGCATCGATCGCATCACTTAAGTTATCGAAGTCAGCGTCGTTGATTTCACATCCACCATATACCCAAATGACATCTTGCTTGTTTTCAATGTTCTGTTGAATCTCTTCCGCACAGTTTGTGTTAAATGACGCAGAGCCAAGATCATCTACACTCTCCCAAGAATCTGTATTGAGTGAAAAGGGGACATAACCAAACTTAGTTCGATCTGACATAACCAAAAACCAGTCATCACGTGGATGATTAAATACATCAGAAAAGATTTCCATTGTCGTATCTTGGATATAGTCATCTGCAGTATCTTCCAAGTTAGTGATACCGTAAGAGTGATTGCCGGAGTGACAAACTTGTGGATCAGGTACACTACTCGGAAAACTCGCATAAGGGGGACAGATGCGACTTGCCAAGGGTGATAGGTGTTATAGCTAGTTGCGTAAAATAGATCGAGGTACCGAACCGATGTGCACTGCCACTCGTGGCTACCTAGGTTTTTACCAGGATCGGGGGATGAGGTATACGAACCGTTAATCACTAAGTCTGAAGCGGAGCGAATCGCACCTGTACTGCTAATCGTTGGTGAGTTAAACGCTTTGTTAAGTAACAAGTTGCCTTTTTTAGAGTGGATAACGTTTGGCGCCCCTGTGGTAATAGTGAGTTCACTCAACGATAGCGCATCCTTACATTCAGTAATTGAAGTGGGCACACTATTTGAGTTTTTAGCCTTGGTATAAACACACTCGAGCCCACCTTCAGCAACCCAATGCTGCTTGCGTGATTCCAATTCGTTTTGCGCTCGCTTAATTTGAAAGAAAACAGTGCGAGTGCTGCCAAGCGTAACTAATAATGCCGCAATCAGTAGCACGCTCGTTATCAATAATGTCGCACCACCTCGTTGTTCGAACATCATTGCCAGTTCCTCTGCTTGCTGTCCATAGCCAAAGTTTGCGACACCGAACTGTCATTCTTCAGCTGAGTTTTTAGCGTAATCGTCGCCATCGCAGAGCTGACAGAAACGCCTTGCAACTCTGCCAGTTCAACATCAAAACGTTCAACTGTGATTTGATTGGTATGAAAGAGCGTGTTGCAGTTAGCACCAACAAGTGTTGAGAAATCTTCCGATTGCGCGGCCGTCATTATGGTGGACTGCTCTTTTTCACATATTTGTAAAACATCAGGGTCTGACGCCTGCTGACGATAAGCAACATTCCGGTAGGTAATAGCACTACCAGAAATTTGAGAAGCATAGGCATAAGCAACAAGCCCATGATCAATGCCATTCACAACATGAAGTGTATGCGCCGCTCCCGATAACTTCAGTGAGTAACCATTCACACCGTCGTAACCCGCTCGATGAAGGTCTAACTTCAACAGTTGGAGGACACTGTTGTTGCTCTGCAATAGATTCAGCTCTTTAACCCGTTGCGTTGACAACTTTTGCCCTTGAATAAATGTTCCACCGATAATGCCCAAAGCAATGATGCCGATCGTGGAGGCAATGAGGAATTCGATCAGGCTTGCACCTTTTATGCGGCGTGGAGTAGTCATATCAACACACCTTGTAGCCATAAAGTTCACTGCCACTCGCTGAGCACACGCGAGTGATGGCAGAACGATGAAACGTAATAAGCTCTAATCGCTCAGTTGTATTGCTATTAGGATAGAAAAAGAAACTGCCATTTTTGGGGCGGCCATGTGTCTCATCAAAGGAGATTTGCTCAGAGGTATAAGTAACGCCGACTGTCAGCCCGTCAAAAGGCTTTCCTGACAATTGGAAAAGAACATTTCCACTCCCTTCAGTATCGCTGTCTGTCAGCTCTAACCGCCAATTACCTTGACTATCACTGGCGCCCGAAGCGATAAAGTGCCCCCACAATGGTCGCCTTTTTAAAATGGCTTCAGACTTTCCAAGAGTCACAAAACCTTGTAATTCAGAAGCCAAGCGCTGCATTTTACTTGTAGTAGACAAAGTACTGAAGCTGGGTGCAACCCAAGCCAATAACGCGCCCATTATCGCTAAGGTAATCAGTAACTCTAACAACGTAAACCCGCGAGTCATTTCCCAAATTCCTGTGTAAACAAGTGATTAACCATACTCAACCTTGCACATAAAATATCACTCCCCAAAAATAGGGAGTTAGGTTTCTAGGAAGTACTCGTCATGAATCGAAAAAATATCTGTAAATACAACAACAAACGTATGATAGGGATGACACTGATCGAATTATTGATCGTAGTTGTGGTTATTGGTGTATTGAGTTCTATTGCCTACCCGAGTTATCAAAGTCATGCCCTCAAGTCCCATCGAAACCTAGCCAAATCAGATATGCTGAAACTCCAGTTGTTGTTGGAAGATCAATACAACAGCGGTTACAGTTGGAGTAACCTCATCAGCTCGGGAGCGTGCACCGTGTGTGAATCCAGTGATGAACGCTATACGTTTTCTATAACCAGCTCTGCCTCGCAAAGTTATGTCATCACAGCAACGGCTCAATCAGGAAAAGGGCAAGCATCAGATGAGTGCTTACCCAATAACAATCAAATGACACTGGCGTCAAATGGTGAAGTCACACCAAGCGAGTGTTGGTGAGAGTCGCTAGAAGAGTCACTCAAAAATACGAGCTTTACAGTGACTAGAAGTACACACGGAAACCTGCTCTGGCCTCTAACTCAATGTCGAGTTCATCCAGATAAACAGCGGGGTCAGATCCACATAGAAACCCAAAGGCTTAACCCTAAACTCTGCACCTATACCCGGCGTGACCGCGATATAGTGCTTGTCTCGATCAACGTATTGGCCACCAACAAATAGATAAAGGGGAGTATTCTGAACGGGAAACGTTTTGTTAGCACCCACACCAAATTGATCGTCTAAGCTAACATTGAAACGAAAACCATTGTGTTTCACATCGAGCCCCCAGAATGGGTCACCCACCGACAAGCCAATGCCCGTTTCCGCTAGTGTAGTCACTGACCAAGTCGAACTGACCAAAAGTAAAGCTGCAATTATTTTTTTCATAAGCTACCACTGCCTAGATATTTAAAAGTGGCGAATACTAGCGATAGAAAAGCAGAGAAATGTTAGAAGAGGCTGATTTTACGTAGCTTTCACTTTATAGAAGAAAAAGCTACCAACGCTGACTGTAAGCTTACAAGTGATGCATTTTATGGGCTAAAACGAAAAAAGCCTGCAATAGCAGGCTTTTAAAATCTAAAGCTAAATTCGTTTAGCTTGTCAGGTCATCAAAAAACTTCTTAACACCGTTAAAAAAGCCTTCTGACTTAGGCTTGTGCTTAGTCGCCGCTTCACCGCCGCAAGACTCTTCAAACTCTTTCAGTAGCTCTTTTTGGCGTGAGCTTAAGTTAACCGGAGTCTCTACAACCAGTTTCACGATTAGGTCGCCAACGCCACCACCGCGAACACCTTTCACGCCTTTAGCGCGCATGCGGAACATACGACCTGTTTGCGTCTCAGTTGGAACCTTCAGGTTTACACGGCCATCAAGAGTCGGTACTTCAACTTCACCACCTAGCGCAGCCATTGCAAAGCTCACTGGTACTTCACAGTACAAGTTGTTACCGTCGCGCTCAAAGATGTGGTGCTCTTTCACGTGAACTTGAACGTACAAGTCACCAGCTGGTGCGCCCATTTCACCGGCTTCACCCTCGCCTGACAGACGAATGCGATCACCCGTATCCACGCCAGCTGGGATTTTAACGCTAAGTGTTTTGGTTTTCTGCTTACGACCTTGACCATGGCATTCATTACATGGGTCTTTAATGATCTTACCGCTACCGTGACAGGTTGGACACGTTTGCTGAACAGCAAAGAAACCTTGGCGCATCTGTACTTGACCATGGCCATGACAGGTACCACAAGTTTCAGGTTGCGAGCCTTTCTTCGCACCGCTGCCGTCACAAGTATCACAGTGGACAAGTGTTGGAACTTCAATTTCTCTAGAGATGCCTTTAACAGCCTCTTCCAGAGTCAGTTCCATGTTATAGCGTAAATCGGCACCGCGCTGCGCACGTTGTTGACCGCCACCACGACGACCACCACCGAAAATATCACCGAATACATCACCAAAAATGTCACCGAAGTCAGCTTGGCCACCGCCAAAACCGCCACCACCCATTCCGCCTTGTTCAAAAGCAGCGTGGCCGTACTGATCGTAAGCGGCTTTCTTTTGAGGGTCGAGTAAGATTTCGTACGCTTCTTTTACTTCTTTAAACTTTTCTGCAGCGCTTTCGTCACCCTGATTACGGTCAGGGTGGAACTTCATCGCTAAACGTTTATACGCTTTCTTAATATCACGCTCAGAGGCATCACGGCCTACGCCCAATACTTCGTAAAAATCACGTTTTGACATACTCTTGGTCACCAATTTGTTACTGCAAACGACGTCTTGTCGCTTGGTGTTTATATCGATCTAACTAATGGCTCTGGATTTTAATGACTTCTCATCAAAAAGACACTTTTAGTTAGATGGACATGCTTTTACAAACATGCGGGCGTATGAGTTACCTCAAACGCCCGCATTAGAACTCAGTTAGGTTCGTTCAAGAATTACTTCTTGTCGTCTTCCTTAACTTCTTCGAATTCAGCATCAACAACGTCATCTTGCTGAGGTTGCTCTTCGCCTGCTTCAGCACCTTGTGCTGCTTGAGCTTGCTGTTGAGCGATTTCCATCAGCTTTTGAGCTGCTGCCATTAGCGCTTGAACTTTCGCGTCGATAGCTTCTTTGTCGTCGCCTTTCTTCGCTTCTTCTAGCTCTTTGATTGCTGCTTCAATCTTCTCTTTCTCTTCAGCTGGAAGTGCATCACCTGCTTCTTCAACTTGCTTCTGAGTACCGTGAATCATTTGGTCAGCTTGGTTGCGTGCAGTTGCTAGCTCTTCGAACTTCTTGTCCGCTTCTTTGTTCGCTTCTGCTTCTTGAACCATTTTCTCGATATCTTCGTCGCTTAGACCGCCTGAAGCTTGGATAGTGATCTTCTGCTCTTTACCCGTCTGCTTGTCTTTAGCAGATACGTGAAGGATACCGTCCGCATCTAGGTCGAAAGTAACTTCAATCTGAGGCATACCGCGAGGTGCTGCTTGGATACCTTCTAGGTTGAACTGACCAAGAGACTTATTGTAAGTCGCTTGCTTACGCTCACCTTGCAGAACGTGAATAGTTACTGCGTTCTGGTTGTCTTCTGCTGTAGAGAAAACTTGGTTTGCTTTGGTTGGGATAGTTGTGTTCTTCTCAACTAGCTTAGTCATTACGCCGCCCATCGTCTCGATACCAAGAGATAGAGGAGTAACGTCTAGTAGAAGTACGTCTTTCACGTCACCTGCAAGTACACCACCTTGAACTGCAGCACCCATTGCTACTGCTTCGTCAGGGTTAACGTCTTTACGAGCATCTTTACCAAAGAATTCAGCTACTTTAGCTTGAACCATTGGCATACGTGTTTGACCACCAACTAGGATTACGTCGTTGATGTCGCTTACTGACAGGTCAGCATCCGCTAGTGCAACTTTTAGTGGCTCTAGAGAACGTTGAACTAGGTCTTCAACTAGAGATTCTAGTTTCGCACGCGTAACTTTAACGTTCATGTGCTTAGGACCAGTTGCGTCAGCTGTAACGTAAGGTAGGTTTACGTCAGTTTGCTGTGCAGAAGACAGTTCGATCTTCGCTTTTTCAGCCGCTTCTTTAACACGCTGCATCGCTAGTGGATCGGTTTTAAGATCAAGACCTTGCTCTTTCTTAAACTCTTCTACTAGGTAGTTGATTAGACGGTTATCAAAATCTTCACCACCAAGGTGAGTATCACCGTTAGTTGCTAGAACTTCGAAAGTCTTCTCGCCTTCTACTTCATCGATTTCGATGATAGAGATATCGAATGTACCACCACCAAGGTCGTAAACCGCGATAGTGCGATCGCCGCCTGACTTGTCTAGGCCGTATGCTAGTGCAGCAGCCGTAGGTTCGTTGATGATACGTTTAACTTCTAGACCTGCGATACGGCCAGCATCTTTAGTTGCTTGACGCTGAGCATCGTTAAAGTAAGCAGGAACTGTGATAACTGCGCCAGTTACTTCCTCACCTAGGAAGTCTTCAGCAGTTTTCTTCATCTTCTTAAGTACTTCTGCAGAAACCTGAGGAGCCGCCATTTTTTGGCCTTGTGCTTCAACCCAAGCATCACCGTTATCCGCTTTCACGATGTTGAAAGGCATGATTTCGATGTCACGTTGTACTTCTTCGTCTTCAAAACGACGACCGATTAGACGCTTAATTGCAAATAGCGTGTTAGTTGGGTTTGTAACCGCTTGACGTTTCGCTGGTTGACCAACTAGCGTCTCACCATCTGTATATGCAATTACCGATGCTGTTGTACGCTCACCTTCTGCGTTTTCAATTACGCGAGGCTTGTCGCCATCTAGAACAGCAACACAAGAGTTAGTAGTACCTAAGTCAATACCAATGATTTTACCCATCAGGCTATCTCCGAATAAATTCTGTTTTCATTTTGCTATATCCCCTATGTGGGGATGGAGAATGGGCTTTCAACCCTTACTCAAAAACAAATGTCATAGTGTTTGTTTCTTGTATGCACCATAGATAAGGGCGACAAATATCATTTCAAGGGTAAAAGAGAAAAAAAACGTAATTTTTTCTTCCTTACTGCTTTTCATGCTGTGCCCCCCTATATAAAAAAAGCGAGCCACAACAGGCTCGCTTCCTATAAGTTATCTACTTGATATCATTATGCATTCGATTGTGCTGGTTGAGCTGAAACTTCCGCTTCTTCTTTACCCAACTCACCTTCAGTGTGCGCAACGATCGTGTTCACCGCAGTATCACCCACAACGTTAGATGACGTACAGAACATGTCATTGATACGGTCCACTGCCGCAACAATTGCCAAACCTTCAGGTGGAAGACCTAATTGGTGCAAGATAACACCGATCATCACAACACCACCGCCTGGAACGCCACCCGCACCAATAGAAAGAAGCAATACTGTGAAACCTAGTGTAAGCATATCGCTTACCGCAATTGGTTGGCCGAATGCATTCGCACAGAAAACCGCTGCGATCGCAATGTATATAGATACACCCGCCATGTTCATAGTTGCACCCAGTGGCACACCGAAACCAGCTACCGACTTAGATACACCAATTTTGTCAGTAAGTGTGCGCATGGTCACAGGGATAGTTGCGTTCGAGCTTGCTGTTGATAGAGAGAAAAGCACTTGCTCACGCGTCTTACGAGAAAACTCACGCGCTGAAATACCCGTTGTTAGTTGGACGATAATTGGGTAAACCACGAAAATCCAGAACACCAACATGCCCACAACAAGCGCGACATAACCTGCAACAGACGCAAGAGTATTCGCATCTAGCGTCGCACCAAGTTGAATCATCAGGCAAATACACCGTATGGCGCCAAGCTCATCACAAGACCGATCAGCTTCATCATGATCTCGTTTGCCATCTTAAACGTTTTCACAGCAGGGCCACCGCGTGAATCTAAAGCTTGAATGGCAAGACCTGTCAAAATTGCCATAAAGATGATTTGCAGCATGTCGCCGTTTGCAAACGCTTGAACTGGGTTGCTAGGCACAATGTTCACAACCAACGAGAAGATATCAGGTGTTTCCGTTGTTGCTAGCTCTACAGACTGTGTCAACGTGTTTGCTAGGTTAGCACCTGCGCCAGGCTGCACAATCATCGCAACCGTTAGCGCCGCGGCGATAGCGATGAGTGTATTGATGATGTAAAGGCTGAATGTTTTACCACCCAAGCGGCCGAAAGAACGAATGTCTTTCAGTTCAACAATACCGCATACGATTGACACGTATACCAGTGGTACAACAAGAAGTTTAATAAGAGAGACAAACATACCACCAGCGCCTTCAGCTGCGCCTAATAGGTATACGTCAAAGAATGAGATGCCAGAAAATAGATATTGAATTGCTGTACCTAGAATTAGGCCAGCAAACAAACCTACAAAGATCTTGCTAGAAAGTGATTTATCCATGTTTTCAAATCCAGAATATTGTGTATGCAACTTTTAGTTTTGTAGTTATAAACGCCATCTTTTGCGGCGAGGTTCGCAATAATACATGTAATGGAAACAAAATAAAGCATAAATTCACAAAGCAGTTACACTACCAACACTTTGTTAATATTCTAATGTGATTTTAAATGTTAGAATTTTCATCCATTGAAATTATCCTGATTAATCTAGCGCTCTCCTTACTTTGTTGAGTGATAACATTGAGATAAACAACAAACAAAAAAAGAGAGGCCTTAGCCTCTCTTTCTGAAAATCTTATGAAATCTAGATTTTTATTTTGCTACCATTACCATAGCTGGTCGAATAACGCGTCCATTTAGCTCATAACCTTTCTGCATAACGAACATTACCGTGTTCGACTCATGGTCTGGGCTTTCTTGGATAGACATCGCTTGGTGGAACTCAGGATTAAACGTTTCACCTTCAGGGTTAATCTCTTTCAGGCCAAACTTAGAAACCGTATCCACAAACGTCTTATGAGTCAGTTCAACACCTTCCAAAATAGGCTTAACGATTTCATTTTCTGCATCTGCCGCTTGAATCGCGCGCTCTAGGTTATCGATAACGGGTAACAATTCTTCAGAAAACTTGTTCAAAGCATATTTACGCGCTTTGTCGATTTCTGTTTCTGTGCGACGACGCATGTTCTCAACTTCTGCTTTAGCACGCAGCACCGAATCTTGCTGATCTTTCACTTTCGCTTCACTGGTAAGCAGTGCGGCTTCTAGCTGAGCAATTTTAGCGTCTTTCTCATCACCGATTTCTTCAAGTTCTGCTTCCGCTTCTTGAGCAGTTGCTTCTACTTTCTCTGCTTCTTCAATGATTTGATCCAGCTCTTCTTCTGTAACTTTGTTTTCTTCGTTGCTCATGATATCTCCAGAACTCTTTCTTTTTTACCCCTAATCCCACAAAACCAATGGATTAGAAGCATTAAAATTCGCATAAAAGGGTAACTTGCCATTATTATGGGGATGAAGATTCCTGATTCAAGCCCAATTCGATTGGAAAACCTATGAAAAAGCCATTTGAAGTCATTGCCATTATTGGTAAACCAAGAGATCAACAAGCGATTCAAACGCATAAAGAGCTGTATCTTTGGCTTTCCTCTGAAGGCTATGAGGTCTTTATCGACGATCGGCTATCAGAAATCCTAGACGATATTCCCAAAACTCAGTTTGCCAGTCTACTGCAATTAGGTAAAAAAGCCGACCTCGCCATTGTAGTGGGCGGTGATGGTAACATGCTTGGCGCAGCGCGTGTCCTATCAAGTTCAACACCCAAGTAATTGGAGTGAACCGTGGAAACCTCGGTTTCCTAACCGATTTGAATCCAGAAGACTTCCAGCAAGCGTTAAGAGCCGTACTAGCCGGAGAATATGTTGAGGAAGAACGATTTCTTCTCGAAGCTGAAGTGCACAGACATGGCCAAATTAAAAGCCATAACTCAGCGCTAAATGAAGCCGTGCTTCACCCAGGGCAAGTAGCCACATGATCGAATTTGAAGTCTACATCGACGACAGCTTTGCTTTTTCTCAGCGCTCAGATGGTTTGATCATCTCAACGCCGACAGGTTCAACCGCCTACTCACTTTCTGGCGGCGGCCCTATCCTTTCTCCTAGCCTTAATGCACTCTCACTTGTTCCTATGTTTCCGCATACCCTATCCAGCCGCCCACTGGTGGTAGATGGAAGACGCCGCATTAAACTGCTGGTATCACCAGAAAATCGTGGCACTCAAGAAGTGAGCTGTGATGGCCAAATTTCTCTCCCAGTATCCCCTGGTGATGAAGTGATTATTTATCAAAGCCCTAACGTACTAAAACTGATTCACCCAAAAGATTACAGCTACTATCATGTACTTAGGAATAAACTAGGCTGGTCGAGCAAACTATTCTAGAGAGAAATCAAAAAGGTTGATGTAAAGCATCAACCCTTTTTTGTGACAACTCGCAATACGCGTCACAAAATTTTCACCTGTTCACTTTACTGTATAAAGAAACAGTATATACTGTTTTCTTATACAGTATTGTTTAGTTATACAGGTATCCAAGATGCTGGCTCATTTAAGTGTAAATAACTTCGCTATCGTAAAATCTCTTCAACTTGAACTTGCTAAGGGCATGACCACCATTACTGGTGAAACTGGCGCAGGTAAATCCATTGCTATTGATGCACTTGGCTTATGCTTAGGCGGCCGCGCAGAAGCCAGCATGGTAAGACAGGGGGAAGAGAAAACCGAGGTCAGTGCCGCATTCCTACTAGACAACAATATTCACGCAACGCGTTGGCTAGAAGATAACGAACTTCTTGATGGAAGTGAGTGCATACTTCGTCGCACTATCAATAAAGATGGCCGTTCTAGAGCCTTCATAAACGGCAGCCCTGTTCCTTTATCCCAATTAAAATCACTAGGACAACTGCTGATCAATATCCACGGGCAGCACGCTCATCATCAACTGATGAAGGGCGATCATCAGATGAGCATGCTCGATCAGTACGCTGGTCACCATAACTTACTCAAGCGCACTAGAGATGCCTATCAAGTATGGCGACAAGCCGACAACTCTTTAAAGCAATTGAAAGAAAACAGTCAGCAGAACCTGGCACAAAAACAACTGCTGGAATACCAAATCAAAGAACTCAACGAACTATCGATTGGGGAGAATGAATTTGAAGAACTCGAACAAGAGCACAAAAGATTGTCAAACAGCGGTGAACTTGCCTCTACCTGCCAGCAAGCCATCGAACTTATATACGAAGGCGAAGAAGTTAATGCGCTTGGTATTTTGCAATCGGCCAATCACTCCTTAATTCAACTTGCAGAGTTAGATGAGAAGCTCGCAGAGCTGCCTAACATGCTCTCAGAGGCGATTATTCAAATTGAAGAGGCCAATAGCGAACTGCGTAATTACCTAGATGATATCGACGTCGATCCTGCTCGTATGACCTTTGTTGAAGAGCGTTTCTCCAAAGTTATGTCGATCGCTCGTAAACATCACGTAATGCCAGAAGAACTATTCCAACATCATCAAGATCTTCTCGCTCAAATTGAAGCGCTAGATTGCTCGGATGAAAAACTGGACGCATTAGCGGTAGAAGTGGAAGAAAAGTATCAAGGCTTCTTAGTGGTTGCAGAAAAACTGCATAAATCTCGTTGTCGCTACGCTAAAGAACTTAATAAGCTAATTAGCCAAAGCATGCATGAGTTGAGCATGGAGAAAGCTAAGTTCGTCATTGAAGTATGCAATGACAATAGCAACGCTTCCCCACTTGGGCTGGATAATGTTGTGTTTACTGTTTCAACCAACCCAGGTCAACCAATGGCACCAATCGCGAAGGTTGCCTCTGGTGGTGAGCTATCTCGAATCTCGCTCGCAATCCAAGTCATTACCGCTCAAAAAGTTGACACACCAAGTCTTATTTTTGATGAAGTCGATGTGGGTATCAGTGGCCCAACTGCAGCAGTGGTGGGCAAAATGCTGCGCACATTGGGTGAATCAACTCAGGTATTGTGTGTGACCCACTTACCGCAAGTTGCAGGCTGTGGTCACCAGCAGCTGTTCGTTGCTAAGCAGACTAAAGCAGGTATGACTGAAACTAAGATGCACAAGCTTGACGATTCCCAACGCGTATCCGAGCTCGCAAGATTGCTTGGCGGTAGCCAAATTACCGAAAGTACCTTAGCCAACGCCAAAGAACTTTTAGTCGCAGCCTAGCTGTAACTATCTGGGCTCAACAAGATAAAGACATAAAAGTTCCAATCTCATAAATTTTTGTGTCTTTAATGCAACCTAACTCAAAAATAGTGGTCACAAGTGAACGAATACGCAGTGAGCTTTTTACTTTCTGGCTCAGCTTGTTTATTATCAGCACAGTTTAAAGATCCACCCACTAAGAATTGAAATAATATGCATGTAAAAAAGTGGCTTATCGCTGTACCACTCGCACTGACAATGCTAGCCGGTTGCTCAGTAGCAGACAGACTGGTTTACCGCATTGATATCAACCAGGGCAATTACGTAGAACAACAAGCTGTTGAGCAGCTTAAGTTTGGTATGACCAAAGAGCAGGTACGCTTTGTTTTAGGCTCTCCAATGCTTATTGAAAATGGTTATCCAGATACTTGGTATTACATTGATCACCAAACCAAAGGCCATAATGACTCAGTTCAAAAGAACCTGATCGTTAACTTTGACCCAGAAGGTAGCTTAGTAGAAATTCAAGGTGACTTCGAACAAAGCGACGCCTTCTTCGAACAGATCAACTAGCCGAAAAAAGCAAAACTCAGACACAAAAAAGCTCGCGAATGCGAGCTTTTTCTTTTACTAACTGAGGTACAAACACTCAAGCGTCTTTGCGCAACGGGTTCTTCTTGCCGCCCGTCACCGGATCAGCACTACCCGCTGCTTTTGCTTGTTCGGCACGCTTACGACGAATCTCTTTAGGGTCAGCAAGTAAAGGGCGATAAATTTCAATCCGATCTTTATCTCGCACCGTCGCATCAAGCTTCACATTGCGGCTAAACACGCCAACCTTGTTCACTTTAAGATCGATTTGAGGATACAGTTCAAGAACGCCTGATTGCTTGATGATCTCCTCAGCCGTCATGGCTTGGTTAACCACCAAAGTAAAAACACGCTGTTCATCAGGAAGGGCATACACCACTTCTACATGAATCATTTCCGACTCAATACTCATAACACGTATACACCTGCTTTGCTCGTTGAGTAAAGGCATTCACCATATTACTGGTCAACTCGTTAAAGATCTTCCAAATGCCAGTTCAATCATCTTGCTTGAAAATTCGAATTCCAACTTAAGCTCTACCTTACAGCATGCTCATCCAGCGGTGTAAAGTGCCAACCGCCTTGGAGCGTTTTAAAAGGCCCATCCACCAACTTCATCAAGATGGCAGATCCCGACACCAACTCATTCGAGGTAGTGAACGTTTTACTGATTCCGGCCTTAGAGACATCCACCGATGCCACCATTGCATTTTCAGACGACTCGATCACTTTTGAGCCTGAGCATCCAGGTAAAAATTCGGGATACTTAGCGACATCATTCACCAAATCAAACATCTGTTCCGCGCTAAATGACACTAAGGCAGAACGACTGACTTGTTTCATACTACTCCCTCACTACCTATCTCTGAGCTTTGCGATGACACAATTTTACTTTTATTCTCTTCTAGCGCAAATAAAAGCATTTCCTAACTAAAAACCAAACCGTATAATGCACCCACTATGGCAAAGAAAAAATCAAAACAAAAAAGCGGGTAGTAATACCATCGCTCTCAATAAGAAAGCTCGCCACGAATACTTCATCGACGATGAAATTGAAGCCGGCATGGAGCTACAAGGCTGGGAAGTTAAATCTCTGCGCGAAGGTAAAACCAACATTGCAGAGAGCTACGTATTCATTCGCGACGGTGAAGCTTTCGTCAGTGGCATGACAATAACGCCACTAACGCAAGCATCAACTCACGTTGTTGCTAATCCAACACGCGTACGTAAACTACTCCTTTCTCGTAAAGAACTCGATAATCTTATCGGTCGAATCAATCGCGAAGGTATGACACTGGTTGCGACTGCACTGTATTGGTCTCGCTCTTGGGTGAAGATGAAAATCGGTGTTGCAAAAGGTAAAAAGCTTCACGATAAGCGTACCGATATGAAAGAAAAAGATTGGGCTCGTGATAAAGCACGTATTATGAAGAGTAATCTGCGTTAATCTTGAGCACTTAAACGCACAATGCTAGACAGCAATAGCTTTTCTGGTACTATGCGAAGAACACTTTGGGCTGATTTAGGATTCGACAGGAATGCTGCAGTCTGAGGTGCATGCCGTGGGGCGGTTGGCCACGTAAAAAAGCCGCAAAAAAAATAGTCGCAAACGACGAAAACTACGCACTAGCAGCTTAATAACCTGCTCAGAGCTCTCTCGCCCTAGCTTCCGCACGTAAGACGGGGACCAACGAGAGATCAAACCCAAACGCGCTAGCCCGGATTTTCCCACCTGAGAGATGAACGGCGAATTTTAATTCAGGTTAGCCTTTTACTAGCGTGTCGGTTCGCAGGTAACTGGTGAATTTAAAGATCGACTAAGCATGTAGTACCAATGATGAATGGTTTTTGGACGCGGGTTCAACTCCCGCCAGCTCCACCAAACGTTTGGAAAGGGCGATAAGTTACAGACTTATCGCCCTTTTTGTTATTTACGCCCCGTCCAGATATGTTTTCATACACCTATCAAGTTAGGGCATAACTATTATAAAAAAGCGCCAGTACAACGACTGGCGCTCCTACGGATATCCTCAGCTGCTACTTTTTACGAATTTCAAAGGTACTACTGTAATCAGAGTTATCACTACCCTTGTAAGCTCTGACACGGTAGACGTAGTTACCAGAATCTAACCCGCTCATATCATCGACATAAGTCGTGCCGTTCGTTGGACCCATTTCCGGCTCATAACTTACCCGCCCTTTTGCTTTTCGTCCTCGTTGAACATAGAAGCCATCAACTAAAGACAAATCACTATAACTCCATGTTAGTGTCAATGAATTACCGCTCAAAGAACCTTGAAGGTTAGTCGGAGCTGGAAGACCGCTTGGCTCAGGACCAGGATTGCTGCTTGAATCAACAGTAACGCTGATTGTGTCAGATGTGGCCGATTCACCACCTTTAATCGCTGATACGCGGTATCGATAGTTGCCATCACTCAAGTCCGTATCTTCCCAACTGGTCACATTCGGATCTAGGGTAGCGACTGTTCTAAAGCGAATACGGCCACGAGATTTCTGGCCACGTTCAACCACGTAACTATCCTCAGCCAAATTTGTATCGTCCCAACTTAACGTAACTGAAGAACCATTCGTTTCAGCCGATAGGTTTGTTGGCGCATTGAGTACATTAGGATCAATAACACTCACTTGAGTACTGCTACTATTCATCCCACTGGCGTTGTCAGTCACCGTTAATGTCACTGTATACTGCCCTTGCTGCGTATAGCTATGCTCAGCAGTGATGCCAGAACCATTGGTACCATCGCCAAAGTCCCAATCAAAGTTGGTGATACTGCCATCTGAATCACTCGAAGACGAACCATCAAATGAAACCAGCTCTCCCACAAGGTTATCATTGGCTCCTGGGCTCACAACGAAGATCGCTGTCGGTAACTCATTGGTAACTTGGATGGAGGTTGTATCTGAGTTTGTTAAGCCGTTGTCATCCGTTACAGTCAAGGTGACTTGATAACTGCCCGCTTCTGGGAAGATATAGCTAAACGTTGCAGCAGACGAGGTGTCACCATTGCCAAGATCCCATGCGTAGGAAGCAACACTGCCTCCGTCTGCATCGGTGGAACCCGATCCATCAAAATCAATCGATGTATCAAATGGAACAGAGTTACTACTGACGGAGATAACAGCTGTAGGTGACGTACCGCTATCGAGGTTAACTGCATAATTTACCGCCGCTGCGGCATCCACTAAACCATGCCCATACACATTATCATCGCCTGTTGCGCCGATATCGACAGCGGTCGAGAATAATCCCGCTTCAATTTCATCCGGCGTTATTGCTGGATTTGCTGCAACCATAAGTGCTGCAATACCTGCCGTGAGTGGGGATGAGAAAGAAGTACCACTATAGTAGACATAGCGGTTATCAGGATAAGTGGTCGCGATATCAACGCCCGGTGCAGTGATGTCGACATAGTTACCCCAGCTAGAAAAGCTGGCTCGTGTATCATCGCGATCGGTTGCCCCAACTCCGACAAAACTCGCGTAATCTGGGTACCCGTGCTCTGAACCGCTGTTCCCTGCTGACATGAACAACAATCCATTTCTCGCGCGAAGATACTGAGCAGCAGCATCGATTGTCGAGTACTCAATACCACCATAACTGAGGTTCACAACGCGAGCACCATTATCCGCAGCATATTCAATGCACGTTGCCATAGTTGAAATATATGCCGAGCTGTTTTGATCACTGATGGCGATTCTTACTGGAATAATATCGACTTCCCAGTTAGCACCAGCAACACCTATGCTGTTGTTACCAACGGCACCTAATGTCCCTGCACTGCCCGTGCCATGACCATCGGCATCAAAAATATAATTCGAACCATCATTCGCATTGTATGCTAAGTCAGTTCTCAAATTTGGGCCCAAATCGGGGTGATTCACATCAAATCCAGAATCACAAACCCCGACTAACACGGTGTGAGTTCCTGTCGTGATATCCCAAGCCTGTTGGCTATTTACATTTGTGTGGTGCCACTGCTCACCAAAAAAAGTATCATTTGGTTGAACTGTGGGTTCTACCAAATAATCGGGCTCGGCAAATTCAACATAGCCACTTTTATCAAGTATCTTAGCTACCGCTTTTTCTCGGCCAGGGTGTTCAAATGTAGCGATGACAATTTCACTGCCTTGCAAAGTTCTTGAAGAGACCAACCCATTACTATTGAGAAGACCATTCAGTCCTTTCAGGTCGCTAGCGCTAGCATTTGCATCGATCTTGTACAGCACGGTAGCAGGTCTCAGTGGCTGAGAAGGTTCAGACGCAGACACTCCCGACACCAACAAGGATGACACTAGAGTCACCAGAGCAGGTTGAAGCAATATACGCTGTTTGTTGTTTTCGAAATCCATCTTTCCCTCCAAGGCAATCAATGATGCCAAACCTATTTACTACTGATAGTTTGGTTAATAAATATACAACTGTAAAACCAATACCAGGATGAAGTGGAGACAGAAATTCACTTACACGCCAAGCGCCACAAAGGCTGAGCAATAAACTGCTATAAACTCAACGAGCTAAAGGTGGCATTCAAGTAAGGGAGAATAAAAAATAATTTTGAGCAATAGCGCCTGGTTTTTGTACAACCAATAAGAAAAGACCGGACCAAACTTGTGTGATCTGACTATGAAGCACGCTATAATCTCGCCGCAAAAGTAATTGAAGTAGCTAGCAAGTCAGGCCTAGCTCAGCAAAGGATTCAGGAACTATGTCATTGCAGTTTGGTTTTCGCAGCTCGCTGTTGGATTTTATTAATAGTGAAGTTTCAGCCATAACTGAGGGAATGCATCAACCTCTTTCAGACAAAATAATCAATGCGTTACAAGCGTATCTTTCTAAACTTCCTCACCTAGCTGGCGACGTACTGCTTGATGTCACTTCACCAACAACAAGAAATCAGATAACCGCTTTGCTGTTCTATCGTGGGATTGTATTTGCCATCGATTTACAACTTAGTGATGACCAATACCACCAGCAGATTGCAGATAGAATCGACGCCTTTACTCGTGACTTAAAAGCCAATCATAAAACGGCACTCTCTACCTTGTTGGTGCCGATTTATCTGGCGGGTCAGGCTGAGCCCCAAGGCTGTGATATAGCAATATCAACAGACCTAACAACTCAGCAATTTAGAGATTCAGGTGAGTATTTGGCAGATATCATCGAGCATATGGCCAATCAATACAAAGCCGATAAGATCTTTATTAACGACTGGCTACTCGAAGAATAGCAATGCTCAACGCGTCATCTTCTTTACAAAGACCACAACAAAGAGCGCCATAGTAAAGCTGCCAAAAAAAGCCTCAAACGCGGCGATAAACCGCGCCACCCCTACGGGCGATATGTCGCCGTAACCCAGTGTAGTAAACGTCACCACGCTGAAATACAGCGCATTCATAAACTCCAATGCGTAAAACTTCCAACCTGTCACGTCAGCATAAATGGGATTGGCGGCTGTGGTGTCCAGAATAAAGTAGGCAATGGCACAAGTTAGTATCAAACATATCGAGAAAGTGACAACTCTAATGGGTGACTCCCCATAGCCACAAAACAAGTCTACGATTTTTGAAACCCAACGATTCATGCTCATCAGCGGCATTTGGTAGCGACGAAAACGCATTTCCTTTTTAAAAAATGCGCCTGCTGTTTCAAACAAGCCTTGCTTCTCACATTGCTTACGAACATTCCGGCACACCTCTTCAACCTCTTGGCAAAGAGAGAGAGCTTTATCTTTATTGCTGTCTTTGAATGCTCGCTTGGCTTCTTTTTCTTGTTTTAAGCAGTCACCCCACTCGATATTTTCCAAACGAGCGCGACTCAAGTCTGCTCCTAATAAGTTACAGTCATCAAGTTTTGCACAGTGTAAATTAGCGCAGACTAACTTGCTCTTCATAAGCGACGACCCCCTAAGGTCGAGCCCAAAGAAGTGTGCATCGGTTAAGTCTGCTCGATAAAAATCTGCATTTCTGCATTTAAAGCCTACCTTGCTTCCCCTGTTGACTAGGTTAAGGTCGGTTAAATTGGTCCTGGCTAACTGAAATCCATCTAGGGGTTTACCCGCTGCGGCCCACTCTTCAACCTGCTGTCGGACGTTATCGTTGCTTTTATCGACATTCGGATCGTGCCAGTAACATAAACCGGACTCTCCACATGGTTGATCGCAGCTCCAGCCATCAGGGTTTCGATAGCTGCATCGGCCTTGGTTTGATTTCATATGCGCTGCCCTCAATCACCTTTAAGTTTAGGCAGTGATGACGAGTTCGCTAACTTTATTTACTAAATACTCACTAATGAAACGTTGCTCGTTTTATTGCAGTCAAACATAGAAGAAAGGAAGGCAGAAAGCCGCTTGTTTTTATGAAGTTCACCGACTTATCCAAGCTTCATATTAAACCTTCAAACTCAAATTGATTGAATTTTAGCCATTAATTTTACCAATCAAACCACCTGCAACATTACTCAAATAGATAACAAAGAGAGCCCTTTAGGCGATTAGTCCATAGCAAGCAGATTTAGTTAGCAGATACTCTATCCATTCACCTATAACCAGAACGAATACTATTTATTAACAATTACTGACAGTTTTGTGTCCATCATCACGATAAGAAATCAAACCAGAAGAAAAAATTAACAATTAAGTTACAACAAGGGTAATCTATCGCCTGAAAAATAATCACTATACATTTCTACTAGTCAGTTTTTCGAGAACACTACTTTTTAAACAGGGAATACACTCATGCAGTCTTTAGTTGATTTTCTTAACGGAATAATCTGGAGCCCGGTACTGATTTATCTGTGCCTTGGGGCTGGTTTGTTCTACTCCATACTTACCCGCTTTGTTCAAGTACGCCATTTCTTCGAAATGTGGCGCCTACTGCTTTCCGGCAAAAGCTCTACCAAAGGTATCTCTTCCTTTCAGGCACTCGCGGTTTCACTTTCTGGCCGTGTAGGTACAGGTAACATCGCAGGTGTTGCTGCTGCTATCGGCTTCGGTGGTCCAGGTGCGGTGTTCTGGATGTGGGTTGTTGCTTTCTTCGGTGCTGCGACGGCTTACACCGAGTCAACGCTTGCACAGATCTATAAAGAAGAAGACGAAGGTGAGTTCCGCGGTGGTCCGGCTTACTACATCGAAAAAGCAATGGGTCAGAAATGGTACGCTTGGATCTTCGCCATCGCGACGATTTTTGCGTGTGGTATTTTGTTACCAGGCGTTCAATCAAACAGCATCGGTAATGCGGTTGAAGCGGCGTTTGGCTCGGGTGAGATGATTGAAACAGCGATCGGTACATTCAGTTTTGCGAAAATTTTCACTGGTACTGTTATCTCTATCATCCTAGGCTTCATCATTTTCGGTGGTGTTAAGCGTATTGCTAACTTCACTCAAATCGTTGTTCCTTTCATGGCGCTGGCTTACATCATCACAGCCTTCGTTATCATCCTTCTGAACATCGGTGAAGTGCCACGCATCTTCTCGATGATCGTTGGCGACGCATTTACGCCAATGGCTGGTATTGGTGCTGCAATCGGTTGGGGTGTAAAACGTGGTGTTTACTCTAACGAAGCGGGTCAAGGTACAGGTCCTCACGCAGCAGCAGCAGCAAACGTAGACCACCCTGCACAGCAAGGTCTGGTTCAGTCTTTCTCTATCTACATCGATACACTGCTAGTTTGTTCTGCGACTGCATTTATGATTCTTATCACTGGTGCGTACAACGTACACGGTGGTGCTGAAGGTGCATTCATCATCCAAAACATCGGTGCGGATATCAGTGCAAACGGCCCTGTATTCACGCAAATGGCAATCGAAAGTGCACTACCAGGTGTGGGTAAACCATTCATCGCGGTTGCACTATTCTTCTTCGCATTCACAACTATTCTTGCATACTACTACATTGCGGAAACCAACATTGCTTACATTCGCCGTACTTTCAAAGTAAACGGCCTTATGTTCGTGCTGAAACTGGTTCTAATGGCCGCAGTGTTCTACGGTACGGTTAAGACAGCGGGTCTTGCGTGGGCAATGGGTGATGTGGGTGTTGGCTTGATGGCTTGGTTGAACATTGTAGGTATCATCATCATCTTCTTTATGTCTAAGCCAGCTCTAAAAGCGCTTAAAGACTATGAAGAGCAACAAAAGCAAGGCGTAACAGAGTACACCTTCAACCCAATTAAACTTGGCATCAAAGGCGCGACTTACTGGGAAGAGCGTTATAAGCGTAACTCTGGTGGTCAAGCAAAAGCCGCTGATAAAGAAGAATCAAAGCCAGTAGAGCAACCTTCTACTTAACTGATGATTCTGAAGTAAACTTTTAAGCATTGTGAAGGGCTAACCGTTGGTTAGCCCTTTTTGTTTTTTTCGCCCCAAAGAAGTGAGGTAAATCACAAATATACGACTTCCCGTTTGTGTTAGACCTAACTCTAACCCCGATAAAGAACACTCAAACGACAACTTATTGCTTATTACTTATTGATCTGGGAGTACTCATGGAACGTCGTCAACTTGGACAGTCTGAACTGAATATTTCAACCCTTGGTTTGGGAAGCTGGGCAATCGGTGGAAACATCGGAGAGTGGGGCTGGGGTGTCCAGTCTGAAAAAGAGTCTATCGCTGTTATCCACGCGGCGTTAGAGCGCGGTATTAACTGGATAGATACGGCACCTGCCTATGGGTTGGGTAATTCAGAGCGTGTGATAGCTAAAGCCTTGAAGCAGACTCGCTATGCTCCATACGTATTCACCAAATGTGGTTTTCGCTGGAATGACGGTGAATCTGAGCTCAAACCCACCTTATTGCGCGAGTCTATTCTTGAAGAAGTGGATAACAGCTTATCGAGGCTAGGGGTGGACTGTATCGACCTCTACCAAATTCACTCGCCAAATCCACAGCAAGATATTGAGCAAGCTTGGGAAACCCTCAGTGAACTGAAACGTATTGGGAAAGTTCGTCACATCGGCGTCTCAAATTTTTCTAAATCGCAGTTAGAAACTGTGAATAACATCGCTCCGGTGACGTCCTTACAGCCCCCCTACTCTTTGGTCAATCAAACAGTCGCTGAAGAGGTGCTACCATGGTGTCAAGACAACAAAGTGGGTGTCATTAACCATTCAAGTATGGGGCATGGCCTGCTAACGGGCAGTTGGAATACAGAACGACGAGCCAACTTGGAAGTAAGTGACTGGCGCCATAAAAGCCACTTGTTTACAGACCCTGTATTCTCACGAGTTTTAGATGCGGTCGATAAACTATCTTCCATGGCTGCCGATAAACACGCGCTAATCGCTCAGCTTAGCTTGGCATGGACCCTTCATCATCCAGCAACTACCGGGACGATTATTGGCGCTAGGAACATTCACCAACTTGAAGACCTACTACCCGCTTGCGAACTGCGATTATCGCAAGACGACATGGCGCTAATCCACCAGCTGTTTGAGCCGGTAAAGGATTCATAGCCAACGACCAGCAAGCAAATCCATTTCAACATAACAGGTTAACGTCAACAAAGGGTTAACCACCTAGCACTAAACAAGCTCCGTGTAGTGATTGATCTTCCAATTAATATGTTCAAGGAAATCGTCGATTTCTGCACGGTTCTTTTCAAGTCGCTGCTTATGTACCTTAAGAATTTGTAGCAAATATTCCGGCTTGTGCGCTTTATCAATCACGCCCGCGGTGTAGTCCTGAATGTCTTTTAAGGGCATACCCGTCTTTTTTAAGCACTGGATAAAATAAAGCCAATGCACATCTTGCTCACGATACACTCTATGGCCCGAACTATCCCTTGGTACTGGGTACATCAAGCCTTGTTTTTCGTAATACCTCAATGTGTGTGCGGTAAGCCCTGTCTCTTCAGCAACCTGTTTAATGCTCTTCATAGTCTTCTCTAATAGCTGATCATTTTAAGTACTTTATCAATTAAAGGCTGTAAGTTTTCACCATTACTTCAAGTTCTAGGCGCACTACAAACTTTCACCCCTGTACAGCTCGCTAAGGTTTTGGAACATTATAGGCCAATTACTAAAGATGATAGTAAGAAGCTGAAAATAATGGCCTTTTAATCACCACGAGAACATGAGAGATCATTTTGATCATAGGTAACCCAAAGCTAATTGAATTAAAAAAACCACCTCTATTGAGGTGGTTTTTTGGTTAAAGCCATAGGTAATTTCGTGGCCTTTGCTAGCAATTATTGACAGCTAATTTCATCCCAGAACCAGTTACTTTGCGTTGGTGACTCCCAAACGCCTGGGCCGTTTTTAGCAATAAAACACTTACCTAGATACGTGACCTTCTCACCCTCACTCACTTGAGTAGAGCCCGGAATCCAAGTCGTAAATACCGAAGGATCAGGGTCTGTTGCAGGTGGCTCAGTAACAGGCGGCTCTGTAACAGGAGGCTCGGTTACTGGTGGTTCAGTGACAGGAGGCTCAGTCACTGGTGGTTCAGTTACTGGCGGTTCAGTCGGTGTGCCAGAAACAAGCAACCAAGGGCCGCCGTTTGCAGGGTCATCACCTTGCGTCCACCACTGTGCTTCATAAGTTGCACCGTTGTGTTCAACTTGCTCCCCCGCTAGGTAAACTTTCGATGCGCTCCAACCATTACCACCAGGGTTTGTACCTGGGTCAACAGGGTCGAGTTTTTCAACAACGCGAACTTCTGGCCAGTTAGCGTGTGAACCATAGAAATTCGTTACACACTTCTCGTAGTCACCTGGAACCAGTGCAGAATATGCAGTTTGGAAGCCAACCAGTTCACACTCGAACGATGCTCCACCTGGACGGTCTGAGTAGTACTTCCAGTTACCATCCCAGTTAGTGTAAAGAACATCAGTCGCACCATTTAGGTTCAAACTACCGTATGGCAGTTGTTGCCAACACGTGTTCTTCTCATCCGCTTCAATAGGGATTTGGTAATGAGAAGACAAGCCTTCCCAGTAGCGGATACGGTTAACAGGCTGACCTTTATCTTTATTCTGTTCCCCACACTCAATGCCACCATTAATCACGTTGATTGTGGTACCAAAACCATACCCAATACCCGCATCAATTTCCCGCTGAGATGGTGTCCAAGTACGGTCAATGACATGAAGCATCGCTGGCTTCGGCGCTTGCGGCGTTAAGAAAAACCAAATTGCAGACGCTAGGTTCAACCAAGAATCCGCCACTAAACCAGGATTGTTCAATAGCACGGTTGCATCGCCATCGAACATCACTTCAGAGAAAGCGCCATAGTTGAAGTGGTAAGACAGCTGCTTAGCACCACGACCAAAGTAACCTTGCCCAGCAGCACATGGCCAACGCTTGTTCTGCCAATCGTTTTGACCACAGCCCGTCGTATAGCCTTCTTGTCCTTCTGCCCAGCCCATCTCACGAACGTGTACCAGTGCTTGCTGCCACTCTTCAAGAGCTAAAGGATTGTCTGAGATGTTGTCGATGGCAATGTGGCCACCTGTCTCTTGAGCAAAGTGCGCAAACGCCGTCACGA
The DNA here is from genome assembly GCA_003263845.1 of Vibrio aestivus. GTDB lineage: Bacteria > Pseudomonadota > Gammaproteobacteria > Enterobacterales > Vibrionaceae > Vibrio > Vibrio aestivus. The sequence goes on along the minus strand of JYJN01000116.1, from coordinate 33,919 downwards.
TAGATTTTTTACAGATTGCATCTGAATCACGGCCATCGGTGTATTCACCACAGAAGGCTGGGAATTTACCGATCGCACGTAAGAAGCGCGTATAAGTGTACTCAGGCGCCGCCATTTGAGTTAGGAAGTCCCACTCAGCATGAGGGAACACGCGTTCGACACGTTTCACGTTAGCTGGGTTATCAGCTTTGCCCGGCAATATCGCTTCAACAATGGTGTTTGGTTGAGTCTCTAGTGCTTTCGACCAGATAGCGTACATGGGATCAGCAGTTTTCGCGGCTTCAACCGCTTGAATGTCTGCTCTTGATACAACATAACCTGTGGGGTTTTGAGGGTCGGGCTGGATATTCATAGTTGCATAACTGTTTGCGGCCAGCAGCGCGCTGACGGCAAATGTTAGCTTAGTTACCTTCGCCATTTTGTCTTCCTTGTTTCACGTTTGATTGGATGCAATGAGAGTAGGTAGCGCAGGAAAAACAAGGTAGGGAATTTTGGTCAAGATAGTGAGTTATGCGAGTGGAATTGGCCATACACCAACTGGTTTATCATTTGTTGCTAATACAACATTGCGATGCTCCGCAGATTCAACGACTAAATTAAACATCGCAGAAAAACAAAAGGCCGCAAACAATGTTTGCGGCCTTTCATTATGCTAACAATTTAATATAAATGAGATTATTCCCATTCAATTGTTGCTGGCGGCTTACCAGAAATATCGTAAACCACACGTGAAATACCGTCGACTTCGTTGATGATACGGTTAGACACCTTACCTAGGAAGTCATATGGTAAATGTGCCCAGTGAGCAGTCATAAAGTCGATAGTTTCTACGGCACGTAGAGACACAACCCAATCGTATTTACGGCCATCACCCATTACGCCTACAGAACGAACTGGTAGGAATACAGTGAACGCTTGAGATACTTTGTGGTAAAGGTCTGCGTTGTGTAGCTCTTCAATGAAGATAGCATCAGCACGGCGTAGCAAATCACAGTACTCTTTCTTGATTTCGCCAAGAACACGAACACCTAGGCCAGGACCTGGGAATGGGTGGCGGTAAAGCATGTTGTATGGAAGACCAAGCTCGAGACCAATCTTACGTACTTCATCTTTAAATAGCTCACGTAGAGGCTCTACTAGGCCCATTTCCATATCGTCTGGAAGGCCACCAACGTTGTGGTGAGATTGATTACGTGTGCTTTACCAGTCTTAGAAGCTGCAGATTCGATAACGTCTGGGTAGATAGTGCCTTGAGCTAGCCATTTAGCATTTGAAAGCTTCTTAGACTCTTCATCAAAGATATCTACAAATACATGGCCAATAATCTTACGCTTCGCTTCTGGATCGCTCTCGCCTTTAAGCGCATCAAGGAAACGATCTTCAGCATTGACATGAACAATGTTCAAGCCAAACTTGTTGCCAAACATATCCATCACTTGTTCAGCTTCGTTCAAACGAAGTAGACCATTATCAACGAATACACAGGTTAGTTTGTCGCCGATTGCGCGGTGAGCAAGCATGGCAACAACAGATGAATCAACACCACCAGATAGGCCAAGGATAACTTCGTCGTCACCGACTTGTTCTTTAATGCGAGCAACAGCATCTTCAATAATAGATTCCGATGTCCACAAACGCTCACAACCACATACGCCAAGAACAAAGTTCTCTAGCATTTGTAGACCTTGTTTAGTGTGCGTTACTTCTGGGTGGAACTGAACACCGTAGTATTTCTTCTCTTCGTTAGCCATTGCAGCGTATGGACATGTGTCCGTTTCGCCAACTTTAACGAAGTCTGCTGGGATCTCGACAACTTTGTCGCCGTGGCTCATCCAAACATCTTGAGTTGCTTCAAGATCTTTAAACAGCGCTGATTCACCAGATACTTTAACTTGCGCGTAGCCAAATTCGCGTTCATTCGAACCTGCTACTTTACCACCTAGCTGCTCTGCCATAGTTTGCATGCCGTAACACACACCTAAAACAGGAACACCAGAGTCAAATACGTATTGCGGAGCACGTGGAGAGTTGTCTTCCGTTACACTCTCTGGGCCACCAGATAGGATGATGCCATCTGGATTGAATTCACGAATGTCCGACTCTTCAACATCCCAGCTCCATAGTTCACAGTAGACGCCGATCTCACGAACGCGACGAGCAACTAGCTGAGTGTACTGAGAACCGAAGTCCAGGATCAGGATACGTTGGTCATGAATATTTTTAGTCATTTTGAGCAGTCTTATCGTTAACCTCAGTTATCAAAAACTGGGTTATAGGTTATGAAAACGAGGCGAGTTTACTCGCCTCTCATCAATGCTTCAAGCAAAAAAGCAAACGTTTCCGTTAAGCTTATTTTTCTAAAGGGAAATTAGCCTAGACGGTAGTTGGAGCTTCTTTAGTGATCTGAACGTCGTGTACGTGAGACTCTTTCATGCCTGCACCTGAAATACGAACAAATTCAGCTTGAGTACGCATCGCTTCAATCGTTGCACTGCCCGTTAGACCCATGCTTGAACGTAGACCACCCATTTGTTGGTGTACAATCTCTTTCAAACGACCTTTGTATGCGATACGACCTTCGATACCTTCTGGAACCAGCTTGTCAGCTGCATTATCAGATTGGAAGTAACGGTCAGATGAACCTTGAGACATCGCGCCAAGTGAACCCATGCCACGGTATGACTTGTAAGAGCGACCGTTGTAAAGAATTACTTCACCCGGTGCTTCTTCAGTACCTGCGAACATGGAACCAACCATCACACAAGATGCGCCAGCAACGATAGCCTTACAGATATCGCCAGAGAAACGGATACCGCCATCTGCAATCACAGGAATGCCGTATTCATTTGCTACTTCAGCTGCGTCTGCGATTGCAGTTACCTGAGGTACACCAACACCCGTTACGATACGAGTTGTACAGATTGAACCTGGGCCGATACCCACTTTAACTGCGCTTACACCCGCTTCGATAAGAGCACGAGCGCCTGCGCCCGTTGCAACGTTACCACCAATGATGTCTAGATCTGGGTAGCTGCGCGAGTTTCACGGATACGGTTAAGTACACCTTCAGAGTGACCATGTGAAGAGTCGATAAGTAGAACGTCTACGCCGGCTTCAACAAGAGCAGCAACGCGCTCTTCGTTACCAGCACCAGCACCAACAGCAGCACCGACACGTAGGCTGCCACGCTCATCTTTACAAGCGTTTGGTTTACGCTCTGCTTTGTGGAAGTCTTTTGCAGTGATCATTCCCGTTAGCTGGAAGTCATCATTTACAACAAGCACTTTTTCAACACGTGCTTCGTGCATCTTCTCTTGCACTTCTTCACGAGTCGCGCCTTCTTTAACAGAAGCAAGGCGAGCTTTTGGTGTCATTACTGCGTCAACTTTCTTAGAAAGGTCAGTAACAAAACGAACGTCACGGCCAGTAATGATACCCACTAATTCGTTTGTTTCAGTCACGACAGGGAAACCTGCAAAGCCGTGCTTTTCTGTTAGAGCAACAACATCAGCGATCGTTGCATCAGGACTTACGGTTACTGGGTGAGAAACCACACCCGCTTCGTAAATTTTAACCTGACGAACCATTTCAGCTTGCTGTTCAATAGACATGTTCTTATGAATGAAGCCGATACCGCCTTCTTGCGCAAGTGCGATCGCTAAGCGAGCTTCTGTCACAGTATCCATTGATGCAGAGATCATTGGGATGTTTAGGGAAATATTCTTCGTCAGCTGAGTGCGAAGATCAGCTGTATTTGGGAGAACGGTGGAGTGTGCTGGCACTAGCAGGACGTCGTCGAATGTCAGCGCTTCTTTGGCAATTCTTAGCATTTGCAATATCTCACAATTAGAGGGGTAGAAAGAACAATCCAATCTCATCGTTTCGCATAATGAGGGCAGTCAATTAACCGAAATTGAACTGCATTTGGATTAGATATTGCGGACGGATTATACGGCTAACGAAATCGCTTGGCTACACATTTTTCTATTTTTTATTTGCAATTACCCCCTTGCTATGTATTATATTGCCGCTAATTTCCATACTCACGCCCACGAGATTAGCTGTGTCTTCTCTGACCAATCAAAACATCTTTACCGTCTCTCGTTTAAATTCCGAAGTTCGATTACTGCTCGAAAATGAGATGGGCATTGTTTGGTTGATTGGTGAAATCTCTAATTTCTCTGCGCCTGTTTCCGGCCACTGGTATCTCACTCTTAAAGACTCTCGTGCTCAAGTAAAGTGTGCGATGTTTCGAGGTAACAACCGCCGAGTTAACTTCAAGCCTCAAAATGGTAATCAAGTTCTCGTTAAGGCACGTCTATCGCTATACGAACCCCGTGGTGATTATCAATTAATCATTGAAAGTATGCAGCCAGAAGGTGACGGACGCTTACAGCAGCAGTTCGAAGAGCTAAAGATGAAGCTGGCTGGCGAAGGGCTATTTGCCCAAACCGCCAAGAAACCTCTGCCTGAACATCCAAAACGTGTTGGTATCATTACCTCAAAAACAGGGGCGGCCCTGTTTGATATTCTTGACGTACTTAAAAGACGTGACCCTAGCTTACCTGTGGTGATCTACCCGACTATGGTGCAGGGAGAAGAAGCATCGATTCAAATTGCTCAAGCGATTGGTTGTGCCAACAGCCGTAATGAATGTGATGTGTTAATCGTTGGTCGTGGCGGTGGCTCTTTGGAAGATCTTTGGTGCTTCAACAACGAGATTGTTGCTCGGACTATTGCAGCAAGCCAAATTCCGATAATTAGCGCTGTTGGTCACGAGGTTGATGTCACCATTGCTGATTTTGTTGCCGATATGCGTGCTCCGACACCATCCGCAGCAGCAGAACTGGTTAGCGAGATAACAGTCATAAGGCACAAGCACTGACTGGAATGATTCAAAAATTGCACAATGGAATCCGTCATTATCTCGCCCATCAGAACGCCCTTGTTACTAAGCTTTCTCACCAGCTTGATAAACAGCATCCGAATTACCAACTACAACGTCAAAGCCAAAGACTGGATGACCTCGATAATCGGCTAAAGCAGTCGATGGTTCGTTACATTGCTAATCAACAGCAAGCCATATCGCGTGCAGAACATAAGATCCAACTGTCGTCACCGAGCAAAAAACTCGCTGAGCAGAGGCTTCTTTTGACCAACAGTCATCAAAAGCTGCTCGATGCAATGGACAGAAAGTTACTCACTACAAGGCATCAACTGTCTTTAGCGGCAGAGAAACTTGAAACAGTGAGCCCTCTTGCCACACTTAAACGCGGTTACTCCATCACCCAAACTCAAGACGGTCAGGTAATTGATAGCGCAGACAAAGTAAAAACGGGCGATCAACTGATCACCCGTTTAGCAAATGGTGTAGTGCGCTCAACCGTCAATTAAACCTGCAAAGCGACTTTAGCTGACACAGAGACTTACTATTAGTTAAGCCGTTAGGCTTGAATCGCAACAAACTCAAATCTCACACGAGATTTCGACTTAAGCTCGTTACAGTGATTACAAAAGTAGCTTGCAGCACCGCAAGCTTGTAGCTTCTCAAGTTCTTTATCACACTCTGGCAATAGCCTATCTTTTTATAATGGCTGTCACATGGTTGGCAAAAGTAGGCTCCATCCCATTCCAGCTCTTTATCACACTTAGGCAGATATTCTCGCTCATCGTCTTACCTATCTATTTTTACTCATCAGTAGTTTACCGTGCCATCAAAGCCAAACTTTGATCTTTATCACAGTTAAGTTTCGTCAAATCCTGCGCTAACACTCAGTTAGTACATTGGATGATGCTTATACTATAGATCCTTCAAAACTCGATTTAGACCAACAATGATCGAAATACGATCATCGGCTTTATCCAAACTGATCAGCGATCTGCCCCAAAAAGAATATTTATATAACCACACACCGAAAGCATAAGTTACATATGCTGTTTTTGAATTTTAAACAGACATTAAATCTTTAATGTCGTACTGAAATCCAAGTTTTTAGCGATATATAAATCGATCAATTTACTGTGTATTTCCATTTACAACTGTGTGCATTTCAATGTTTTGCCCATCTAATTGACGAAGTGATACACGTAACCCGCTAATTTCTTTGGTATTTTCAATATGAGTCCCGCCACAAGGAATTTCCGCATAGTGATCTTCACCCAGATCGCATCCCCAGTAACGTGAGTCCGTCAACTTGTCACCTTCTAAACGCATAGTGATATCCACTTCCTTACTCAACCAAATCTGTAAAACAGCATTCACCTTCTGTTCGACTTCGGCAATATCTTCTATCAATTGCGCGCTGTTCAGTCCACGCTTACGTAGCGTCTTACCAACCTGTAATGGTCAACACAACGGTCCTCGGTAACAAAACTGGTTTCCTGTGCGTAACTGTTGAAATCATAATTACCGTGAGGGTCTTTGCGGTCGGCTTCTTTACGCCAGTAGCTTTCAGTGAGTACTTTATTGAGCGCTAAGTAAGCTAAATGCCCAGCGCTGTGCCCGCGGCTCAATGCTTGCTGATGATCTTTATCGACCTGCAAACTTACCAAGTTATTTTCAGGAGTGACGCATCCGTCCAACACATGCACAACAACAAACAGCCACCCTTGAGTATCTCGTTTTACGGGAATCTGTTGATCAACATAAAGTCTGCCTGTAGCTTCCTCGACAGTGCCGACTAGGCAGTCGAAAACTTCATGAGAAGTCCCATCAATGATAATTTGCCCTTTATCTGCAGGATGGTCTGGCCATATATGGCTTACTGGATGAAAAGGGGTAACCTCGGTAACTAGGTAGGTTTTATCGTCTGCATGATCAATGAGTTGGACGCTTGAGTCTAACTGCCAAACCTGTTGGCAAAAAGTGACTTTGGTTGGGGTGACTTGTGTTGAAGTTACTTGTGTTGAAGCTAGAGAAGTTGAAGTGGTATTCATAACGGTACGATTTCATTTAAATCTAGATGTAAAAAGCCCAAGCAATTGCTTGGGCTTTCAGGATTATTATTTGCGGCCCTTCATCATAGTCATCAGGCGCTTACGTTTTCTCTCTTGAGAAAGCGTCATTTTATTTGTCTTACCCTCAAATGGGTTATCACTGCTTTGGAACTGGATACGAATTGGTGTGCCCATGATCTCTAGTGATTTACGATAGTAGTTCATCAAGTAGCGCTTGTACGAATCAGGCAGCTCATTCACCATGTTTCCGTGAACAACAACGATAGGTGGGTTATAGCCCCCAGCGTGTGCGTATTTCAGCTTCACACGGCGTCCACGAACCATCGGCGGCTGGTGATCATCTGTAGCCATCTTCATGATACGAGTCAGTACCGATGTACCTACACGAGTTGTCGCAGACTTGTAAGCTTCTTGAACTGATTCAAATAGGTGGCCTACACCTGTGCCGTGTAGCGCAGAAATAAAGTGAATACGCGCAAAATCCACGAAGCCTAAACGGCGATCTAGTTCTTTCTTAACGTGCTCTTTCACGTCAGTGTCCAGACCATCCCACTTGTTTACTGCGATAACGATGGAACGGCCAGCGTTAAGCGCAAAACCCAGTAGGCTTAAATCTTGATCAGAGATATTCTCGCGTGCATCGATAACCAATAGCACAACGTTCGCATCTTCAACCGCTTTTAGCGTTTTAACTACCGAGAACTTCTCTACAGTTTCATTAATACGTTTACGGCGACGAACACCCGCTGTATCGATAAGAACATATTCACGTTCGTCACGTTGCATCGGGATGTAAATAGAATCACGAGTTGTACCCGGCATATCGTAAACAACCACACGCTCTTCACCTAAAATACGGTTAGTCAGCGTCGATTTACCTACGTTTGGTCGACCAATGATTGCCAACTTGATTGGCTGATCTTGAAGGCGCTTAAACTCTTCTTCCGCTTCTTCTTCAGTGTAATCTAGCTTCTCTTCGTCTTCGTCAACGAACTCAGTAAGATCTTCAATCTCACCTTTTGCGTCTTCAATCATCTGCTCTGCAAACGGATTAAGCGCGCGGTCAATCAATGCACTTACGCCACGGCCATGAGCGGCTGCGATTTGGTACATGTTCTCTACGCCCAACTGCCAGAAATCAGCAGACGCAGCATCTGCATCAATACCATCTACTTTGTTCACAACAAGCATTGATGGTTTTTCAATTTTACGAAGGTGATTAGAGATAGCGATATCTGAAGGTGTCAGACCTGCACGGCCATCAACCATAAACAGCACAACATCGGCTTCATCAATAGCAGCCAAAGACTGCTCTGCCATCTTGGTTTCTACACCTTCTTCTGTGCCATCGATACCACCGGTATCAATCACAATGAATTCATGTTCACCAAGCTTAGCTTGGCCATATTTACGGTCACGCGTTAAACCAGGGAAGTCCGCAACCAAAGCATCACGGGTGCGAGTGAGTCGGTTAAATAGCGTAGACTTACCTACGTTAGGACGCCCTACAAGAGCAACAACAGGTACCATAACAACCTCTAATGTGTTCTTTCTTATGTAGTTATAGGTTAACTAATGGCTAAACATAACGTTCAAACATTACTTTGAGACAGTAGTTACCTATAACCACACGATTAAATTCTATACAATAAAACGGCTCCTAGCTGTTACCAGCCAGGAGCCGAATGTGAATTATATCACGTTATTACTGATTGATCGTCAGTTTCTTTACACTGCCTTGACGCGTCACCACAACGTAACCATCATCTAGGCTAACTGGACCCACAGCAAAGCCGCTATCGTCTACTAACTGCTGAGCAACAAACTCGCCTGTAGAGCGGTCAATCCAGTGCAGATAACCTTCCGCATCACCCACCACAATGTAGCGGTTAATGATGACAGGTGCTGTCAATAAACGGTGCTCTAGCTGATTATTGGTCCACAGCTCAGTGCCACTACGCGCATCAACAGCAACAAGATGATCTTTATCTGTAATCAGAAACAGACGACCACCGTCACTCGCCATATCCTTTGCCGATGAATATTTACGCTTCCAAGAAGCTTCACCCGAACGAAGGTCGATAGACGTTAAATTACCGTTGATACCAACAATGTATAAATTGCCGCCCAACACAATCGGAGATGCATCAACATCAACTAAACGATCAATTTCAGTTGCGCCTTGTGGAGTGCCAATCGGTTGTTGCCAAATGAGCTGACCACGATCAACGATTGCTGCCGCAAGACGTCCACTTGCCGTTCCCCAGAAAACACCGCCCGATACCGCAACAGGTGTACTGTCACCACGAAGGGTTAAATTAGGTACTTCTGTATTGATTGTCCAACGTTCTTCGCCGCTGTCTTGGCTAAGACCGATCAACATGCCACGACTAGTGTGAACCATGATTAAGTTACTATCAGCAACCGGATCAGCTAGAACTTCGCCATTTACATTAGCTGCCCATAGCTGCTCACCGCTCTCTTCATCAATCGCAAAGACTTTGCCGTTCTCACTGCCGAGGTAGATTTTACCGTAAGCTGATGAAATACCGCCAGATAGACGCGCATTGCCTTCTTCACCTAGGTTAAGTTCCCAGATGGTATTACCTGTATCCGGCTCAAGAGCTTTCACGACACCTTCACGGCTCGCGATAAAAACTTTGCCATAGGCGTATTCTGGGGACAAATTTGAAAAGAAATGCCCAACACCATCGCCAATAGAGGTGCTCCAGCTTTCTCCAGAGGTGAACTCGCTTTGTACTACAGGCAGCGGAGCCATAATAATGGTGTCTTCTTCACCGGCACAGCCAGCAAGAACACCTATAGCCATCGCCGAAACAAGAACTTTGTTAAACAACTTCTTCATTAACAACTGCCCTTCTACTTGGCTAGATCATCCAGCTTCATTTGCAACGCTTGGCTAGCATCTGATGATTGCTGAGCTTCTGTGTATGCTACGTAAGCGGCGTCTTTGTCACCACTACGCAATGAAATGTCACCACGCAATTCAGCCACTCGGCCAGACCATGAACTATCAGTAATGCTACCTAGCTCAGCTAACGCAGTATCGAAGCTGTTTTGTTCAGCGTAAAGACGCGCAAGACGGTATGAAACCAAAGCCTTTAGAGCTTCATCTTTAGAGCTGCCTTTCGCCCACTCAAGCTGTGCAACAGCTTCGTCTAGATGACCTGCTTCTACCTGTACTTTAGCCAGTTGAAGCGCTGCAAGTGTTGCGTATTCAGTGCCTGCGTTGGAATCGATAAAGCTTTGCACTGTTTCTTCAGCCGATGCACCTTGTGTTTGCAGTGCAGTAACAGCAGTAGTGTAAGCTTCTGAAGCTGCTTCTTGGCCAGCAGTCAATGTATCTTGGTAGTAGCGCCAGCCTAGTAGGCCGCCTAAACCTAAAACAGCACCAAAGATGACTGCTTTACCATTTTCCTTCCACCAATCTTTGATGGCTTCAACCTGTTGTTCTTCAGTATCGTAGACTTCCACTTCCTGTCCTCATAAATCAATAAAGCGGTGACCTTTGCCACCACTTGTTATGTTCTTAAATTCCGATGTTTTTCAATGCTACTGTTGTTTCAGCAGATAGTTAGACTAAACCAACTAGCTTAGCACCGACTTCAGCTTGGCTTACTGTATCTTGTGTACCACCGACAAGATCTTTTAATACCACAGTACCATCAGCCACTTCATTCTCACCTAGCACAAGAGCAACTGCGGCTCCTGCTTTGTCAGCACGTTTGAACTGCTTCTTAAAGTTACCGCCGCCAAAGTGACTCATTACGCGTAGACCTGGTACTTGTTCACGCAGCTGTTCAGCCAGCTTCATTCCCGCCATCATAGTGCCTTCGCCCGCCGTCACCATGTATACATCAACACTGCGACGAACTTCTGTTAGCTCTAACGTTTCTAGCATCAGAACTAGACGCTCTAGGCCCATTGCGAAACCAACAGCTGGAGTGTCTTTACCACCCAACTGTTCAACTAGACCATCGTAACGACCACCACCGCATACGGTACCTTGTGAACCTAAACTTTCAGTGATCCACTCAAATACAGTACGGTTGTAGTAATCAAGACCACGAACTAAGCGTTCGTTAACTGTGTATTCGATACCTGCAGCGTCTAAAAGTTCACATAGACCCGCAAAGTGCGCCTTAGATTCTTCGCCTAGGTACTCAGAAAGACGAGGAGCATCACCTAAGATAGCCTGAACGTCTGGGTTCTTTGTATCCAAAACACGCAACGGGTTAGTGTGCATACGACGCTTACAGTCGTCATCCAAAACATCAATGTGCTGCTCAAGAAAAGCAACCAACGCTGTACGGTAGCTAGCACGGTCGTCTAAAGAACCAATTGAGTTAAGTTCAAGGCGTACATGCTTATCGATGCCTAGTTCACGCCATAGACGTGCAGTCATCATGATTAGCTCGGCATCAACGTCAGGACCATCAAGACCAAAAACCTCAACACCACACTGGTGGAACTGACGGTAACGACCTTTTTGAGGACGTTCGTGACGAAACATTGGCCCCATGTACCATAGACGCTGCTCGTCACGGTTTATTAGGCTGTTTTGGATACATGCACGAACACAACCTGCCGTCCCTTCTGGACGAAGCGTAAGGCTATCACCATTACGATCTTCGAAGGTGTACATCTCTTTTGAAACTACGTCAGTTTCTTCACCAACTGCACGGCTAAATAGGTTAGTTTCTTCAACAATTGGCATACGAACTTCGTTGTAACCGTATGCACTGACAACTTGCTTAACCGCGTTTTCTAGCTTCTGCCAAAGTGGAGACTGAGTTGGAAGGCAGTCGTTCATGCCTCGAATAGCTTGGATTGTTTTTGCCACAATAAATACCGTAATTGTTTGGCTCAGCGCTGATAGTTTTTGCTATCAGCGATAAGATTAATCTTGTTGTTTGATGTCGATGCGATTTGATTCGTCTAATACCGATGCCTTAGCACGGATTTTCGCTTCAAGTTGGTCAACCAAATCATCGTTGTCAAAGCGCTCTTTTTGACGCTTACCGTCTTCGTAGAATGCACTCTTGCGCGCACTGCCCGCTAAACCAAGATGAGAAACTTCTGCTTCACCAGGGCCATTAACGACACAACCGATAATCGAGACATCCATCGGAGTGATCACATCTTCAAGACGTTGCTCCAAAGCGTTCACTGTACCAATCACATCAAACTCTTGACGAGAGCAGCTTGGACACGCAATGAAGTTTATACCACGAGAGCGGATTCGCAGAGACTTCAGGATATCAAAACCGACTTTAATCTCTTCGACGGGATCCGCAGCAAGGAGATACGCAGCGTATCACCAATACCTTCAGCCAACAGCATACCCAAACCAACTGATGACTTCACCGCACCAGCGCGAGCGCCGCCCGCTTCAGTGATACCAAGGTGCAAAGGTTGATCAATCTTCTTGGCCAATAAACGGTACGAATCAACCGCTAAGAAAACGTCTGAGGCTTTCACGCTGACCTTAAACTTATCAAAATTAAGGCGATCAAGAATATCCACATGGCGCATTGCCGATTCGACAAGTGCTTCTGGCGTTGGTTCGCCATACTTCATCTGAATATCTTTCTCTAATGAACCGCCATTGACACCAATACGAATTGGAATGTTCTTATCGCGTGCGCAATCCACAACTGAACGAATACGATCTTCGTTACCAATGTTACCTGGGTTGATACGTAAACAGTCCACGCCATATTCTGCTACTTTCAAAGCAATACGGTAGTCAAAGTGAATATCAGCGACAAGTGGGATAGAGACTTGCTGCTTGATCTGCTTAAACGCTTCAGCAGCATCCATAGTAGGAACGGATACACGAACGATGTCTGCGCCTACATTTTCTAGTGCTCGGATTTGAGCAACTGTAGCTTCGACGTCTGTCGTTCTGGTATTCGTCATTGACTGAACGGCGATAGGAGCACCATCGCCGATCGGTACATCACCCACATAGATACGAGTCGATGGGCGACGTTTAATTGGAGATTCGTATTGCATATTAACTTCTAGGTAAGGTAAATCTTGCTACTTTTCCTGAAGTATACCCAGAAAGGTCGACAGGTTCACTTCCAAATGTCATAGAAACATTTTCTGGCGCCCCTAGAATGACGCTAAATGGCGCTTCACCTGTTAAATCTAGCGTCTGTCCGCCCTTTTTGATGCCCGTTGACAACGTTTTGCCCGTGGCATCTTTCACTTGGATCCAACAGTCGGCAATAAAGTTCATTGTCACTTTATTAGCGATTGTGGCCTCTGCCGTTTCAGGTTCCGATGCAACCACTTCGGTCACTGGCGTCTCAACCTCTGGTAATTGCACGGGTACAGGTGCTTCAGCTTGCTCTTCCACTTCAGGAAGGGTTACGGGTTCTGCTATTTCCACTTCTGGTAAAGTAACAGGCTCAGCTAGTTCTGAATTATCTAATTCTGGTAAGGTCACAGGTTGCGCAATTTCATTGTCGCTACCTGCCGTAACGACGTCACCATTAAAGTCAGTAAACGCTGCAGTAGTAGGTGCTACTTCTACTTCTTGCACCACTTCTTGTTCGTCAATAAACGTTAACGTATCTTGCTGTTGATTCTGCCATACCCAGTACGCTGAGATACCAATGATGATTGCAGCAATACCCCAAGTCAGGCTCATGATGCGGCTGTCATGCTTCTCTTGATTCGTTTTCTTAGAAAAGCTCTTCATATCATGGCCATGAACTTCCGGTTCACATCCATCATCAAAAGCACATAGCACCATCTCTTCATCTAAGTTGACGGCTTTTGCATAAGAACGAAGGTAGCCTCGAGTAAAGGTAGCTACTTGACCGTTTTCGAACTGGTTAGATTCGATATTTTGAATGATGGTGATTCGCAGGCGAAGTCGATCGGCAATTTGCTGTTGTGTATAACCCAGCTCTTCACGCTTATTTTTAAGCAGCGTGCCAGCTTCTACTTTAGGTGATTCGTGAGAGTCTGATTGTGGGGATGATTCTTCAACAATTGTATTTTGTTCAGTACTCATAGAGTTTGTACTTCTCTGTCGTCTGTTTTCGAGAGTAACGCTTTAATTTTTTTTTGTTAGTAGCTTTACTAAACTATTCGAAAACGAAAATAAATCCGTGAGGAGAACTCTCCTCGCCAAAAACTTATGCAACTTAGGTTTAGAACCTATTCGCACCAATAACTATAAAAGTCTAATTAGCAATTCTAATAGATATTTGTAGTTAAACAACACGACCTTGAACCAGAAATTACAAGCAGGTCAAGGTTTTTCCGAAATTTTACATACGAGTACCAATAAAGGTTTTCAAAATGTAAGTACAAAAAAGCCAGAGTCGAGCTCTGGCTTGTTCTGTTTGTATATTTTCTAAACCGCTTTAACCGCGATCACTTCACCGGAAGCGGCTTTATTGAGTTTAGTACGCTTAGTGCGGTCGATCACATCGCCCACTAGCTGACCACATGCTGCATCGATATCGTCGCCACGCGTCTTACGTACTGTTACCGTGTAATCATACTGCATCAGTGTTTTCATAAAACGATCGATGCGAGAGTTACTTGGCTTCTTATAAGGAGAGCCCGGATATGGGTTAAACGGAATCAAGTTAATCTTACATGGCGTGTCTTTCATCAGCTCCGCTAATTCACGAGCATGGTCCATATCATCGTTCACGTGATCCAACAGCACGTACTCAACCGTTACCTTGCCACGGTTGGCATTAGATGATGCGATGTAACGACGTACAGACGCCAAGAAGTCTTGGATATCCCAACGATCATTGATTGGCATGATATCGCTACGTACTTTGTCATTAGGTGCATGTAGAGAAATCGCCAGCGCCACATCAATGTTGCCAGTCATCTGATCCAAACCAGAAACAACGCCAGAAGTTGAAACAGTCACACGGCGTTTAGACAAACCAAATCCGAGATCATCGAGCATCAGCTCCAATGATGGCATCAAGTTCTTCATGTTAAGAAGTGGCTCACCCATACCCATCATTACCACGTTAGTAATTGGGCGACGACCAGTCTCTTTCTCTAAGCCAATTTCACGTGCCGCACGCCAAACCTGACCGATAATTTCAGACACTTTTAAGTTACGGTTAAAGCCCTGTTGAGCCGTAGAACAGAATTTACATTCCAAAGCGCAACCTACTTGAGAAGAAACACACAAGGTCGCACGATCATCTTCTGGGATATACACTGTCTCAACATCTTGATCACCAACACGCATCGCCCATTTGATAGTACCGTCTGATGAATGCTGCGCTTCAGAAACGTAAGGTGCGCGAATCTCGCATTTGTGCTTTAACTTCTCACGAAGCTTCTTGTTGATGTTAGTCATCTTATCGAAGTCATCTACACCAAAATGGTAGATCCACTTCATCACCTGCTCAGCTCGAAACGGTTTTTCATTGAGCTCTTGGGCAAACAGCTCGCGTAAACCTTTACGATCAAAATCGAGTAGATTGATTTTTTCAGTGGTCATGATGCCTCTCTAAGGTGAAACAATAATAAGGGCGCGAATTGTACAGCCTTTACGCAGCTTCAACAAGAGGTTGTCCCCTTGATAAGCTTAACTTACTCAATTAAATGTGATTATTTTTTATACAACTTGAGTAAAGAGTGATTTTTGCTCATTTTCGACGCACAGAACGAAAAAAACCCGATTTATCATCGGGTTTTTGATTCTTATTTTAACCTCGCTATTAAGCGAGATTAACGACCAAATCGCTTATTCACTGCGAGGGTGAATTTCCGCTTCTGGGAAGAAGTATTCAATCTCACGAGCAGCCGACACCGGGCTATCTGAACCGTGCACCGAGTTATGGCGCATGCTCAATGCATAGTCCGCACGGATTGTGCCACACGCTGCTTCTTCTGGGTTGGTTTTACCCATTAGCTCACGGTAGCGTGCAATTGCATCTTCACCTTCTAGAACCTGTACCATGATAGGTCCAGAAGTCATAAATTCTTTTAGATCTTCGAAAAACGGTTTGCCTTCATGCTCTGCGTAGAAGCCTGCTGCTTGCTCATCGTTAAGATGAAGCATTTTCGCCGCAATAATGCGCAGATTTGCATTCTCGATACGGTGGTAGATTTCACCAATAAGATCGCGTTTCACCGCGTCGGGCTTGATAATAGAAAAAGTTCTTTCTAGAGCCATAAGATGTCCTTTAAGTTACCGCTTTATTGTTATATCAGCCGCCCTATAATCAAGACGACCTTAAATATCTATTTTGCTTGCTGAGTAATGAAACCCGCTAGCGTGCGAATACCCATACCTGTCGCGCCTGCAGACCACTTGTCTGTCGCCGACTTACGGTAAGTGCCCGCACAATCAAAATGAAGCCAGCCTTTCTTGTAGTCTTCCACGAAGTAAGAAAGGAACGCAGCGGCTGTACTTGCGCCTGGGCTGTAGTCGCCACTGCTAATATTCGATAAGTCCGCGAACGGTGATGGCAGCATGCCACGGTGGAAATCAGCAAGAGGCAATGGCCATAAGCCCTCTTTCTCTTGATTTGCCGCTGTTAGTGCTTGATGCGATAGCTCATCATCAAAACTCATCAATGCGTGGTAATCGTTACCCAATGCATTCTTGGCTGCACCCGTTAGAGTCGCACAATCGATAATAAGTTCAGGGTTCTGCTCACTTGCGTAGATAAGACCATCTGCCAACACCAAACGGCCTTCAGCATCGGTGTTCATGATCTCAACAGTCTTACCATTTTTGTAGGTAATGATGTCACCTAGCTTCAATGCTCGGCCAGAGATCATGTTCTCCGCGCAACAAAGGATCAACTTAACGCGCTTGTTTAGGCCGCGCATGATGGCAAGGCCAAGACCACCTGTGATAGTGCCCGCACCGCCCATGTCTGCTTTCATAGCCGTCATGAAGCCCGAAGGCTTAATGCTGTAACCGCCTGAGTCGAACGTAATACCTTTGCCGACAAGACACGCAAACACCGGCGCATTCTCATCGCCCGTCGGGTTGTAGTCTAATTGCAGCATCGCAGACGTGCGCTCAGAGCCACGACCTACCGCATAAATACCTTCCCAACCTTCTGTTAGCAGGTCTTTGTCTTTAACAATTTTGGCTTTAACTGTGCCTTTTGGTGCAACAGATTTAATGAACTCTGCCGCCATTGTTGCGAGCTGCCTTGGTGCGACTTCTTCTGCTGGCTTATTGATAATGTCACGAGTCCAATCTGATGCCTTGATTCGAGCGTTAAGTTCAGATTGCTCTTCTTCAGATAATTCGGCCCACTCTACTGAGTTGTGTTTCTTTGGATTGCGGTAGCCTTGGTAGAATGCCCAAACGGCTTCTAAATCCCAACCTTCGCCTTGAAGGTTAGCTGCACGAACACCTTGATTGTCCAACTTACGACCCGCTTGTTGAATCGCGCCTAAATCATGGCCAACACCAATATGGATGGTTGCACCATTGTCGGAAAATGAAAGGATGGCTTTCTCACCCCATTGAGCAGCAGCGGGTTGATGACTGATGAAAACTGACATCTGTGTAGACATGGTCTCTCCTGTCTTTACTTACCGTTTATCGGCTTTATTTTTTGGTTTTTCTATCTGGCACTAGCGCCATATTTTGGAATAACCCACGAATGTTAGCATTATGTAGGCTCAAGATGTCAATTTGAAAAAAAAACGGACCTTTTGGTCCGCTTTTTTGATTCATTTTGTTAACTGCACGATATTTTTAAACTCGCGGCATTAGTCCATTTCATCCATCCAGCAAAGGATGACGGCTTCTAGGATCTTTTCATTTGAACGGTTTGGTTCATCGTCAAAATCTTCTAGGTCAAGTATCCATTGGTGCAAATCGGTAAAACGAACGTTCTTTGGGTCGACTTCCGGATACATATCGCACAGCTCGATAGCAATATCTCGTGAATCAGTCCACTTCATCATCAATTTCCTTATCTCATCGCTACACAGTAAAGGCGCTTATTACAGCGCCTCTTATTTGTTATCTTAGCTAAAACTGAACAATAACTACTACTAAAAAATAGCTACTGCAGATCAAAAATGATTAGTGATCTTCAGACGCATGGTTCAATGTGTACTTTGGAATCTCTACGACAAGATCTTCATCAGTCACTTTAGCTTGGCAGCCCAAACGAGACTCTGGTTCTAAGCCCCAAGCTTTATCTAGCATGTCGTCTTCTAGTTCATCACTCTCTTCTAGTGAATCAAAACCTTCGCGAATCACTACGTGACAGGTTGTACACGCACACGACTTCTCACAAGCATGCTCGATGCCGATACCCGCTTTGAGTGCTACATCTAGGACTGTTTGACCTTCTTGCGCTTCTAATACCGCACCTTCTGGGCATAGGTCTTCATGAGGCAATACAATAATTTTAGGCATAACGTGTTATCTCTTAAATATCATCTACCGACTGGCCTGATAGCGCAGCTCGAATCGATTTATCCATACGACGAGAAGCAAACTCTTGCTCGCCTTATCTGTATCTTTGATGCCCTGCTCAATCGCAGCGACATCGTCACCGTTGCGAAGCTCAATAAGAGCTTCCAGTACTTTGACTAACTGTTGTTTTTCTTGGTCTGATAGGAGCTCATCACCATCTGCTTGCATGGCAGCGATAAGCCTTCAATGACTCTATCGGCTTCGACTCGTTGCTCAGCCAACGCACGCGCTTGCATGTCGTCTTTTGCGTAAGTCATCGAATCTTTGAGCATATTCGCCACTTCATCGTCACTTAGGCCATAAGACGGTTTGACCTGAATCTCGGCTTGAACACCCGTGCTCTTTTCCATCGCGGTTACAGACAATAGACCGTCTGCATCAACTTGGTATGTTACGCGGATATGCGCAGCACCAGCAGCCATCGGAGGAATGCCTTTCAAGGCAAAACGAGCCAGTGAACGGCAGTCATCCACCATTTCACGTTCACCTTGCACTGTATGCACCGTCATCGCCGTTTGACCATCTTTGAAAGTGGTAAACTCTTGAGCACGAGCCACTGGAATTGTTGTGTTACGTGGAATGATTTTCTCAACCAACCCACCCATAGTCTCGATACCGAGTGAGAGTGGAATAACGTCGAGCAGTAACATTTCTGAATCTGGTTTGTTCCCCGCAAGAATATCTGCTTGAATCGCCGCGCCAATAGCAACCACTTCATCAGGGTTGATACTTGTCAGCGGGGTGCGACCAAAGAAATCACCCACCATTTCACGAACAAGTGGCGTGCGAGTTGAGCCGCCAACCATTACCACTTCCATGACTTCTTCTGAATCCACTTCTGCATCTTTCAATGCACGTCGGCAAGACATCAGCGTCTTCTTGACCAATGGGCGAATAATGTCTTCGAACTGAGATTTGTTTAACGTACCAGTCCAACCCAATGCTTCGACTTGTGCCTCATCAGCATCAGACAGTGCAATTTTCGCAGAGGTTGCTGCATCTAGAAGCTCACGATTTTGTTTCGCACTGAGTGGAGCTGACAAGCCAATCTGCTCTAGCAGATACTCAGCAATCAAATGATCAAAATCATCGCCACCTAATGCAGAGTCACCGCCTGTTGCAAGAACCTCAAATACCCCTTTCGACAAACGAAGAATCGAGATATCAAAAGTACCACCACCCAAATCATAAACGGCGATAACGCCTTCTTGACCAGAATCTAAACCATAAGCTATCGCAGCAGCAGTAGGTTCGTTAAGCAATCTAAGAACATGCAGACCCGCTAGATTAGCTGCATCTTTGGTACCAGCACGTTGCGCATCATCGAAATACGCAGGTACCGTAATCACAACACCCGCCAATTCGCCACCGAGTGTGCTTTCTGCTCGAGCACCAAGCGACTTAAGAATATCTGCAGACACTTGGATAGGGTTTTTATCACCTTGCGCGGTTTCAATGATCGGCAGACCGTTATCACTCGCTCTAAACTGATACGGAAGTGATGGGTAGCGAGATTGGATATCTTCCAAAGAGCGACCAATTAATCGCTTCACTGAAATCACAGTATTAACCGGATCTGTCTGCGCTAATGCGCGCGCATCATGACCTGTCAAAATGTCTTCAGATGCGTAGTTCACAACTGAAGGTAGAATTGCTCTGTTTTGCTCATCATTAAGTGTTTTTGCTTCACCGCTACGAACACTCGCCACTAACGAGTTGGTTGTCCCGAGATCGATGCCCACCGCCAGCTTGTGTTCGTGGGGGGCACTGCTCTGACCCGGTTCGGCAATTTGGAGTAACGCCATTGATTAATCCTTATAATTCAAACTAGCCGAGTAAGTTGTCTTCAACTTGCTCTATTTCACGATTCAGTTTAGCGATAAATTTCAGCTTTCTTACGCGATCGGCAGCTTGTGGCCATTGTTGTTCATCCAGTTCTTGTTCTACTAAGGCAAGATGTTGTTTATACATTTTGCTCACCTTAGATTCGAAATCAAACAGCAGCTCTTCTGCATCGTCTTTAGATGCGATCGATTCTAGCTCTTCACGCAACTCCATCTGTTCCATTAGGAACATGGGATCTTGCATAGTTTGCTGTTCACTTCGAATATCGATCCCATTTTCAGCCAGTAGGTACTCACTGCGAGAAATAGGATTCTTCAATATTTGATAGGCGTCGTTTATTTGTGCGGCTTTTTGAACCGCGAGCAGACGATCTCGTTCAGAGGCCGTTGCAAAGTTATCTGGGTGGAAACGCTTCTGCAGTTCTCGGAACTGCGAAGAAAGAAGGCTACCATCCAGCTTAAACTGACATGGTAGCCCAAATAATTCAAAGTGATTCATGGAGACGTCGGCCCTAGATTAACGCACTCTAGGCCAGTGCCTAGAGTGACACATACGATCAATTAAACGTTAAAGCTTTCGCCACAACCACATTCGCCTTTCGCATTTGGGTTGTTGAACTCAAAGCCTTCGTTTAAGCCTTCTTTTACGTAGTCTAGCTCGGTGCCATCTAAGTAAACTAAGCTCTTAGGGTCAATGATAACTTTAACGCCTGAGTGCTCGAAAACTTCGTCTTCTTCATTCAGTTCATCAACAAACTCAAGAACGTATGCCATACCTGAACAGCCAGTGGTTTTTACGCCCAATCGCAATCCAATACCTTTACCACGATTATCGAGGAAAGATCTAACTCGGCTTGCTGCTGTTTCTGTCATTGTTATGGCCATACTGCACCTTGGTTTTCTTGGTTAATAATCTAAATAAAGAGGGAGAAAGGGTTCTCCCTAAATCAACTTAATCGTTTTTCTTTTTGTAGTCAGCCACTGCTGCTTTAATTGCGTCTTCTGCAAGAATTGAGCAGTGTACTTTTACTGGTGGTAACTCAAGCTCTTCTGCAATTTCAGAGTTCTTGATAGCAGCTGCTTCGTCTACGCTCTTACCTTTAACCCACTCAGTAACCAGTGAGCTAGAAGCGATTGCACTACCACAACCGTATGTTTTGAACTTTGCATCTTCAATAATGCCTTCTGGCGTTACCTTGATTTGCAGCTTCATTACGTCACCACAAGCAGGTGCACCAACCATGCCGCTACCTACTGTTGGGTCTTCTTTGTCAAAAGAACCAACGTTACGTGGGTTCTCGTAGTGATCAATTACTTTTTCGCTATAAGCCATAATATTTACCTCGAATCCTCTAGTTCTATCCCTGGATAAGCCTTAAGCCAATTAGTGGTGTGCCCACTCAACTGTACTTAGGTCAACCCCTTCTTTGTACATATCCCATAGAGGAGACATGTCACGTAGCTTGTTCACTGCTACGCGAATTTGTTCTACTGCGTAGTCCACTTCTTCAGCGGTTGTAAAGCGACCGAATGAGAAACGAACTGAACTGTGTGCTAACTCATCATCTAGACCCAAAGCACGAAGCACGTACGATGGCTCTAGACTTGCTGAAGTACATGCACTACCCGAAGATACTGCTAGGTCTTTCAGCGACATCAGTAGAGATTCACCTTCTACAAATGCAAAGCTAACGTTTAGGTTGTTTGCTAGACGCTGATCTAGGTCGCCGTTAATTGTCACAGCTTCCATATCTTTGATGCCATCAAGTAGACGGTCACGAAGTGTTTTAGCGTGCTCAAGATCTTTTTGCATATCTTCTTTTGCTACGCGGAAAGCCTCACCCATGCCTACGATCTGATGAGTTGGAAGCGTACCAGAGCGGAAACCACGCTCATGACCACCACCGTGCATTTGAGCTTCTAAACGAATACGTGGCTTACGACGAACGTAAAGTGCACCAATACCTTTAGGGCCATAAATCTTATGTGCAGACATAGAGATAAGATCAACTTTCATCTCTTGGACGTCGATTGGCAGTTTACCTGCAGATTGAGCTGCATCAACGTGGAAGATAATCTTGCGCTCACGGCACAATTCACCGATTGCAGAGATGTCTTGGATAACACCGATTTCGTTGTTTACGTGCATGATAGAAACAAGAACCGTATCTTCACGCATCGCATCTTGAAGCTTATTCAAATCAATGATGCCGTTTGACTCAGGCTCTAGGTAAGTCACCTCGTAACCTTCACGCTCTAGCTGACGACAAGGGTCCAAAACCGCTTTGTGCTCGGTTTTACAGGTAATAACGTGCTTGCCTTTCTTACCGTAAAAGTGTGCAGCACCTTTGATTGCAAGGTTGTTTGACTCTGTTGCACCTGACGTAAATATGATCTCTCGTGGATCAGCATTTAATAAGTCTGCAATTTGCTCGCGAGCAGTGTCGACTGCTTCTTCTGCCTGCCAACCATAACGGTGAGAACGCGACGCCGGATTACCGAAAGTACCATCCATAGTCATGTACTGAACCATTTTTTCAGCAACGCGAGGATCTACTGGACAAGTCGCTGAATAATCAAAATAAATAGGCAGTTTCATTATCTACTCCAATGTAAAACATTGCCGCTAAGAGCGAACATTGGCACCGATTGTGTTGGTGCTTCTAGTATTGTTTGCAAATTCATGATTTGCCGCCAAGATGATGTCTTGACGTTCAGTGATTTCCAGTACTTCGTTATCCACCATTAACTCACCAAGAGTAATGTTGTTCAGGAAATCACTGATGCGTGAACTCAAGTCACGCCAAAGTGTGTGTGTAAGGCAACGAGAACCGCCGTTGCAGTCTCCTTTACCACTACATTTTGTTGCATCAACCGATTCATCGACTGCTGAAATAACTGTTCCGATAGCGATGGTGTTGGCATCTGCGCCAAGACGATAACCACCACCAGGACCACGTACACTAGCAACCAAGCCTGCTTTTCTTAATTTCGAAAAAAGCTGCTCAAGGTATGATAGTGAGATTCCTTGGCGCTCTGAAATATCCGCCAATGGTACTGGGTTTTGCTGCGAGTGAAGTGCCACGTCAAGCATTGCCGTCACCGCATATCTTCCTTTAGATGTAAGTCTCATATAACACCATATCCACATCGTTTATGTGGAAGGAATTCTTTCATACC
Organism: Vibrio aestivus; assembly: GCA_003263845.1. Classification (GTDB taxonomy): domain Bacteria; phylum Pseudomonadota; class Gammaproteobacteria; order Enterobacterales; family Vibrionaceae; genus Vibrio; species Vibrio aestivus. Next base: position 10,459 of record JYJN01000116.1, on the reverse strand, counting down.
CGACTAAAATGGTCAAGTATTTATTTGACTAAAATAGTCAGGTATTTAACCACTCGTTATGAGTGGTTATTTTTTGTTCTCTACTGTCTTCTCAATCGCAGTTAAAACACCACGTAGGATATTGATTTCTTGAGACTCAGGTCTAGCTCGGCTAAACAAACGTCTTAGTTTGTTCAACACCTGACCTGGCTTTTCCTTACTGATAAACTGGGTATTAAGCATTACTTTTTCAAGGTGCTCGTAGAACATTTCTAGTTCTTGATGGCGTGGATACTCAATTTCTTCTGGAACAGAATACTGGCTCTCAAGATCATTCAGATGAGCAACACGCACTTCATAGCTTAACGTTTGCACGGCCATAGCAAGGTTCAATGAACTGTATTCTGGGTTGGCCGGAATACAAACATGATAATGACACTTTTGAAGCTCTTCATTGGTAAGGCCTGTGCGTTCACGACCAAACACCAACGCGACTGGATGCTTTTTACCTTCTTGAGCAAACTTTTCACCACATTCACGTGGTTCAAGCATTGGCCATTCTAAAGTTCTAGAGCGAGCGCTCGATCCCACCACTAAACCACAGTCTTCAACCGCTTCTTCTAAAGTAGAGACAATTTGTGCGTTGCTGGCTATGTCGCCGGCGCCTGCAGCCAAAGCTAGGGCTTGTTCATCAACCTCACACTGTGGGTCAACCAGAACCATTTGAGTTAGCCCCATCACCTTCATCGCTCGTGCCGCTGAGCCAATATTTCCGGAGTGAGACGTTCCCACCAATACAACTTTCACGTTGTCTAACATAACCAAAAACCAACACACTATTAATAACCGAGCGATATTATCACATACCTGAGTAAAATGGTCAGACCCTTTAATAAAGTCACTTTGAAAGTTCAAAAAATAACCACTTCCCTTTTCTAAGATCTTTGGTATACTGCCGCCCGCTTTTTCGTTCTTTAACATCCGTTGGGAAAACTTGTATGCATCCAATGCTAAACATTGCTATTCGCGCTGCGCGAAAAGCAGGCAATCATATTGCAAAATCGCTAGAAAACTCTGAGAAAATCGAATCAACTCAGAAAGGTACAAATGACTTTGTTACTAACGTAGACAAAGAAGCAGAAGCTATCATTATTGATACGATCAAGAACTCTTACCCAGAGCACTCAATCGTTGCTGAAGAAAACGGCCTTATCGAAGGTAAAGATAGCGACGTACAATGGATCATCGACCCACTGGATGGAACGACAAACTTTGTAAAAGGTTTGCCTCACTTCTCTGTATCTATCGCTGTTCGTATTAAAGGCAAAACTGAAGTTGCTTGTGTATACGATCCAATGCTTAACGAACTGTTCACGGCTCAACGTGGTGCAGGTGCACAGCTAAACAACGCTCGTATCCGTGTTAAGCAACTTAAAGATCTACAAGGCACTGTTCTAGCAACAGGCTTCCCATTCAAGCAGAAGCAGCACTCTGAATCTTACTTCAAGATCATGTCTTCTCTATTCATCGACTGTGCTGATTTCCGTCGCCAAGGTTCTGCTGCTCTTGACCTATGTTACCTTGCAGCTGGCCGCGTTGATGGTTACTTCGAGCTTGGTCTTAAGCCTTGGGACCTAGCTGCTGGTGAGCTTATCGCTCGTGAAGCAGGTGCAATCCTAACAGACTTCGCTGGCGGCACTGACTATATGACTTCTGGCAACATCGTTGCTTCAAGCGCTCGTGGCGTTAAGTCTATGCTTAAGCACATCCGTGAAAACGGTAACTCTGCGATTCTTAAGTAACAGAGTCCTGACATAGCGTCCGTTTGAAACCGATCGCTAAGTAATCAATAGCCCGTCACGCTGATTACCCAAAAGCCCTCATGCTCATGCATGAGGGCTTTTTGTTTATAGCGACAGAATAAAGGTTAGAGTTAGAGACATAAAAAAACCGCTGCATTGGCAGCGGTTTTTCATAGAACAGGAATGTTCGTTAAGGCATCTCTTCGAACTCTTCGCCTTCCTTCTCCACTTGTGGTGGCATCAGGTGCTCTTTGCTCACGCCAAGCTTAAGTGCTAGTGCGGATGCAACGTAGATAGAAGAGTAAGTACCCACTGTGATACCCAGTAGTAGTGCGAGAGCAAAACCGTGAATCATAGCACCACCCTGTGTAAACAGAGCAATCACTACAAACAAAGTCGTACCAGAGGTGATCAAAGTACGGCTCAGTGTTTGTGTCACAGAGTTGTTCATCACATCCACTGGCTCACCTTTACGCATCTTGCGGAAGTTCTCACGAATACGGTCAAATACAACGATGGTATCGTTGAGTGAGTAACCCACAACCGTCAGCAATGCCGCAACGATAGTTAGGTCAACTTCAACCTGTAGAAGCGAGAAGATACCTAATGTGATGATAACATCGTGGGTTAGTGCCATTACCGCACCGGCCGCCAAACGCCACTCAAATCGCATTGAGACGTAAATCAAGATACAGATAAGAGACACAAGGATCGCAAGACCACCCGCTTCTGTCAGCTCATCACCCACGTTCGGGCCAACGAACTCGATACGACGCATCTCTACGCTTTCGCCCGTGCCATCTTTAATTGCATCTAAGATTTGGTTACCTAGAGTTTCACCAGCCACACCTTCACGAGGGCGCAAGCGAACCATCACATCACGTGCGGAACCAAAGTTCTGAACGGTTGCATCGCCAAAGCCTTCTGCTTCAAGCGCTTCACGAATTAGTTCAAGATTTGCAGGTTGTTCAAAACCCACCTCAATCAAGGTACCGCCTGTGAAGTCTAGGCCCCAGTTCAACCACTTAGTTGAAAGCGTAAAGATAGATGCGCCGATCGCCAAGATAGAAAGTACAAAGGCGATCTTCGACCAACGCATAAAGTCGATCGCTTTATCTGCTTTTAGAATTTGAAACATAATAATTCCTAGCCTTAGATCGACAGTTTATCTACGCGCTTGCCGCCGTACATTAGGTTCACGACACAACGTGTACCAATGATGGCAGTAAACATAGAGGTTAAGATACCGATAGACAGAGTTACCGCGAAGCCTTTAATAGCACCTGTACCTACAGCAAACAGAATGATGGCTGTAATTAGCGTAGTGATATTGGCATCAGCGATGGTACTGAATGCATTCGCGTAGCCTTGGTGAATCGCTTGTTGCGGGTTACGCCCGTCACGAAGCTCTTCACGTATCCGCTCGAAAATCAATACGTTGGCATCTACTGCCATACCGACCGTCAGTACAATACCGGCAATCCCCGGCAGCGTCATCGTAGCTCCTGGAATCATAGACATCACACCAATGATTAGAACCAAGTTCACCATCAATGCAACGTTGGCGATAAGGCCAAACTTACGGTAGTACATCAGAGTAAACAGCATTACAGCAATCATGCCGTAGATACACGCCTTGATACCCATATCGATGTTCTGCTGACCCATAGATGGACCAATCGTACGTTCTTCGACAATCGAGATAGGCGCAATCAAAGCACCCGCACGTAGTAGAAGTGCTAGGTTATGCGCTTCTGCTGCTGAATCAATGCCTGTGATACGGAAGTTACGACCAAGTGCAGACTGAATCGTCGCTTGGTTAATCACTTCTTCGTGTTTAGTTAGAATCACGCGGCCTTCTGGCGTTTTACGGCCACTGTCTTTGTACTCAGCAAATACGGTAGCCATTAGCTTACCGATGTTCTGGCGAGAGAACGCTGACATCTTGTTACCACCTTCACTATCTAGTGAGATGTTAACTTGCGGGCGACCATACTCATCAACGCTTGAGCTTGCATCGGTGATGCTTGATCCACCAAGAATGACGCGTTTCTTAACAACAACAGGTCGACCATCACGATCTTGTTTGATATCGCTACCAGCTGGCGCCCGGCCAGAAGCTGCAGCTGAAAGGTCAGCTTTATCGTCAACTTCACGGAATTCTAGCGTTGCAGTGGCACCAAGGATCTCCTTCGCACGAGCAGTATCTTGAACACCTGGAAGCTCAACTACAATACGGCTTGCACCTTGACGTTGAACCAGTGGCTCAGCAACACCCAGTTCGTTTACACGGTTACGTAGAATGGTGATGTTCTGGTTAACGGCGTAGTTGCGGATCTCTTGAAGACGCTCTTCTCGGAAGCTTGCTGTTAGTGCAAAACGGCCATTTGAGTCCGAATCAACAAAAGTCATGTCAGGGTGCTTAGACTCTAGAACTCGCTTAGCGTCTGCTAACTGCTCAGCATCGCGCAGCAGTACTTCAACCGCATCTTTACCCGATGGACGAATTGAGCGGTAACGAATACGCTCTTCACGAAGTTCGCTACGGAAAGCTTCTTCTTGTTGGGTAACCAACTTCTCCATCGCAGCATCCATATCCACTTCCATCAAGAAGTGAACACCACCACGAAGGTCAAGACCTAGCTTCATTGGCGCGCCGCCAATCGCTTCTAACCAATCTGGAGTCGCGGGTGCTAAGTTTAGGGCAACAATTTTGTCGCTACCAACGGCTTCGCTGATGATGTCACGTGCACTGATTTGTGTATCGGTGTCGTTGAAGCGTACGAAGATAGAGCCGTTTTCGAGAGCAATAGATTTGTGAGTGAGAGACTCTTTTTCAAGAGCTTTGGTGACAGTGTCCAGCGTTGACAGATCAACAGAGGCGCCACGCGCCCCTGTAACTTGAACTGCTGGATCTTCACCGTAGATATTTGGAAGTGCGTACAAAGCAGCGACAGCGATCGTTATAATCACCATCAAGTACTTCCATAATGGATAACGGTTTAGCACAGCGAGGTTCCTCTACTGTTTATAGAGATTTAAGCGTACCTTTTGGTAGCACTGCAGTAACGAAGTCTTTCTTGATCACTACTTCGTTGTTTGAGTTAAGCTCGATTGTGATGTAATCGTTGTCTTCAGCGATCTTAGTGATTTTACCTACTAGGCCACCGCTTGTTAGAACTTCATCACCCTTGCCCATAGCAGACATTAGGTTCTTGTGCTCTTTTACACGTTTCGCTTGTGGGCGGTAGATCATGAAGTAGAAAATAACCGCGAACATACCAAGCATGATAATCATTTCGAAACCACCACCAGCTGGTGCGCCTTCTGCTGCAGCGTGAGCCTGAGAAATAAACATTAAAAATATCCTCTGTAACTATTTTTATTAATAAACCAACAAATTGGGACAAAGCCGTTAAATTCAAGCGATGGCCGCCCTATAAAGAGAGCGACCTCTCAAAAACCACGACTAGATGAATAACTATTGACCTAATGGCGGTACTTCACGCCCTAAATTTGCGTAAAACTCTTCCACAAATTCATCAAAACGATCTTCGTCAATCGACTTACGGATGCCTTCCATTAGACGTTGATAATGACGCAGGTTGTGAATTGTATTCAAACGAGCACCTAGAATCTCATTACAACGATCTAAGTGGTGAAGGTACGACTTAGAGTAGTTTTGGCAAGTGTAACAGTCACACTCTGAATCTAGAGGGGTTGTGTCTGTTTTATGTTTCGCATTACGGATCTTGATCACACCGTTGGTCACAAATAGATGGCCATTACGTGCATTTCGCGTAGGCATTACACAGTCAAACATGTCGATTCCACGGCGAACACCTTCTACAAGGTCTTCTGGCTTACCCACACCCATTAGGTAACGAGGCTTATCTTCAGGTAGCTGTGGACACGTGTGCTCGAGAATTCGGTGCATGTCTTCTTTTGGCTCGCCTACGGCAAGGCCACCCACTGCATAACCATCAAAGCCGATATCTGTTAGGCCTTTTACCGATACGTCGCGTAGATCTTCGTACACACCACCTTGAACGATACCAAATAGGTTATTTGGGTTCTCTAACTCATCAAAATGGTCACGGGAGCGCTGAGCCCAACGCAGAGACATCTCCATCGACTTCTTCGCTTCATCGTGTGTCGCTGGGTATGGCGTACACTCGTCGAAAATCATTACGATGTCTGAGCCTAGGTCTTTTTGAATTTCCATCGACTTTTCTGCGTCCATGAAAATCTTGTCACCGTTTACAGGGTTGCGAAAGTGCACCCCCTCTTCAGTGATCTTACGCATCGCACCCAAGCTAAATACTTGGAAACCGCCTGAATCAGTCAAGATTGGACCATGCCAGTTCATGAAATCGTGCAGGTCACCGTGCATTTTCATCACCTCTTGACCAGGCGAAGCCATAAGTGGAATGTGTTACCCAGTAAAATTTCTGCACCTGTGCCTTTCACTTCTTCAGGCGTCATACCTTTTACCGTACCGTAAGTACCTACTGGCATGAATGCAGGTGTTTGAACTGTGCCACGTTCGAAAGTCAATTGACCACGACGAGCATTACCGTTTGTTTTTTTAAGTTCGTATTGAAGTTTCACGAAGCCTCCGATTGTCAGAGAAACAGTCTGACGTTTAATTGTGGGCGTAAGCCCAAAATGGAGCGGTCGCTCGTTCCTTGCGAGAAATAGGCCTACCTATCTCCTAGCGTAATGCTAGCACTCGTAAATTTTAAGGTCTGCTAAACAGTTTTCTTTTGGATGAACATTGAATCGCCGTATGAGAAGAAACGGTATTGGTTTTCTACCGCATGCTTATACGCGTTCATTGTGTTCTCATAGCCAACAAACGCACTCACTAACATGATGAGCGTTGATTCTGGCAAATGGAAATTCGTGATCAAGCAATCCACAAGCTGATATTCATAACCTGGGTAGATGAAGATTTCAGTATCGCCGAAGAATGGTACCAGTTCAGTGCCATTTTTTAGGGCATCTTGCGCTGCACTCTCTAAAGAGCGAACTGATGTTGTACCTACTGCAATAATGCGGCCACCACGCGCTTTCGTAGCAGCAATAGCTTCAACCACTTCTTGCGGTACTTCAACGTACTCGGCATGCATGTGATGATCGTTGATGTTGTCGACTTTTACTGGTTGGAATGTACCCGCACCAACGTGCAGAGTAACGTACGCAAGTTCAACACCTTTCTCTTTTATGGCTTCCATCAACGCATCATCAAAGTGCAAGCCTGCCGTTGGCGCCGCTACCGCGCCAGGTTTGGCGTTGTAAACCGTTTGATAACGTTCTTTATCGCTATCTTCGTCTGGGCGGTCGATATAAGGTGGAAGTGGCATATGGCAACATCATTAAGGATATCTAACACTGCTCGGTCTGAGTCGAAACGAATTTCAAACAGCGCGTCATGTCGAGCAACCATCTCTGCTTGATATTCATCATTTTCACCTAAGAACAATGTCGTTCCTGGTTTTGGTGATTTTGAACAGCGAACATGAGCCAAGATGCTCTTGTTATCAATCATTCGCTCAACCAATACTTCTAGCTTACCGCCAGACGCTTTACGGCCAAAAATACGAGCTGGAATAACACGAGTGTTATTGAACACCATCAAGTCACCTGGCTGTACTTGATCAAGCACATCTTTAAACGTGCCATCCGTAAGTTCGCCGCTATTGCCATTTAACTGCAGTAGACGGCTCGCAGTGCGTTCTGGTTGCGGGTAACGAGCAATAAGCTCATCGGGAAGATCAAAGTGAAAATCTGAAACTTGCATGGTTTTCGTCGTGCCTGATTGAGTGAAATAGTCCGCTATTTTGCGCAGCCGAACAGTATAGATTCCCTGAATTTAATAGCAAGGTTTGTCAATAGGTATTAGCCCTAGAAAATTGTTTACAACTGCAACAAATGAGAAAAATAACTTATACCCAAGTAACCTCAAGATGCGTGGTTCAGCGAGAATTGCCTAGTTTGCAGACGCGGCAACGATTCGACAATCTAGTGGTTCAAAATTGAGAATCGTTAACAAAGTGTGCAAGCTAGGCAAACTCGCCCTTCGGGAGCGTGTCACGGATTCAATTTCTACGTTAAATGACTTGGAAAGAACCCGTTATTCCGCTGGGTCATTTGCCTTGAACTTGAACCCATGACACCGCTCTGAATACTGCATCTTGAAGTCACTTGGGTATAGATCAAGTTTAAGTCGGATTCTTGGAAAAATAGCGCGCAAAACGAACTAGGTCGCATTTAAAAACGGAGAAAGAAACTATAGTAAAACTGTATACCCAAGTGACTTCAAGATGCGGGGTTCTTAGTGCAGTTATTCGCTTTGAGGTTACTTAGGTATACATATAAAAATCAGGAGGTCAGCATGATTAAGGTCGAAGATATGATGACAAGGAACCCGCACACCTTGTTACGCTCACACACTTTATCGGATGCAAAAGACATGATGGAAGCGCTGGATATTCGTCATATTCCTATCGTTGATGAACAAACACACTTGTTAGGCATAGTCACGCAGCGGGACGTTCTGGCCGCACAAGAGTCAAGCCTACAGAAGCTTCCCAAAGATCAGTCATACACACTTAATACCCCCTTAATGAGCTCATGCATGACAGCATTAGTAGCGTCACACCAAAAGCAGGGTTAAAACAGAGCGCGATGTACATGCAGAAGCACAAAATTGGCTGCTTACCTGTGGTAGAAGACAACAAGTTGGTCGGCATTATCACCGACAGTGACTTCGTCGCGATCGCGATCAACTTATTAGAACTCCAAGAAGAAATCGAACCAATAGAAACCGGATTGTAATAATCGGTTGTTAACTTTGACTATTACAGACCAAACCTCAGAGATGAGAAGTGATTGTCGAGACGCGTCGACACAATGAAAAGCGCCTACTACTTTAGAGGGGCTTTTTTTTGAACTTGCTGATTTTGTACGCCCAAACCGTGCAAGCTCATTTATCTTGTTTATACTTTATCTACTCTTATATTAATAACGTTCCACATCCCGTCAGTTTCAAGCTTAGTAATCCATAAACACACAAAGGGAGTTGGTATGAGCTTAAAAAAATTATTAACCTTAGGATTTGGCGTGATCCTAGGGCTTATTTTAGTGATATCCGTCGTCGCCTCATATCGTTTCTACCAATCCAGTGATGGTTTCAATTCTTACCGCGGACTCGCGCTGACCAGCGTGTCTACAGGTCGAATTCAGGCCAATATTCTTGAAGCTCGCTTAGCCGCATTGAAATACATCAAGAGTACTGATGCAAAAAATATCGATGAACTGAACAAACGCCTTGATACTTCGCTTCAATTGATTCAGCAAGTTCTCGACTCTCACATTGATGACATTCATAAAAACGAGTTTGTTTCAATCCAAGACCAGCTAAGGCAATACAGGCAGGGCTTCTCCGAAGTCACCAACCTAATCAGTCAGCGCAATGTGTTAGTAAAAGAACAGCTCGATCCATCAGGTCTCACCATGCGTAAAGCGGTCACTACTTTGATGGAACAAGCGGCGGCCGAGAATGATTTAGAGGTTGCTGTTATCGCGGGTGAACTTCAGCAGCACATACTTCTCGCTCGTTTATACGCTTCTAAGTTTCTAACGACCAATGCTCAATCTGACGCTGACCGCGCTTACAAAGAATTTGATTATGTGGCCAATATTTCTCGCGAAGTCACTTCAAAGCTCAGAAGCTCCAAGCAAAAAGCGACTAAAAACGAAATGGTCGAAGCCTTTGAAATATATCGATCGACTTTCACCTCTGTCGTAGAAACCATTAATACCAGAAATGGCATTATTGCCGGGACGTTAGACGTTGTTGGTGCATCAGCAGCAAGAACCATTGAAGAGATCAAGCTGGCAACGAAATCGGAGCAAGACAAGCTAGGGCCTGCGATGGTAGATCGCTTTAACAGTGCTCAAGTCATTCTTAGCGTCATGTCAATTATTGTTATTGCCATTGCACTCGCGATTGCCATTGCGATTTATCGCAGTGTGCTGAAAGTGGTTGGCGGTGAACCAAGCGACATTCAAGAGATCGTGGCAGAAGTTGCCTCTGGTAATCTTTCTACCAATATTGAAGTCACAGGCAAAGAGACCGGAATTTACGCCAATATTCTGCAAATGCGCTTAGAATTGCGCCGTATTATTGAAGGCTTCCACCAAATCTCCGACCGCGTGACTTCCGAAGCCAATGAGCTCGCCTCTTTAATGACGACCACTGAGAATAACGCGCAGCAAGAACTTAGTCAGATGGAGCAGATTTCTACCGCCATCAGTGAGCTGTCGAGTACAGCAAGTGAAGTGAGTAATAACGCGGCTAATGCAGAGACGGCTGCATCCGATGCGTCCAACAATGTACAAGAAGGCAGTCGTTCACTGGATTCATCAGATGAAGTCTCACGTAAAGTAGAAAGTTCGATTGATGAAACGTCTAAAATTGTCAATCAGTTGCAAGAGTACTCGGTTGAGATTGGTACTGTGGTAGAAGTGATCAACTCCATTTCAGAACAAACCAACCTTCTAGCACTCAATGCGGCAATCGAAGCTGCTCGTGCCGGTGAGCAAGGCCGAGGATTTGCAGTGGTAGCCGACGAGGTGCGTTCGCTCGCAGCGAAGACGCAGCAATCGACAGT
>JYJN01000115.1 GCA_003263845.1 Vibrio aestivus | reverse complement strand
GATAGCGGAGCACGCCGTCTGTGTCTGAAACCAGCTCTAACTGAACAATTTGATCACTCGATAGCAGCAAACCATCTTGGTTGAACTCATCAGGCTCTAGCTCGAAGTGGTCTATGATGTCACTGCCTTGCTGAGCAGCAATACTGCCTGTATCACTCACTACAGCCACGCCATCTTCCGTGCCACCAGTGAGCCCTGCTTCATTGAGGTTCAAAGAATCTACTTGGGTGATGATAGGAATGGCACCATCTTCAATGGACACTTGAATCGTGTTGTTGACCACATCGGAATCATTGTCTGTGATGATGGTTGGAAATGAAAGTGTCACCTCTTCCACTCCATTTTGTTCAACCGACTTAAGCTGTTGGAACTGGTAACTGCCGTCCACATTCACAGACAGAGTCATGACTTGTTCGCCACTTTCTGCTTGAGTAACCAGTAATTGGGTTTGGTCTTCAGACAATGTCGCGATCAACGACTGGTTATCACTAAACAAACTCTCAAATTGAGAGGTGACGCCGTCACTTAAAATGACCGATTGCAGATTATCACTGCCTAACTGAACAAACTGCCCTTCCACAGAAGCAAGATTGTCATCGCCACTTTGAATTGAGCTTTCCAAGCTCGTTGGGTCCACCCCATCGAACAGCACCACTTCAACTTCAACCGGGCTTTGCAATAAATTGCCTGCCGTATCTTGGCCTTGGATCTCGAATGCAATGTTAATTTGATCATCAATGTACGAGACTAAGCCTGCACCTACTGAAGCTAGATGATCCACAGGTTGGAGTACGGTTGTCGTGAGTTCGAGTGTGACGTTTTCCCCATCAGACGCTGCAACAATATCGATACGTAACACTTCACCTGAAGCGTTTACACCGACGATGGCATTATCTTCACTGCTGTAACTAAAGCTCACTGCCTCACCGGAAGAGGTAATATCGCTATTCAGCTCTGAAAGCAACAAGCTCAAAGACTCGGCAGTTGGAGAAAAAGTACTAGGGTCTAAGGCTAAATCTGCTGCAACTATCGTGATCGAGTTCGTCGTTGTTTGTGAATAGCTCGCCAATGACAGGGAGCCTTCAGACAAGGATTCGTTGAGTAACTCGCCACCTGCGGCAATTCTGAGTGCTCTGAATTCTTCGTCAGGTAGTTCATCAAACGTTTGAAAGATGCCTTGAGTTTCAAAAAAAGTACCGACTTCCGTTTGGGGATTGTTGAAGTCAATGGTAACAAAACCTGCATTTGCGGACCCACCAGCGCCCCCTGCAGCAGTGGCTTCTAAAATTTCAGTCGGGTCAGCACCCGCTAAGATGGCCTCTTGGATAGCCGCGAGGTCTGATTCGCTTATGCTTGCTTCATCAAGCAATGAATCATCGATTGAAACCTCTCCAGACACCTCAGCTATGCCCCACCCGCCTTGTTCAAGCTGGCAAGCAACACAGTTATCATCAAGCTGAAATTGTTCACCACCATCAACTAAGGTGACGTTTGCTTTATCGGCAACAATCAAAATGTGATTAGCAGGAATCACATCTCCCTGCTTAACTGAAGTCGCATTCCCCTTGGTATCTACAGCAACAGCGTCACCCGATACCTCTTCCACAACTACACTGTGGCGTACAACCTCTACTTCCATAGTCACCCCAAGCGCCTAAACAAGGCAAAATTCAAAATGTAACAAATTATTTTTATATCAATAAAAATAACAAATGATACGAGCTATGTCACCTTTTTGACGAAAGTCAATAACACGTCTCACTTTACATTTCAGCTGTTTCACTGGGTCTCGTATTTGAAATACAGCTAGCTCTACACAGCAAACATCGCTCAGCTATCACAGTTAGATAACCAAATTATAGCTCATATGCAATTGTGCGAATAACTTCAAATAATTAGTTCATCACCGCAGACCGCAGGATTAATACTTAGGTATATCGCTGAAACACAGAGAGTGCCGACAATGAGCCCTATCGTGGCAACCACCTTAATGACGATTATCACAAGCCAAGAAATGACAACGACAAATGACATTGGCTGGACATCTGTCGCCTATTTACCCGTTGAGATTTCGATCAATCAGTTCCACAGCTGGGAGTTCGAATTCATCAACGCAGATGGCGTCTCACAACCTTGCTTGCAACTGACTGTTAATGGTGGCATGCCAAGTCATAATCATGGGCTTCCAACGGAACCCGCGATTGAGCCTTCGACAAATAAAGGGCGCTACGTTTTAGAGGGCGTCAAATTTCACATGCCTGGCACCTGGCAGCTTGAGCTAATTTGTGAGGATAACGAGCGTAATCAACATGACTTCTCTATCACGTTCGATATTTAGACATCAAATCTTTACGGCGCTTGGCATATTATTGATTAGCGTGCTGCTCGTCAGCCTAGGACTCAGTGGTTGTAACGAGCCCAATATGGTTCGCCACAATTGGAACCAGTATGAGCTGGCGCGATTACAGTCTATGCACATATCTCACGCCCAGTTAGTGACAAATAGCGATGAAGGTTTTTCAGATATTGATGCAGCAATACAGCTTGGCCGAGCGCTATTCTTCGACCAAACGCTCAGCAAAGACAGGAAAACCTCATGCGCCAGTTGTCACGAGCCAACGCGCTATTTCACTTCCGGAAACAAAACCGATGGCAGTCGCAATACGCCTACCGTCGTTGGAAGCGCAACATCAACATGGCAATTTTGGGATGGGAGGTCAGATAGCCTGTGGTCTCAGGCTTTAATCCCTTTTGAAGCCCAAGCTGAACACGGTTTAACACGAATCGAGGTCGTGCGTTTGGTACTGCTTAATCACACAGAACGTTTCTTTCGAAGCATTCGGCCTTCCGAGTTGAACAGTCCAAACAAACAAGATTTGGGTACAAACGTTCACCGTCTCGCCATATGGTTTATTGAAAATCAAAGCTCACTTCCCAAACGCGCTTCACCCATCTAACGACTGATTTAGAAGCCAATAGGCATTGGAGTACGCTCTCGTTTGAACAGCAAGATCGGGTCAACCAGCTGTTCGCGACAATTGGAAAAGCCATTGCGGCCTATCAATCTCAACTCATGCCCGCCCCGTCTCGTTTTGATGATTACGTTCAAGCGCTATCGAATGACGACCTAAATATCGCTAGTCAGATACTGACAAAAACCGAAGAACAAGGGTTGAAACTTTTTCTAAGTGAACAGTCGCAATGCACTCGTTGCCACAACGGACCTATGTTTACCAACCATCATTTTTCTGTCACCGCGGCCCCTAGCAGCCAAACGGACATTGGGCGACTTAAAGGCGTTGAGGAGATCCTGAACAGTCCATTCAATTGTCTTGGTCATTTCAATGCGAAGTTCAATACGAATATGGAACAGGATTGCAGCGAGCTCATCTACATGAGACGTGAAGGCGACGACTTAAAGCATGCTTTCAAAGTCCCCTCCTTGCGAAATGTCACCTTAACTGCACCCTACATGCATAATGGCGCTTTTCCATCATTAGATGCAGTGATTGATTACTACAATCGAGCGCCTACCAACCAGCTCGCCCATACCGAGTTAGAGCCATTATTTTTACTCCCCTATCAAAGAAAACAGCTTGTCGCATTTTTAAAAACGCTGGAAAGTGGAGTTCAAACTCGGCACGACTCTCAAAGCAAAGGCAGCTCGCAACACCCACCATCAAAATTGGAGAACACACCATGAGAATATTAAGCTTAATCACACTATCTTTGTTTAGCGTGCCTTGCTTAGCCCATGTTCGCTGGTTTGTGGATGGTCAAAACTATCGTGAAGCTTCTCTGCCACTCGACACTCTGGCGATAACATTATTCTTCGTCTGTGTCGCCTTTGCTGCACTCGCTTATTGGATTACACAATCAGGGTGGCTAAAGCTCGCGACATCTACTCCGTTGTTTGGGCAGTCTCTCGCTTTCTGGCGTCTCTATTGCGTTGCCATCGCGGCTTTTTTTGTTGTTAATTCATTAACAGGAATCTTCATTGCGCCAAACTTACAATTGGATACGCAATATCAGATGCTGGGAGTGGTACTTCAAATTGCCATTGTATTAGCCATGGTTGTGTCTGTATCTCTAAGTGGTGTGTTGGTTATCGTGCTCACCTTAATAACACTCGTCATTTTGCCTATTGCTTTAACCATCGACTATCTGTTTGAACTACTGGGAATTGGCATTGCGCTTGTTTTAATTGGCCCAACTTTGAGCTTTGCCGACCAACAGTACCTATACCCGTTTTCGCTCAAGTTAAACTTGAGACAGATCGCCACCAACACATTGCGAATTATGCTCGGCCTACAGTTATTAGTTTTAGGGATACATAATAAGCTACTCAGCCCAGGGCTATCACTGGCCTTTTTAGAACAGTACCCTCACTACAATGTATTCTCCCTGCTTGGATGGGCGCAATTCTCGCACCTTCACTTTGTTTGGTTCGCTGGGCTATGTGAGCTATTACTGGGTGGGATGCTAATGTTAGGTATCGCCAATCGAATCGTCGTGACCTTTCTAATCGTCGTCTTTACTATCACCACAACGGTATCTGGCGCCCATGAAGTTATAGGTCACCTGCCCATTTTCGCTATCGCACTCATCTTATTTTGCGAGTGCAACAATCCTCTCGATAGTAAACCTAAGGTTGCAAACCCAGCGCCATCTACAAGGAGAGCGCGAAACTAAGCAGCAAAGGCAGAGTTAAAAGGCTAAAGAAGTTACCGAACAACACCATGGAAGCAACGTTGGTTGGCTCGATTTGAAAACGTTCCGCAAACAAGTAGTTCATCACCGCTGGAGGCAACATTGTAAACAGGACCATCATTTGAAGCTGCATAGTCGGCAGAGGAATAAAAAAGTAGATGACGGTAAACGCAACCGCACCCGTAAACAGAGATTGGAGCGTACAGAACACCCCAACCTTCAATCCACTCATGCGCATATTACACATTTGTGCGCCTAGCGAGAGCAGCATAACTGGAACCGCCGCCTGCCCCAAAAGCTCGGTCGCTTCATAAAGTGGCGACCAAACACCAATGCCAGAAAGGTTTAACACCAGCGCGCCCATCGCAGCGAGAAATATCGGCATTTTGATGATCTGTTTGAAAGGATTTCCTTCGCTCAATAATGCGAGGCCTAAACTGATATGGATGCATGCAGAGACCACAAATAGAAGCACTGCAGATGCCAAGGCTGTATCACCAAAGGTGTAGGTAAAAAGTGGAATCGCCAAGTTACCACTATTGCGGAACATGTGTGGCGGTGCCCAAGCCTTGTAGCGCAATTTGAATAAGCGACATAACGGAATCATAGCCAAACCGGGGACGAGGACTGCAACAACGGAAGCACTCAACAATGGGACTTGCTGAACATCAAGGGGCATCGCCACCAGCGATGAGAAAACCAGAGCAGGCACAAAGGTATCCATGTTGATGCGATTAATGGGCTTAAAATCGGGCTTAAGCCAACGTCCAACCGAGAACCCTACCGCAACCAATGCTAAGACTGGAAAAAGAATACCAATGACTTGTTCAAACATGTTCTACCCTGAACCATTTATTCCCTGTCACCAAAGTAACTGATTTAACATAAATTAAACAGTATTACTCTTAAGCTTTCCGGTAAGCAAAATGCTTTAAATCAATGAGTGATTCACACCAATTTTGAAAAAGAAGTCTAAAGCACTTTACTACGGGCTTGATAAGCTTAACCAGACATTCCATTTATAAATTGAGACGACTTAAACATCTGTTTCAATAAACCTTACTCCTCATCGCAAAGCTAGTTCATTGATCATTCGAAGATTGTGGCATTTTTTCAATCATTTAGAGTGATTCCGTACACCTATATTCAGCCACAATTTAGATAGCCTTTCTTCTAGAGGATAACGATGAAGTTTTTACCTTGGTTAGCCCTGTTCACACTCTTTAGCCCCTTCGCTTGCGCAAATTCAGAACGAATGAACTCACTTCTTGATGATTACATTACATTATATGGTGCGGAAAATATTACGGCCGTAATTTCTCATGGTGACCACGTCATATTCTCAGGTTCGGCGGGTCGGATCCGGGCTGGAACCCAGACACAACAACCCTAATTGCTTCACTTTCTAAACCTATCACTGCAACTGGGATAATGATTCTTCAGCAGCAAGGAAAAATCGACATTAATCAGCCTATCACCACCTATATTCCTGATTTAAAACTGGCGGACGAGCGCCAGAATGAGCTAACTATTCGCCGATTAATGAGCCACACATCGGGCCTTTCATCGCAGAACTTTAGCTATCAATACCAACCGGATGATTCACTCGAATCTTTGGTTGATATTATCAAGCAAGCTAGCTTATATGCAGAGCCCGACGAAAATTGGTACTACAGCAACCTTGGCTACGATTTACTTGGACTGTTGATCGAACGCGTAAGCGGTCAATCATTTGCTCAGTTCCTAAACCATTCTTTATTTACCCCACTCGCGATGAAAGCAACTGGTACGCCACAGCATTTGCCAATCGAGACGACGGGCCATATTTCTTTTATGCGAGTATCGATACCAATTGAGTCTCAACCAGCTGAGGCTGACATTCCATCTGGTTACCTATTAAGCAGCGCCAATGATGTAAACCGCTTTCTAAGATTTCAACGCGATGGACTCAGTAACAATGGCCAAGCCATTCTTTCAAAGTCCAACCTTAAACTCATGCACGATGCCGTTTCAATCCCTGAGGCATATTCCTATGGCTGGTCACATGACACTTACTTTGGCATGAACGGCATTGGTCATGACGGTGACGTGGATGGATACCTAGCAAAAGCAGTATATATACCAGAAGCCGACCTCTCTATCGTGATACTTTCCAACAGCTATAACTTGCCGCAAAGCCTGTTCGCCATTCGCGATCTTACTCATGCGATGATTGCAGAAGCGATGGGTGAAAAGCATTCATCCAATCTCATTATCAAATGGCTAGCAATACTTTTACCCGTTCTCATCATTGCGGATCTACTTTCTAGCGTACGCGGAATCGTTAAAGTACGAAAAGGTAAAGGTCAACTGTCCGAGAAACAAAAGCGTCATGTACTGCTACAGACATCGGTTAAGATCGCTGCATTATTTGCAATGCCATGGATAATTGGTCTCATATTGGGTAGAGGAATCGGGTATCAAGAGCTTTTCAATATGGCTCCGAACCTCACATTACTACTCGCCGGTTCAGTGATACTTGAAATCATTAAACTCATTGTTGTTGCATTCATCTCACCTAACAGCAACCAACACTCTAGACAGGATGAGATCAGACTCACTCATTAAAGAAAACCTTCATCCTCCCGATAAGTAAGATATGGTCAGAAAACATCCACCAATAACGCCTTGCTTGTCACACTTGTCGCAAGCATGGCTCTTAGCTCAAATGCGCTGTTCTAGACTGAAAGGATAGACGCCTAAACGTAAGATCTGGGAGATTGAAGGAATGAGAATTTTTCTAATTATTATAAGCCTCTTATTTGCCAGTAGCAGCTTCGCTATGCGCGCGCAGCAGAGCTATACCGAAGCGGTTTTAAATCAATTTCAAAGCGATATGAAAGGAACCCTCTCTGACAATGAGCAACGTGTGGTTATGAGGCTGATGAACGAGCTATCTTACATTCCACTCAAGGAATCTGCACCACTCGCAATCCCAACTTTGAACTTAGAAACTAAGCTTGATGCTTTGACCAATAATGAGCTTGAGTCCACTTTGCTTTACATGACTTCGATCTGCTTAACCAATGGTAAACTCCTTCAAATCTATGAAAAGTGTACTGACCACGCGTTAACTCAACAACTTGATACCTATTCACGAGCCCATATCGGCGAAAACCCCAAAATAGATGTATTGGTAGAAAACTTTTTCTCCCTTCAGTTTGCGATGAAAACGGTCCAAGAACCTTTATAAATAGGCCTTAACGCAAAGCTAAGTGCTTTCACATCACTGTACCAAATGTTAAATAAAAACGCCCTAATGGAATTGCTACCATTAGGGCATTTTAATACTTGTTCTACACAGAACTAGGAAACGTACTCTTTCGCTTCTTTGAACTTAACCTTTAGCTTATCTTTAGTGCTCAAGGCTTTATCAAACTCGTCTTTTGACACGTTCAGATAACTAACCCCATCTACGATCTGCGACAGATATGCTTTGTAAATCACATCCATGGTGACGAACTCAATGCATGACTTCTTAATGTACTTTCTCGCAAACTTGCGCGTCTTCTCGTAAGACTTGTACAACTTGCCTGCTAGTTCGCTGGTTGGCGCGTGGGTGGCATACTCATCTGTCTCACTCTTAAACTTATACTTCACTTTTCTAATGTGTTTCTTCATGAAAGAGCGTTTCTTATAGGCCGGAAGATCCAATACCCCGACTAACACCTCTTCTTTCGAACTCACAAGTGGATGAAGAATCCACATCATTGCAACCACTGGGATTTCTTGAATGTTTTTGTTGAAGAATTTAGCCACTTCATAACCTGAAAGACTGCCTTTACGGAAATACATTTGCAGGCACTCTTTCTGGAACTTCTTATAACGGGCAATTGTAATCAAACGATACATGTAGTTAATACACCATTGGCAAATCGATTTAGCGGCTCTCGCAATTGCTGTAGCAGGAGCAGCCGCGCCAAGTGAAATAATGTTTACCACCAACGTCGCAGAGTTCACTGAAAATTCGAGTAAGCCATCTTCTAATGCAGCTGCTTTGATTTTTCGCCTAACCACACGAAGCGTCTTTTGTCCTTCACTGTCAGCGACAGAAATCACCTTGGTCGCCTTTTTTGTAGAGTGAAACGCCTTTAATCCCTTTATAAGCGCCCTTCACTATGCCTTTCGTATCCTTGATAAAAGGTGCGAACTCTTCCCACACGTCGCTCACAAGATCAAATATTAAGGGTTTCATGTTGGTTAGCGCGTTAGACGGCAGAAGCTCAATGCCCGGAACCCCTTTCACGACACTGTTCATTTGGTCGTAAATGCCGTTAGACGTTTCACCGACCGCTTCTTTATTGTCTTGGGAACTATTAAGATCTTTTATTTCATTACCGATTTTGCGAACTTTGTTCATCACCTTTCGGTTTTTCCTAATTTGCTCAGGCGTTTTCACTTTGTCGTCAATGCTGACTTCGCTAAAAAATCTCAAGAAAAATAGCTGCTTGTCGTCAACCGGATCACCCGCGATTTCGAGCACATTCTGTGAGGAAAGAGGCATGACAATTATCCTTAATCCTCTGCTATTGATAATTTAGTCTATATTATTTTCACATTTTTACCTATTTATAACAATATAATTAACAATAAAATTAGCGACCACACCAATCACATCGACCCCAAGTCATCTCACATCAATCAAACCTCAAACCGCCGAGGGTCTTTTGTCATCAGTCTTGAAGAGTTTTTATTCTTTACTAACCGCTAGAGTTGGATAACAAATCCGCGACATCTTTCATTTCATGGTATCGTTAGGAAAAATCACACGATGAAGTCATAACACATGCTGCATTTCATAAAATCCTATCGCGCAATGTCAAAAGAAGATCGCGCCAAAGCCTATGCAAAGTTTTCTGATAAGTTAGCCGAACAGTTTGCTAAAGAAGTTGGACTTAGTTCTAAGAAGCGTAGTGAGCTTGATAAAATCATGAAATCGTTGAAATAATTTGGCACTATTTTGATTTTTTCTGTTCCAATAAACAGTTAGTCAATGATTTGATCAGCAGCACAAAATCAACTTCAGGAAAAATAAACTGACAAATGTATATCTATTAACATAATTATGTGTATAGTGGGCACAAGCTCCACGAGCGAGCTATAGATAACTTATTTAGTTCAAGACCTTCTCAGCTTTATTCGATTTGATACGTCATTTCTCTCTGCGATACCTTTTTTCTTCATTCCTTATTTTGTAGCTCTCTTTAAATTCAATCTAATATAGAGATTAATATGTCTAGTAAAGTAACTGGCTCAGTAAAATGGTTTAACGAAACAAAAGGCTTTGGCTTTATCACTCCTGACAATGGTGGTTCTGACCTGTTTGTTCACTTCCGCTCTATCGTAAGCGATGGTTTCAAAACCCTTGCTGAAGGTCAGAAAGTGTCGTTCAACGTTGAGCAAGGCGGCAAAGGCCCGCAAGCAACTGACGTAACAGTCGCTTAATCATTATGCTGAGAGTTGGCACACTTCCTAGTTATAGCGAACTCTCAACTTTTACACCTAATCATGGAGTAATATGAACAGAAAAAATAATAAGAAAACATACTGGTATTATGTTTTACGTGAACAAAAGTCACAGCGAGATAAACAATAGTTGTATTCAATTAATTACCACCTCATCCATAACGACTCATCTTGGTCCGCCGATATAAATCAATTAAACTCAGACGTACTAAAGCGCCATATACTTCCGCGAATAAACACTAACTGTCGTACTCTTAATTTTTCATTTTGTGAATCGAAAAACACAGGGAAAATAATCAGTTCCAAAGGTACGATTTTGGGCAGTTTTCATCTCAAACTATAGTGAATATTAAATATTGAACAGATTCTTGTAGAGCAAGAAACCAGAGAAAGCTTTGGGAGTCACAATTCCACCTTTCCCACTTTGCCTAGCAATTGCCCAATGCACTTTTTAAGTGTACACCGAGCCCAAATACCCCAATTCCAATAATTGACACTTTGCTTGAGATCCAATCTGACTAACAATAACTCCCTTTGTTATGGAGTCAATTATGTACATCGGCGAACTATCCAAAATAACGGGCGTGAGCGTGAAAGCCATTCGCCATTACGAAGAAATTGGACTCATTAAGACACCTTTAAGGAAAGAGAAATACCGAATCTACGACAACAGTTTTGTCGATGTTCTGAACATGATACAGCTAGCCAAACGTCTTGGGTTTAGCCTAGCTGAACTCAAAGCTATCGCTAAAGCCAAAACAGAAAAAGGCATAGTACCAATGGATCTATTAGTCCAAGAAATAGAAAAGAAACGCATCGTGTTGCTAGCTCAGCAAGAAACCATCAAAGAAAAACTTAAAGGGTTAACTGAGCTAGAGCAAAGCGTTGCCCATTACAACGCCTGCTTGCTGGAATCGTTAGAGGCCACTGACTAAGCACTTTTCATCGCTTTATAGTAGAAGTTAACGACACTCGTTCTAGACAATATACGATTGAGGAACACGTACATTTTGTTTTCTAGAAATGGAATCTCTCGATTCTTTCCGCGAAACAGTGCTTTCAGTCCTTTATTTGCCACCGTGGCCGGGCTAGCTCGGTACTTTTTCGAGAAAACGCCCTCTTCTGATGCTTGATCTTCTCCACCTTCAAAATGAAAGAACCCAGTATCAGTTCGGCCTGGTGACAAACAAGTCACAAACACATTCGAGGACTTAAGCTCCATTTTTAGGGCTTCGGTAAAGTTCGCCACATACGCCTTACTAGCAGCATAAGCGGCTAAATACGGCTGTGGTTGATAAGCGGCGGTGGACGCCACATTCAAAATATGACCCGATTTTTGCTCTACCATTCTTTGCGCAAAGTAACGACTCAAGCGCGTGGTTGCAACGATGTTGAGATGAATCATGCGTTGATGTCGACTTCACTGAGCGATAGATGATCACCATACAAACCGAAACCTGCATTGTTCACCGCAACATCAATCTTGCCATCCAATCCATCGAGTTGACTAATTAGCGTATCAAGCTGCTCCGGATCGCTCAGATCTGCTTTTAGGGTTTGCCTAACATTTGGCAACTCTTGCTCAAGTTGTGCTAGTACATCTTGATTACGACCGTGAAGAACGAGTGCATACCCTTGCCCTGCTAACTGTTTAGCAAACTCATAACCAATACCCGAAGTTGCACCACTGATGAAAGCTGTTTTCATAATATTTGTCCTCATTAACTCTTGAATGAGGTAATACCTTAAACCCTCCGTATAGGAGAGTCAACAGCTTAATTTCAATAAAATTTACAGTGGTCGCTATGTCCTAGGTTACGCTTTAGTGTTTGTACCTAAAAGTATTGCTGTCATCGACGATTTCAATCCTTACAGGTACCAGACCACCTTTAATATCGCCAATTTTGTCAAATGACTTACGTGATAAATCAATCACGCGTCCTTTGACAAATGGACCTCGGTCGTTGATTTTTACATCAACCGATTTGTTGTTTTGAGTATTGGTTACGCGCACTATCGTGCCGAAAGGAAGGGTTTTATGAGCGGCAGTATACGCTCTCATATTGTAACGTTCGCCACTTGCGGTTAGCCTGCCATGATACTTACTACCATACCAAGAAGCTTGACCAACTAGTTCGTGCGAAGTGGCATAAGTCCTCGTTTTTCCAGAATCAATAGAGGTACTAGAAGCACAGCCAGCAAGGAGCATTGCACAACAAGCAGCAATCGATAGGGTTTGAATTCTCATTTGTTTCGGTACTCGATTCAATATTTAGGATTTAAACATCAGACGAAGCTCACGCCCGTCCGACACACACCAAAGATTGTCCATGAACCAAGACCAATCAAGTCATCATAACGACAAGATAATGAATAGTATTCGTACACTTAGGTAAAAATTACATACTGCCTAAGTTCTTTGTTCTACTTACCCTTCTCCAAATTCAACAATACCTCTTTGCGCTCAACGCCACCTGCGTAACCGGTCAGCTTTCCGTTTGCTCCGATTACACGGTGACAAGGTACAACGATAGAAATCGGGTTTTTGCCATTAGCTGTTCCTACGGCTCTCACTGCATGCGGCCTATTGATCAGCTCAGCCAGTTGCTTATAAGTCCACGTTTCTCCGTAAGGAATAAGAGTTAACGCCTGCCAAACTTGGTTTTGGAACTCTGTGCCATTGAGATCAAGGGGCAAATCAAAATCCTGACGCTCCTTGGCAAAATAGGCTTTAAGCTGCTTTGTTGCCTCAACCAATACGTGATGTTCATCCTTTCGTATACCCAATTCATCCGGCTTTGTAGTATAAGTTTCAAACCAAATTCCGGTCACACCCTTATCGCTGGCTTGAATGGTGATCTCTCCCAGTTCACTTGGGATTATGCTGTAGTACTTCATGCGTGATTCCATAGATGAAAAGTCGCGTAACTGCCCCAAGGCGAGGCGGACGCTTTGTTTAAGTTCGGGTATTGCTGCTGCCATTTCTTCACGACAAGATCAGAGTCTAAGTAGTGATTCGGTAATGAAAGTCCACGCAATAGTGCGTAATTGACCGTCCAAGGCCCTATGCCTTTGATTGATAGCCACTCATCGGGGGTCGCTTCTGGATTATCAATATTGAACTGCGCAAACCGCGCTAAGGTATCTTTTCGGCTTTGTGGCATGCGAAGAAAATTCAAATCCGCATCCGCCACTTGCTGTGGTGTGGGGAAGGTAATCTTCTCATCGCCCGACAACTCTTTAACGAGCAAATTAAGCTGACCAATGGCGGCTTTCACCGACACCTGCTGACCTAAGATGGCCCTAACGCCCGCCTCCCAAGCGCTCCAACCGCCAGGGATGCGAATTCCGTTAGATTTCACGATGCCCGGAGCCACATTTTCCAGGTGCTGCTCTATCACATCGATATTGGCATCGAGATCAAGCATCCGACGAACATTAGTAATCAGAGGCTTAAGAATAGAAATATCTTCAAGTTCAAGCGCTAGAAGAATTTGCCCTTTCGCGTTTGGTGTTGCTTTAAACCAAGCCTGCTTACCTTGAATAACAACGGTTCGGCTGTAACTGTCTTCTTCCACCAACTCTAACCCTTCAATGGCTCTCACTTGATAAAAGTTCATTAAGTGCGCCCAATTCAGCTCGCCTTGGTAGTTAAGAGTGACCTGAGTACGTTCACCATTCATACGTTTTCTTCGAATGTCCGATGGACTCATTTTTAATTGTTTACGAAATGCATCGTTAAAACGTCGGGTACTTTGAAAGCCAACCGCATAGCCAATA
Source organism: Vibrio aestivus (assembly GCA_003263845.1). Classification (GTDB taxonomy): domain Bacteria; phylum Pseudomonadota; class Gammaproteobacteria; order Enterobacterales; family Vibrionaceae; genus Vibrio; species Vibrio aestivus. The sequence goes on along the minus strand of JYJN01000115.1, from coordinate 21,840 downwards.
TCGGTAATGCTCAATGTGCTGGTATGTAGTAAGTGCTTGGCAAACAACAGTTGTTGGTATAAGGAGTACTGCTTGGGTGACATACCTAGGTACTGGCTAAACAACTTTCGTAAATAACGATCGCTTACCCCTAAGCGCTCTGACAGCGCTTGCAAAGATTGATAGTTCAATGCGCCTTCGTCGATCAATTTAACAGCGCGACTGAACGTGGTTTCGACACCCTTCCAAGCCCAAGAATGTGGCGCACTGTCTGGCCGACATCTCAAGCATGGGCGGTAACCTGCCTCGAGCGCAACCGTCTTATCACCAAAGTATTCCACATTCTCTTCCTTGGGCATTCTCGCGGGGCAAATCGTTCGGCAAAAAATACCTGTAGATTTCACAGCGATAAAGAATCGGCCGTCGAATCGCGGGTCTCTCGATAAACGTGCTTGTTGGCACTGTTCGAAAGTGAGATTTGAGAATGAATCAATCATGATGATGCGCCGTGAATTCCGTTAAGGGTAAGTCAATTCCCTTCACTATAGCGTGAGTGTACAAAACAATGCGCCATTTTCGGAACTAATATTACACGGCCAGTGTAACACTAGCTATATAACAATGTCGTTGACGGCTCTTCGCGGCGAAGGTGGCGTACTTGAAGCCACACCCAGTCGGAACAGCATCTGAACGGTATGAGATTCTGGCACGTTGTAGTCCAGTTTGAACGATGATTGCAGCTCTAGCATGTCGTCATATTCTTGCAGTATTTGACTCATTGGATGTTGGGCGATGCCAAGTGAAGTAGCTAGCAAGTTAATGCGATTATATAAGCGGCCAATTTTAACTTGGGTCGTTCGGCTATTATCTGGGCTAATTAGCATTGCGTAATGCTGATTGTTAGCCACGACATTCTTAACACTTTTCACCCCTTCTTTTCCAAAAGCCGCAGGGTCGGCTTCCGCTTTGTCTCGGCTTAAAAAGAAAGCTTCCGCCAAGGCTTTCTTAACACCGGTTACGCCATTTTGAGCAAGGCCAAAACCATCACGATACTTTTTCACTTCTTCATCATTGAAGCGGAACATGGCAATCGTTTCCAAGCTACGATTTGCGTTGCTCTCTTCAATCTCCATCGCTTTGACTAAGTAATCCGCCATAGCTGATCTGCCCTTGTCATCTTCAACGAGCTTCAGACCGTAATCGGTATCATCCGTTAAGGCAAACATAGCAGCGATCTGAGAGTCAGAAAGCTTGTCCAACTGATACGGCGTTTTATTCGATTGACGCGTAACCAATTGGGAAAACAAAGGATCTTGCTTAACCGTCGTGTCATCAAAGAACTGAATGTCGGCAACCGGTAGCGCTTCTAAAGTCGTATTGCTGTACTCACCTAGTGGGAAGTAGTTAACCTCTCCTCGCAGACCATAGTGGGAAGCGGCAATCACCATGCTCTCGATGAAGGTGCCCTGCCCAATGTGAATTTGACGATGGATGGGATCCGTTTCTGGTAGCAAGCGCTCTTCGTCTACATACAAACGCACCGTATTGGCCGTTAACAGTTCCACTTTCCAAGGTTGTTTGTTGTGAGGATTTGGACACAGCATCGCATAACTGATTAACGTTTTCAGAATGTTTGGCTGAGTAAGAGACGGACGAATATCAGCCACCTCATCACTTGAAAACTGGCCCATCACCATTGGCGTTGCCGCCACGACAACCGCGCCCGTACCCATAATTTTTATAAAGCCACGTCTGTTCATCTCTATCTCCATTCTCGTTAATCTGCTAGAATACATTCCATGGAATAAATATATATTCCATGGAATGTATTTACAAGGATTATTCGTCTAATGTCTGAGCAAAAAATAGAAGCTGCAAATAAGATATTCATTTCATTGGGAATTATTAATCAGCTCACCACCACATTTTTAAGCAAAAAACTAGCTGAGCACGGGTTGAACTCTTCTCAGTTCGATCTACTCACACACTTAATGCGCCATTCCGACAAGCCACAAACGGTCAGTCAGCTCGCCCAAGTCATGCAGATGAACCAACCAGGTGTGACTAAGGTCGTGAATAAACTCCACCAAATGGCGTTCATTGACATCGAAAAAGACGAGCACGACGGACGCAAGAAATGGGTATCGATAAACCCAGCAGGGTTAGAAAAAGTCCAAGGGGCATATCAAAGCTTCGCGCCCTACATGATCAAAGCGTTCGAAGACTGGGCTCTTGAGGAAATGCAGTCAGCCAATGAGAAAATCGACAAGCTCATGCATTGGCTTGATGACAATCGAGAGCTTTAGTTCAAGGCCAAATCCTAAGCAGAATGATGGGATGGCAGTGCCAGATCATAAAAACCACCAAATTCCTAAAACCCGGAGCGAGTTTTGATTAAGGTCAGATTTTGGCTGTTAACAATCTATTAATATAAAAGGGTATTCATTGACTTAGCAAGGGCTAAGTGGCTGATTAAGCGAGAAGTTCAAATTTGCTTGAGTGTCTAAGATAGTCAGTCTTCCACACTATTTGGCTGGATGCCATGGAGGTTATTATGAAACAGTTCAACGACATCCTTTTCGTGAGTCAGGGCCTAACTGCCCACCAAGATTCATTAGGCCAATCCATCATGCTGACGCTGCGAAACCAAGCTAACTTAGAAGGTTTGATTGCGTGCCCTCCTCTACCGGATCACATGTCGGACTACCGCGAAACCTACGAAAACTCGCTCATCAATACGATTAAAACCAGCTTCGATGATACGGTACGTAACAATCCGGCCATTCAAGCACCTATCGAGTTCCCAATTCGCGTTTCCGCAGGCGACAAACCCGCAGCACGTATTTCTAAGCACGTTGTCGAACATGGGTTCGACATCATCATCAAAGACGCCGAAGAAATAGCAGAAGGTGAAGATGGTTTTAAAGCCCTAGACATGCAGCTACTGCGCGAGTGTCCTTGTCCTGTTTGGCTTCACAAACCCAACAACAAGCCAATCGAAAAACGCCGAGTCGCCGTGGCTATAGATGTCGACCCATTCGATAACGAGAAAAAAGCCATGGCACTTGATCTGCTACGCCATGCTAGAGCCATTGCCGATTCAAGCGACAGCCGCCTGCACATCATTGGCTGTTGGGTATACCAACTAGAAAGCTACCTCAGCACCCAAGCTTGGATCAAAGTGCCAGAAGAGGAACTCAATCGTAATATAGAACTCGCGAGAATCGAGCATTTAGCCGAGTTAAATCGCCTAATCGAAGAATCAGGCATTGAAGGGGAAAATGTCATCCATCACCTACATGGCGAAGCTGACATCGAAATTCCTCGCTGTGTGGCGAATATTGATATCGATGTACTTGTTATGGGCACGAGTGCGCGAACCGGCCTATCTGGCGTTGTAATTGGAAACACGGCTGAGAATATTTTACAGCATATTCACTGCTCGCTCGTCGCCTTTAAGCCTCATGATTTTTAACGTAGATAGCCGCTATATCCAATAGTAGAAATCAGGAAGTTTTAGAGATGCTTTAGTTTCGGTTATTTCCAAAGAATAATCCTGCGTTAAACCGCAAAGAAAAAAAAAGCGATACAACCTGTATCGCTTTTTTTCATTGACTCACTTAATTAACCAAGGTTAAACCGTCAGCTATTCGCTATTTACACCCATGATTAACAAAGTTACCTGGGCGCCATGTACGATCAAAGAAAGCTTGCTCTGGAGCGTATAAACGAATCAGAGTAAACCAACCCTTACCCTCTGGCGTGTTCATGTAGTTTGCTTGAGGGATTTCCTGCGTCAACTCAGGGCCAAACCAAAGTGTGGTTGAGCCGTCCGCATTTTTTATTGGCATATCACGATCACCAATCGATGGATATTTATTAGTTCCGTCTAAACCTGCTGCAGTATCGGCATCATAAGCAGTCACTGACCAAAACAACTTCGCAGGAATGTCTTTTGGTAGAGTGAGGCTGTAAGTACAGGAACCATTCAAATAGTCGCCATCGCTATCCTTATAGCTACCAGCATATTTTGCACCAGCACCCACAAACGATGAGATCATTCCGTTCGAAATCGAATAGTGGTTGATATACATATGGGCTTTAGCGTCAACGATAGTGTGACCAGTCTCGATATCGTTAAATTCGGTATCAACCTGAGCACCAAACATATTGTTGTCTTTGAGTAGCGCATGCGCTACCCATTGGCTATCTTCCCAAAAAATAGTATCACCGGTCGTTGCGGCACTCTTTTGATCGAAGTTCGCTGCGGTTTCTTTGGACATTTTCCAACCAGTCTGAGCCGCGCGAGTCAGCAACTGTTTTTGCTCTTCTGAAGGGTTGAATTCAACGCCTTTTTTGATTCCTAATGCAGCAAGAACACCATTCATGTATGGGTCAACTTTACTCGGCTCTTCTTTTTGTATCATACGGTCTAGCATGGCAAAGTAAGTCCAGTCACGTGGTGCAATACTATTACCCTCAACCTCTGAAAGGTGATGGAACTCCATCTCTTTCGCTTCACCATTTAGTGGGTAGACTTTAATCTGCTCTAGATTATCAACCGCTGGTTTTAGGTTAGAAGCGTCAGCAAAGAAAGAGCGCAAGAATAAGAACACGTCATAAGTATTTGATTCATAGATGTAGTACTTATCAGCATCATAATCTGCTCGACTTTCACCCGGTGGCAAAATCAGGTACAAGCCGCCCTCACCTCTGTCTGGCCCTGGTAGACCAATGTCGCCTTTAAATGGCAGACCATTTTGTTCGTTGTTCGGACCAACAAGTGCGTTATGCCACATGTCATCAATCAAAGCCTGCATTTTTTTCGGCGCTTCAATGATCATAGGACCGTGCTCTTTCATGTTCATCCAACCAAGACCATAGATAACGTCAGAGTTTGGGGTTGTGATAAGCGTGTTAGGTTTTAGTCGATCTTCATAAACACCAACTTTGAAATAACCCTCGCCGCCCATTACAGCTTCATGTCCTTCTTTCATTGCCATCATATTAACAGCTGGCAATGCCCACATATAAGCTTGTGTAGCGCGTTGGAACGCCAACTCTTGTTGCAGTTCCACTGCTGTTGTTGCAGTTGGGTAATCGTTTTTAAATTCTAGGTCTGCGAGGTATTGTTGATGTGTATTTACTGGGCTAGTCGATACTTCTACATTAGATGCCTCTGCAATAGATGTTCCTGCGATAGCCTGACCGCATGCTAGCGCTAAAATGCTCAGTGCCAATTTATGTTTCATGATGTTCTTACCTCTGTAGGGTGCTAGGAGAGTCGCGCTCTCAAGTTCACAAACATAGTAAGGCCATCCAAATAAATTCTATATAGAATAAATTAAATACAATGCAAAACAAAAATGAATAGTTATAATCAAGATAGGATCGATTAAATCCGCAACAGAAGTACATAGGGGAAGCATGAAACGAGAAATTAGTAAGTTTGATCTGAATCTCATCAAAATATTTCAGGTACTTATAGAAACCAACAGCGTTTCAGCCACTTGCGAGAAATTACACCTAAGCCAGCCTACAGTCAGTCGCTCATTATCAAAACTGAGAGACTTCTTTGACGACGAGCTATTTATTCGGTCTCACTATCATTTAGAGCCAACGCTAAGAGCGTTAAAAATCAAACAGCAAGTACTTCCGCTATTCAACGCTTTCACTGAATCCTTAACACCAGATGTTTCGTTTCTCCCTGAAAAGTTAGAAGGCGAAATCACCATCGCCCTCAATGGCTTCTTAGCATCAGGCTACACATCGGACATTTGCTCGAGAATTCTAGCCAAAGCTCCCAATATTCAGCTAAACATCGTTGCATGGGATGACGATACCACTAGCCAACTATTGAAAGGTGATATTCAGGTTGGGGTAAATTATTTCCCCTTAGAAATATCAAAGTCTTTGTACCAAAAGAAAATTGCTGATGACGAGTTTGTACTGGTTTGTCATGAAAGCAACCCACTTCTCTCAGCTCAACTCAAACCAGGAATGACACTAAAGCTATCTAGTTTATTGGTCCACGACTGGAATAATCGCAAGCCGTACGCGCAAGAGACGTTAAAATCTATCGGTATTCAGTCGCAAATTCGCTTCAGAAGTAGCTACTTGGATAGCATATTAAAAAACTTAGAGAACAGTGAATTGGTCTTTCCTTGTTCCAAGTTGTTATTTAACAAACTGGCAGGTCCATACAAACTGTTGCCTACCCCACAAAAAGCAAGCGCACCGTCTGGAGATGTTGGTTTTGTATCTGCAAGAACTTTATATAAATCGCCGCTACATCAATGGCTATTAACAGAAATTAGCCAATGCCTTAATGGGTAGCCTTTCGAAGTAGAACAAGGTTTTGCTGAGTCATTCGAGCGAACTAAGTCAGGAAGTGACAATCTGGTAGGCTACATCAGTTAATCTTCATAGCTTTATGCCGAAAACTCGCTGCAAAACAGCTAATTGAAAATAATACGACAAAAGCCCCATTAACTACGGTTCATTCAACTTTTGGATTGATGAAACAGCATTATGTCGAGCAAAGCAGCTAAGTACAAAGTGCCCTCAATACATCTTTGCTCTGTTGGCACACTTCGTCACCCTTTCTGGTCATGTGCGCGGTAATTATCGCTCCCTCTTTCATGATACAAATAGCGTTCAACAGCTGAGGATTATCATCGATTAGTTTGCTCTGAATTAACCGCTTAACTTCGGTTTTGTGGAAGGTGCAATACTTAACAATGTCGCTGCCAAAGTCACTAAACTCTGCCGATGTATTGATGAAAAAGCACCCTCTAAAGTCCCCTAACTCACTGGTTTCACCATTGAACCAACGATTCAAACCGTCAAACAATTCAGAGACAAGCTGCTGCTCAGAAGATACGTCACTCAAGGTTAATTCTAACCAATGCATAAAGTTGGCATGCCTTTGCTCGAGCGTTGCATGAATCAAAGCCTCTTTGCTGTCAAAGTGGCTGTAAAGCGTTCGCTTCGCAATCCCAGACACTTTTAGAACCTCATTAATGCCAACCGAGTGAATACCCTGACGATAAAACAGATCAAGGGCTGTATCGATTAACAGTTGTCGTTTTTGGTTCATTACTTACTAAGCACCCTATCAAAACCGTTTGACAATGGTAGACCAACCTGTCTACCATTTCAATGTAGACAAGTTGGTCTACCTTAAATAAAAACAGACGAGCATACGAAGATGAATAACTATATTGTTTCTTGTTTAGCAGGGGTTGGGGCTTCCATTGCCATTGGCTTACTTAGCCATTTAGAAGCGTCACTGATGGATGTCGCGCTAATAATGGCACCATTTGGCGCAACGACAGTATTGGTATTTGGGCTGCCAGAAAGCCCGTTAGCTCAACCTAAAAATGTGATTTTGGGGCACTTAGTAACTGGATTTATTGGTGTTGTCTTCACCCAATTTATTGGTGTGAGTCCCGCTACATTGGCCATCGCGACTGGGCTTGGTGTTTCGCTGATGCTGCTGACCAAAACGACACATCCACCAGCGGGAGCAAATCCGATTTTGATTATGCTAACTGGCCAAAGCTGGGAATTTTTTATTTACGCCTGTGCTTACCGGAGCTGTGTTGATTGTTTTAGTGGGTAAGATATTTAAGGTGGGTAGAGACAGGGTTTCGGCGATGTATTCTTGAGCTGAGGAAAAGCCTGTATTAAGGCTTCTTGATTAATTATTCAAACCTCTATGCTGGTAAGTTACATCGATTCCATAAGGCAGCAGCAAACCTCTGCCACTGCCGCAGATAGTGAAGGGTTACCAGTCGTCGTAAGGGTCAGGCTGAGCGATACTGTGGGCGGGATCGTTCCATGGCCAAGGCACCTCCTGCTCAAAGTGCTTCAGTGGCTTCTGGGCCTTTAACAATCCAAAGCTTGATGCCTGATGGCTCCATTGTGCGAATACAGACACTCTTGTTCTGCTGCCTCAAAGATTTATCAGGCGTATCGAAATAACAATCGGATTCTAGATTATCCTCTAGCATTATTTCGTGAGGCACTTGTTTTAAAACGTCTAAGAAACAGGTCTTCGATTCAAAGCGGTACTTAAGCTCCACTTCGAACTTCCCTTGAAAATGCTCGTTGCTCATTTGGCCATCCCGTAGCTAAAAGATAATTTTACCATAGGGGAGACTCGATATGATTTGATGCTCAATTCACTTTAGAGGCTTTCCAGCAGATAACAGAGCCGATGCTCACCATCGATGCCCCCAACCAAAAGCCAACGCCCAAAGATTCCTCCAATAGAAGTGCTGCAAACAAGGCTGAAAGCACCGGAGTGAAATAAGAAGCTGTCGCCAGTACGGTGACATTTCCATGTAATATGCCGATATTCCATGCTGCATAACCTAATCCCATTGCGCACGACACCAATACCAGGTCGATAAGTACTCTGGGTGAAAAAGTCATTGCCGGATTTTCACTCAGGCCAAATTTGCCCCACAAGACCACGGCCGTGAGCATAAAAAATGGCGTAATCCCATTAAAACCTTCCGCGGCTTTTTTGGTGTACACGCAATACACACTCCAGATGACCGCACCAGAGAAAGCGAGCCCGTAGCTCAATGGGTTGCTGATGACATTTACCCCCATCTCGGTTAACGAGAATCCATCGTCCCCTGCGAGCACTTTGCCAACACCACAGAGACAGACAATCATCCCAACAAACATCATCAATGACATTCTTTTCCCGCTTACAAAAAGCGCAAGCACTAAAGTGAAGCTTGGCCATAGGTAGTTAACCATACTCACCTCGATCGCTTGTTTACTGGTACTGGCGAAACCTACCGAAAGAGACAGGCACAGCTCGTAGACAACGAAAAGCAAACCACCCAAAATGAGATAACGGCGAGGGAACTTGGTTAGGTTTGGAAAGCCCACCGTAACAAGCAACACCACTGAGCTAAGCGTATATATCATCGCCGCGCCCCCTACCGCACCTAGAGCTTCAGCAACGGTTCTGATCAAGCCAACCGCAGTGCTCCACATCAAAATGGCAACTAAACCGATGGCAGTAGCTTTACTGTATGTCATTGAGGCAGTCTTTCCTTAAGAGAATGATGTGAATCGTCATGAAATAGGTTTGTGAATATGCCGACTTTATATTGAGTAAATTTGGATAAGACAAGCAGTATACGAGTTTATTTTGACTCTAGCTTGTTTGACTCTTTGCAATGCCTAGAAAGTGTAGGTTGTACAAAAAGAGAGCCACTGCTAATGAGCACCTCTATATATGGCTGGTGAGTATAAACTTCTTCCCTGTCCTCTATACTCTGTTAAACTCCGCCCCTAAATATTTTGCTATTGGGTACTATGGCCTCCAAAATGATGACTGACGAAGAAAGAATTGAACTGCAACAAAACAATCCACTGCATGGGTTAAAACTAGAAACCCTGTTGCAGGAATTGGTGGACTTTTATGGTTGGGATATTCTTGACGCCGCCATGCGCTTTAACTGCTTTAACACCAATCCATCGATTGCCAGTAGTGTGAAGTATTTAAAGAAAACCGAATGGGCAAGAGAGAAGTTAGAGAACTTTTACCTCTACCGTTTCAAACGCATGCCACGCGCTAGTGCGGAAGAGTATGATTTGCCGCCAAGAGCGCGCACTTTCCGCCATGGTCTTAAACCTAAAGAGCCTATGCCACTCACGGTAGATTCCATTCTGAAATCTCAGGCGAAAGCAGCCTCTTCTTTTAAAGATCGCTCTTCTCGCGGACGTTCGCAACGTCGATAATTAAACATTCAAATACACGAGAGCCTCGCTTGTTCCATCAAGCGAGGCTCTTTTACTTTTCTCTATCAGATCTAGTAGTCCGATAGTGAGTTAACTGTTTAGCCGTTTTGCTGCGGGTTGCGTTTTTTCTTCTTCTTTTTGCCAGTACCTGCAGGCTTAGGCTGCGGCCTCATTGGTAAGAAGTACGCTTCGCTTTGGTCGTCTTCAACTTCAAAGCCTTCTACTTCTTCACGCTCAAGTCGGAACTTATTTTTCTTCTCAATAACTTTGAAATGATGATAATCATCGTAGTCGATCAAAGATAAGCCAAGGCCAACTTCACCCGCCCGGCCGCTTCGCCCGATTCGGTGCATGTAGTCTGCTGGGCTGCGCGGAAGATCGAAGTTAATCACGACAGGCAGTTTTTCAATATCCAGACCGCGCGCTGCGATATCGGTTGCAATCAACACTTGGATCTCACCCGATTTGAATCCTTCAAGCACGCGGGTACGAGCGCCCTGCCCTTTGTCACCGTGGAACACTTCTGCTGTAATACCGCGTTTCGACAATTTCTGAGCTAGGTGGTTACAAGCGTTCTTCGCATTCACGAAAATCAACGTTTGTCGCCACTGATGCTGTTTGATCAGGTGCGCCAGCACCGCTGTTTTCTCGCCTTTGTTAACACTGAATACGCGCTGAACCAAAGTACTCTCTTCGGCGCTTTGCAGTTGAACTTCGATAGGTTCGTTCAGCAGATGCTGAGCTAGTGTCGTCACTTTGTCTGGGAACGTTGCTGAGAACAACAAAGTCTGTTTCTTCTCTGGTAGCAGTGCAAGAATCTTATTAAGTTCGTCCGTAAAGCCGAGACTAAGCATACGGTCAGCTTCATCAAGCACCAACGTTTTTACCTGTTCAAGCTTAATAGCATTGCTCGATACCAAATCAAGCAATCGACCCGGTGTTGCCACCACGATGTCGCACCCACCACGAAGCGCTAGCATCTGAGGGTTAACGGATACGCCACCAAACACAGCAACAGTCTTGATCTTGTCTCTCAGATGGTACGAGTAGGATTTAACGTTATAAGCCACCTGAGATGCCAGTTCACGTGTTGGAACCAGAACCAGATGAGAAACGTAATTGCCACGGCGACCATTCGACTCACCTTGCTCAACAATCTTTTGCAGAATAGGTAACGTAAACGCCGCCGTTTTACCCGAACCTGTATTCGCACCACCAACGATATCCCGCCCTTCTAGAACACTTGGAATAGTATGAGTTTGGATTGGGGTCGGCTGGCTATATTCTAACTCGGTGAGTCGTTCCACTAGAGTTGGAATTAGGCCGAGATCGGCAAATGTTGCTTGCGTTATTTGATCGGTCATTGCGATGAAGGGCTCAGTGCTTAATTTAAGGCCGTGTATCTTATTCTATTTAGCGTAAGGATGTTAGCAATAATGCATCAATCAGACAGTTAACGGCACTCTTTGTAATCGTTAGTTGGTAATCATTCCGGCTAGCGACTCAAGGATGTATATCTCGCTAACCAGCCCTTCGATTATAATAACAAAACATTATCATAATGATTATTATTGATAATTTACTATCTTAGATTTTATTACCTATACTTCTCCACATCGAAACGAACAAATACTCAAATATCAAAGTAGGAGAAAGTCATGAAGATGAATCACGTAGGTATCATGGTCGGCGATATGGACAAAGCGGTTGAGTTCTATACTAAAGCGCTTGGCCTTCGTATAGTGATGAACAACACTAAAGTTCAAGAAGAACGCGAGTCAGCAATCGGTCGTATGTGTATCGCGGTTTTCGGTGAAGGCTTCAAAGGTTTTAATATAGCTCACCTAGTCACAACTGATGGTATCGGTGTTGAACTCTTCGAAATGGTGGACCGAGACGAACGCCATAACGTCGATTTTTCTCGCCTTGGTATCTTCCACTTTTGTCTTCAGCTGCCAAAAGAACAGTTTGATACCGCGATTAAGCGTGTTGAAGAGTATGGCGGTAAAGTGCGTATGGATATTATGCGCTACCACCCAGAAGATGAGCTAAAACAAGCACAAATGGTTTACCTAGAAGACCCGTTTGGTAACCTTTTCGAGTTCTACTCGCACTCTTATGAAGATACTTACGCTTCAGATTACGAGTAATGGCTTACTGTTAAGCTACTACATCAATATAGATAAAACGAATAAAGGATTGGTAGAAATACCAATCCTTTTTTTATTTGTTTAAATCTAAATAGCTTGTGAATCTAAGTAACTTGTGAATCTAAAAAACTTAGCTTTTTCGCTCAAACTTTTTTGTGAAGCTTCGTGCTGCGCAGCGATGAAAGCGATAGCTTGCTCATTTAAACATGATTTGCTGACGTACTGACGCTGTTTACCCATGTGGATGATAAAACCTAAATCGCTTTGCTCAAGTTGATCAATCTGGTCCCACTCAATCTTTCTAATCGTCTTACCGCCATTGTAACTCATACCACTTGAGTCCACCTTGAGGCTAACTTTACTGCCATTGCTCATACTCCAACGTTGTCGCCATAGCCACCATGTTCTTTTGAAGTAAACACTACACGCTTCGACAACACTCAAAACAATAAAGAACCAACCAATGTATCCGCTTGGTAACAGTTCAAATTCTACCAACACTCCGCCAAAGATAAGAAATAAGAAGGCTTTAAGATACGACTTGGGAAAACTTGCAGGTGTGCTGGTTTGATCGTAGCACTCTGCGAAGAAGGTCTTATTGAGGGTGTACTCGGTGTTGAATTCGTAATCTTGTTCTTTGGACATAAGGATTTGCTATCGATTGAATGAACATGTAGTTTTTAATTGAAGTGCATTGTATCGCTTCCCTACACATTTCTTTAGCGCTATCGCCCCTTAAATTGAATCAAAGTGATACAGGGCGTTTAGAAAACGCCTTAAATCGCCAATTAAGAAGAACTTAGACCAAATGCCCCACTTTCTGAATCAGTGCCGCGACATTCTTCACTTCAAGCTTTTTCATCACATTAGAGCGGTGTACTTCAATGGTACGCAGTGACACACAAAGCTCGTCTGCCATTTGTTGATTCTTCATCCCTTGCATCACAAGGTTCAACACCTCTCTTTCCCGTTTAGTGAGGGCCTTAAGCGCAATTTCGTCTTGCAGCGTATGAAAACGTCTTTCAGAACTAGACAAAGCGTTATCAATCGCAACAACCAGTTTTTCGACATCAACTGGCTTTTGGAAGAAGTCTTGTGCGCCCTCTTTGAGCGCATCCACCGCCATAGGGATATCACCGTGCCCTGTTAGATAAATCACCGACAACGGGCTCGAAACTTCGTTAAGTGCTTGGTGAACGTCTTGACCACGCATTTCTGGCATTCGACTATCAAGCAGCACACAACCCGATTGCTGAATACGTGCATTAGACAAAAACTCAGGGCCACTAGAGTAGGTTTTGACTTCGTATCCATAACTTTCGAGTAAAAATGACATCGACTCCAGCACCTCTACTTCATCATCAACAATGTAGATTGGGGTTATATCGTTTCTCATTTCTTGTCTCCTGAATACGGCAAAATCACGCTGACATGACAGCCATTGGGTGTTACTTGGCTAAATTCAATGCTGCATGGTGGCTTTCAACCACATCACGGCAAATCGCAAGACCCAAACCTAAACCATTTTCTTTGGTGGTATAAAAGGCCTGCGTAAGAGGAATGGAATCATCATCAAACCCAATCCCGTTATCAATAATGTCGATCACCACCCTATTTTCTCGGTATTCTGTGCGAACTTCTATGGTAAGAACGTCCCCCTCAGTGGCTCGACTCACACAGGCATCTTTTGCATTCACCAGCAAGTTTAGTAGTAATTGCTGAATGCCTGTTTCGTCGGCATTTAACGGTTGGTTCAGGCCATGACTCGCAACCGTGATCGCAAAGCCATGACGTTGAAATTCAAAATCAAGAAGTTCGATACATTCTGCGATCACTTGATCTAAGTCTATCTCGCGTTTTTCAATAGGCTTTTTATTGATTAGGTCACGAAGCCTTTGAATAATGGCACTGGCTGATGTCACTTGATGCTGAATCTTATCAATAATCGGTGCCATCTCTTCTGGTGTCGTGCCCTTTTGCATCCTGATTTTCATGCCTTGGCTGTAATTTTTTATCGCAGCCAACGGTTGATTAATCTCGTGTGCAATGCTGCTGCCAAGCTCTCCTGCAATCGAGGTTCGCTGAGCTTGCTCTAGTAGTGCACTCTTACGGCGCAAATCATTAAGGGTTTCCCGCAGTTCAATTTGGCTGCGCTTAAATTTCAGCTCCAAAATGATATGGTAGATCGCCATAAAAAACACCGTCAACAAACCAAAACCCACAGGGACTCTATTTTGTGTGAGCCACTTATTGAACTTCTCTCCAAATGGGGTTTGCAACGGATGCATGTCTAATCGTTTGAACGCTTTGTCTAACTGAACCGATGGCGCAGGGTGCATCCAACCAACGTTATTCGCCGCTTTAGCTGCGGGATGATCCTTTTGGCATCGCCAACAACGCTTGAGCCACCAATCCGCCCACAAATGTAGGCGCTCGGTCCGTCATCGCAAAGGTCCAGTTTGGGTAAAGGTCGGTACTCACCGTACATACCGAGTTAGCCGGATTCTGCGCATTGATCACGCGCACCGACACAATGTCTACCTCGCCCGCTTCTACCATGGCTTCTAGGGTACAGGCTGGAACGATGACCGAATCGTATCTGTCATCCAGCAGATCTAATATTAGGCGGTCAGTTGGAGGGCCCGTAAATTCGATATTACGAAAATACTGATTATTAAAGTGATCGAGCTTGTCTAGTTCATAACGAAACGCAAGATAACCACCAAACGCTTTATCAGAAACGGCGGCTAAACGATGCCCACTCAAATCGCTGAAGGTTTGAAAACGCGACTCTTGTTTGACCAAGACCACCGAAGCAATTGACTTGTTAGGAATGTCACTATACGCCGTTCTTTGCGTAGCAAGCCAACTAACCGGATATGAGCGCGCCAATGTTGTCGCTTGGCCGGGGCTGGTTAAAAAGAAATCTAACCAGCCATGCAGAAACGCATCTTCCAACTGCTCAAAATCATAAGTGTGCAGGTTGAACTTGTACTCAGGGAGCTGCTGCTCTAGGAAGTCGATAGTGGGTTGCCAAGTATCCCGTGCGTTGGCATGGCCACGCAATGCGAGTACGCCGACTTCTAATTCTTCAATTTCTAACTCTTCTTCTGCCCACGATGGCATAGAGATAAGAAGGATTGAGAGAACAAAGCTTAGGGCCAAATGTGGCAGGTTATGAAGAAACAAGTCAAAAAATCATCGGTTGGATAGGTCACGGTTATTTTAGCATCAACCGCCCCCTCTGTTTTGTTGCGTTAGATCAATCCCACATCAGTATTGTGGAAAACCACAATACCTCCAAAGTATTAAATAAATGAGAATCCCCTTCATAGCAGTGGCCGCAGTGTGTAATGCCTTGAGTACTAACAAATAAGAATCAAACTCATTTGGCTAGTTCACCCCAATTTTGCGCCCGAAAGAATCCAAAGTCGACGCCTGCCTAACCGAGGTAGACGGCGATGAAACTTTTATACATTTTTTAATTTATGGATATATAACAATGAAAAAATCAACAATTGCACTGGGCGCAATCGCAGCAGCGGTAGCTATTGGCTACACGACTTATAACTCTATGTTTAGTACCGAAGCGGTTGCTGTCGATGAGTCGGTTCTAGCAACTAAGCTATCTGAATACGCAAACGCTGAACGATTTATTACTGCAGAGCAACTGAAGTCGCTCATGGACAGTGAAGAAGATGTCGTTGTAATCGGCGCTCTTAACCCACTTCGTCCAGACTCACCTATTGCGGGTTCCCACACTATGTGGCGCGGTGACTACTCTGCACAAAGCGACGCATACGAGTTCGGTGGCATGCGTAACTCGACTGAAGAGATGGAAGCGCTTCTTGGTCACGTAGGTGCAACGCCTGAGTCGACTGTCGTTGTTTACGCAGCAGGCTCTCACCACGATGCAGCTCGAATCTTCTGGCAAGTTCAAAACCTAGGCCACGAAGACGTTCGTTACCTTGACGGCGGCCTAAACGCGTGGATTGGTGCAGGTTACGCAACGGGCAACGCAAATCCTCCTGTTAAAGCGACAAGCTACGTAGCACCAAACCCAAGTGCTCAAGAAGAAACGCTGGCGACTCTAGATATGGTACTAAACGCTCAGCAAGACTCTGACTGGGTAATTATTGATACTCGTGGTGACGACGAATTCAACGGCACAACAACGGTTTCTGGCGCTTACGGCCCAGGTAAGATCCCTACCAGTGTTCACATCAATTGGACCCAAACAGTCAATGGCGACACCACGCTAAAAACAGCTCAAGAGCTGAAAGACCTGTACGGTGACCTAATCGAAGGCAAAAACGTCATTGCTTACTGTCAATCAGGTGTTCGCTCTGCTCATACAGCGCTTGTGCTTAAAGAAGTACTAGGCGCAGAGAACGTATACAACTACGACGGTTCTTGGATCGAGTACAGCCACGAGCACTACGAGCAAAACAACCAAGACGTGAAAGTGTCAAACGGCAACAGCTAGTAGCAGCGAGAATACAATTCAATGAACAATGTAATTTTCAGCCAGAAGCTGTATGACACAGCCCAAACAATTGTTGACGGTTGTATGGGTGATGCGGATCCGGCATGTCAAACGGCATGCCCAATGCACACCGACGTTAAACAATACGTACGCTTAGCAGGCGAAGGCGACCTTCAAGGCGCATTAAACGTCATCCGTAATAAGCTTTTCCTTCCTCAAACATTGGGGCGCATTTGTGCGCACCCATGTGAGCAAGCGTGTCGTCGTAACACGGAATTTGGCCAGCCAATCAGTGTTGCAGGCATCAAGCGTTTCGTTGCTGAGCAAATGGATAAACAAGACCAATGGCCGCTGGATATCGCTAAGGCGACTAACAAGCATATTGCAATTGTTGGTGCAGGCCCAGCGGGCGCGCAGGCGGCAATCGAACTGCGCCGTCAAGGCCATGAAGTCACTATCTATGAGAAGTTAGACGTTTATGGCGGCATGATGCGTGTTGGTATTCCAGAATACCGTCTACCGCGTGACGTTATCGACTTCGAATACAGCTACCTAGCGATGTTAGGCATCACGACCAAATTCGGTGTTGAGATTGGCAAAGACATCACGTTTGAAGCCCTACGCAATGAACACGATGCGGTTGTTCTTGCTCACGGCGCTCACGTTGGTTCAATTATTCCACTACCGGGCCACGACAACGATGGCGTGTTCTCTGCAGTAGAGTACTTAAAAGAGATTTCTGAAACTCAACAGTTCCCTCGCGCAGGTAAACGTGTCGCGGTTATTGGCGGCGGCGATGTTGCGATGGACTGTGCACGTTCTTCATGGCGCATTGGAGCGGAAGCGGTTTATCAATGTTCACTAGAGAGCATGGAGAACCTGCCTGCAAGCCAAATCGAAATCGATGAATCCCTTGAAGAAGGCGTTGAGTTCAACGCAGGATGGGGCCCAGTTGCTATCGAACATAAAGATGGCAAGGTGACAGGTTTAGTTATCAAGAAAGTTGTGTCTATCTTTGATGAGCAAGGCAACTTTGGCCCTCAATACAGCGATGAGAGCAAAACAATTGAAGTGGATACGGTCATCTTTGCAACGGGTCAAATCGTTGCCGACATCACGGATGGCGCACTAGAGCAAACTCGTGGCGGCCGCTACGTTGTGGACAAGCAAACTCTTGCGACAAACCTAGAAGACGTGTTTGTAGCTGGTGATGCCTGTGGCGGTAACATCGTAATCGAGGCGATGGCTCTTGGCCGCAAAGCTGCGATGAGCATCGAGCGTTTCCTTACGAACGAGACACTGACCGAAGGCCGTGACTTCACTCAAGAGTACGCTTACGAATCTCGCTTAGACGTACCACTTCCAGAAGGCACAAAAGACGTTCGCCGCTTACACGGTGAGCTGCGTGATGCAGACGAGCGCAAAAAAGACTTCAAACAAGTCGATTTTGGCTTTACCGCTGAGCAAGTACAACAAGAGGCAGAACGATGCCTGCAATGTAGCTGTAAGTTGTGTATGAGCGAATGCATCATGATGAACGACTTTAGTGACTGCCCGAAGACCATGTTCTCTGAGTTCATTAAGAACAAAGAGATGGATCCTCAGCTAGCTTACTCATGTAACGCTTGTGACCAATGTACGATTGTTTGTCCTAAAGATTTCCCAATGAAGGATATCTTCCTAGGTGCACGTGCCGACTTTGTTAATGCAAACGGCGGTGAGTCTCCGATGAAGGGTCACAAAGCAATCAAGATGCACCAGTTATTGGGTTTCTCTAAGTTCTTCACAATGGCACGCAAAGCAAGGTAATTCGCTATGAGCAACAAAGTATTTATGCCAGGATGCAGCTTGCCATCCTATTCTCCTGAAGGCGTTGCTGCGATGGCACAGCACCTTAAGAACGTGTTCCCTGAGATGGGTGCAGTTCAAAAATGCTGCGGTAAGCCTACCGCAGCGGTTGGTCAAACTGAGCTGTTTAAAGAACGTTACGGTCAACTTCAAGCAGACTTCGACAAAGTGGAAGCGGAAGAAGTCATTGTCGCATGTCAAAGCTGCTACGGCATGATCAAAAAAGCAGGTGCAAAGCAAAAGCCTGTTTCACTATGGAAGTTACTTCCTGAAATCGGTCTACCGAAAGAGTTAGTGGGTAAAGCGAAACACAGTGATGTGGTTTTCACGATTCACGATTCTTGCTCAACGCGATACGAGCGTGAGCTACAAGACGGCATTCGTTGGATCTTAAACGAGCTCGGTTACAAAACGGTTGAACCAAAACACACCAAAGACAAAACACGCTGTTGCGGCTTTGGCGGCATGGTTGTTCCAGCAAACCCAGACGTAGCAAACCGCGTTATTCAACGCCGTGTTGATGAGTTCGAAACAGACTACGTTGTGGTTTACTGCGCGGCTTGTCGTGCATCAATGATGGGTGTGGACACCAACTCTTGGCACATTCTGGACCTTGTATTTGGCCCAGTAGTCATGGAAGGCGATCTTCCACCAGCCAACGTGTTAGCAAACCCAGTGAAGTCTTGGTTCAACCGCTATAAATCAAAGTCGGGCCTGATCAAGTGTATGACCGTTTAGTTTAAGAACGTTTATTCGATAACGTCTTAGTAAAGAAGTAGATAAATTATGAAATTTGCAAAAATAGCGCTTATTGCCCTCGCGATCGCATTGGTGATCTTTGTAGCAAAGCAAACTGGCATTTTAGAAATCATCACTGACATCCGCAGCTACAAGAGTGGATCGCTGGATTCGGTGTTTGGGGTTACGCGGTATTCGTATTAGCTTTTGTGTTTGCATGTGTATTCATGCTACCAGGTAGTGCGTTTACTATTGTGGCGGGCATTGTGTTTGGCCCTGTAAAAGGTGCACTGCTTGCCCTTTTCTCAGCAACATTAGGTGCAACCGTAGCATTCATCCTAGCTCGCTTTATCTTCCGCGATACTATCGTGAAGAAGTTCGGCGACAACCCAATTTTTAAAAAGATTGACGATGGTGTTGCTCAAAATGGCTCAAGCTTCTTGATCCTTACGCGTCTTGTGCCTGTGTTCCCATTCAGCCTACAAAACTACGCGTACGGTATCACTGGTCTAAACCTTGCGACTTACGTCATCGTATCGCTGATCACTATGGCTCCTGGTGCGTTTATCTTCGCCTATATGGCCGGTGACATCGCGACTAACGGCGTATCTGCGATGCTACTAGTGAAGTTTGCAGGTGCAGGTCTTGTTCTTTTTGGTATGTCTTTAATTCCAAAGTACATCGCGAAGAAAAAAGGCATCAACATGGAAGAACTTGCGAAGTAGTCCGGTCTATCCCTTTTGTAAAAAAAAGGACCGTAAGTTAAAGGAAGAGGCTTCGCGCCTCTTTCTTTTGCTTTGAAGGAAGACAAGCTACAGGCATCAATCTTTAGCAATCAGTCTATTAGACTCACAAATGAGTGGTTCTGATCAGGGTGAAAAAAAGCTATCCTATTGGATTCACTGCCTAGCATTCACATTAGCCATCACGGACTTAACATGAAGAAGCTACTAAGCGCTATTGGCCTAATCCCCATTAATATAGCCATTGCCAGTCACTCTTTTGCCTCTGACTGGTCAACTATCGAACAGCAAGCCGATGGCCAGACCGTCTATTTTCACGCATGGGGCGGCAGTCAAGAAATTAACCACTACATTCAGTGGGCAGGCGACGAACTTAAATCGCGCTACAACGTTACACTCAATCACGTAAAAGTCTCTGATATTTCAGAAACCACCACGCGCCTTGTTGCGGAAAAAGCCGCAGGCCGTAACACAGGTGGGAGCGTTGATATGGTTTGGATTAACGGTGAAAACTTCAAATCGATGAAAGACAATCAGCTGCTATTTGGCCCATTTGCAGAGTCGTTACCCAACTGGCAATACGTCGATAAGACACTTCCCATCGATGTTGATTTTTCTACACCGACCGAAGGGTTAGAAGCCCCTTGGGGGTTAGCTCAATTGGTCTTTATTCACGACCAAGAAGAACTTAACGCTCCACCCACTTGTTTTGCCCAATGGCTCGAGTACGCCAACGCCCACCCGAATCGTCTTACCTACCCTCGCCCACCTGAGTTTCACGGATCAAGTTTTCTTAAAGCTCTGTTGATTGAGTTAACCGATAATGATGAAGCGTTACAAAAGCCAGTTTCAGAAGTCGATTTCGACCAAATGAGTCAACCGCTTTGGGATTACCTCGACGCTTTCCATAAAGTTGCATGGCGCGGTGGCAGGCAATTCCCTGCAGGTACAGCTGAATCGATCCAATTGCTTGATGATGGTCAAATCGATATTGCCATCACCTTCAACCCAAACGCCGTATACTCCGCGCAAGCCAACGGTAATTTAGAGCCAACCACCAAAGCTTACTCAATGCAGGCTGGCGCACTGTCGAATATTCACTTTCTCGCCATTCCATGGAATGCCAATGCTTCTGAAGGTGCGCAAGTGGCAATCAACTTCTTGCTAAGCCTGAAGCGCAATCGCGTAAAGGGATATCGATGTTTGGGGTGACCCGTCAGTACTTGAAAAGCAGTACCTAACAGGCAGTGCTAAGAAAGCTCAAGCTCACAAAGCGATTGATGAACCACATCCAAGCTGGCAAGACGCTCTTGAACAAGCTTGGTTGCGCCGATACGGAAACTAATCAGACGTTATGCTTCGAGCGCTTTACTTCGTTTTAATATTGGTTTGTATCCTCCAACGGTACCAGGCATCGCTGGGGTAGTCGTCTCCGCTTTTGGCTACTTGCTCCTGTCGGTTTGAACACTTTTTCACTCGACGGTTTTACGGCTGTCTTTAACTGGGAAGGTGTTTGGCGCTCTATCTCACTCTCTGTTTACTCTGCGATTCTCAGCACCTATCTGGCTTGTATGATGACGTTTGCCATCTTACAGGCCACGTGGGGTAAGCGGTTGTGGAAAAAAATCGAACTCACTTTATCGCCACTGCTAGCAATGCCGCACGTGGCCTTTGCCATTGGTTTTGCTTTCCTGTTTGCACCGACAGGTATGGGCGTGCGTGCGCTCCATCATCTATTCGATTATGACCCGAATGGACAATCGACTGACAGTTTGGCACTTTTGATCAAAGACCCACATGCCCTTGGCCTGATCGTCATGTTAGCGTTCAAAGAAGTCCCTTTTCTGCTACTGATGAGTGTGCCAATTTTGCAGCAACTCAAGGTCGACCAGGTAGAGAAAGTCAGCCATTCTATGGGTTACAGTAGTCAGCAAGCATGGTGGAAATGTTTTTTCCCGCAATGGTTCAGAAAGCTGCGTTTCCCAATTTTGGCAGTTCTAACTTATGGATTATCTGTTGTTGATGTGGCGTTGATCATTGGCCCAACCAATCCGCCAACCTTTGCCGTTTTAGTTTGGCAGTGGTTTAGCGACCCTGATTTATCGCTTCTGTCTCGTGCGGCCGCAGG
>JYJN01000114.1 GCA_003263845.1 Vibrio aestivus | reverse complement strand
TGCATTACCGCTTTGGAGACGATGTTTTCAGAGGCGATGAGCTCGATTTGCTCATTCTGGCGGCCGTTTTCAGCTTGGATGCCTGCAAAAATTGCATCGTCGGTTGCGGCTAGGCTGGTGGTGAAAAAGTTTTCAAGACCTTGTTTTTGGTATGCGTTGTTCATGGTAGATGACCTTCCATACTGCCAGTGAGTTTTATCTCTATTGTCATTACTCACTCGGCTTAATTAATACTTCTGCACCTTGAAAATGTAGGGTGGTACAGCGCGAATTAGTCCCTAAAAATGTGGGCAAAATGGTCGGCTTATTTGTTAAATTCGACTTTAAGCAAGACCAGAAATAGCATCTCTTCATCTAACAAGTCGATAACATACCCCTTGCGCAACAAACATTCAATCAAAAATTTCCAATAGGAAACATAGTTTCTGAATCTGTTACGTGGAGCACGGTTTATTTACGCTTGTCCTCTTTAATCAATTAGTGGCTTCGTGCAACAATGATGTTTCATATAGGAAGCAGCACTAATTGAGGGACAGGTATGTCTGAAGATATCTATGATGAGTACCCATCATTGACGCTAGCCAAAGAGGCTGGCGACCAAAATATAGAGCCCCTAAAGTTAGGTCAAAGAATCAAAGAAATTCGAGCGAAACTCGGTATTACCTTAGAAGAGGCAAGCCAACGAACAGGGCTGGCTCGCTCAACGTTAAGTAAAATTGAGAACGAACAGATCTCACCAACGTTTCAAGCAATGCAAAAATTGGCGCTTGGTCTTCAGATTGATATGCCCCAACTCTTTGAACCGCCTAGAAAAAAGGTCGCAACAGGCCGTCGAGATATCTCTATCTCAGGGCAAGGGAAACCTCACCCAACGCCAACATACGAACATGAGTTGCTTGCGACTCAGTTATCGAACAAAAAGATGATGCCCTTCAAGAGCCGTATTCGGGCTCGAAGTTTCGAAGAATACAGTGACTGGGTTAGGCATGATGGCGAAGAATTTCTGCTTATTCTTTCTGGTGAAGTTCGATTCTTTTCTGAATTCTACGAGCCGGTGATTTTGTCTGAAGGGGACAGCGTTTACTACGACGCGAATATGGGGCACATGCTCGTTTCAGTCAGTGAAGAAGATGCTCATATTTTGTGGGTGACCGCTAAATAACTCAATTCTGTTAAGTTTCCTATAGTGAAAGCACACGTTTGCGTTGGCGAATGTGTGCTTTTTTATGGCCGAATCAAGGCTGTTTCTTGTGCTATCTGGCATTTTAGGTTGGCCTGGTTATGTGATGGGAGTGTTAAATGTCACATTTTTGCTTGTTTAAAAGTTGTTAATGGTGAATTTTAGTCCAATCCTTGTTTACTATACGAAACATAATTTCCGGACTGTTTAGTTTGCTTCAACATTCGTTCGTAGCGATATAAGGCAGGCAAAAGTCACAATCAATACCATCCTATGTATTAGGGTTTGGTGAATGGAGAATACAATGACACAAGATGCAGCGACTCAGGATCTACTAAAAACGCCACTTTATGACTTACATAAAGAAGTTGGGGCGAAGATGGTTCCATTTGCGGGCTACGAAATGCCTGTTCAATATCCGCTTGGTGTTAAAAAAGAGCATATCCATACCCGCGATGCCGCAGGTTTGTTTGATGTATCTCACATGGGCCAATTGCGCTTACATGGTGAGGGTGCGGCTGCGTTTCTCGAGTCACTGGTTCCTGTCGATATCATTGACCTACCTGCGGGCAATCAACGTTATGCTTTCTTTACTAATGATGAAGGCGGCATTATGGATGACTTGATGGTGGCTAACCTTGGTGACCATCTATTTGTTGTGGTCAATGCAGCGTGTAAAGAGCAGGATATCAACCACCTTCAAGCACACTTACCTGAAGGTGTTGAGCTTGAAGTGATCGACGATCGCGCTTTGCTTGCTCTGCAAGGGCCAAAAGCGGCAGAAGTGCTTGCTCGAATCCAACCAAAAGTCGCAGATATGGTGTTCATGGATGTGCAAACGCTAGATATCGGTGGCGTTATCTGCGTAGTAAGCCGCAGTGGCTACACGGGTGAAGATGGGTTCGAAATCTCAGTACCGAACGAAAGTGCAGAAGCACTAGCGAAGATGTTAACTCACTTTGAAGAAGTGGAGTGGATTGGTTTAGGTGCTCGCGATTCTCTTCGCCTTGAATGTGGCCTATGTTTGTATGGCCATGACCTAGATACGACGACGACACCTGTTGAAGCCAGCTTGCTGTGGGGTATTCAAAAAGTGCGTCGCATTGGCGGTGAGCGTGAAGGTGGATTCCCAGGAGCTGACGTTATCCTTAAGCAGATCGAATCTAAAGACGTTTCCCGTAAACGTGTTGGCCTTGTTGGGCAAACTAAAGCACCAGTGCGTGAAGGGACCGAACTGTTTGATGCAGACGATAACAAGATTGGTGTTGTAACAAGCGGTACGGCAGGCCCAACAGCAGGCAAACCTGTTTCAATGGGTTACATCCGTGCCGATCTTAATGTCATCGGTGAAGAAGTTTACGCTCTGGTGCGTGGTAAGAAGTTAGCGATGACAATCGAAAAAATGCCTTTCGTTCCACAGCGATATTACCGTGGATAAACTATACTACTAGGTATCAATGTTAATTTTAAAAGTCTTCTATTTAGAAGGCTTTTTTAGTTAATGCGCGGTGTTATTACTCTAGGTTCTAGCAAAAGGATTTTTCTATGAATAAAAGCTCTCTAATTGCTGTATCAATGCTAATTAGTGGGGCGGCGTCGGCTGCCGAGGTGACTCCTTATATCGTCAATGGCTCGAATGCATCTGTCACAGAGTTCCCTTCAATTGCAACTCTATTTTATGATCGTTTAGATTACGATGGTGTCTATGGAAGAGGGAGTTTTTGTGGTGGGACACTGTTGGATGAGCAGCATATATTGACAGCAGCTCATTGTTTTTATAACGATAACGGGAACACAATTGATGAAGATACCGTGTTGTTTACGTCGATTGTTCCTCAGCTGACTGATGAGGGTGATTTTCCGAATGGTAATATCCAAAAAGTAATGGCGGAGACGTTTTATTTTCACCCAGACTACAATCACACAACTCTGTTGAATGATATCGCCATCATTAAATTGACCTCTCCGTATAATATTGACCCCAATACTGATGGGATCCAACGCCCCGCAGATGAAAGCTATCGTGGTCCGAACACGTTTAAAGCTCTTGGGCATGGAAGAACAACCGATACCACTAACCCTATTGGTCCATTACTAGAAACCACGTTGACATATGAAACAAATGTGACTTGTGATTCAGTATTCAATACTGATATCCAAGACAGTCATTTATGCTTTAGCGGTGCATTTAATGTGAATTCCCAATTGAGTAACAGCACTTGCTCGGGAGATTCTGGTGGGCCTGTCTACTGGCAGCGTGGTGCTAACGATTGGGTGCAAGTCGGTATTACTAGTTTCGGGCCACCTAGTTGTGGAACTGGATCCATCACATCTGTCTTTACAGAAATTTATGATTATCGAACGTGGATCGATAGTGTAATTGCGGGCAGCGAAACTGCGAGTTACACAGCAACTGATGCTAGACGTGAAGAATACTTAGCATCATTAGTAGATACGGGAAATACTGATTCCATTTCTAGCTCAGGTGATGGCGGTGGTAGCTTACCATTGTGGGTACTCGCTGGTTTAGGGGTATTTTTTCGCCGAAGACACTAATCAGTCACTATGTCCTAAAATGAAGGACGGTATATACCGTCCTTTTTCGTCATTAACTCTTTGTATTAAATAAATAAACTAAAGTACTAGATTCTTCCTATTATATTTTCTAATGCATTTAATTGAGTATTCTCTCAAAAGTGAGAGAATGAGAATTATTCTAGTGTAAACAGATGCTTATGCAACTTTTGTTCTATCGCGCAAAAAGTAGCCATTGACACTCTGAAATACTTCTATAGATTTGCTGAATGTTTGTTGGTGGATGAATATCGGCGAGAGGGGCAAAGGAAATGAGTGAGACAGACATAAAACAGATCACACTGTTATCTGACCATAGCATGCAGGCGAATCTTTTTAAGCAATCGATAGAAGCAAACTTGAACGTGTCATTGAACATTGTTCCGTTTTCTCAACTAGCTAACAGCTTTAATCCAACGCTGTTACTTAATGAAATAATCTTGGTTGATTACGCATATCTCGATCAAGAGAAGTTTGAGCAGTACACTCAAGTGCGCAGTGCGTGTAAACATAACGTGAAAGAGATAGTGATTAACTGCCCGAAAGACTTAGGTTCTTCACACTTGTTTAAGTGGCGTGGCCTTGTCGCTGTGTTCTACGTGAATGATGCTCTAGAGCTGTTACTTAAAGGCATGAAAAAAGTCATGCAAGACGAAATGTGGTTATCTCGCAAACTGGCCCAAGATTACATACAGCACTTCCGTTGTTCTAACAGTGTGACAACCTCGAAAACATATACTAGCCTCACTAAGCGAGAAAAAGAGATCATCCACTTACTAGGTCATGGGGCGTCAAACATCCAAATCGCAGAAGAGCTGTTTGTTAGCGAGAACACGGTGAAAACGCACCTTCACAATATTTTTAAGAAGATTAACGCGAAGAACCGACTACAAGCACTGCTATGGGCCAATAACAATATTGGAATGGAAGAGCGCGTATAGTGTTCTTTCTATTTACTTAGCAGGTAAACTAGCCAAATAAGAGTAAAAAAGGGAGCAAAAGCTCCCTTTTTGTCATTCAATCTGAGTCACTTTTTATGATTCAGTCGTTTTGCTTAATCGTAAATGGTTGGGATAGGCTGACGTTTGTGTTGTGTAGCTTTATAAATACCAATTAATCTTTCAGACACAAAATCAGGCACAGGCTTACCTTCCAAGAAATCATCAATTTGGTCATAGCTTAGGTTTAGCGCATCTTCGTCTGCTTTTTGAGGATCAAGCTCTTCAAGGTCGGCGGTTGGAACCTTCTTAACGAGTAACTCTGGCGCGCCAAGTGTCGCTGCGATTTCACGTACTTGGCGTTTACTGAGGCCAAACAAAGGCGCCAAATCACAAGCACCGTCACCGAACTTAGTGTAGAAGCCCGTAATATTTTCTGCTGAATGATCGGTACCAAGAACCAAACCACCAACATAACCTGCGATTTCATATTGAGCGACCATGCGGGCGCGTGCTTTCACGTTGCCTTTCACAAAATCGACTTTTGCTGGGTCTTCAGGAATTAGGCCTGTTCCTTCAAGGGCAAGGTTAGTTGCAGAGTGAATACCATCAACACCTTGTTGAATGTTCACCGAAACGGAATGAGTTGGCTTGATGAACCCCAATGCCAATTGAGCTTCGTCTTCGTCTTTTTGCTCACCGTATGGAAGACGAACAGCAATGAACTGATAGTCATTACTGTTCGTTTGGGTATTAAGTCCTTCAACGGCCAATTGAGCGAGTCGGCCACAGGTTGTCGAATCTACTCCGCCACTGATTCCAAGCACGACTGATTTACAACCAGACTCTTGCAATTTGCGCTGAATGAACTCCACTCGACGGTCAATTTCAAAATGTGGGTCGATTGATGGGAGTACGCGCATCTCATCGCGAATGATCTGTTCCATGGTTTGTCTTCCTGCAAGCAAATAAAAAATCGATTGATGCCGTATCATAACCCCATCGTTTATTGACTTCAAAATCCGCTTAAGGGTTGATGTGCCAAACAATTGACCGAAATTTGACTTAGATTGAGTTTCTCGAGAGAAACATTGGTTGCATACTGAGCGAATTATTTGGTTATTATTGCGGGCTCGTAGGGTGTAAGATAGCGCCGAAGTAAGACAGAGTAGGGATAAACGTGAAAATAGCCGTGTTTGGGAGTGCATTCAATCCGCCGAGTTTGGGGCACAAGAGTGTTATCGATTCTTTGGGCCATTTTGACAAAGTTCTGCTGTTACCAAGTATTTCTCATGCTTGGGGAAAGCAAATGCTTGAATATACAAGTCGGTGTGAATTGGTCGATGCGTTTATCCAAGATTTAACTTTGCACAATGTAGAACGCTCCAAAGTAGAAGAGCAGTTGGATAAACCTGGGCAAAGTGTCACAACTTTCGCCGTTTTATCTCAGTTGAGTGAAGATTTTCCGCAATCAGAGATTACGTTTGTTTTGGGGCCTGATAACCTCTTCAACTTTTCAAAATTCTATAAAGCTGAAGAAATACTAAGCAAGTGGTCAGTGATGGCTTGCCCAGAAAAAGTGGCGATTCGAAGTACGGATATTCGAAATCGTTTAGCCAACGGGGCGTCAGTGGATGAGTTAACCACGCCTTCGGTTGCGCGAATTTTACAGAGTAATCATTATTACTAGCTAGGGCATACGCTCATTTACTCTGTGCATGTTGTGAGGTTGTAGTACGCGGTATGCATTTTCGTTTGTTGTTGGTTGGGGTGTACGCTTTCCCAACGTTTGCTTGCGATCTTTTTACGCAAAGTTATGTGAATGAGCCGCGCTCTGATCTCGCGCCTCCTTCTTATGGCGTCTGCTTTTCGATGCTTGATAGTTACAACTATGCAAGTGAAACGGTTATCTCGATACAAGAGAAAGAAAAGTCCTTTGAAACAGAGGGCTATTGGGAAAGTTGGGCATTTCGCTTAGATTCAGACCCTCTTCTCAGCCAGAGCCTTTTTTCCAACCACTTTGGTGTGGGTGTTTGGATGCCATCTGATTTATTGGAAGAATCTAAAACCATGTCGACCGAAGATTGGATTCGAAGCCATGGGCTGCAATTCAGTGTTGGGTTTGGCGATCGTAAATCCGGTGAACCAAGAATGCGATTTGACTATCGATGGCATGAAAAATATGAAGGTGATGTGATGATGCAGATCGAGGTGCCTTTTTAAAACCATCTAAAACAACAAAGCAACACTTCCTGTGTTGC
>JYJN01000113.1 GCA_003263845.1 Vibrio aestivus | reverse complement strand
CGAGATCTCGCACAAAGGGGTGAGCGGATAGAGTAAAAATGAGCCTTATTTTCCGATGGCGACACCCTCTCTTCGTGGGTCTGCTGCGCCCATTAATTCATTTTTATGTAATAAAATTGCATGAATACCAGAGTTTAAGTCGCGAATATTGACTTTGAACCCCATCTTTTCTAATGGCTCTTTCATCGAAAAAGCTTGAGTACCTTGCTCTATGTCTAATTCACCAAAGCGATTGAGTAGGCGAGGCTGGTTTGCGGCTTCTTGAATATTCATTCCCCACTGGGTATGGGCAATAATAGCCTGTGAGACATAGCCAATGATGCGACTACCACCCGGGGAGCCGATCGCCAGATAAGGTTCCCCATCTTGCATCATAATGGTCGGCGCCATGGAAGAACGTGGTCGCTTCCCCGGCTCTAAACGGTTGGCGATGGGTTTTCCATTGTTGTGGGTTCTGAATGAAAAATCAGTCAGTTCATTATTGAGTAAGAAGCCATTAACCATTAAACGCGAGCAAACACATTCTCAATCGTTGTCGTTATAGAAACGACATTGCCTTCGCTATCCACCACATTGAAATGACTGGTTGACGGCAGTTCAATTGATTCGTCTTGGCTGAGGTTCATCGCATGGCCCCATGGTGGGGTTCCGGCAGAAGTGGTTTCCAGTGCTTTGCTACGGTGATCAGCTTGGCACGATCTGCAAGATAGGTTTTATCGATTAGCCCTTGCGTTGGCATCGGCACAAAGTCTTCGTCGGCCATGTAAAGGCCACGGTCAGCAAAGGCGAGGCGTGAAGCCTCTGCGATAACCTGCCAAGAACGCGGGTCTTTCGGTCCCCACTTTTCAAGATCAAAATGCTCTGTCATTCCCAGTATTTGCCCAACTGTTAGCGCGCCTGAACTTGGCGGACCCATGCCGCAAACTTGATAGCCGTGATAGTCAGAGCAAACGGGTGAGCGTTGTTTGATTTGGTAGGCATCGAAATCTACTTGGGCTAATACACCTGGGTTTCCGGGTGCATTTTGCACGGTATCAATAATGTTCTGAGCGATCTCGCCTTGATAGAAAGCATCAGCGCCTTTGTCTGATATGGCTTTTAAGGTTTGGGCATACTCGCGGTTTTTGAGTCGCGTTCCTGCCGCTTTGGGGTTGCCTTGCTCATCAAAGAAGTAGGCTTTGGTGGTATCGAATCGAGATAGGTGTTTTTGATCTCTTTCTATAAGAGTGGCAAGACGTGGGCTGATTTCAAACCCTTGCTCGGCTACTTTAATGACAGGTTCGATGAGCGTTTTCCAATCTAACTTGCCGTATTTCTGGTGGGTATCCCATAGGAGTTTGACGGTGCCCGGTGTGCCAACTGATCGGCCACCCACAACAGCGTCGAAGAATTTGAGTGGCTGGCCTGATTGGTCAAGGAATAGTTTCGGTGTGGCATTGAGCGGCGCTGTCTCGCGGCCATCAAAGGTCGTCAGTTGGTTGCTCTTAGCATCCCAGTACACAAGGAAGGCACCACCTCCGATTCCTGATGACTGGGGCTCTACCAAACCAAGCATCAATTGCACGGTAACCATTGCATCAATGGCGTTACCACCTTGGGCTAAAATGTCTGCACCCGCTTGAGTTGCGATAGGGTTCGCGGCGGTGACCATCCAGTCGTTGGCGGTAACGAGCTGTTTTTCTTCTAGGCCAGAGCTGTATTCGGGCGCGACTGAATCAGCGACCTGACTGGCCCAACTCTGACTAACACCTAAGCCGCTGAGTCCTAACCAACCAAGCGATACCGTTGCAAGCGCACCATAGGCGGTGGAGCGTTTAAGATTCCCCAGCATGACGTTCTCCTTGTTGTTTTGATAACAGAAATCGTGGTAGTGGAACGCGATAAGATCTAGTGCCCTGATGGTAAAATGTTCAATTGATTCATATTTGTGACCTCAAATACGGATGAAGATGCAATAACAGTTGCCGCAACAAATGCTATCGCAAACTCAGAATGTCGGGGCTTTGCCAGGTTAACTAGGCAAGTAATGACTGAATGGATTGGCTCAAAATACTCACTCCGATGGTTGTGAACAACAAACCACAGATGCCATCAATATAAACACTGATATTGAGTAGCTTCTTTTGCAGTTTAGAGGTCGACAGTACCCACGCTAGGAATGAGAACCAAGCTAATGAGAAGCTCCATAGAATCATCAGGGCGATGCCTTTGCCACCAAGTGACATGCTAGCTGGGACTAAGCTCGACATTAAACTCACAAAGAATACCAAAGCTTTTGGGTTCAAGATGTTGGTGGTGAATCCGCGTGAGAATGCCTGACGCTTATTGGATAACACCAGATGTTCTGCGCTGTTTTGTGCTATTTCTTCGGATGAGCGCAGTCTTGAAATCGTCGCTTTTAGTGCGCCGTACCCTAAGTAGCGAGGTAGCTACCGCCGGCCAATTGAAGCAAGGCAAAGAGTGTTGGTTGCTGATGAACCAAATAGCTCACTCCCGTTAGGCTCAATATAGAATGCAGTAAAATTCCAAACGATAAGCCTAGCGCAATATACAGACCAGTCTGCCTGCCATAGCGAGTAGCGTTTTGTACCACAAGGGCAAAGTCAGGACCGGGGCTCATTAGGGCAATAAAATGCACGGTCGCAAGAGTGATAAGAATAGTGGCTTCATTCATTGGGCTTTCTACACTGTGTTTTGAGTTATTGGCTTGCAGTGTGCCACGAGAAAATCAGTGGTAATTGTAAATTATCGACACTCACTGATTTGAGCGGGGGTGACGCCATACGTTACTTTGAAGGCTTTAGTGAAATGCGCTTGGTCATAAAAGCCGACACGGTGCGCGACTTCGGTACTGCTGATACCAGATTTCAATAATTTCATGGCTTGCTCAAGGCGAAGTCGGCTTAACCATGCATAGGGAGTGATGCCCATTTTGGCTTTAAAATGACGCTGGAATTGAGTTGAACTCAACTGGCAGAGGTTCGCTAAGGTCTCGAGTTGTATCGGCTGGTCAAGGTTTGCTATCAAGTACTCTTTGAGTATTTCGATACTTTTATTGCCCAGCGGAATGGTGCGTGGCTGAACATAGTTGCCATATTGCTCAAACAGTTGTTCAAAGCTTCATACAGTAAGCAATCTTGCGCCAATTGGCTGATAGGCGAGGAAGACAAAGATTCAGTATTGGTTGAGCTTGGTGAAAACTTAGGGCTCTGTTGGCCGAGCAAAGAGTGGGTTTGGTACAAGCGACGGAACAAATCCGGATTAGACACCACGGTTTGATTAAAATTAATGATGGAGGAAGACGCCTCTGAATTAGCTAAATTGGATAGCCAAGTTGGGTCTATCGAGAAGACTTTAACTTGATAGCCTTGCTTGAGAACAGACTGGCCATCGTGCAATTCATCGGGCGGCATAACGACCATTTGGCCATGTCCCGCGCATAGAGAGCTGCCTTGATGGGTAAACTTTTGCTCGCCCTTAGTGATGAGGCCGATGTGGAAATCAAGGTGGTAATGACGCTGAAAGGCAAAGCTCTGATACTCGGCATCGATAAGGTCCACACCTTTCTCCGATGTTTGTGTGTAGTCGACTTTGTCCATAATGCGAGTCCAATCTCCATACTAGAACCCATAACAACAGAGGCCTAAACAAACAAAAGCTTGGTCAGAGTCTTATTTAATAGACCTCAACCAAGCTTACTGTTTAATGATGATTTTGTCTTTATTAGGCAGGGCTTTTAACTGGCTTTCTCTTTTTTGTGTTTTTAATGCCGTCAAAGCTAAACACAACCAATGCACCCCAGATAAAGGCAAAGGTGATGGCTTTGTCTGCAGTAAATTCTTCGCCGTATACCAAAACGGCCAGTAGGAACATCAGACTCGGGCCAATGTATTGGAAAAAGCCAGAGTTGAAAGCTTGAGTCGAGTCGCTGCGCCAGTGAAGCAAAGTAGAGGTAAGGTTGTCACAATACCAGCAGATAACAGCAGTAGATTGAGTGCCATTGGGTTATTAGAGAAACTCGATGTCGCTGAATCTGCGATGAACAGAAGGTAGATGGCAGCCGCAGGTAGCATGATGAGAGTTTCTACAAACAAGCCTGTTTGAGCATCTACACTGACTTTTTTACGCAGCAAACCATAGAAACCGAAACTGAGTGCCAAAGCAATGGCAATCACAGGCACAGAGCCAAAAGCGATCAACTGAACTAATACGCCTCCGCTTGCCATTGCGACAGCGAACCACTGAAGCTTACGTAACCTTTCACCAAGAAACAGCATACCTAAAATAACGTTGATAAGTGGGTTAATGTAATAACCTAAGCTGGCATCGAGCATCATATTGGAATTCACGGCCCAGATAAAAATCAGCCAGTTTAAGCCAACCAAAATACCCGTTGTCACCAAGTAGAACATCTTACTTTTAGAGCGCATCACATCACGTACACTGCGCCAGTTTCGACCGAAATGAAGCAGTGCTGCTAACAAGAAGAATGACCAAACCACGCGATGGCTTAAAATTTCCAATGCCGAAACGCCATCCAATGATTTGAAGTAGATTGGGGCGATTCCCCACATGGTGTAGGCGCCGATGGCAAGCAGAACCCCTTGGCGGGAGCGTTGTTGATCGTCTGGTGTCATTCAGTGGTACTCTGATCAGTAAGTTATAGACAAGAGAGTCAGTATAAGAGTCACCGAGTTAAACACCTAACAATTTGCAGTTTTATTCGCCGCCATTCCCCTCTACAATGTCCGTCCAGAAATGTAGACACACCTTAATTGCGTTCAACAACTTTCCTAATAACAAATAGAGCCTTCATGACCTCCACACTTTTAGCTGAACAACCTAATGCGGATTTACCTACGCCACAAAGCATCCTAGAGGATGTGTTTGGCTATCAAGAATTTCGCGATGGTCAGCAAGAGGTTATCGATGCAGCCGTTGCTGGGCACGATAGCATGGTCATTATGCCAACCGGTGGCGGTAAGTCGCTCTGTTATCAGATTCCAGCTTTGGTTCGAGAAGGGTTGACCTTGGTGATCTCACCACTGATTTCCTTGATGAAAGATCAAGTGGACCAGCTTAAGGCTAATGGTGTAGCGGCCGAGTGTATTAACTCGACTATGACCCGCGAAACGCTAATCAGTGTTTACAATCGCATGAACAGTGGTGCACTTAAGCTAGTGTATGTGTCGCCAGAACGTGTTCTGATGCCAGATTTCATCGATCGGCTCTACAGCCTGCCGCTATCAATGATTGCGGTGGATGAAGCGCACTGTATTTCTCAGTGGGGCCACGATTTCCGCCCTGAATATGCAGCGCTTGGTCAGCTTAAGCAGCAATTCCCTCATGTTCCTTTCATGGCGTTAACCGCAACCGCTGATGATGCGACGCGAGTTGATATCACCACTCGCTTAAGCTTAGTGGAGCCACACAGTTACTTAGGTAGTTTTGACCGTCCGAATATTCGTTACACGCTGGTGGAAAAGCACAAACCGGTGTCGCAAATTGTACGCTATTTGGAAACCCAAAAAGGCCAGTGCGGTATCATCTATTGTGGCAGTCGCAAGAAAGTTGAAATGCTTACTGAAAAGCTGTGTAACAACGGTCTTCGAGCGGCGGGCTATCATGCCGGAATGGAGACCGATGAAAGAGCCTACGTTCAGGATGCGTTTCAACGCGATGATCTTCAAATTGTCGTAGCGACGGTGGCATTTGGAATGGGCATTAACAAGCCTAATGTACGCTTTGTTGTACATTTCGATATTCCGCGCAACATTGAATCTTATTATCAAGAGACGGGCCGAGCAGGGCGTGATGGTCTTCCAGCTGAAGCCATGATGCTGTACGACCCAGCTGATATGGGTTGGTTGCGTCGTATGGTCGACGAAAAAGACGATGGCCCACAAAAGCAGGTCGAAAGCCACAAATTGAATGCCATGAGCGCCTTTGCTGAAGCTCAGACTTGTCGACGCCAAGTTCTCCTCAATTACTTTGGCGAGTATCGCGAAAAACCGTGTGGTAACTGCGATATTTGCCTAGACCCACCTAAACATTTTGATGCCACCGAGCAAGCGCAGAAAGCACTGTCTTGTGTGTATCGAGTCAACCAAGGCTTCGGTATCGGTTATGTGGTGGAAGTGATGCGCGGCATGCAGAACATTCGTATTCGAGAAAACGGCCACGATAAACTGTCAACTTACGGTATCGGCCGTGAGCATAGCCATGACTACTGGGTAAGTATCTTCAGGCAGCTTGTTCATAAGGGCATGTTGTTACAAAACATCACCCGTAACTCGACGCTGCAACTCACGGAAGAAGCGAGACCGCTGCTTCGTGGTGAGATGGCGCTAGAGCTTGCTGTACCGAGATTAGATACTGCAGCGAAAGCGGCGAAGTCAGATAAACTCATCAGTAAAAACTACGATAAGAAGCTGTTCGCCAAGTTACGCAAGCTGCGCAAATCGATTGCTGATGAAGACGGCTTACCACCTTACGTTGTATTTAGTGATGCCACGCTTATTGATATGGCCGATATTTTGCCGACGTCCTATGGAGAAATGTTGGCCGTTAGCGGGGTAGGACAACGCAAGCTTGAGAAGTATGCCGATCCATTCTTAGATTTAATTCAGGAGCATTTGACTCACAATGGCTAATCAATTTGGTTTGCAAGAATACTTGGTGGATGAAGGTAAAATCTTAATCACGGCGCCGCGGTTTGATTTTGATACCTTCCCTGAGCTTGGTGAGAAGTTGGTTTCAATGCTTTCAGCCAAAGTGGTTGAAAAGCAGTGGGATGCGGATGTTCACTCTTGGTTGATTGATTTTGAAGATTGCCAGATGTTTTTGAAGGCCGAACACTACAGTGAATCGCTGTGGCTTGAATCTTTGGCTATTGAAGAGTCTCGTGAAGAGTTTGATTATCTAGCGGGTTTGTTTGAGCGCGGTTTTTAGCTTTATCTCGAAAATTATCAATACAAACGTTTGCATACTTTGTCATCGCTTGCAGCAGCAATTGGTTAATGTATAATCGCCCGCCGCGATATTGATCATATTCACAATATCGTCTCAATCTCTATTAACATTATTGGTGAGAGTCTTTCCTTGTTTAGGAAGCAGGCTCAATTTGGGTTCCCTCACCCCCAAACCAAACTAAAAAGGTATCGCATGAGTAACTTTACCCCTGCGCAGCAGCGCAACGCCCTATTTTTTCTGGCTTTATTCCACCTGACCATCATTGCGTCAAGTAACTATCTAGTTCAATTACCCTTCACGGTATTTGGTTTCCACACCACGTGGGGCGCTTTCACTTTCCCATTTATCTTCTTAGCGACAGACTTAACCGTACGTATTTTTGGTGCACCTTTGGCTCGTAAAATCATCTTATTGGTGATGTTGCCTGCCTTAGCCGTTTCGTACTTCTTGTCGGTAATTTTCTTTGAAGGTCAGTTCCAAGGCTTCTCTCAGCTTGGTGAGTTCAACTTGTTTGTGGCACGTATTGCGGTTGCAAGCTTTATGGCTTACTTGCTTGGTCAGATCATGGATGTCCATGTTTTCAATAAGCTACGTCAACTTAAACAGTGGTGGGTTGCACCAACGTGTTCGACCATATTTGGTAATGCTTTAGACACCATCGCGTTCTTTGCGATTGCGTTCTACCAAAGCCCAGACGCATTCATGGCGGAACACTGGGTTGAAATCGCTTGGGTAGACTATGTGTTCAAGATGATCATCAGCTTAGGTCTGTTTGTACCTATGTATGGTGTGTTACTGAACTTCTTAATTAAGAAACTGACGACGGTGAAACCTGCGCAAGTGGTAGGTACACCTTCGCATCAATAAACTGCTGGTTAGTTCAGGTAGAAAGAGAAAGCCCAAACAGTGAATGTTTGGGCTTTTTGTTGTTCGCTAGAGTGTCTTATGAGCCATAGAGCCTTGTTCTAATAGAGCTCTGTTTTTATAGAGCCCTACTTTTCTACGGCAATGAGCGTTAAAGGCCAACCTATGTCTGATTGTCGGTTCGCTTCAATTTCTAGCTCGGCATATGTCAGAGGATTACTCTCCAGCCAGTTAGAGTCAATCGATAGCGTTAGGCTGTTGTCTTCTGCTCTAAACACAAAGTTAGGTTGGAGTGCCACACTGCGACGATGGGTAAGCAGTACGGCAAGTCTTAGCAAACGCAAAATACGCTTGGCGCTAAGATCGGAAACTGCATGTTGCTCAGGCAGTGATGAAATTTGGTCTTTGTAGCGGCGTGTCACTTCAGCAATAAGTGTTTTTGTGCACGAGTAAAACCTGGAAGGTCGAGGTTCTTTAAAAGGTAAGCGTTATGCTCTCCGCCTTTTTTAAAGTCAATGGTCAATCCAATTTCGTGCAGCTGCGCTGCGGCACCGAGTAATACCACACCATGACTTTCTGCAATCCAATCTTCACCGCAGCAAGTAAGCAGTTTATCTGCCATATCCGTGACTTGCTGAGCGTAACCTTGATCGATTTGATAGCGAGTCTGAACACTTGAAATAGTGCGAGAACGGATATCGTCTTGACGCAAGCTATCGACCATTTCATAGGCCATGCCTTCACGTAGGGCACCACCGGCAAGTGTCATTGAGTCAATTTCTAGCAGCTCGAAAATGGCAATAAGAATCGATAATCCACTCGGGAAGACCAGTGCTCGTTCAAGTGTCAGGCCTTCAATTTCGAGCTCTTCAAGATGGTCTGACAGCATTGCCTGTTTTTGTAAGCGTTTAAGTTTGGCATGAGTTATGACCTCATCCATCCCTTGTGCCAACATGATCTCTTGTAGAGCTTGAACAGTGCCACTCGCTCCAACACATACATCCCAACCGATCTGAGTGTATTGCGCTAGAATAGGCTCGAGTGTCTCTTTGGCTGCTTCAATAGCAGCTTTAAAGTTTTTCTCAGACAGTTGTCTGTCCTTGAAATGACGTTCAAGCCAAGTTACACAACCCATCTTTAAACTGGTCAGTGCCTTGGCTTCAAAGCCTTCGCCGATGATCATCTCAGTACTAGCGCCACCAATGTCCACCACTAAGCGGCGACCTAAACCACCTGAAGTATGCGCCACCCCTTTATATATGGTGGCCGCTTCTTCTTCGCCTGAGATGACATTGATGTCGTAGCCGAGAATTTCATTGGCTCTTTCCAAGAAAACATCCACGTTAGTTGCGGTACGTAGCGTTGCGGTACCGACAATACGAATGTTCTCTTTAGGAATGTCTTGAAGCCTTTCTGCAAAGAGACGTAAGCAGTCCCATCCGCGCTGCATTGCTTCTTGGCTAAGAGCATTCTTGTCATCAAGACCTGCGGCAAGGCGTACCTTGCGCTTTATCTTAGCCATGGTTTGTATGCTCCCATCGATATGACGCACAACGAGCATGTGAAAACTGTTCGACCCGAGGTCGATGGCAGCATAGAGCGGTGATGAAACAGCGTTATTCATAAACAGTAAAGGCTTCCTTTTCTACTTTACACTTCTACTTAAAGCAGCGACGACTTATGCCGATTGACGCGGCTGACGTGGGCGACGGTTATGTGGCTTACGATTACCAGAGCGAGAGCCGCCAGTGTTAGTGCGGCGTTGCTGTGGATTGCGTGAGCGCATACGGATCGGTGCCGGTAGATCTTCAATCAATGCAGAGGCATCGTAGTCAGACACAGGAATGGTGTGCTCGATGTACTCTTCAATTGGTGGAAGGTTAATCGCGTAGTCTTCACAAGCGAAGCTGATTGAGTGACCGCTTGCACCAGCTCGGCCAGTACGGCCAATACGGTGAACATAATCTTCACAATCGTCTGGTAGATCGAAATTGAATACGTGCGTCACTTGAGGAATGTGCAGACCGCGTGCCGCTACATCTGTCGCAACCAAGATATCCACTTCACCTTTAGTGAACTGCTCTAGAATCTTTTCACGCTTTTTCTGTGGCACATCACCAGTTAGCAGACCAACACGGTGGCCATCGGCTGCTAGGTGACCCCAAATGGATTCACATTTGTGTTTCGTGTTCGCAAATACGATTGCGCGATCTGGCCACTCTTCTTCCATCAGGGTTTGAAGTAGTGCCATCTTGTGTTCGTTTGATGGGTAGAACAGCTCTTCTTGGATGCGGTGACCTGTTTTCTGTTCAGGTTCAACAACAACATGCTCTGGGTTGTGCATGTGTTCAAACGCCAACTCTTGCACTCTGTAAGACAAAGTTGCCGAGAACAACATGTTCAAGCGATCCTGCGGTTCAGGCATGCGGCGGAACAAGAAGCGGATGTCTTTAATAAAACCAAGATCGAACATGCGATCGGCTTCGTCGAGAACAACAGCCTGGATGTGATTTAGGTTAAATACCTTCTGCTTATAGAAGTCGATAATACGACCAGTGGTGCCGATAAGAATGTCGACACCGCTTTCAAGCTTGCTTAACTGTTTATCGTAGCTTTCACCACCATAAGCTAGGCCTGCCTTAATACCTGTACTCGCAATCAGTGATTCAGCATCGTTATAGATCTGAATTGCCAGCTCACGCGTTGGTGCCATGATAATGGCACGCGGCTGATTTGGCTTGCGTCCTTCATGTTCAGGTGTCGTTAGAAGGTGGTTAAAAGTAGCAGTGAGAAACGCTAACGTTTTACCAGTACCGTTTGGGCCTGGCCTGCGATGTCTTGGCCGGTGAGCAGTACCGGCAGCGCCAAAGCTTGGATCGGGGTACAAAAATCAAACCCTTTACTCTCCAAACCCTTTGTAACTTGGGGGTGTAAGCCCAAATCGGCGAACTTTTGCTCTGTGATATGCGTCTTTTTCATCACTATAGAATATCAGCTAAAGCTTGCATTAAGAAAGTAAATACATTCCAATAGGGCATCTAATTGCTGGTTATCATCCAACCAGTTCTGAAAAAACACATTGGAGTGGAAGATGAGTGATAAGATTTTGCAGCTAACCGATGACGGTTTTGATAACGATGTAATCAACGCTGCAGGCCCTGTGCTAGTAGATTTTTGGGCAGAATGGTGTGGTCCTTGTAAGATGATTGCCCCGATTCTTGACGAAATCGCTGACGAGTACGAGGGTAAACTCACTATCGGTAAACTAAATATCGATCACAATGCAGGTACACCACCAAAGTTCGGCATTCGTGGTATCCCAACACTGTTATTGTTTAAAGATGGCAGTGTAGCAGCAACGAAAGTTGGTGCTTTGTCGAAGACTCAGTTGAAAGAGTTTTTAGACGCTAACTTATAAGCCTATTATTAATAAAACCGTGCATTCGAACAAATGCACGGTTTTATTTTTGAAGGTCAACAAATAATGGACTAGGCTCCTATTTAGTGCTAATTTATCGCACGTTAATTAAACAAACGTTCACTTCTTGGTCGATCCTGAGACCAAATCCAACTCAACTAAACAACAGATCCTATTTTGACTAAACAAGCATCCACCACAATGAATCTAACAGAACTGAAGAACAGACCTGTGTCTGAACTTGTTAAACTTGGCGAAAGCTTAGGCCTAGAAAACCTAGCTCGTCTAAGAAAGCAAGACATTATCTTCGCCATCCTTAAAGCTCACGCGAAAAGCGGTGAAGACATATTCGGCGACGGTGTGTTAGAAATTCTTCAAGACGGTTTTGGCTTCCTACGTAGTGCGGACAGCTCATATCTTGCTGGCCCGGATGATATCTATGTATCACCAAGTCAAATTCGCCGTTTTAACCTGCGTACAGGTGATTCTATTGCAGGTAAGATTCGTCCACCAAAAGATGGCGAACGTTACTTTGCTTTACTTAAAGTCAACACTGTAAACGCCGACCGCCCAGACAACGCTCGTAACAAAATCTTGTTCGAGAACTTAACACCACTTCACGCGAACGAGCGTATGGTGATGGAGCGTGGTAACGGCTCAACAGAAGACATTACAGCACGTGTTTTGGATCTCGCTTCACCTATCGGTAAAGGTCAGCGTGGTCTTATTGTTGCTCCACCAAAAGCGGGTAAAACAATGCTGCTGCAAAACATTGCACAGAGCATTGCGTACAACCACCCTGAGTGTGAGTTAATGGTTCTGCTTATTGATGAGCGTCCGGAAGAAGTAACCGAGATGCAGCGTCTAGTTAAGGGTGAAGTGATTGCTTCTACGTTTGATGAGCCAGCGTCTCGTCACGTACAAGTGGCTGAGATGGTGATCGAGAAAGCGAAACGTCTTGTTGAACATAAGAAAGACGTGGTTATCCTGCTTGACTCAATCACTCGTCTTGCTCGTGCATACAACACGGTTGTACCTTCATCAGGCAAAGTACTGACTGGTGGTGTGGATGCGAACGCTCTACATCGTCCAAAACGTTTCTTCGGTGCAGCACGTAACGTAGAAGAAGGCGGTAGCTTAACAATCCTAGCTACGGCACTGGTAGATACTGGTTCTAAGATGGATGAAGTTATCTACGAAGAGTTTAAAGGTACAGGTAACATGGAAATCCACCTGAACCGTAAGATTGCTGAAAAACGTGTTTTCCCTGCAATTGACTTCAACCGCTCAGGCACACGTCGTGAAGAACTTCTGACTAAAAATGAAGAACTTCAAAAGATGTGGATTCTTCGTAAGATCGTTCACCCAATGGGCGAAATCGATGCAATGGAGTTCCTAATCGACAAACTGGCGATGACGAAGACTAACGACGAGTTCTTTGACGCAATGCGACGTCAGTAGCAAGAATACTGAAATAAAAACGCCACCTTTATGGGTGGCGTTTTTTTTATTTGCATTGTACAAATTTTGACATCACAATGGTTGCAATGTTACACGGAGGTTAACATGCAACAAGGAATGTTGTTATCAGTGCTTCTATCGTTCATGGTATTTATGAATGCGGCTTTTGCCCAGGAGATACCCTCAGAGCGCGTTGACGCTTGGCTGGCAGATGAACAGCTCAATCAAAAAGCGATCGAGCTCCTCGAATACACTCAAGACGATCAAATAGACTCGTTGAGTTTTGCGCTTGAGCGTCTCGCCCTTCCTCAGCAAGAGGCGGTAAAGCTGTTGTTGTTACGAGAAATCGAACAGCGACAAATCATACTGTCTTCAAAAATGGCCATGTTCGTTGAGCAGCAAACTCTGGTTGTGCCAACCTACAAAGTTGTCGAACAAGGAGATGGATATGAGCTCACCCTACCTGCGTTTGATTACCCTGCGGTGGCCAATCGTATATTGCGCCGGTGGCATCAAGATCAGCAAACGTTGGAAGTTGTCTTGAAAGCAGAGCAAAAAGTGCTTGTTTTACAAGATTGGTTGATCGGTAGTGAGTATCAGGTTCGTAGTAAAGAGAAGATTTTGATCCAAGAGCTCGATAGCTTGTCACCAGAAGCTTTGGGCTTTATTACGGCTCAGCTGACACAAAGTTCCGTGACCAGTTGGTTACCTTCGACTCAAGTGATGATCCGTTTAGCTCAAGTCAGCCAAGATGAAGAAGTCTACAAACTCTTGTGGCGTATGCGTGCCGACTTTTACAGTCAGGCTGAGCTCAAACGCTTGGCTGAAGTTGGTAGTGATTTCAGTACACAGCAGTTGATGTTGGCAGCGAAAAACCCAAGTTTAAAACAACTCGCACTCACCGAGCTGACTCAAGTCGCACCAATGACGGATTCAGTTAAAGCGTTTTTGGTTACTCGAATGGCACTAGAAGATGAAGCGCCATTAATTGCGAGGGAATTGGTTAGGCATGGACACTCAAGCTGGCTTCGAGATCTCGTCTCAACAAATCGAGATGTAAAGGTGAACCTCATTCAGCAGGCGTTGGCACAGTGAGGTTCTTACATCGATAAGTGTTGAGCGTCTTTGATACAAACTATTTCAAGCCATATAAAGAGGAATCGTAAGGTTCTTCTTTTTGTTACACTGAAACCAACAAAAACAAGCAGTAGAAGCCTCATGAGTTTTAAGGATTTACGTGACTTTTTAGACCACCTTGAAAAGATAGGTGAGCTAAAGCGCATTTCTCA
The DNA here is from genome assembly GCA_003263845.1 of Vibrio aestivus. Taxonomy (GTDB): domain Bacteria; phylum Pseudomonadota; class Gammaproteobacteria; order Enterobacterales; family Vibrionaceae; genus Vibrio; species Vibrio aestivus. Next base: position 3,087 of record JYJN01000113.1, on the reverse strand, counting down.
CCCGGTTGACCCAGACTACGAAATGACCGAGATCAGTGACAGAACATTGCGAGCAAAAGGCCCAGCCTTATTGTTTGAAAACCCGATTGGTTCCGATGTGCCTGTACTGACCAACTTGTTTGGCACGCCAGAGCGTGTTGCTATGGGAATGGGGCGACAGGAAGTGAAGGAGCTTCGTGAAGTCGGTAAGTTACTGGCTTATCTAAAAGAGCCAGAGCCACCTAAAGGCTTTAAAGATGCATTGTCAAAGATTCCTCTATTCAAGCAAGTGCTCAACATGCCAGCTAAGCGCCTGCGTAAAGCGCCATGTCAGCAAATCGTTTGGCAGGGTGATGAGGTCGATCTCGATAAAATCCCAGTAATGAGCTGTTGGCCTGATGATGTTGCTCCGTTATTGACTTGGGGTCTAACGGTAACCCGTGGTCCAAATAAAAAGCGCCAAAACCTTGGGATCTATCGTCAGCAAAAGATTGCGAAAAACAAAATTATCATGCGATGGCTTGCTCATCGTGGTGGTGCTTTAGATCTACGTGATTGGATGGAGGAGCACCCAGGTAAACCATTCCCTATCTCCGTCGCATTTGGTGCTGATCCTGCGACGATTCTAGGTGCTGTTACTCCAGTACCAGATACGCTTTCTGAATATGCGTTCGCAGGATTACTGCGCGGTAGTAAAACTGAAGTGGTTAAATCGTTGAGCAATGACCTCGATGTTCCCGCCAGTGCCGAAATCGTGATGGAAGGTTATATCGATCCTGAAGAGTACGCAGATGAAGGGCCATATGGTGATCATACCGGCTACTACAATGAAAAAGAACGTCATCACGTCTTTACCATTACTCATGTCACCATGCGTGAAAAACCTATCTATCACAGCACCTATACTGGTCGCCCGCCAGATGAGCCTGCTGTTTTAGGTGTAGCGCTCAATGAGGTTTTTGTACCGATTCTCCAGAAGCAGTTTCCTGAGATAGAAGACTTTTACCTTCCTCCAGAAGGCTGTTCGTATCGAATGGCGGTTGTTTCGCTCAAGAAACAATACTCGGGTCATGCTAAACGCGTAATGATGGGTGTTTGGTCGTTCTTACGCCAGTTCATGTATACCAAGTTTGTAATTGTTGTCGATCATGATGTGAATACAAGAAACTGGGAAGACGTTATCTCAGCGATGGTTTCGACTATGCAGCCAGAGCAAGACATCGTCATGATTGATAATACGCCGATTGACTCTCTCGATTTTGCTTCACCTGTCGCCGGATTAGGTTCAAAGATGGGCCTAGATGCCACTCGTAAGTGGGATGCGGAGATTGCGATATCAAATCGAGAGCCGAATGAAAGAGAACCAGTGGCTAATGAGTCTGTTGATAAAGAAGCGATCAAAGCATTGAGTGATTCAGTGATTGATGTTGCTGTGCCTGAAGAATCAAATGGTCAGTTCATTATCGTGACAATGAATAAACAGCAAGAAGGCGAATCTCGTCAACTGATCGATGCGATGTGGCAGCAGAGCACTCTGCCTCAACAGCCTAAGTTTATCGTCGTATGCGACACAGATGTGAATGCCAAAGACTGGAATGACATTATATGGGCGGTAACCACCCGTATGGACCCATCACGGGATACCATCATCGCCGAAGATGGCTCTTCACGAATCGCGTTAGATGCAACAAATAAACTCGGATGTGAAGTGTCGCGAGATTGGGGTACACCAATTGAGAAAGATCCCCAGCTAGTGGCAAAAATCGATGAGATATGGGATAAGTTAGGTATCCTATGAGTTATATCGTCACTTTGCAGCCAAACAACATTCAGTTTGAAGTGCAAAATGGCCAAACGATTTTGGAAGCGGCGCTCAACAGCAATATACCGTTTCCAAATCGTTGTCAGGTAGGAGCATGCGCAGCATGCTTGTGCCGAAAGCTTGAAGGCAAGTCAGCTACCATCTAGAACCAATGCTTACAGAGAAAGAGCAACAACAAGGATGGATATTTGCTTGTCAGGCCATTGCAGAAAGTCATTTAGTCCTGACTCTAGAAGAGTAGGCAAGAGGAAGCCCATGACCACCCAATGTAAAGTTAAGTCAATTGAATCATTAGCTGCGAACACATATCGCATCTTATTACACCCTGAAACGCCTGTAACATTTAAAGCCGGTCAGTATCTAACAGTCGTGATGGGAGAGAAAGACAAGCGCCCGTTCTCTATTGCAAGTAGCCCGTGTCGTCACGAAGGGGAATTAGAGCTTCATATTGGTGCTGCTGAACAAAACGCTTATGCGCTAGAAGTTGTCGAAGTGATGAAGGCTGCATTAGAAAACAACAGCGAAATCACAATCGATGCTCCACATGGTGATGCATGGGTACGTGAAGAAAGTGAAAATCCAATTCTGCTAATTGCTGGCGGAACAGGTTTTAGCTATGTACGCTCAATCTTGGATCATTGTATTGCGCAGGGCAAGAACAACACTATCTACCTATACTGGGGCGCGAAAGATGCTTCTCAGTTATACGCGAAAGCCGAGCTAGATAAGATCATGAGTGAACATAGCAATGTGACATTTGTACCTGTTGTAGAATCTGCGCAAGATGCATGGTCAGGAAAGACAGGTAACGTGCTACAAGCGATTCATAGTGACTTTGATACATTAGAAAACTTCGACATCTATATAGCAGGTCGATTTGAGATGGCTGGAGCGGCAAGAGAGCAGTTTACGCAAAACTTAAATGCTCAAAGTGACCAGATGTATGCTGATGCGTATGCATTCATCTAATAATAGTTAATGTTATGTAGTAAAAAAGAGAGCAAATTGCTCTCTTTTTTTATGGTTTGGTGCTTTATTCACCGAAAATGCATTATTTTTAAATTATTTCAAAAAAGCGCTTGCGTAGCTCATGATTCTCCCTATAATGCGCATCCACTGACACGGCAGACGCCACAAGGCTTCAGCTAAGGTCAGCAGGACAAAGCTTCAAAAAAGAGAAATTATTTTCGTTCTAAACAACGAGAATAAAAAAAGCAAAAAAGTGATTGACACTGACGCTTATCTCGCTAGAATGCACGTCCGCTTTGAGAGAAACCTCTTAAAGC
>JYJN01000112.1 GCA_003263845.1 Vibrio aestivus | reverse complement strand
GGCATTACCCAATAGGGCATTTTTATTAAACCCAAGAAGATGGTGGTAATGCTGGCGCCACCAATGATCATCCCAAGGATGTCTAGCTTTTTCGGCTGATTGGTGTGAATGGGCGTAATGCCAAATATTGCGCCAATAAGGGTTGCTGCGTATAAACCGCAAACTAAGATAAACGGCCAATACCAACTAAAGTTGTCATGAATCCAGCCACTTAGCAAAGGTGTTATCGCCGCAGCAAGACCGGTCGCTCCGGCTAGAAGTCCAAAACCTAGCGCACGCTTTTTCCCAGGGAAATGGGCAACAACAAGGGCTAAGACTGCTGGAAGTATTAAGGCTGAAGCAATTCCAGCTAATGGACGCACAACCAGAATCAGAAAACGTACATCATTGGCGAACAGAAAGCATAAGGAAGAAATCAAGCCTATGGAAGTGCCAATAATAAGCAGTCGTCTCCAGCCTATAATAAGGCCGAACATGCTGGCTGAAAGCATCAATGCAGCGCCGATTAGGGGCTGGATACTACCGAGTAACTGAATGGAAGATATATCGGTATTGAATGTAGAGACAAGAGTAGAAGTCGAGATCGATAAGTTGGCGACATCAGCTGATAGCGTGAATTGAGCTAGACATAGTACCCATAAAATGAATCCCTTCTTATTGTCTAAGGCGTTAACCATAATTGCCTCACTGGTTTATTAGGATTATCAAAATGAAGAAAGCCCCGGCAGTGCCGAGGCTTAGATGAAGAGTTACTCTGTACTCATCAGTGAACGCTTAGGTAACTTACTACACAGTACTAAGCCTCCTAACATCAACATAATGAGTGCAACAAGTGCATAATGTACAGATTGAAGTCGCGACTCAGCCATAACTTCGATAACGATACGCTGCTCTTCTTTGTCTGCAATTAGATTTTCCATCAAATCAATGGCCATATCATTTGATACAAATGGCAAAGAAGGCTGCTCAATGATGATTTGTTTTGTTTCTGCGCTTAACCCGTCATGACTTTCAACGTTTTGACTTGATTGCACCGGTCAGTGAGAACAGCATGATAGAACCAAGAATAGCAACGCCAAAAGCTTGGCCCACGTTACGAGAAGTTGCTTGAATACCACCAGATTGCTGCGCTTCACGCTCACTTAGCGCAGATGTAACAACAATAGAAGCTTGAGAAGCGAGAAGGCCTGCACCAATACCGAAAATAGTCAGTGAAACATATTGCCATACGGTGATGCCTTCAGCTGTAAAGCCAAGGAACATTAGGCCAGTACCTGCTGCTGCAACGACGAAACCTAGTTGACAGATACGCTGACAAGTTAGGTGTGCAAGCTTAGCAGGTGCACCTAAAGAACCGATCATCATGCCTAAAGCGAATGCACATAGTGCCATACCCGAAGAGAATGCACTCATACCAGCGACTAGCTGCATGTAAGATACGTTGATGAAGCCAGTTGCACCAAATAGAAGGAAGATTACCGCACAAAGTACAAGACCAACAACGACTTGTGGGTTTTTTACGTATGAAGAAGGAAGTAGAGGTGTACCACCTGTTGCTTCAAAACGACGTTCCCAAACCATTAGTGCTTTCAGAACAGCAGCGCCAAGCAGTACCGTTGGAATTGCTGGAGATAGGCCCGCTATAGTGAAATCTGTCAGTGGTGCGATGAAGCCCCACTCAGAGATTTTTAGTAGGCCAGTAACAAATAGTAGTAGACCTGCACCCGCTAGAGCGATACCAATCACATCCAACTTACCTTTGAAAGGTGCTGAATCAAGAGTAGGGAGCTTCATTGAGCCAAACATGACTAGCAGGCAGTAAAACCCTAGCCCAGTGAAGGCAACTTGGAAGCTAGCAACGTCAAGAATATAGCCAAACAGAAGAGGTGTGATAGCACTTGCAAGGCCAACCAATGCGGCGATCGCTGAGAATGCAATCGCTTGATCTTTGCCTTTGTAGATACCAGCAACGTTGGCGAGTACCGCAGGAATAAGCAAACACGCACCAAGGCCCGCACCAACACGAGCACCGTAATTAAGCACTTCCATGTTTGGCGCAAAAGCAGCACCAAAAGAAGCGATTGCCAACATACCTGCACCGATAACCATTTGGCGCTTCCAGCCAATGATTAGGCCAATAAGACCACCGGCAATCATGCCTGCACCAGCGATGAGAGGGTACATAGCATTTGCCATTTGAATCTGAGGCATGGTTGCACCGTGAAGTGCAATGAGTGCATCAGTAGAGATTGCTAAGCCAGAGTTGTCTGCCATTGTAGAAAACTGCGCGGCAAGAAGAACGATCAGCGGGAACCATTTGGCTAGCCCTGATTTTTCTTCTGGTGTAGGAACAGAAGGAGCGGATACCGTCATTTTTGATACCTTAATTAGTTGATGAGCTGTTACGCCCAAAGAAGTTTTAGTTCTAGAAACGTGTTACGTTCTTGGAACTATTAAACAACGTTGCTCGGAGGGCTCTCCAACCAAAAAAAGTATCTTTCAAGTAAAAAAAATAATTTATGTAAATTGATGAAATAAAAAAATGTAAAAGCAACCTAACTATTTGATTTTTAAAATCATTTCAACGGGCTCCTCAATGCCATTTAATCGGGTTTGAAGGAACAATTTTCCTTCTTCAAGTCGCCAGATATTAACGGAAAGTAAGTTTGCCTGAGTGGGAACTGAAATATTCGTGGCCTCAATGAAATTATCTAGACCATGAACTGAGCGATTGTATAGTTCGATATGTGTAGACTCATGATTGACTCGTCTCGGACGAACATTAGCGTCGAGTGTGTAATTCACGTTTTCGTACGTTTGGTTAACGGATAAGTGACTGTTTTCTGGTTCAATGATTAACGTGGCCTCGGTTTCAATTTGGTGACCGTTGACAGTGACAAAATCAGAGCCTTTCCAAACGCCACTGTAGAGGCGCAATGGATTGGATTGATATTGGTATATTTGGTTGCCGATAAAGAATGCGCTGATCAGAAGACAACTGATTATCGTAATTCGAGCCGTTAACGGTTGAAGCATTGCAAAAAATCTCCTTCGTTGACACAAATTCTGTATTGGTCATCTTCTTTAGTAATAAACTGCTGGTTAGTGGTATCCAATAGTGGAACTTGATCGAGTTCTTCCTGACTATGTGGGAATAGAAACCAGTTCTGTCCATGTTGCTGGCTGGTCCGTTCATTCTTGGTGGCACCAACACCAGAAAGTGCTGCTAAAAATACGACCGAAGTAGCTATGCCTATACACCCCCATTGTTTAAGGGAAAAAAGAGGTGGCTGTTTTGGTAGTAGATCTGTCGACGATTCCTTTTGTGGGACTGACTCTGTTAATAGGAGGGCTTCCTCCTTTTCTTCATTTTCCTGCTTTAACACCTGAGGTTTTGTGGATAGAACGTATCCTTGCTTTGGAATCGTACGAATCAGCGTACGTTGGTCGTCTTTTAAAGAAAACCGTAACGCCTTGACGGTTTGGTTGATTGTTGCATTGGTGGCGTAGGAATCTTTCCAAAGCTGCTCTTCGATGGCTGTTCGAGAAAGAACTTCAGGAAAGCTTTGGATCAAAGCATGTAACAAATTTGCTTCTCTTGCTCGCAATTGGCTGCGTTCACCGTCAAGTTCAATTGCTCCAGAAGTCGGTGAGTACAAGATACCACCGACATTATAAACAGGCGGTTCAAGAGAAAGGGCGGTCATAGATAAAAGCTTCATTTGTTTTTTTTCATTATAGTGAAGAAATACTAGCAAAATTATGGATTGTGCATGTTTGATCAGGAGCAAAGTACTGACAGAATGATTACTAGAGAATTTTTGTAATTACATGAATTATTTATGACTATTTTTTTTCATTTTTAGTTTTTTTATTTGGTTGTCGTCAAATGCCTACTTTTTATAAGGTTGTGCGGAATTTGATTTATTGAATCAATTATCCAATGACTATAAAAGGTTTGTACCATGGCAGTATTGAAACAACTAACCACATGCAGTGCCCTACTACTTTCTTCATCCATTGTGTTTGCTGATGAAGCGGCTGAACAAGACAATGCACCTGATCCAGGTGATCACACAAAGGTGTCAACGGTTGTTACAGCTACATACGGTGTACAGAGTTTAGGTGAGCAAGACAATAATATGGCTCAGCTAGTAGGACAAATGTCTGGTGCAAAACAAAATGGAAATTTGTTTTTAGGTCAATTGACCATTCAAGGACAAGAAAACGCGAACGTGTATCCAGCTGATGACAGTTTCGATTTGTCTCAAGTTCGAGCGCGCTACTTTGAAGTGAAACGAACTGAGTGGGAAAATGCACCTATGCTAGGTGTATCGTTAGATTACATTGAAACGAGTTTCGTTGATGGCGCGATAAACGATCGTTTATTCGCAATAGGTGGTTTAATCCGCGTCAATACACCTTTTGATAACTGGTTATCTTTCCCAATCGTTGCAGCTGCCTATGGCCAAAATAGCGATTTTGCGAAAGACATCCTTGGCACAAAAAGTTCAGCGTACGGCGTTCAATTTAACTATTTGAACTCAATATACCTTCACGAAAACGGTACGCATCTTCAAATAAACCCTCAATACAGCATGATCGACTTTGGTGGTGCAGTGGGTACAGTGAATTCGTTGCAGTTGGATCTTGCGGTTCAAGCGCCGTTGACTGAAAACCGTAAACACTGGGGCAAATTGACTTATACTGAGTACTTCGATGACGCGGGCCAAAGCTTTGGTCACAATGATCAAAACACCGAGCTAAAGTTCACCTATAGCTACTACTTGTAACGTAGAGCCCGGCGTTTCTATATGGCCTGTGCTGTGACGATTCATGCGCAGGCCCTACTATGGGGCACAAAACAAAAATCCTCCCAGTGGTCTACGTAAGCCAAACACTTCTCAGCTCAGAGCTTGTTTAATTATTCAAGGTTTGAGTAATAAGCAGCGACATCTCGAAGATCTTGGTCATTTAAATGCTGTAATTGAGCCTTCATCATATCGGCCATTGCCCCTTGCCTTGAACCGTTCTGGTAATCTTTCATAGAGTTAAAGAGATACAGTTCATTTTGTGATTTCAGGTTGGGGTACGCAGGGTTGGGCTCAGGACCTGATACTGAATGGCAGAATACACAGCTTGGAGATTTCATCTTTCCCACTACAGGATCGCCAGAGCTTGCTGTGACTTGAAAGGAAAAGGCTGAGGTTAAAAAGCATACCGAAGTGATTATTGATCTGCAAAGAATGTTCATAAAGTTTTGTGAAAATCGCATTAAGTCATCAACTTCTTGAAAGCTTAAAGCCTCCCCTAAGGGGAAGCTCAAGTGATTAATCGTATTGTGCGAGCTTTTCGAGAAGCAGTTCAATATCTTGTAGAGTGATGTCTTTGTGGGTGACGAAACGGACTGGGTTTCCGGGTGAAATGGTGATTCCATCTTGTGCAAGTTTGTCGGCGACTTCGTGAATATTCACACTCGGAGCAACCTTGGCAAACACAATATTGGTTTGAACCAGTTCTGGTTTAACCGAAAAGCCCTTAAGCTTAGACAAGCCTATTGCGAGTTGTTTCGCGTTGTCGTGGTCGACCTTTAATTGAGCTACTTGTTCGGTAAGCGCTAGTTTTCCTGCGGCTGCCAAAATCCCGGTCTGACGCATTCCGCCACCCACCATTTTTCTTAAGCGGCGAGCTCGGCTTATATACTCTGCAGAACCTAACAATAGAGAACCAATAGGGGCACCTAATCCTTTTGAAAGGCAGATTGTCATGGAATCAAAGTATTGAGCAATCTCTTTCACGTCGACATCGAGTGCTACTGCAGCGTTATAAACACGTGCGCCATCAAGATGCAGAGACAGATTGTGCTGGTCAACAAACTGACGCGCTTGAGCCAAGTATTCCATTGGAAGCACTTTGCCGTTGATGGTGTTCTCTAAACTCAACAGTGTTGTTCGTGCAAAGTGACTATCGTCGGGTTTAATAGCGGCTTTTAGCTTGTTAAAGTCGAGTGTACCGTCTGGGTTGTTCTCGATAGGTTGGGGTTGAATTGATCCCAATACCGCCGCTCCACCGGCTTCATATTTATAGTTATGAGCCTGTTGGCCACACAAATATTCATCACCACGCTGACAATGCGCCATCAAACCGAGTAAGTTTGCTTGAGTCCCTGAGCTGGTAAACAGGGCAGCTTCAAAGCCGTGACGCTCGGCAGCCCAAGCTTCAAGATCATTGACGGTTGGGTCATCGCCATAAACGTCATCACCAACGTCTGCATTAGCCATTGCTTCGCGCATAGCCGGCGTAGGTCGTGTCACTGTGTCTGAACGAAAGTCCATATTGTCTCCTAGCTCCAAATTGTTTCTATATTGAGTTGCAAAGCTTAGCTTTACTTAGGCAAGCGATGGTTTTGGCATCAGTAATGGTGCCTTCGATTATACGAGCTTCTAGCTCGTCCATTGATAATGTGATGACTTCAATAACTTCATCGTCATCACAATTGAAACGGTTGGTGTTCATGAGTTCTTTAGCAACGAAAAGGTATTGGATTTCATCACAAAATCCGGCTAAAGGTGTAACTTGACCCAATGAGATGAATTCGTTGGCGCTAAATCCAGTCTCTTCTTCAAGTTCTCTCTTGGCGCAGTCTAGCGGCAGCTCATCTTGTTCAATGGTGCCAGCTGGCAGCTCTAGCAACCATTTTTTTAAAGAAGGCCGAAATTGATTGATGAGGACAATTTTGCCATCAGACGTCACAGGCAAGATGACGGATGCGCCAGGATGTTTGATGGTGGTGTGGGTAACGGTTTTGTTATTGGGTAGCGCAACTTGTTCTTCGAGTAGCGAGATGTTTTTCCAAGTGTGGATTGTATTGCTCATGCATTCATCATTGTTGCTTTAGTTCTGTTGTCACGATAACGATATTTACAGACTAAAGAAAGCGCTAATAAACGTGTCAGCTAGGCTGGAAGCCAACAGGAGTGATGAACCTCTCAAAAATGGAAACAATGATTTCATGCAAAGTCGGGATGATTGCATCTGATATAAGTGGGTCTATCAATTGGAAAAATCCACTTGTAACAAGATGATAACAACTGTATAAAAGTATATATACACAGAAAAAGTCCCAACCCGAGGTTTGTTGTAATGTTTACTCCCCAAAAAGCTTCTCATGCGCAAAAAGCATTGCTCTCGGAACGAATAAATAAGCTGACCAAAGCACTCTCCGATGGTGTTTATGAACGTGAAGATACCATTAAATTATGTCTGCTTGCAGCCCTTGCAGGAGAGAGCGTTTTTTTACTTGGCCCTCCTGGTATTGCGAAAAGTTTAATCGCGAAACGCCTCATTCAAGCGTTTGATAATTCCAGTTATTTTGAATATTTAATGACTCGATTTTCGACGCCGGAAGAAGTGTTCGGCCCTTTAAGTATCCAAGAACTCAAAGATAACGGTCGTTACCTTCGATTAACAGATGGCTACCTTCCTACGGCTCAGGTCGTATTTTTGGATGAAATATGGAAAGCCGGCCCTGCAATTCTTAACACTCTATTAACTGTCGTCAATGAAAAGACGTTCAAGAACGGCAGTGACGTTGAGCGTGTTCCAATGAGGCTGCTTGTTTCTGCTTCAAATGAGCTTCCTGATGACGACAGTGGCCTAGATGCTCTGTACGACCGCATGTTGGTCCGTGTATTCGTCAATCGTATTCAAAATAAGCAGAACTTTAAGTCGATGCTGACCGTTGGTACCCCTCAAGAGGCCGTTATTCCAGAAGGTTTAGCGATTACCGATCAGGAATACCATGATTGGCAGCAGCAGCTCGACAAACTTGAGTTGTCTGATGCGGTATTTAACAAGCTCTACGAGTTGAAAACTCTATTAGAAGAAACGGTTGAATCGCAAGGTCTCGATATTGCTGACACCGACATGTATGTGTCTGACCGTCGGTGGAAAAAGGCGGTAAAACTGCTTAAAGCGAGTGCGTTCTTTAATGGTCGAGATTCGATAAATCCACTCGACCTGCTATTGCTTCAAGACTGCTTATGGAACAGTCCAGAATCGCGTGATGTCGTACGCTCTGTTATTAAAAAGTTCGCCTCTGAACATGCCTTCGATCAGGCTGAAGTTGAAACGCAAATTAACCTTTGCAAAGAAGAACTAGATGACATTCAAGAGGCTTTGGAGTCTGAGTATGGTGTGCAGCTGCTTGAAGGTGGTACATCTGGCTTACTTAAAAAGCAAACAACGCACTCTTATGATGTTTCTGACGCCAAGAGCTACAAAGTGAACGTGACGAGCGGCATGGTCAAGCTTGTATTGCTACAAAGTAATATGTCCGTGAGCGAAACGGAGAAGGGCGATACTTGGTATGTGTATGTGCCTAAATCTGAGCTAGAGAAAATCATCAAAGAAGGCCAAGGTGACATCAATGGTTTTGTAAATAAGAGCACGGACATAAGCCGCCTGCACTTTGATGTGGACGGTTCGAACCAGCTAGTCATTAAAGATATCGCTAATCGTAGTGTTGTGGTGGCAATTGTCACTAACAAAGGTATAGATAGTGAGTTGTATCAGCAGTGGCTAGCTAAAACAGAGCAAGCCATTCAACAGCTTGATAAAGCCGATCATTTGCTGAGAAAAGCCAAATCAGACTTTCATGGTGCGTTGCCTCACAGCTTTGTTGAGCGTGAACTGCCGCGAGTTATGGAAGAAGGACTGCAAAGTCTTCAACGTCGTTTAGAAGCAGTTCGAGGTGAGTGTGAGCGTTCGGCGCAACGTATCAAGAATATGGATAAGTACTTTGCTTAAGGGCAAAGGCTTAATAGTAAATGCATAGTTTCAAATGCTAATTTTAAATAGTAGGGGCGCGATATGTTAGGTGCTGATGGATTAAATCTTGCTTTGATGGTTGCTGAATCAGGCATAATTGATACAGCAGTGAATGACCTTATGGCGCGCTCTCAGATGATGGCGGTCACCGAAAATCCAGGTGTGAAATCTTCAATGAAGAATCACCTGATGAAATGGCGTGGCAATGTTAAGAAACGCATTACTAAAGTTTGCGAGACTGAGCGCTTTGTTCAAGAGATCAACCTTTACCAAGAAGTGATCCATTGGGATGAAGCGACGTTTTTCGTCAAGATTAACGACGTAATTAAAAAGCTTGAATGGCACTCTGCATTTTACCTTCAAGCGCGCAGATTGATGGAAAAGAACAAAGGCGTGAACAACCCTATGTTCCCGCATTACTTCTGTGACCAGTGGTATAAAAGCTTAAGCGAAGCGATCAAGCAGGCTCAAGTCAGCGAGCTTGAAGCCAACAAAGAGAAAGTACTCAAGGATTTGTATCAACGCATCGAAACCATCAGCACGATGGATGATGTTGCGATGTCAGGCGATGAAGCTCAAGTTGGCCGTCTGTGGGATATGGCTTCAGCCAAGTTAAGTAAAACCGATCTAACGGTGATGCACCGCTTAGCGGACTTTCTGAAAAAGAATAAAGGCCTGCAAGAAATCGCAGAAAAGCTAGGCCGCATGGCAAGCCAAGTGGACGATCCCGATTTCCTTCATCAACGTGAAGATCTGCTTGAGATGGTTGAAGAACTATCCGACGAAGCCACTGACGATATCGTGGGTGTACATGAAGGTGACGATCTAAACAAACTGCTACCAAACGAAACCATGTTCTTGGCTTACCCAGAACTTGAAGTTGTGTTCTACAAGCACTTGGTCGATAAGCGTTTGATGAACTACCGAACCAAAGGCAAAGCGCGCACTTTGCGTAAAGTTCGTGCTCAGAAGCCTGAGAACTCGGATATGGAAATCGAGAAGGGGCCGTTTGTCATCTGTGTCGATGCATCGGGCTCAATGAAGGGTTTCCCAGAAACCTGTGCTAAGGCGATGGCGTATGCACTGATGCAAATTGCGCTGGCAGAAGGTCGAGATTGTTACGTGATGCTGTTTTCAACTGAGCAGATCACATACGAGTTAACCAGGCAGGATGGTCTTCGTGAGGCGAGTGATTTCCTCTCTTATACATTCCACGGCGGTACTGATTTTGAGAAAGCAATTCACAACTCGATCGATGTGATGAATCAAGAGAAGTATCGCAATGCCGACTTGATTGTCCTTTCAGATTTCATAGCACCGAAGCAGTCTGATGAAATGGTGGCTAAAGTTGAAGAACTTAAGAAAACCAAAAACCGTTTTCATGCGGTTAGCGTGTCCAAATATGGCAATCCGCAGTTGATGGAAATGTTCGATCATTGTTGGTCTTACCATTCAAACTTCATGGGTCGCTTAATGAAAAAGTGGTAATGCGGCCTGAAATGGTGTGTTCCTTGGACGATTTGCTTTAAATGTCAGCAAGTGAATTGTTTTTTTCGTTTTTTGTTTGACTCTCAATCCTTAATCATTAAAGTATGCATCGAACGCGGCGGGGGTGACCTAAAGCTTGATGAAAAAAGGCGTGTTGGCAGAGTGGCTATGCAGCGGATTGCAAATCCGTGGACCTCGGTTCGACTCCGGGACGCGCCTCCATTTGCGACACTAGCTCAGTTGGTAGAGCGCAACCTTGCCAAGGTTGAGGTCACGCTTAAGTTTAAAAGAAAGCGAACCTCGTGTGTCGCTCCAATTTCTTTATGAAGAAAGCGGAACAGTCCTCATCGTACTTAACGGTGACAAAAAACGACACTAGCTCAGTTGATTGAGTATAACCTTACCAAGGTTGAGGTCACGCTTACGTTTAAGAGAAAGCGAACCTCGTGTGTCGGTCCATATTTTGAAGTATTGAGCTTAGGTGCTTATTAAGTAATAAGTTCGGTACT
>JYJN01000111.1 GCA_003263845.1 Vibrio aestivus | reverse complement strand
TGTGAGATTCTCCAATTTTCGCTTCGGCTGTCGAGAATATGGCGGTAGGCCGTTGCTGCATCCATTTGGCTGCGATGCCCACGCACGCGGTGGATACGAGGATCAAATGGACGTCGGCTGCCAAGTGCAGCATCTACCGACATCGCTCCACACACGGTCGCAGAAGCGAAAAGATCTTCCGCAACAAATAAGCCTTCTAATGCAAATGCGGTTGATGCTTGCGTACCATTGAGTAGCGCTAGGCCTTCTTTCGGTGCAAGCGTGACCGGCTCTAAGCCAGCAATTTGAAGCGCTTCTTGGCCTGATATAATTTTGCCATTATGCCTGGCTTCACCTTCGCCTAACAGGACAGTGCTCATATGAGCCAACGGTGCTAGATCACCAGATGCACCGACAGAACCTTTTTGTGGCACACATGGGTAAACTTGTGAGTTAACAAGCTCAATCAATGCTTGGATAACTTCTAGTCGAATACCTGAGTAGCCGCGAGCCAAACTGTTGATTTTCAGTACCATCATCAGGCGAACCGTTTCATCGGCCATTAGCTCACCAATTCCCGCAGCATGAGAAAGAACGATGCTTTTTTGAAGCGTTTCGAGGTCTTCAGGCGCGATACGAGTGTTGGCGAGCAATCCAAACCCCGTATTGATGCCGTAAACAGTGCGGTCTTCAGCGATGACTTGGTTAACCACATCAGTACTGGCATTAATCTCTGGATGGGCTTTAGGGTCAAGCTGCAAGTTGATAGGTGATCGGCTGACTTGTCTTAGTTCTTTTAGGCTAAGGTGTCCGGGTTTTAGTAACAGGTTTAACATCTCATTCATTCCTTGTTTCTTAGCCTATTTCAAGTTCTTCAGTTCTTCGTTGAGCATAGGTAAGTCTAACCCTTGCTCGGCTGCGCACTGTTTAGCAATATCGTAACCTGCATCCGCATGGCGCATGACACCGGTAGCAGGGTCGTTATGTAAAACTCGCGCAATACGGTCTGCGGCATCATCACTCCCATCGCAGCAAATAACCATGCCAGAATGTTGCGAGAAGCCCATACCAACGCCGCCCCCATGATGCAGTGAAACCCAAGTAGCGCCACCTGCGGTATTCAGAAGAGCATTGAGTAGTGGCCAATCTGATACGGCGTCAGAGCCATCCATCATAGCTTCAGTCTCACGGTTAGGGCTAGCAACCGAGCCAGAATCAAGGTGATCACGGCCAATGACGATTGGTGCTTTCAACTCACCATCTTTCACCATTTGGTTGAAGGCTTCACCTAAACGTTTTCGATCTTTTAGGCCAACCCAACAGATTCGAGCAGGTAACCCTTGGAACTGAATGCGCTCTTTGGCCATATCTAGCCAATTGTGGAGATGCGGATTGTCTGGAATCAGCTCTTTTTACTTTTTTGGTCCGTTTTGTAGATGTCTTCAGGGTCGCCAGATAACGCAGCCCAGCGGAATGGCCCAATACCTTCGCAGAATAGAGGGCGGATGTAAGCCGGAACAAACCCCGGGAAATCGAAGGCATTCTGAACGCCTTCTTCTAACGCCATTTGACGAATATTGTTACCATAATCAAGCGTTGCTGCACCGTGATTTTGTAGCTCCAACATGGCTGAAACCTGAATGGCCATCGATTCTTTCGCCGCTTTTACTACTTTAGCTTCGTTTTGCTCGCGCATTGATTGCGCATGTTCCATAGACCAGCCTTGCGGTAGGTAGCCGTTGAGTGGATCGTGAGCCGATGTTTGGTCAGTAACAACATCAGGTGTGATGTTACGTTCAACGAGTTCTGGGAATACATCCGCTGCATTGCCTAATAGACCTACTGAGATTGGCTTGTCGGTCTCATTAATCATCGCCAAAGCTTCGTCAAGGCTAGTGGCTTTTTTATCCACGTAGCCTGTGCGTAGTCGGTAATCGATACGTGATTCGTCGCATTCTACGGCGATCATTGAAAAACCAGCCATAGTTGCAGCAAGGGGTTGTGCACCGCCCATACCACCCAGGCCACCAGTTAAGATCCATCGGTTAGTCGCATCGCCGTCGAAGTGTTTCTTCGCAACAGAGACAAAAGTCTCGTAAGTGCCTTGGACAATGCCTTGTGAGCCAATGTAGATCCAGCTTCCTGCGGTCATTTGACCGTACATCATCAAGCCTTGCTTATCGAGCTCGTTGAAGTGCTCCCAGTTAGCCCAATGAGGCACTAGATTAGAATTTGCAATAATGACGCGAGGGGCATTTTTATGAGTTGGGAATACACCAACGGGCTTACCAGATTGAACAAGTAGCGTTTGGTCGTCCTCTAGGCGCTTTAACACTTCCACGATCTTGTCGTAACACTCCCAGTTGCGCGCAGCACGGCCTATACCACCATACACTACTAGTGAGTGTGGGTGTTCTGCCACATCTGGATCTAGGTTGTTCATCAACATGCGCAGTGGCGCTTCCGTTAGCCAAGATTTTGTTCTCAGTTCGCTGCCATGAGGGGCTCGAATCGTTCTATTTGTATCAAGGCGAGTGGTATCAAGGCGAGGATTGCTGCTAAGACTCTCTGTCATGTTGGATACTCCTTCTTTGACTTTTGTTTCAACGTTTATAGTTATGTTTGTAGGTAAAGTGTTTGTACGTAATGTGGTTGTAGGTAATGCATTGGCGAGTGACTATTCGCACTTCGCTTTTTTTTTCGTTGGCAGCCTTTAAATCGGTCAACCAACGTTTTTGGTTATCTGTTTATTAGCTTTTATTCCCTTGCTGTTGGGAAAGGTCATTCAATTATCTATTCGACATCGCATTGGCTATTTCCCAACATAGCCTTGCTGCTAAACGCGCGGTTTGACCATCAATGTCATAAGTTGGGTTGTACTCAGCGATATCGGCAATGAGTAATTTGTCGCTGTGACTGAAAATACAATCGAGATAGCCGCTGATGACATCAAACGTGACGCCAGCGGGTGCTGGAGCACTAACACCCGGCGCTGTCGCGGCAGGAAATACATCTAAATCAATGGTTAGGTAAACAACATCAACGGATGCAACAAACGCTTCTAGCTGAGCTAAATGCTCGTTGTAATGAAGTGTGGTGAGATGTTTATCTTCGACGTACCACACATTTAGAGAGTCCGCTTGTTGGAATAGGGCGGGTGTATTGCTTGATCGACTTACTCCTAAGCAGGCATAGTTGAAACCCCAGTTCTGCTGCTCACAGTAACTCTGGATTTGGCTGAAAGGTGTGCCAGAGCTTGGTTTAATCTCTTCGTTATCGTGCTGAAATTTACGCAAATCAAAATGAGCATCGAAGTTAATAATGCCGATCTTGGGCGTGTTGCTTTTTAAGTAATGAAAGTGATCTGCGAGTCCTTTAAAAGATGCCCAAGCAATCTCGTGTCCACCACCTAGCGTGATAACAGGTGTATGCTGTAATGCCGTTGTGATAACTCGAGCGCACTCTACTTGAGCTGATTCAAGCTGATCGCCTTGGCAATATACGTTTCCAAGGTCGACGAGAGTAGAATTTTCGTGCCAAGCCATATTGGCTAGGGCTTGGCGAATTTGGTCTGGGCCTTTACCTGCTCCGATTCGCCCTTTGTTACGCGCTACACCTGCATCGGTGGCGAAGCCAAGAATCGATACGGCATCAGCGTGTTCGGCTAAGTTCACGGCTTGTTGCGACTCGATAATGTGATGAACACGCGTACCAAGTTCTGCGTCCTCAAGATCCGTTCTACCTTGCCATTCGAATTCATGGTGGGTTGTTAGGCAAGGTGTGTTGTCAGTTTTAATACTCATTTTTAACCTCTAAACATTGTCCACAGAGGAGCAAATGTTGCCTTTGATAATTCTAGACTCGACTTTGTTTATTCCTTGGACATAGCTCAGTTCAGCAGGGTGGCTCACGTTCCAAACCACCAAGTCCGCATCGAAACCTGTTTTGATTTGACCTCTTGAGCAACTTTGACCCAGTGCTTTGGCTGCGTGGTGGGTTACACCGCGCAGCGCTTCCTCCGGTGTGAGGCCAAACAGAGTACAGGCCATGTTCATCATCATGGTCAAATCTGCGAATGGCGAAGTTCCGGGATTGAGGTCGCTGGCAACGGCCATTGGGATTTTGTAGTGACGTAGCAGTTCGATCGGCGGCTTTTGAGTTTCTTTCAAGAAGTAAAATGCGCCGGGCAAAAGCGTTGCAACGGTTTCTGAATCGGCAAGGGCTTTAATACCTTCTTCATCTAAGTATTCGATGTGATCGGCAGAGAGTCCGTTATAACGCGCTGTCAAAGCGGTACCGCCTAAGTTCGACAGTTGTTCAGTATGCCCTTTAACTTTCAAATCATGGTTTGTCGCTGTACGAAAGACACGTTCGGTTTGTTCGATATCAAAACCAATCGATTCACAGAACACATCCACACTGGTTGCCAATTGAAGTTCAGCGACTTTAGGAATAATGACATTACACACGTAATCGATGTATTGATTAGCCTTGCCAGCAAACTCAGGAGGCAGAGCGTGAGCTGCAAGAAGTGTCGTTGTCACGCGGATGTCGCGATATTGCTCTAGTTGATGAGCGGCTTTGAGCATCTTTATTTCATCATCAAGACTCAAACCATAACCCGATTTGACCTCAATAGACGTAACGCCCGAGCGAATTAAACCATCAAGTCGAGGTAGAGCGAGTTCGACGAGTTCCTCTTCGCTAGCAGCGCGAGTAGCCGCGACGGTGGAGAGAATTCCACCACCTTGTTTGGCGATTTCTTGATAGGGCACACCTTGAAGGCGTTTCTCAAACTCTTGCGCACGACTGCCTGCAAATATTAGGTGAGTATGACAGTCAATGAGGCCAGGTGTGACCAAACTTCCTCTGCAGTCATATACCTCTACGTCATGCTCTGAACAGTCCTTTGACAGTGTTTCAACTTGAATGGAATGGATCTTCCCATCTCGAATATGAATGCTGCTCGGTTCAGAGAGTGCGTATCCATCATCACCTGGGATCATTGATACGATTCGAGCGTTGATCAGTTTTAGAGGGCTGCCTTTGTCCATTGTTTGCTCACTAGCGAGTGGTCACCTTAAATGTATATACAAATTAAAGTGTATTTGTTTCACTACGGCAAGGTGAATGTTGCTAAATTGTGATCGGTAATGAGGATGATGTTCTTTAATCGATCATTATCTTAGAGCTTAATTTGTAGTTATTGCCTGGATGGTAGAGAAGTGCAGAGCTTACAAGTGCGTTATTACTCCATGTGCGACGTTTGAGGAGCAAACAAGCGTTGCCTTCTGACAATTCGAGTGCATCGTTAATCTCCTCATCACCAATTATGGCTTCAACTGTATGCTCTATCGCACTGAGCGGGCAGTTATTTGACAGATACTGGTGAGGAGTAAATTGAGTAAAATCTTGATTGATATAATCTGGCACTATGTGGGCGTTTACCCAACGCACCTCGAGTTGAATTGGAGTTTCGTCTTCGAAGTGAACAATCTTGCTGAAGTATACGGGTGAGCCTTGCATTATTCCGAGTTTAGTCGCTATGACATCATCGGCTTTGAGCGAAGATTGGGCTATGACTTTGTTACTGTATATCTTGCCGCGCTCTAGAACCTCTTCCGAAATGTTACGAATGTCGAGAAGGGGGGATTCCGGCTTATGTTGGTTAAGATTAACGAAAGTGCCTGCGCGAGGCTTACGCGTGAGTTTTCCGTCGTTAACCAAGTCTCTGATCGCCTTGTTGACCGTCATACGGCTGACTGAAAACTGATTAGCGAGCTCTACCTCTGTTGTAATCCGATGACCGTGAGGCCAGCGACCAGATGTAATATTGTCATCGATAAACTGTTTAATTTGCAGATAGAGCGGTTCAGAGGACATTGTATGTTTCCTTTATTTGACTATACAAATAATCAGTCATTTACGTAAGGGATGCAAGTTGAGGAAACAAAAAAGCCAATCAGAGATTGGCTTTTGTAATTGACTTCAAATCATTTTTTAATGTGTTAGTCACGCTTCCACAGCATATGACAGGACTTATGCTGTAAAAAATAGTGTTAGTTTAAATTTCAGGGTTTTGGGAAGTAAAGCCCAAGCACCTAGGTAGTTAACATATTTAACAATGAAATGAAGTCTAATTGTTTCTTAATATCAGAGTATTACGCTTTCCAGCATGGTTCTGGCTTGAATTACTGATATTTGAGTAAAGGAAGCTACCATGCTTTGTTGTCTATATGTAATTTCCGAAAAAATAGACACATGTTGAAATAGTGGTACTATCACATAAATGCAACAGGAGGTATTTAATGATCGAACAGATTTGCGCAGTTATGTACTGTCAATACAGTTATTCTATGAAAAGAAACAAAGACTCAAATGCGACCAAATCTAAGTCTGCAAAAAAATGGTGTCAAGACAATGATGCGAAGCTTCTAAGCGTAAATTTGGATTCAAAAACGGCTGGCTTTCGACATGACTCTAGTGCTGTAGATGTATTGTCTTTCATACTCGAAGAAATTGACGCAGGTTCTGTTCCTAAAAATGCATACTTATTAATTGATAGTATAGAAAATCTAAATCGAGATCAGTTAGCCTCAGCGGTTGCCAAAGTTCAATGTATTCTAGATAAAGGGATCAATATTGTAACTCTAAGAGATGGAAAAATTATAACACCTAGATCTTCGAGTGATGTCGATGAGTTAATGATTATGGTTATAAGTTTGTTTCATGCATATGAAGAATCTAAAACTAAATCAAGCCGCGCAAGCAGTACGTGGAAAGCAAAAAGGGAGCGTGTAGAAAATGGCAAAAAGCCAAAGCTGAGATCTCCTCAATGGGTTAACTATGATGAAGAAATTCAAGAATACATCTTAAATGATAAATCAGAGTCAGTCGAGAAAGTGTTCGAAATCTATTTGGAACTTGGCTCTGTGAATTCGACAGCCAGACAGCTCAATGAGGAGCGAGTTAAGACAATTGGTAGCTCAAAGATTTGGTCTTCTTCGACGGTGAATGCGGTGCTAAAAAGCAAATCAACTTATGGAGAGTTGGACGCTAAGTCGATTAAAGAGGAACACTTTTTTCCTGCAGTTATTACTAAAGATACGTTTTATCAAGCTCAATCATTACTACAAAGGAACTCTAATAACACGGGCATAGGACGTAACAAGGGGACGTCTAATGTATTGACAGGTATAGCTACGTGTGGAGTCTGTGGTGCACCATTATATATGCATGGAAAAAATCGTCTTAGGGCGAGTGACAATCAAATTGAAAATTACAAATATCTAACGTGCTCGACATCGAGAAACTCTCAAACTAAATGTGCCCTTCCTAACTTTAGGTACAAATATGTAGAAGCTCTGATTGCATACATATGTACAACAGTTGAGTTTTCTGATGAATCGTCTAATGAAGATATGCAAAAAGGGTATATTAAGGCAAAAATTGACTCTCTTCACGTTCAATTAAAGTCTCAAAAAGACAAAATTAACAATTTAGCAACTGCTCTATCCGAGGTCCCTAGTGAAACACTGATTGAAAGGTTAAAGGTCTTTGAGGAACAAAAAACTCGAACTAATTCAGCAAATTGAACAGAATAATATAAAACTAAGTGAATTTGGCTTAAATAGTAACAAAAGTTTGCATTCAAGACTGAAAGAGTTAGTTACAAATATGAGAGATGAGGACTATAGAATTAGGTTTGCTTCTATGTTATCTAAAATAACTGAATCATGTATTTTTAACTCTGATGGGTCTGTTGAAATTAATATATTGGGCTCTAAAGTAAAAGCTAGCGCTATATATGGTTCTGTCACAATAACTTATCCTAACGGGATTCGCACCCCAACTTTCAATTGACGAAAAGTTAAATTAAGTTCATATTAAGAGCGCTCATTATGACATGAAAATGAGGGCTCTTTTATAGCATGAACCATAGTTACAGTGATGCTAATGAAATTATCGATGAGATTGAGACTCGTCACGGTGTAATTATTGTTAGCGGTGAATTGGTGCCATTTGAGGATGATGGTATAGAGTATGATGTTCCTATGGATGAGGAAGTTTTTTGATTTTTTACCTTTATATAATAGGGGGTGATTTTGTTTAAAAGACGTTGTTTTTGTGGTTGTTTTGGATTCTTTAGTTGGATTGTATCTAACGCATTTTAATCCAAACTAAGGTCGTGAAGTAACGCTCTGTACCCAAATAGAACTTATGGATTATTGGTCTAATTTGATCACATATGTGAGTTCAAATCGAGATCAGCTTACTTAATAGGTTAATGTAGACTTACCTATATTATTGACTACTGGTTTGTTGGCTATTCATTGGTTCAAGTTTTAAATACTCACTTATGGAGTTGTTTGAAGATAAGGTCAAATGGGATAGTGCGTTGTAAGGTTTACTGTATTTTGTTAATTGTTGGCTAGGTTAGAATATAATGACATTGATATCTAATATGAGAATGAGTAAATATGATGTTCTGCTTGAAGTGTGGGCTTACTGGGTGATCAAGAAAGGTGTCGTGTCACCTAGAGATGTAAAAGATTGGGCCAAGAAAGCAATTTTGAGACTGGAAAGAACAAAGGTACTATGAAAAGAGGAACCGATGGAGTCTTGATTAGTGATCGAATTGAACAGATACACACTATTTTTTTAAAGGAATTGACTCCAAAAGCTCGTGCTGTCCTTTCAATTGAGTACGGTTTGTCTGGGCTTGAACTTGGAACTAGAAATCAGTCTGAGAGAGCGGATCTTCTCAAAGTATCAAAAGCGACTTATAAAAAGAGACTTTATGATGCAAAAAGAGCAATCAGTCATCACCTATCACAAGATACTCATAAGGGCTCTTCATTAGCCAATCATCAATTGATTGTACTATCATAAAATAGGTTCTGGTAATGTTTTAAGTTTGGGAATCACTGCTTTCATTTGGATTTAGGAGCAGCGCTCAAACAAGTTCAAGGTAGATGATAAGCAGACCTATCTAGTTTAATAAGCCCGCTGATTTAGCGGGTTTTTTATGAGTATAAGTTCATTGTACCTCATAAGTTATTGGTGAAGTTCTGGCGTATAACAGCTAGTTGATATAGGGATGAAGCAACTTTGAATTGGCTCTTTTTGTTTTAGACGAGGATGGGGCAATTAATACTCCCAAGCCAAGTAGCGATACAAGGTGCTAAGTAAATAGAGGCTATGTGAATCATGTGGGTAAGCCATCATTCTTGGTCTTCTTATTCGCCATTCTTGTTTGCCACTATCTTACCCTCATAAAATAGCTTACAAAAATAATTGACAAAGGTAACCAGTGTGCTAATATGTACGAAGATAGACAATTTGTAATCAAATGATGAACACTAAACGGCTAATTTAACTGTTGTAAGGTTGGTTTTTTATATAAGCCCTGCTCCTTGAGCGGGGCTTTTTTATGGGGCGATGAAATGAGTGAACAGTCGGAGCAAGTAATAGTCAAAACATTGGCTCTGCTTAATAATATCAAAGACAGTATTACAGCAATTTCAGAAAGAGCATATACGACATTATCTGTAACTCTTGTACAGCCGAGCGACTGTGAAGAGCTAAGGTGTGTAATCTCTTCGGTAATTAAGCTGCTAAAGGTTGAAGGGTACGATGTTGATTTTAGAGGGGACACAATCACAGTGTGCTGGGACGCTGAATAAACTCATTTACATCCTCCTAGAAGGTTAGTAATGGAATTAGAAATTATATTTTCTTTTGTTATTTATGTTATAGCGCCAATGATGGTCTGCACTCTAGTGGGAGTAGCAAAAGTTTTCGTCGACTTAGTCAGGAATTCTGCAAAATTGACTATTGTTGTCGACAATCTTGATAAAAAGGTAGAAACCTTACCAAAACGGGTTGGTGTCTTGGAACAAAAAGTAAGTGTCTTAGAAGCGAAACAATAAATTCTATGTGTTAGACAGTATATGGTTATTGGAGGAACCATCAATGAAAAAAATTATACTTATGATTCTGAAAAGGCTTGGATCAGAAATGCTTTTGAAAGTGCTTGATGAAATAGCATCAACATTAAGGTCTAGAACAGATAATAGTATGTACGAAGATGCCACATTAATTAAAAAACTGGTTTCTAAAAACTATGTACATAAATATATGGAAGACTGATATAAATGCAAGCTACGAAGAATTTTAGTCGCAATGAACTTCAATGTACTTGTGAAAATTGCAAGAAATATGACATGGACCACCAAATGGATGTTAATGCCATGCTATCGCTTCAACGAGTGCGTAACCAGTTTGGAAAACCTATCGCTCTAACAAGTGCTTATCGTTGTGAGAAGCATCCTGTTGAAGCAAAAAAAGCTAATGCGGGCCAGCATCACAATGGTGTTGCTGTAGATGTACGAATTTTAGCTGGCACTGACAGGGCAAAGTTAATGGAACTTTTTATTAAAGAAGGTTGGCTATCAATTGGATGGGCAAATAGCTTTATGCATTTTGACCGCCGTTTAAATCCAACAACGTGGACTTATTCATAGTTTTAAATTCTATAATTAATAAACACTTTGAATTTTCTTTAGGAGGTTGAAATTAACTACGATCTAGCCCGTATTGGCTTAGGTTGCTAATTAATTTTTTCAATCTTGTAGAAATATTCCAGAAATCAAAAAATAGGAATCTAACGATGTTTCCAAACAAAATCACGAAAGGCGATTCTTTAACATTTGAAGTTGATCTTCCTGAGTATAATCCATCTGAATGGGAACTTTCGTTCCATATTACAGATAGAACAACACTTGTTACCGTGTTAGCAGAGGGGATGGGAGAAATTTAACCTTTACCTTAAACCTGAAGATACTCTTCAATTTCCCGAGGGAGAGGTTGATATTTCCGGCACTGTCTCAAATGGGGATGATCGATTTGTAGTCGACTCTTCTCGCTCAACAATCTTTCCTGATCCTGCCACTGTTCATGATGCCAGGTCACAACCAGAGAGAATCTTGGCATCTATTGAAAACCTGATGGAAGAGAAAGTGACGAACGATGATCAAACGCTCGAGCTCAATGGACGTAGTATTGCTAGGTACAGCATTTCTGAGTTATTGCAATTGCGAGAGATATATAAGCGTGAAGCTTTTAAAGAATCTGATGACTTGAGCAGCTCTTTTATGAGGCGAGTTGATTCAGCATTTAATGAAAGCCGAAAAGCAACTGAGGCCGAAATGAAACATGCTACACCTATTGTTCAATAAGAGTTGGGGTAATTAATGACTATGAAGCAGCGCCTTGATGAAATGGATGCATTAATTATTAGAGCTTTTGGCGAAGAAATTATCATCAATGGCAAAGAAGAGAAGTGGGGTGTTTTAGATATTGCGCCAGAACAGTTCGCGCAGATGGATACAGCCATTAGAACCCTTACCATTGAACGAGATGATTTAATTACGAATGGAGATGAAGTCTCGTTTGCATCTAGTGGATTGTCCTTCATTGTAATGTCAAATACACCAAACAATAGTATTAGTGAACTCAAACTACGATGAAAAAAAATGCGCAGATACGTAAGTACATTGCCATGCAAATTATGGCTTTGGACAAGTTTGACCGAGTATTCAGTCAGCAGCAAAAAAATGTCCAAGAGGCGATGGGGAGTGTTGTAACCGTGAGCTTTATCGATGGTGAATCAATTCCTTTGACCTATACAAACGAATATGACGTTACTTCTAATTTAGAAATTGTCATATACGGGCACGAAAACTTTGGTGGTGAGGACTATTTAGATGAGGCAGAAGAACTAATCTTAGACACGCTGTCTCCAGATCTTGATGGACTTGTCACTCACTTCAACTACACGGGCTTTTCAAATGACTTTGGAGACACGAACTCGCCCGTTATTTCTAAAACAATTAATTTTACAGTAAGGCACTAAAAATATGAAAGCAATTGGCTCAAAAACAGAACTATGGCGCAACACTTCAACTCCAGCACGTATTGCTCTTGTACGTGAGTTGGGAGAGATTACTTCTACACGAGATCTTGTAGACGCAACGACGTATGAAGATGATTACCGTTCAAACATTGCAGGTTTAAAAGATAGTGGTGAGTTTTCGTTAACGCTAATTTTTGATCAGACTGATGATGCGCAGGCACAGTTTGTGACTGATTTCGAATCAGGTGACCTAACAGATTATGAAATTCGATTCCCAACTGCTAATGCTGATATTGCGTCATTTAGTGGCATTATCTCTAATATTGGCGTAGCAATGCCAATGGAAGACCTCATTGTTCGAACCGTTGCGATCAAAGTTGAAGGCCCAATTGAGTGGGGTACGAATTCTGCTATGGCGATTAATGTAAATGACTAATATGCAGATACTTTCTCAACTTACTCATCGTATCGAGACAGAGATAAACGGCGTGGTGCTATATGTTCACCAGTTAAGTGGAGGTGAATATACCGTTGCGCAAGGCATTCTAGATTTGATGGTTGCAGATAAGACCTCAGAAGATGAAAAACCTCTATTACTTTATAAGTTTAAAGCTTTTATCATCTCATGTTGTGTTCATGACGCTAACGGCAATAAAGCGTTTGACTTTGGTTCCGATGAAGGTCAAAAAGCGTTGTATTCACTACCTTACAATGTTCAAGAACATTTATTTGAAACTTCGATTGAGTTCTCTGAGTGTTTTGAGTTTATGGTAGATCGAAGCCATAAAAAAAAAGCAGGCTAGAACATGATGAACCGAGAAGATTTGTATATCAGTTAGCATTACAACTCGGTTATGCCAATGTCGATAAAATGCTAGATGAGCTAGAGCCACGTCATTTGGATGAGTGGAGAGAAGTAGCGAAGGCAACGCCATTTGGTTTCGAGATTCAAAATACCATGCTAGGTGCTTTGAGATCGACTATTGCCGCGACTGTACCCACTACTAAACCTACAGCTTATCGAGTCTCAGATTATATGCTCAAAACTAGGTTGGATACAGATCAGAACCCGGAAGATATGATCGCGATTCTCAAAGCTGCGAGTTTGTAGGGAAATATTAGCTAACTCTAGCTAGATTAAAAGCCAGAACCACCTTACTTTAGGTAATGAAGGATATCTGGCTTTTACATGCAACTAATCGATTGGTAAAAATAATAGGAGGATTTAATTAATGGCAAGTAATCTAGTCTATCAACTGGCGAATGACCCAGATAGCTTTTCAAAGGGGCTTGCTAAATCGACTCGTGCAATGGACTCTTTTGGAAAAAAGGTGGAAGCCTTATCAAAACTAGTTGTGCCTATTGAAAAAGGGATTTCAGCTGTAGAGAAGATGGATACAAAAGTATCAGATGCTCTAGCTTCTGTAGAAGACCGTTTTTTTTCTGTTACCAATAGGGTACACGAGTTTTCAGGTAAGCTTGACTCCAAATTAAGCCCAGCACTCGAACGGATGGCAAAGTATTTACCCAATCAAGCTTCATGGCTAAAAGGGCTAGACGGCATGATTGGGGCTGGCAATTTGAAAATTATCGAAACGCTAGGCTCTGTCGAGTCATCATTCAAATCCATTACAGGCTTGGCGAACGATCATACAAGTCAGATTTTCTCAGGGCTCCACAGTACCTTTACAGAAATGCATGATATTGTGACGCGTAAGGCTTCCAAGGTAGAAGATGTCTGGAATAAAATTGAAGGGCGCCAAGCTGGCTCTGGTGCCAACTCAAAAGAACACAGTAATCATGACAGCTTAGAAGCCAAATTTGAGATGGAGAACGAGCTTCATGAGCAGATGCTGGCCCGCCGTGAGGCGAGTGAAGAGAAACATCAAGCCTATTTGGATCATATCGATAGGGAACGGCTCGATAAAATAGATGAGTTTAATGAGGAGCTAGTTGAAAAAGAACTAGAGAAGAATCAAGTTTTATCTGAACAGAAAGAGTCTGCTAACGATAATGAACTATCTATGCGGAGCGAAGCCTTATCAGCATTAGAGATCCTTGAAAACTCACAGAGCAGTCGATTACAAAAAGCGGCTAAGGCTGCCGCTATTGTTAATGCTACCATCAAGACTTATGAAGCGGCAAATGCAGCAAGATCAGCTATGTCTGGAGTTCCAATTGTTGGTCCCGCTCTTGGTATTGCGGCTGGTGCAGCAGCCGTTGCGGCGGGCATGAGTAATATTAACAAGATTCGCGGTGCACGTGAGCGTGGTGGTGCCGTAATGGGTAATTCGCCTTATCTAGTTGGTGAGCGCGGGCCTGAAATTGTCGTACCGAATGTAACGGGCAGTGTTATTTCGAACAATGATCTGCAAGGTTTAGGTGGCGATACTGTTAATGTTCATATTTCAGCTGTAGATGCGAAAGGTGTTCAAAGTCTATTGCTAAGCAACCAGGATCTTATTCGTGGAATTATGAGGGCTTAAGATGGCATTGTTTCCTTACAATAAATTTTCGAGTGTTAGTATTTCGTCGGATGTAGAAACCCAGTCAACGGAATCAAAAGATGGAACGCAGATTGTTCGGCAGTCTAAAAAGCATAAGTTTAAATTCAAAGTGACGACGATTCCAATGAAACCCAATAGCCTAGAAGCCCGCGAAATAGCGGGCTTTTTTAATGGCCTAGGAGGACGTTTTGGCATGTTTGAAATGGTATTGCCTGAATATTCAAGTTGCTGGAACTCTTTTGTTTATCAAAACCCAGAACTCAGCGGTGCTCATGAGGCAGGAACGACTCAGTTGGCATTAGTGGGATTACCTAACAATATGCCAAATGCCTTAGTCTCTGGTGATTTCGTCAAGATTCGGAATAAAGCATATATGGTCAAGGAATCAATCAATACCGGAACTGGAGGTTCAGCAACCGTATCTATTTACCCACCACTGCGGGATGATGTGCCAAATAGCTCAACCTGTGTAATTAAAGACATTCCCTTTCAGGTCTGCTTAGCATCAGATGTAACCAAAATTGAGAGGGTGGGGGCGGCTACAGTCCAGTACTCCTTCGAACTAGAGGAAGCTTGGCGATGAAGTACCGTACAGCAAGGCAGATCAAAGCAATGACCGAAGGCACTATGCTGGTTAATCTTGTTACGCTCCACGTGCCAGACATGGGGACTATACGTTTAACGGATGCGGCATTTGATATTGAAGAGGCTGGTGACGTCTGGTCATCGAACGGTTTACTACTGGAAATGAATAATTCAAAAGATAACGGTAGTGTTAAACCATCATCATTTGATCTCAATCTTTCAGGAGCCGCTCAAGAATCATTGGATATAGCCACTTTTAGTCGAACTCTATATTCGCATGTTGAACATAGGCAAGGGTATTGGGATGAAGTCAATGGAGAGCTTATTGATGGTTCTTTTATTATTCGCAGTGGCCGAATCATCAACATCAAGATCGTTGATGGGGATTCTCCCGTGGTGGGTTTCGTGATCGCGAACAAATGGAGCAATCTTCAGAATACAAGAGGCTACGCGGCAGATAACGCATTTTGGCTTCAATACCATGAAGGGGATACGTTCTTCAAAGAAGTAGGTAGACAATAACATGAGTTCAATTTACGGTTTACATGTTCCGTTTGATGGAGACGGAACTACGTCTAATATCGATCCATCACTACGCTCTGCCATTGACGAGGAATGGTACTCACGAGAGAAGCTCACTCATCAAGGCGAAGCAATTCCCGTCGTGTACGGTGAGATGGTACTAGAAGGTATTGATGCATTAACCAAAAGCCACGGCTACACCCATAAAGGGGGCAAGTGGTACAAGCGGTCATACACCTATCGTGAAAAAGCTATTTTCATGCGAGTATTTTGTATCGGGGAGAATATTCGGTCAGCGATGTCAGCTTCCCTCGCGGAACCTCGCAGTCCAATGTTTATTACGGCAACCAAAACACACCGCCACTACTGGTCTCACGAGAAGCCAATAACCCCGAGTTTGGCTCTTATGGCTGGGACAATACCGCAATCGGCACGGGATTAATTTATGCAGAAGGTTATGGGGATAACGAAGGCACCTGGTTTATTGATGAACCTGTTACGGCGCGAATTAAGCGAACGGATGTGAAAGACAACCATGCCAGCGTAATTTTCGATTATCTGACGAACAAACAGTATGGGATTGGCTGGGATGAAGACTTCTTAAACAAGGAATCTTTTTAATCGAGCCCAAGCGTATTTTGAGCAGAGCGACCCCAGTACAGGCCAGCGTTATCTCACTTGTAACCTAGCATTAGATACCTCTCGCTCATTCATCGGTAATTTGGAAATGTTACTGAGTGAGTCACGTACGGCTTGATTGAAAAAAATGGTCAAATCCACCTTCAAGTGGAACGCGATGCAAACCCCGTTATTACACTGGACTCGTCCAACATTATCGGAGACCTACAAGAAGATGGGATTAACTCGGGTGAACGTTATAACCGAGTCCTAGCTCGTTACTTTGATGTGAATGCAAGAGCGGAATCCACGGTCATTTACCCAGAGCTTGATGAGCACAATCGGCTGGTTTCACTGGATAACCAAGTCGTGAGTCAAGGTGAGTTTAAGTTTGAAAGTGTCACTGATCCTAAGCAGATTGCCAACTTACTGAAAACACATTTGTTGGTCAGCCGAGATTGCAGTGGTATGACGGTGAAGGTGCAAGGGGAGGCTGCGCTACTCGACCCTATGGATGTGGTAAATATCGATTACCCTGAGATGAACCTGTTCTTCAATGAGTTTATCGTTGAAGAAGTGCATCCTAATCTTGAGCTAGGCACGGCAACGATTAAGCTGCGCGCCTACGACTACAGGTATTATCCCTTTGAAAGCAATCGAACAGACCCACCAGCGCCGCCAAGAGACGAGCCAGAGCGGGAGCGAGGAGCCATCGAAAACATCACCATTAAACCCATTGCCGGTGATGACAACTTCGAACGGATGAAAATTTCATGGGAGTACGTGGGTGACTACACCCCAACCTATGAGGTGGCAATACTGACGGATGAAGAAGACCAAGATTCCCTGCTGTTTAGTCAACATACTGAACTTGAACAAGTGATTACTCCGGCGGTTTCGAAAGGCGAATACTTGCTTGAAATCAGTGCCATTGACCGACTAGGGACGCAAGTGGCAGAGCTTGTGATGACGTTTAACAGCGAAGCACCGCTACCCCCAGCGTCTGTTCAAGTGGATGTAACTCACGATACTGTTCGAATGACGCCGGATGTCGGGATTGCCCAAAACGTCGATTTTGAATACTGGTGGAATACAACCGATGACGTGGAAGGTGCATGGCTTGTCGGTAAAGGTCGCACCTATGAAAAGGCAGGTTTAAGGTCAGAAACAGATTACTACTACTGGGTGTATACAGTGTCGGGTTTTGGTCGTTCAGATACTCCGGTAGCAGGCAGCGCAAGAACAGACTCATTACCCGATGAATTAGTTCCAGAAGGCCAAATACGCGAGTTTCGTTACATGAATGCTCGTGAGCAACCTGATAAGCCACCTGCTCAGCCAACGCCTTCAGGTTGGTCACTGTTTCCGCGTGAAGGAGCGCATTTAACGTGGGTCATTTCTGCTTGGAAGTACAACAACACTGGTGAGCTTGTTGAAGGTGAAGAGTGGAGTATCCCCGAGCGTTGGGGTGGTGATGGTAGCCATACTTGGGTGGTTTATGCGACATCCCCAACGGGTGCAGATATTAGCTTGACCCCGAAACAGACGAGCATATTTGGGTGGGGCATTGTTACAATAAGCTTGACCCAGAGCCGGACTTAACCAGTCCGTCGGTCTATGAGTGGACGTTATTCTTTGAGGATGAAGAGGGGGTTGAGGGTAAGCATATTAAGGCTGAGTCTATTGATGCCAATCACATCAGAACAGGGGCTATAGAAGCTGGACATATTCTAGCTGGAGAGGTCAAAGCGGACCATATTCATGGTGGGGCAATTTCAACTGATAAGTTAGATACCCAAGCACTAAATTTAACCGGTTCGGGTATGGCAATTACCATGGCACCCCAAGGCTCGGATCCCGTATTCCACGTGGATGCTGATGGTTATATGACAGCTAATAAAGGAACGTTTAGTGGAGCAGTACAAGGTGGAGTCCTCAAAATTCCAGAAAATGCTGATACAAAAAATGGATGTTACATTGATGGACAGGGTAATTTTTACGCTCAAAGTGGAGAATTTAGAGGTCGAATAATTGCCGATGAAATTGTTGGAGATCTAGTTTCCGCAGGTACAGCACCAAACAACAGACAGCTAATTTGGAAGTCATGGGTTACAGTGTTTACCATTGAGGCAGTAAACAACAATACACAACCAGCGACCGCTGTGATAAATACCCCACAATTTTACACAAATGGTGGGCGCAAAGGAGGACAAAACTTAAATCTAACAATCATATTAAGGTTGGAGGAGTCCATTTCTGGCGGTGACTTCAATCCTATTGAGGAGGTATCATTTCACCATGCATCTCCCCAAGGTTCGCATCACTCGGGCTTTTGTTATGGACTAGGGATGGTTCCAATTGCAAATATACCTGTTAATCAAAAAAGATCTTGGCGCGTGAGAGCGGTGATTTCGAATGAGAGTGGAGTGGAGCTAGGGAAGTTTACAAACCACTGCATACCCTCTAGAACCTCAGCAACACTGTTTAGAGATGGTAATGCATTTTCATAGAAACCTGATGGTGCAGGGCACGATGAAGCGCCACCAAAAAAGCTATCATAGTCGTAAGTCAAACTCTTAATCCAAGGTGGCGCCCTGTTTTCTATAAACAGTGAGGAAGTGACTTCAAAAATAATATTTGTGTTTTTTGAAACTTATCATTAAATAAGCTATTGCCAGATGAGAGTGTGCTTTCATAAAAGGAGTGATGGTTTTTCTTACAATTATGTGTATTTGTGGTAATTAAATCTTACTCCGTAGTGGCGATATAAATATTATCCAAAAAAAATTAACTATAAAATGGGGAATACAAATGATCCGGATAAAAAAATCTTATGGCTGAATACATCACGATATCAGAAACTACAGTAGGTGTTAACTATAGACGAGAAGATCGAATGTCGTCTGTTACATTCGAAAATAATGGGGTTCCTGAGGCTCCTGTAGATGGTAAACAGTATGTTCGCAAAAATGAAGCT
Source organism: Vibrio aestivus (assembly GCA_003263845.1). Lineage (GTDB taxonomy): Bacteria > Pseudomonadota > Gammaproteobacteria > Enterobacterales > Vibrionaceae > Vibrio > Vibrio aestivus. Next base: position 20,368 of record JYJN01000111.1, on the reverse strand, counting down.
TGGCTAGAATTTGACGGAAATATACTTGAGGGTAATCTAGAACAAGAAATAAAAGATCGCATTAGTGGCGATAGTAAATTACAAAGTCAGTTAGATAACGATGTTATTCATTTGCTTGATGGAGTACTAAAAGTTGGCGATGCTAATACAGCTTTGATTGATGGAGGTAACCTGATTTCTAAATTAGAAGGGACTTTATCATTTGAACGCTTAAGCCATGTCTCAAGTATAAATAAATCCGGTGTACTTGAAGTGTTGGAGATGGACTCTCCAGCATTAACACAGACAGGCCTATCTATTTACGAAGGCTATCAAAATTTAATTGCAAATTCTAATCACGATGCGGACCCAAACGGAGATAACGTTAGAATCGAGCCTTATAGAATAAATGGCATTCGTGATGATGCAGAGATGCTAGTTAGTAATACTAGTAATTCAGGTGTGTCGCGGTATTGCTTTATTTCACGGGCATGGCCTGAAGGTGGTTTTTTTGAAGTGGGTGAAGTTATTACCCTTTCAATCTGGGCACACAGGCCAATTGGTTCTTCATGTAACAGGGTTAGGTTTACTAGCAATGACATCACTCCAATAGGCAGATCATTCCATGATTTGGCAGAAGGAGAAACGCGCAGAATTGAAACAACAGGGACTATCAACTCGAAAACTGGGTCGGTACGTTGTTTTTTTTGGCCCTACCTTAACGGTTCATCATCGCCACCTATGGAGTCGACCAACCAATTTTTGCCTTTGCTAACATGCAAGTGGAATATGGTAATAAAGCGAAACCATTTGCAGATACAGGCGACAATAAATTAGTTTCACCAACTCTTGTACGGTTTCCATTAAAGAACAATATGCCAGAGGCAGGTCAGCCTTTTTTCTATCGTCTTCGAAACCTCCAGTAAACAAAATCAGCCAAATTTTCAGAACGTGTTTAGAAATGACAACCTAACCACATCAGGGTTCGCATTTAGAAGAGATTCAAATTCAGATGGATATAGTGCTTTTATCTCAGATGGAATGTCAAATAAAATGGCAACAACTGGCTCGGTAGATGAAGGCATACATAAGTTTGTTATGCGATTTAATGGTGAACGACTAGATGTTTTCGTTGATGGTGAAGTTCGAGGGGGAGTTGACATTAACAATGTTTCTTATGATCTAGAAAGCGATCTTATTCTAGGTGGTTGGAGTGGTAACACGTCTTACCTAAATAGTGAGTTAAACAGGTTTTGTATTTATCACTTTGCCTTATCTGATCGACAGATTAAATCGATAGGAGGGCAACAGTATGCGTAGTTATATATTTTCAACAGTAGAACAACAAAACTATATCGATTCTAAGAATGATGAGAATGTTAAGTTAACCAACGATCAACGCATCGTTGGAAGTAAAATATTTGAAAATCGAATTTACACAGAGAAAGGTGGCGTTCAATTTAAAAATCCAACGGCACATGACTCCCGGTATTGGATGATCCGGCCACAAGGTGGTTTAGAGGCGACAGCATTTGGTATTTACTATCATGACTTAAATGACACTAATGGGCGTGCTCAATTGTCTTTCAATGACTCAATCGCTCAATTTCAAGTTGATTTGCGTCTACATACAATGGGGGAAAATACAGCATCAGCGACACGTAAAGATTATGTTGATAATAATTTCGTAGGGCTTTTTAATGATCAAACAATAACAGGAAATAAAACATTCACTTCGTTTCCGTTATTACCATCTCAAAACCCCAATGTAGATACTCAAATTACTCATAAAGGCTATGTCGATGGAGTAACTAAAGGTTGGGGGCTTGGGGCCCAAGGACGTTCGCTATCAGGCTTATCTTGCAATGAGGCGACAATGTCGGGTTTCTATTCTGTATATGGGGCTACTAAGGATACACCAATTGGAACGGGCCCTAGTGGTTCTAGCATGATTGTTTGCCGATGGGGGTCTGGCTTAGGTATTGGTCAAATATTCTTTGGCTATGGAAGTCATTCTAATAGAACTTGGATTAGAACTTCAAGTAGCGGAAAATGGGGAAGTTGGAATGAGGTTTTGACTTCTCGTAATGGCCTGATGCTAGCAGAGGATCAAACAATTTCGGGGCAAAAATGTTTTGATCAAATGATTTTGACACCGAATGGTGGTGGTATTGTTCACGCCTCAAATCTAGATACGGGATTAAAAATCACTACCAGTGGCCAAGTTGTCTTAGGTGGTGACTCCACACGCACAGTTAACCCAATTCAGTTTAGGCCAAACGGAATTGAAGATGCTGAAAACTCGGTAACGATTACGGCCACGGGAAATATACAAACTAGTGTCGAGCCATCCGAACGGGATCACGTGGTCAATAAAGCTTATGTTGATGACGCTATAAATGCGCTACATCCGATCGGCTCGGTTGTGCTTAGAATGGACGCTACTAACCCAAGAGCAGTTTATGGGGGCACTTGGGCGCTTTGTTACCGGTGATGCCTCTTTATCGTTTGGTGATGGTTCAAATCAGACTGGAGCACCAGTTGGTAACAATACGCCATTCGTGCCTTTATTAGCCCACACACACACACGTGGGTCCATGAATATTAAGGGGACACTACAATATTTAAGTAACACAATTAGTGGTGGTACTACAGGTGCGTTCAGATCTACGGGAACGGTAGGAACGATACAAGCAGGCTCCTTGAGGTATATTTCATCGGCTACTTTCGAGGCTTCTCGAGATTGGTCTGGCCATACTTCATCAGAAGGGACTTCTAATGCCAGTCTTGATGTAAGGGGAGCTCGAATTATGGTCAATGTTTGGCAACGAACAGCGTAGTTAAGAAATACTCTCTTTAGTTCTATTTTCTTTATCTTCATTAAACAAATTCTTAGTGCTTATCTAAGCCTTCACAAAAATCCAAAACTATTCTTACCAGTATATGTTGACTTAGGAGTCGGCAAATATTGTTACATCTACAGGAAACTAAATGGCTTTAACAACTTACAACTTTAATACAGTTCGTGGCGATACAATCTACAGCCAGTGTGGTTTATCGTTAATGAAGAACTGCCCCAAACATCAGTCTGGAAGATTTAGAAATCGGCATCGAAAATGGTACATATACGCTTTGGGATTTATCTAAGTATCAGATTCGAGGTCAGGTTAGAGCAGGTGCTAATGAACCGGTCTTCTACGATCTTGATATAGAGTTTAATGAAGATAAAACTCGATATTGGTTTATCATTCCCCCAGAGGTGACAGAGTCACTTTCAAATCAGCATCATGGCTTTGTCTATGATATTGAGTTTCGACAAGAAGACCACCCGCTAGGTAAACCCTATGTTCGAACACATGTATCGGGCACAATGAATATCCGAACAGATGTGACGCACGAAGACCCTAACCTCACTCAATCTCGAAACTTAGCAAGAAAGCACGCGATTCAAAAGGAGCGTCATTATGGCTAAGTACATTACAATTGAGGGTACTAGCACACAGTTAAGTTTTGAACATGAAGAGAGTTTTTCACTTGTTTCGTTTCAAAACAATGGTGTTCCGGAAGCGCCAATAGACGGAAAGCAATACGTACGCAAGAGTGCAGCTTGGAGTGAGGTTGATTTTGAAGAAATTGATTCAAAAATCGATGATGTAGAGGATGCGTTGACGACTGAAATTCAGAGAGTGGAGGAAGGCTCTACGTCTCGGGATTTGACTTTACAATCTAATATTGACAAGGAAGAGGCGAAGAGAGTAGCTGCTGATACCATATTAGACACAAATATCACAAATGTGGACGGTGAGTCCAAACTTAGAGATACGACTCTACAGACCAATATTGATAACGAAGAGTCAGCGAGGGTTGCGGCAGACTCGATGCTTGAGGTTTCAAAGGAGAACGTTATCGATTATGGCCCAAGTGGTTACATGGCGATTGTTGCTCAAGATGGTCAGAGTTTTGAATTTACTTCTACTCCGGATTTCGACTTCTTTCGCTTGCGAGGTCTGGCTTACAAGTATTCGGGCTCAGAACCGTTAGGGATCGTTGATATTGAAGGTGACCAATCTAACGCCGCAATTATTGCGGGTAAAGCTCCTAATGACTCTGGTGGTAATCCTTCTGGTATTGCTTTTCGACTGAATGAACACGTTACCACAGTAATCCATCCTAATGAGACAGCCACTGCGATGGAAAGTGGTGATGTGATCTATTGGTCAGGCGATAATGGCGTTGGCTACATGTTGAAATGCAATCCTTTGCCGGAGTTACAAAAGTAAACAACTTGATTGGTGGAGTAGAAATCCAGGGGAGTGAGCATGTTGTCATCAATAATCGACTTGAAGAAAACAAGATTGAAGTTGAAACCTCAGGTTTATCGTCCACTGAATATGTTGACCAGTTAGATAGTGAGAACGTTAAGCTCGCAGGTGTCCAAAAGGTCACCGGCGTAAAACAATTCTCAGGTCAAATCCACAAACTGTTCGAATCTGATGGCCAGGCTAGATTTTCATTCCGCGATCAAGATTCTGATCTAACCATAGGTGGAATGAATTATAACAAGGAAGATCACCAGATTAGCTTTTTAGTGGATGCTCAAGGTGAACGTAATGATGTTTACATTAATCGACAAGGTATTAATCTAAACGGCGGAAGCATTAACGCCAGTTCCCAAACTACTAAAAATACGATATCACTTGGTAACGGTGGGTTTATTGGTCGAACTCATGGTAACAACATGCCCACTGGTCAAGCGGCTATCCAGATGGGAGGGGATGATGTACTTCGATTTTATGGTAACGGGAATAGTTTAATTGCTAACTTTAATAATGGAAAGGGTGACACTGTAGCGTCAATTCCTTCAAGTGGCGAACCTACCTCTCCAATACACCTTACCAGCAAGTCCTACGTTGATGATGCGATTGAGAGAGCTGTTGGAGAGCAGTTCTTTCCAGTAGGTTCGGTGGTATTTCGTATGGATACAATAAACCCTGGTTCAATTTATGGAGGTACGTGGGCATTAATAACTGGTGATGCTTCTTTGTCATTCGGTGATGGTACGACTCAGAATGGTTCTTTAACAGGCTCTAATACAGTACCAGTACCAGTACCGCTACATCATCACTCAGGCACTATAGGCCAAACAAACCTTGGAACAAAGACGACTAACACAACCGGAAGTCATTCTCACACGGTTAGTTGGCGTGGAAATGGCACTAATGCTGCTAATCTTGGTGGAGGTGATACAGGGACAACTTGGCGAACTGCGACGAGTAATTCCACTGGTAATCATTCACATACTGTTGCTATGGGTTCGCATGGTCATACTATTTCCATCGAACCGACAGGAACTGATAGCGCAGCCGTAAATACCAGAGGCGCTCGTATAGCAATCAATGTGTGGCAACGTACCGCTTAATAATTCCATAGATCCTTTCAAATTATATTTTGTATATATTTCTCAGTGAACTGCATCTAGATTGAGCTTTGCTCTAGGTGCAATTGACTTTAGCTAGCCACTAATAGTCGACAATTAAGTTTTATACCGTGTGAGCATTACCTCTATCCCTTAAGAAGAGTGGGGAAGTGTGTCTGTAGTTTCAGTCAAAGAGATTTGAAAGGGTTATCTCAACGGCAACACTAATAAAAAGCAACATAGGTTGCGATATCTATAGGAAAAAAATGGCCTTAATAACTCATAATTTCAACACAGTTCGTGGCGATACAATCTATAGCCAGTATGGTTTATCGTCAATGAAGAATTACCACCAAACATCAGCCTGCAAGATTTAGAGATCGGTATCGAAAATGGTACTTATACGCTTTGGGATTTGTCTCGATATCAGATTCGAGGACAGGTCAGATCAGGGGCGAATGAACCAGTTTTTTATGAGCTTGATATTGAGTTTAACGATGATCAGACGCGATATTGGTTTGTTATTCCTCCAGAGGTAACAGAGTCACTCTCTAATCAACATCAGAGTTTTGTCTATGACATTGAGTTCCGACAAGATGATCACCCATTTGGTAAGCCTTATGTACGAACACATGTGTCGGGCACCATGAATATCCGAACAGATGTGACGCATGATGATGAAATGAAGGGTATGAAACGGATTAAAACTTGCAGTTTTGAGCAGAAAGAATCAGTTAAGAAGGTGAGTTTTTATGGCTAGCTATGTAACAATGGACCTCGAATATACAAATCAACCAACGTTTATGCAGTTAGATAATAAAGGAGTACCAGAAGCCCCTTTAGATGGTTATCAATATGTAAGGAAAAATGCCGCTTGGTATAAGGTTGACTTTGATGAAATCGATACGAAACTAGATACGGAGATTGAGGATCGGATTGAAGGTGATATTAATCTTGGTCTAAGAGTCGATCACTTGGATAGCAGTTTAACTGAAGAGCTGGGGCGAATTGAATCTGAATCGATGGTGAGGGATGATGTTTTACAATCGAAAATTTATTCTGAAAATTCGGCACGAATTGCAGCAGATTTAGTTCTCGAAAACTCTAAAGAAGATGCGATTAACTATGGCGAAGTAGGTCAATTAGCTTCTGTAAATGATACTCAAGACGGTTTTGAGTTTATTGAACAGCCGGATCTAGATTTTAAAAAAGTAAGGGGAGAACTAGGGCCATATAAGGGCTCCGAGCCTTTAGGTATCGCAAATGTTTCAGGTGATGCTTTAAATGAAGTTATTTATGCAGGTAGCCCTCCTCGTGATCGTGGTAATCAACCTAACAAAGTGACGTATCGATTGGCCGAAGACATTACCACGGTGATTCATCCGGGTGGACCTGAGTTAGGTATGTTAGTTGGCGATGAGCTATGCTGGCAAGAAGATGGCTCTATGTGGGTACATCTCGACATGCAATCTAGAGACTGCGTTACCGACCTAAACAGTTTGAGTGGCGGAGTAGTTTTAGCTGGCAATGATGGCCTGAATATCTCTGTAAACTTAGTTGACAATGCAATAACATTTTCAGCCGACGCCAGCGTGATTCGTGACACAGGTGCGCAAATTATCGGTGGAACGAAAACCTTTACCTCAACCCCGGTCAGTTCAGGAGCACAAGGTACTGGCGATAATCATCTAGCAAAGATTAGTCATACTCGAAATGCGGGAAATTTGACTGAGGGGACGATTCCATCAGCCCGAATAGCTAATAACGCTATTACTAACGCAAGAATTGCAGATCAAGCTGTAAACAATACTAAGATAGCTAACGGCGCGAATATATCTGGGGGCAAGCTTGCCGATAAAACGATCACTAATGCTAAGCTCGTAGATAAAACGCTTACTAGTGTTCAGATCTCAGATAATACTATTACTAATAGTAACATTGCCAATAACGCAGCTATTGCGGGGAGCAAACTCCAAGCGGCGACAGCGACGGTTGCCGGGGCAGTGACGACAGGCTCACAGGTAATTGCAGGGGCTAAGACGTTTACTAGCGCTCCAGTTTGCGCAGTTAATCCTTCGCACGACGACCACTTGCTGCGCCGTGGATGGGCAAATAGTAATTTTATTGGACTAAGTAGCAACCAAACAATAAGTGGGGCTAAAAACGTTTAACGCCATCCCGTCATGCACTGTAAACCCGACTGCAAATAATCATTTAACTCGACGTCAATATGTTACAGGAGCTTCTTGTCGGCCTATTCTAGTTTGGAGTGGAAGCGCGCTGACTCTGCCTAACTCGTCATGGTATGATGGTGTTGGCATGTACTATTTTCACGCTCAAACTGGTGGGTCGCGTGCAGTGTTTAATCAGTTGATTATGTCAGCCGATTGGGCGCGGAATGGCGAGATGTTCACTGACCAAATATTTAACGGTCGAAACATCATTATTGACCAAGGCACGCTCAGGATGAGAAATGGCAGCAGTAACGAAACTAGCGGATGGCGAATTTTGAATATTTACAGAGTTCCATTTTATTGAGTGCATTAGTTTATAGTATTGCGCTAGCTGCAGTATCGCACTAGAAATATCACAGCTTCATACTAGGCCAACTGCGTCAGCGGCTGGCTTTTTTCATGGAACTTAATTTGGAGTTTTCATCCTGGGACTGAGGTGCAGTCTCATATTGTTAAAGATATTCTTATACAAGTTGAGTTAGCCCTTTGATACTTTGAAGGTTTCTAGCGCCTTGTCGAGATACTTGCTTCTTATGCTTGTCCCTTGGTTAAGGGTTTAGGTATCGAAGACTTTGATTCAAGACGTTTTATTTGCCCTCAATGTGTAAACATATAGAGGGAAGAAAGTGATTTACCGAGTGGAAAGGCTCAAAAAAACCAATCACAGATTGGCTTTTTTGAGCCCTAAACCACCTACTTCAGTAGATGGATATTATCCATTTTGGCTTTGCCTGAAGAACTACCCATGTTAAATGCTCCCTTGATTTTCTCAGAAGTCGAAGAGGACATAAAACATGGTAGGTATAATCAAGCATTACACGTTTTTTGTTGATAGAGTAGGAATCAATGAAGAAATACCCCGGAGATATGTAAAGTTTCAGGAGAAATAAGAGCGAGTGGAGCAACACCAGTTGGCGCTCAACTAAACAATAGCCCCCTTTTGGGGTAACTCCGATCAGTTAAGCAAATGAACAGTTGAACGATCCTGAGGTTGGTTGAGAATCCCCTCAAGTATTTGATGTTTGAGGGTATATTTTATGTTGGCTCACTGGCTTATTGATGTTAATGACTTCGCTTCTCCTGATTCACTTGCGCTTTTTCAAAAAGAGCTTCCACTGGAATGGATAAATCAAGCGCTTGATGAAACGAATAAAGCCAGCATGAGAAGACGAAAGCTACCTGCTGAGTTGGTCGTTTGGCTGCTAGTCGGTATTGGCTTGTATCGTGACAGGCCTATTACTGATGTTCTGGAAAAGTTAGATCTAAAGCTATCCAACTCTTTGGGGGAATCCATTGCTCCAAGTGCTATTCCTCAAGCCAGAAAACGTCTCACGGCAGGGCCACTAAAAGCCCTATTCACTATGACGGCGCAGCACTGGACCTAGGCCGAAGATAGTCAGGCTAAATGGTTTGGCTTAAGACTGTTTTCAGTCGATGGGACGCAATTTAGAGCTCATGATACCGAGGCACTTGCTAATCACTATCGGTACGTTAAGTACAGTAAAAGTCGTCATACCGAGTATCCTGTTGTTCGGCTATGCGCACTTTGCTCTCTTCGTAGTCGTTTACTCCATGATGTCGCTTTTGGCCCTAGCTCCACAGGGGAAGTGAGCCACGCCAAACAGCTAATGATTAACTGGCAGCGTCAACACAGCTTTAGTCACTGGATGACCCCAATAAAATCCAATACACAGTATAAAGTTATCAAGAAGCTAGACAAGGAAGGGCGAGATTAGATTGTCGAAATGGATGTCTCACAGCATGCACGTAAATAAGATCCAAGTCTTCCAGAAAAATGGCAAGCGAGTTTAGCGCTGTACCCTGAGCCAGAACAACCTAACCATATAAAAGGCGTACTCACTTCTTTAACCGATAGTCAATATGACCTTCAATCTCTGTTGGATGTCTACTTCGAGCGTTGGGAACTTGAGAACAGTTATGGAGAGATAAAACACGACATGTTGGAAGATGAACTTCTTCTTCGAAGCTTGTCCGTAGAGGGGTAGAACAAGAGGTCTGGGGAATATTAATCACTTATAACTTGGTAGACGTATTGCTAAAGAAGCAAAGGTATCGCCTCTGCGGATAAGTTTTATGATGGCGCTTCGAGATATCCAAGATGAACTGATGTGGTGTGCGATAGCCTCACCCGGCTCAATTCCTAAAAAGTTAAGGGCAATGAAAGAGCGAGTGAAGTGTTACATTCTGCCAGAACGAAAAAAACGGCCCAAATCAAGGACCGTTCGTATAAGTAAGACTCGCTATCCAGTTCGTTCCAAACACGTTAAGTGATAGGAGTTACCCTTTTGGGGCGCCAAAACTAAGCCACCTTCTTAGAGGGGGTAATTAACTCAAATCATTTTTTAATGTGTTAGTCACGCTTCCACAGCATATGACAGAACTTATGATCTGGGTCGCGGCTAACAAGCATGCGAGCAAAGACATCATCTAGTGCGTCGTCAGCTTCATTAACTAAGCCAATTCGGACTTCTGCGTAAGTTTCTTCATCGACTTCAAAGCCGACGTGCTGAGTCCAATCATCACCCGTTTCTACGACTTCTGCGGCGCCACGATCTTCAAACTGCGCCGTGAACAGAATCACGTCAGCAGGCTCTAAATTGTCTGGAGCCATTTCTAGGAAGATATCGTAGGCTGCGTCGATGACATCATCGTATGAGATCAAATCCGTCATTATGCGCGGCTCATGTATTTGCGTTCAGCAGTGTTGATCACGATGCGATCACCCGTTGCAATGTACTCAGGTACTTGAACGGTCAGGCCTGTTGGCAAACGCGCAGGCTTAGTACGAGCTGAAGCCGATGCGCCTTTGATTGACGGGTCTGTCTCTTCGATCGTCATCTCTACTACTGCAGGAAGTTCAAGAGCAACAGGGCTACCGTCTACCAATACGATGTGCAGACCTTGGATTTCTTCAGTGATGAACATGAGCTCATCTGCAATGTCTTCTTGCTTGAAGGTGTACTGAGTGTAGTCTTCGTTGTCCATGAAGATGTACTCGTCGCCGTCTACGTATGAGAATGAAGAAGCGCGCTTGTTCATTTCTACCGTATCAACCACATCGTCAGACTTAAAACGCTCATCAACGCGTGCACCTGTATTCAGGTCGGTACAACGTAGCTTGTAGATTTTTGCGCCGCCACGTCCACCTGGAGTGGTCACTTCGATGTCTTTAATTAGGAGTGTTTTGCCGTTAGATTCGATAGCAAAACCTTTTTTCAGTTCACTTGCCCTTGGCATGGAGAGTTATCCTATTTGTTTGGTTTCGGTGCATTATACCAAGGACAAACAAAGAAGGAATCTCTTGATTGATCTTTGATGCTAAGCGAACATTACTCTAATTCGCCTTTTTTGTAATGACCAATCAATGATTTTATCTACCCTAGACGCACAACAACCTTTTCAACCTGAATACCAAAAAGCCATTGATGAGCTTGTGACCTTTCTTCGAGGTGGGCTGGGGGACAATCTTCACAGTGTCTATATATACGGAAGTGTGGGGCGAAAATGCGCTAGACCTAACCTTTCAAACCTAGACGTTATCGTTATTACACATCGCAGCTTCTCTGACACTCGCACAACGCTATTTAATACCATTAAGTGGCGCTTTCAACGCTCTTATCCGCACATTACGGGCATTAACTTTAAATGCGGCTTGGTCAAAGAGGTGGCCAGTCTTGACAGTATTTTCTCTTGGGGTTTCATTCTGAGACATTGCGCAGTTTGTGTATATGGAGAGAACCTATCTGAGTGCTTTGGTGATTATGAACCGAGTTGGGAGATCGCCAAGCATTGGAACATGGATATTGAAGACTGGCTTGCGGTGTATCGAAATCGCATTGGCCGTGCGAACAAGGCGGAAGACCAAGTTAACGCGCAAGTAATTATCGCGAAGAAATTGTTGAGAGCGAGCTATTCTCTTGTCATCCCGAAAGATAAAAATTGGTTTGATGAGCCGGTCGAATGTGGTGATAATTTTTTGCGTTACTTCCCGGAAAAAACCGTCGAAGTGCAAAGGCTAGGGATTCTCCTCAAAGGGCAGCCGATCCCAAAACGGTCAGTAATTGGTCTGCTTGATGGGTTTGGTGAATGGCTGATTAAGCAGTTTAAGAAAACAGAGTTCCGAATCGGCTAAACTTGAAATTTTGGCACCTTTGCTCAAATTATGTGTAGTTGGTTTTAAAATTTCGCTGAATTATAGAGCGATTAATTAGTACAAGCTACGATAACATGATATGAAACACAGACACTGACTCGTACAAAAGTTAATATTCTTCAAATACCTATCACCAAATAGTTGAGAAGAGGGCACTTTTGTACGCACGGAAAGCGAAGCAAATTGCACAGTGGAAACAAGTGTTTTCATCACAAATGCAGGCTATCAGAGAAGGGTTACTGTGGATTCTCCCCTGTTTGATGGTTTCTCAGCTCATACTATTTATTGCATCAATTGGTGAGTTTAGTCACGGTGGTCGAACGCCATGGCTAGACTTTCTGTTTGAGCTCTATTACTACCTCAACAACCTATTTCCAATCTTATTGACCGCCGCTTTATCTTTCATTCTTGCGATGCAGTGGCGTCTGCCTAGGCCGCCCATCGCCTTAATATCTATTGTTTATCTAGGTCTTTTTCATAAGTTATTCCAAGGTTCGGATAGCCGCTTGGTATTGGAGCTCGTTATATCGGTTGCGACACCTCTCTATTCGGTGCCAATGATAGCGGCTATCTATAAACGCCGTTGGCTGCGATTAGTCAGTAACGAACAATTGAGTCGAATCGTTCGTGAGTCTCTGAATCTGATTCTTCCCGCCATTTTTGTTGGTGTTGTCGTCATCTGCATAAACTCATCCGTGATGGTGTTTGCAGAGAAATACAATGTTATCTCGTTGACGAATATGGATTATGAGGCCTCTCCACTGACATTCGGAGCCGTCTTTGCCGCGGTGAATTCAGTACTGTGGTTTATGGGGATTCACGGTTACTACGCATTGTTGCCTTGGATCGAGGTTTTAGAGCAAGGCATTACAGCTACACAGGATGCGGTGTCTATAGGGCAAGTTACCAACGAGTTTGTAAATTACTCATTTATGGGCGTGTTTGTGTTTACGGGAGGAAGTGGTGCAACATTGGGGCTGGTGGTCATTCTGATTTTGTTTGCCAAGTCGAAAGCGCATCGATTGATTGCCATCGCGAGTTTGCCTTTGTCCCTGTTTAATATTAATGAGGTGTTGTTATTTGGCTTACCCATCATTTTTAACCCAAGGCTGTTTTTACCGTTTCTGTTAGCGCCTTTTGCGAACTTGATAACAGCATATATTGCGATATCGCAAGGTTGGGTTGCACCGCCAACATCAGCGATGCCATTCAGCAGTCCTATTTTTATTAATGGTTGGTTAGCAACAGACGGGGACTTCTCAGCAGTATTTCTGCAATTGTTTAATGTGGCGTTATCCGCCTTGATATACTTCCCGGCAGTCATGGCGCTCAACAGTACGCTGCGTGATCGCGATATTGGCTTTAGGTCATTGGACACAACATACTCTCGCCGATATGAAGAAGCGCAAACATTAAGTAGTGATTACTTAATGCGCGAAAAAGCGCAAAATCAGCGACGAGATAGAATTGAACGTGAACTTAAACAATACAGTCAGAAAGAGTTTTGCTTGGAATACCAACCGCAAGTTTGCTCTAAGAGCGGACGAGTTGTTGGGTGTGAAGCGTTAATTCGTGCTAAAGATGACTCAGGAAAGGTAGAGTATCCTGGGGCGTTTCTGCCGTGGTTTGAGAAGGAGGAATGATGAAAGATATCGACCGCTGGGCCGTTTTTCAGGCGGTCAACGATGTGAAAGTAGCGCTAAAGCAAGGTTGGGCGGTACCATCGAGTGTCAACATTACTCCTGAAACCTTGTTAGACTCGGGTTTGGTTGAGCGGTTGGCCAAAGCGATTGCACCAGTAGCTGAGTATATCCATATTGAGATCACGGAAGAAACCTTACTTAACGACAAGGAGCTCGTTGCTCAGTCTCTCAGTGAGCTTAGAAAAACGGGCGCGAAAATCTATATTGATGATTTTGGTTCGGGCTTTTCGTCATTGAGCTATTTAACTTACTTCGATATTGACGCAATTAAGATCGATAGGAGTTTTGTGCTGGCTCTGGAGACAGTCAAAGGGAAGAAGGTGTTCAGTGGTTTATTGAACTTGGCCAACGACCTCGAATTGGCGACGGTGGTCGAGGGTGTAGAAACTCAAGATCAAATTAATTGTATTACTCCTCAGTCAGATACATCAATCCAAGGTTGGTTCTATAGTCGGTCATTGCCCCTCGCCCAGTTGAGAAAGTACATTGTGGAGACTAACCTCCTGAGCTTAAAGCCTGAAGACTCAGCTTCTAATAATGAAGGGGATTCAGATGACTATTCTGATCATGGTGTGGATGAATTGACTAAAACAGACCTAGCTGAGGCTCGCTAAGAGAACCAAAATCCATTCCGATAAAAGGTAAAATGGCGTCGGCAACAGGCTTAAGTTGTTTATCTATGTAGTGTTGATAATCGATGGTGCTTTGAATGTATTCTTTCGGTTCAGGCCCGTTGATAGTAATCAGGTATTCGATACGGCCACGGTTTTGATACTGTAGAGGTCGCCCCAATTTAGCGTTCATCTCATCGGCTAATCGAGCGGCTCTCACTTGTGGTGGTACGTTCTTTTGATATTCATGTAAGCGGCGGCGAAGTCGTTTCTGGTACACCATCTCATCATCAAATTTACCGGCAAGAGTATCTTCGACAAAGTTGCGTACAAAATCGTGTGGTTTTTCGCCGTGAAAAACCATTTCATACAGTGTTTGTTGAAAACGTTGCGCTAAAGGTGTCCAGTCAGTACGGGCGCTTTCAAGACCTTTAAAAACGATTCGGTCGGCATCTCCATCAGTGACCAATCCGGCATAACGCTTCTTAGAGCCCGTTTCGGATCCACGGATGGTGGGCATTAAAAAGCGTTTGTAATGAGTTTCGTACTCAAGTTCTAAGATTGAACTAAGTTGATACTCTTGCTCAAGATGTTCGTTCCACCATAGATTGATCTCCTTTACCAACAGCTTTCCAATTTCGTCGGCGTTTTTTTGAGAGAACTCGCCATTGAGCGATACGAAAGTAGAGTCTGTGTCGCCATAGATAACCTGATATCCGCGCGCTTCAATCAGCTTTTTTGTTTGCTTCATGATCTCATGACCGCGCATAGTAATACTGGATGCCAAACGAGTATCAAAAAAACGACAGCCAGATGAACCAAGCACGCCATAGAATGAGTTCATGATGATCTTTATAGCTTGAGAAAATGCTTTATTATTACTTCTTTTAGCCTGATCTCGCGCAGCCCACAGCTCTTCGATCATCTTTGGTAAGAAGTGCTTTGTTCGATGAAACTGCCCTCCACGAAACCCTGGAACTGCTTGATTGTCTTCTCTGCCAATGTCTAATTTCAAGCCTTCAATTAATCCCATTGGATCGATAAGGAAGGAACGAATAATGGAGGGATATAGACTCTTAAAGTCTAAAACCAGAACAGAATCATAGAGACCAGGGATCGAATCCATGACGTAGCCGCCAGGGCTTGCTATCCAGTTTTCTGGGTACAAATTTGGCGCAACGTAGCCTGCGCGATGTATCTGCGGGAGATAAAGGTTAGTAAATGCAGCGACTGAGCCTCCGATTCGGTCTAATTCAACCCCAGTGAGGCGTGTGCGCTCAATGGCAAACTCTAACAAGTGCGTGTGCGCAAAAATTTTATTCACTAACGCACAGTCTTGAAGGTTGTATAGGGCGAGAGAAGGCTTGTCCTCTTTGAACATGCGGTTGATCTCATCCATACGATCATGCACGTTATGTATAATTTTCCCTTCATGTAAGAGCTCTTGAGAGACGGATTCTAGCGACCAAGACTTAAAGTGGTATGTAGCGGTTTTTAAGGTATCGATGCCATCGAGTACGACACGGCCGGGTATATTGATAAAACCTTGTTGAGTTTGACTTGAGGTGCGAAAGAAACTCGATTGTCCTCCGCGGCCTATGGCGAACTTTATCTTGTGCCACTCACAACGCTTGTGAAGCAGGCGAAAATCGAAGTCCACCACATTCCAACCCACGATGACGTCTGGATCGTAGTTTTGAAACCAATGGATGAGTGCGTTAAGTAAAGCTTTTTCGTCCGTGACCCATTCAATAGGTGTTTCGGCAGGTTGTGGGTCACCAATCATGATGACTCGGCTATCGAGAAGGCTGTCCAATCCGACAGAGTAAAGAATGCCTTTCTCAGAACATTCGATATCTAGAGAGACCTGAGAGAGGTTAGGAAGATAATCGTTTTTACGACATTTGACCTGTTCGAATCGCTGATGATTCTGTCGTTCAATTCTTTTGTTAGTAACCCTTTGGCCAGTAAACTCAACACCACCTCTAATAAACCTTTCCATTAAATACCGATCCGCCAATCGAATATCCGATTCAAACGTCAAGATGTTCGATTTGGCCAGTTGTTGTGATAACCCGTTGGAATCTTGAATGGTTCTGCAATAGCAAGCCACAAGAGGGCTGCTGCCGAAAGTCTTCAGAGGGAGTGGTTTTAAGTCAATCGCAATACCTTGTTGAATTGCAATTGATTTAACGGCTTCAAGTTGAAGGTGTTCAATGAAGAAGACAGGCTTCTCACCTTGGATGATGAGCTGGCTAGGCCCTTCATCTGTTTTCAACCACAGCTCGATTTGTGTTTGACCACCAACATCTCGCGCCTGACGCGTTAAAACAAAGCCCTGTTGAATAGTCACACTTACTGCCTTATTGATTGTTCTATTAGAGTTTTAGCAGTGTACCAGAGACGGTCAGCTTTCTCACATACTGCCGCTAGGTGGTTGAATTATATACATTAGGGTGAAGGTTATTGGACATACTAATTAATCATGATTTTGTCCTGACATTCATTTTGTCGGGATATGCCATATTGCACCTGTTTAATTAAGCAACTGTTAACATCTAAATTGTTGACGGAGGCTATAATTGAAAAATAAGTACTTGCTAAAGTTTACTTTTCGGCACATATTCTTTGGTAGAGAATAATCCTAATATAGTTAAACTAGGCAGCCAAGCTGCTATCCACTCCCGGAGTGGGTGCAGAGCCAATTAAGAAGTGTGGAGATACAAGTTTGATAAATGTTTTCCTTGTAGATGATCACGAGCTGGTTCGCACAGGGATACGACGTATTATTGAAGACGTCCGTGGAATGAACGTAGCAGGGGAAGCTGAGAGCGGTGAAGAAGCAGTAAAATGGTGTCGTAATAATCATACTGACGTCATTTTAATGGACATGAATATGCCGGGTATTGGTGGCTTAGAGGCAACCAAGAAGATCTTGCGTTTCAATCCTGATGTTAAAATCATCGTTCTAACTGTTCATACGGAAAATCCGTTTCCAACTAAAGTGATGCAAGCAGGCGCCGCAGGCTACCTAACCAAAGGTGCTGGCCCTGACGAAATGGTTAATGCGATTCGTGTGGTAAATAGCGGCCAACGTTATATCTCACCTGAAATTGCGCAGCAAATGGCACTGAGTCAATTTTCACCGGCTTCTGAAAACCCATTTGCAGATCTGTCTGAGCGAGAGCTTCAGATCATGATGATGATTACCAAAGGTCAGAAGGTAACTGACATTTCGGAGCAGCTAAATCTAAGCCCGAAAACAGTAAACAGTTACCGATACCGACTATTCAGTAAGTTAGACATTAGCGGAGACGTCGAATTGACTCACCTCGCTATTCGACATGGAATGTTAGACACCGAGACTCTCTAGTGACCACCCCATTTGACTCGGTTTCCTTTCTAAAGACAGTCACCAATCAGCCCGGCGTTTATCGAATGTATAACGCCGAGGCTGTTGTTATTTATGTCGGCAAAGCAAAAGATCTTAAAAAGCGCCTTTCTAGCTATTTTCGTAAGAAAGTAGATAGCGAGAAAACGCGTGCACTTGTTAGTAATATCAACAAAATCGACGTGACAGTGACTCACACTGAAACAGAAGCGTTGATTTTAGAGCATAACTACATCAAGCAGTACTTACCTAAGTACAACGTGTTATTGCGTGATGATAAGTCTTATCCCTATATTTTCATTAGTGGTCATCAGCACCCAAGGCTTTCGATGCATCGCGGTGCAAAGAAGCGAAAAGGGGAGTACTTTGGTCCATACCCTGACTCTGGTGCTGTTCGAGAAACGCTTCATCTAATTCAAAAGATATTCCCAGTTCGCCAATGCGAAGATACGGTGTACGCGAACCGGACGAGACCATGTTTGATGTATCAGATTGGGCGCTGTGCCGGGCCTTGCGTATCGTCGATCATTTCGGATGAAGACTACGCAGAGCTAGTTAATTATGTCCGACTGTTTTTGCAGGGTAAGGATAAACAGGTACTGGAAATTCTCATCGAGAAAATGGAGAAAGCCAGTCAGGCTCTCGCGTTTGAAAATGCGGCCAAATTTCGAGACCAAATTCAGGCAATACGTCGTGTTCAAGAACAGCAGTTTGTGTCTGAAGACACTATGGAAGATATGGACGTACTGGGTTTTGCCCAAGAAAATGGCATTGCCTGTATCCATATCCTGATGATCCGTCAGGGTAAGGTTCTCGCAGTCGCAGTCATTTCCCGAAAATTCCATCGAATACTGTTGCCCAAGAGGTATTCTATAGCTTCTTGAGTCAGTATTACCTCAGTCACAATGAAGCTCGTACTATTCCGAGTCGCATCGTTTTGAATCAGGGACTACTGGATGATGAATTGCCTTTGCAACAGGCGCTGACAGAGCTCGCGGGTCGTAAAATTCATTTCCATGTAGAGCCAACAGGTACGCGCGGGCGCTACCTTAAGCTTTCCAACACCAACGCGTTAACGGCAATCACCACCAAGATCAACCACAAAATGACTATCTCACAGCGCTTTAAAGAGCTGAGAGAAGTGTTAGATATGGACAGCATTTCACGAATGGAGTGTTTCGATATCTCGCACACCATGGGTGAAAGTACGATCGCGTCGTGTGTTGTGTTTAATCAAGAAGGCCCTGTAAAACAAGAGTATCGTCGTTACAACATCACGGGTATCACTGGTGGTGATGACTATGCTGCTATGGGCCAAGTATTAGAGCGTCGTTACTCTAAGCAGCTCGATGTCGATAAAATCCCAGATATTGTTTTTATTGATGGTGGTAAAGGTCAATTGAATCGAGCGTTGGAGATCATTAGTCAGTATTGGAACGATTGGCCAAAGAGACCAAGATTGATTGGCATTGCAAAAGGCGTGACTCGGAAGCCCGGTTTAGAAACGTTAATCACAACGTCAGGCGATGAGTTTAATTTGCCAAGTGATGCACCTGCGCTTCACCTTATTCAGCATATCCGAGATGAAAGCCATAATCATGCTATCGCTGGGCATAGAGCGAAACGTGGAAAAACACGTAGAACCAGTCCATTGGAAGGTATTGAAGGGGTGGGGCCAAAACGCCGTCAATCCTTACTTAAATATATGGGTGGATTACAAGAATTAAAGCGTGCTTCTGTTGAAGAAATCGCCAAAGTCCCCGGAATCAGCCATTCTTTGGCAGAAAACATTTATCAAGCATTGAAACAATAGTAAAAATACCGCAACATAAAGCCGCAGTGTGTCAGAGAACAATAATATGCGTTTGAACATCCCCAACATTTTGTCTTTATTGCGGCTTTTTCTAATTCCCGTATTCGTCGTCGCCTTTTACCTCCCGTACGATTGGGCACCATTTGCTGCGGCAATGGTATTCTGGGTAGCTGGCTTTACAGATTGGCTAGACGGCATGTTGGCGCGAAAATTGGGTCAAACGTCTCGTTTTGGTGCTTTTATCGATCCAGTAGCAGACAAAGTCTTAGTCGCAACAGCACTGATTTTAATCACAGAACACTACCACAACCTTTGGATTACGATTCCAGCGGTCACAATGATTGCTCGTGAAATCATTATTTCCGCACTACGCGAGTGGATGGCAGAAATCGGTAAACGCGCTAGTGTCGCTGTATCTTGGGTAGGGAAGGTAAAGACTCTGACTCAAATGTTTGCTCTGTGGGTGCTTATCTGGCGTTATGATGATTGGATGATATGGTTGGGGTATGGCGCGCTATATGTTGCAACTTTCCTCACCTACTGGTCGATGATGCAATACCTGGCAGCAGCCAAAGATGATCTCCTCGACGAAAAACATCATTAATAAGAACGGGCCTAGGCCCGTTTTTTTGTATTTTAAATCTGGTTTATCAAGTTTTCCTGTTGAAAATCATCGATTTCATGCTAGTAAATTCACAAATTCTCGCCACATTGACTGCAATTTAGACAAACGATTCAAATTATAAAAAAATAGTGTTGACTCAACAGTGCTAATCCGTAGAATGCTTTCCGTACCCAAGAGGAAGCAACAAGTTAAAGCGGTTTCTGATTGATGTATGCGGCGTGTTGGCAGAGTGGCTATGCAGCGGATTGCAAATCCGTGGACCTCGGTTCGACTCCGGGACGCGCCTCCATTTGCGACACTAGCTCAGTTGGTAGAGCGCAACCTTGCCAAGGTTGAGGTCACGAGTTCGAACCTCGTGTGTCGCTCCATATTTTGATGTATGGAGCTTGGAGACTTAGCAATAAGTATTAAGTTCGGTACAT
>JYJN01000110.1 GCA_003263845.1 Vibrio aestivus | reverse complement strand
TAGAACCCTAATTTTTGGGAAGGTTAACTTGCAAGAACCTTTTTCATTTGCTCAGCAACTTTATCTACCTTGCCAAGACCAATGATAACTTGAAGACCACCTTTACCAACTGGAACAACACCTGCTGCGCCTAGCGCCTTGAGCTTGTCACTATCAGCGGCTGATGAATCTTTCACCGTTAGACGTAGGCGAGTGATACAGTTATCGACTTCTAAGATGTTATCTGCACCGCCAATCGCTTCGATGTAATCTTTTGCTAGAGTTGCTAGACCTTCAGGAGATGCTGACTCTTGCTCGCTTTCCATCTCTTCACCACGACCTGGAGTACGTAGGTTGAATTTGATGATAGCGAAGCGGAATACAGCGTAGTAAAGCGCGAAGAATACTAAGCCTTGTACAATCAGCATGTACCAGTTTGTTGCTAGCGGGTTCTGGCTCGATAGTACTAGGTCAACAAAACCTGCCGAGAAGCCAAAGCCTGCCATCCACTCCATGCTTGCTGCAATGTATAGAGAGATGCCTGTTAGTACTGCGTGAAGTAGGAACAGTAGCGGTGCTAGGAACATGAAGCTGAACTCTAGTGGCTCTGTAATACCAGTGAAGAAAGATGCTGTTGCCGCTGCTACCATGATTGCAAATACTTGGTTTTTGTTTTTCGCATCAGAGCAGTGGTACATCGCAAGCGCCGCACCTGGTAGGCCAAACATCATGATTGGGAAGAAGCCAGCTTGGTACATACCTGTTTGGCCTGGGATACCAGTACCGTTTGCGATAGATTCAGCGCCGCCTAGGAAGTTAGGGATATCGTTAATACCGACAACGTCGAACCAGAATACAGGGTACAGAGCGTGGTGCATACCAACTGACAGGAATAGACGGTTAAAGAAGCCAAACAGACCAGCGCCAACTGCGCCCATGCCTTGTAGTTTAATACCTAGAAGTACCAATGCGTCGTAAATAGCAGGCCAGATGTAAAGCAGCGCGAAAGATAAAACCATACCTGCGATAGACGTTAGGATAGGTACAAGGCGCTTACCACTAAAGAACGCGAGAGCTTGAGGGAGCTCAACGGTTGAGTAACGGTTGTAGATTTCAGCAGAAAGAATACCAACAAGAATACCAATGAACTGGTTATTGATCTTGCCAAATGCTGCTGGAACCGCGTCAGCATCAACACCCGTTAACTGGGCCACTGTGCCCGGAGAAAGTAGTGTTGTTACAACCAAGAACATGACAAAGCCAGCTAGAGCCGCTGAACCGTTTTTGTCACGACTTAAGCCGAATGCTACACCAACCGCAAATAACACTGACATGTTATCGATGATTGCTGCACCAGATTTAATAAAGAATGCTGCTAGGATACTTTCAGAACCCCAACCAACTGGGTCAAGCCAATAGCCCACACCCATAAGAATTGCCGCAGCTGGTAGAGTCGCGACTGGAACCATCAGCGCTTTACCAACCTTTTGCATATATCCGAGAATATTCATGTATGCCCCTAAAGATTTATTTGATTAACTTTTTTAATGCCTCTACTGGAATCAAAATTGAGTCTAAAAATTGATCTGGGTAGAGATTTGATGAACTGGGGGTATTTTTGAATTATTTTGAGCTGCGAACAAACTAAATGGGTAGTAGTATGAATTAAAATTTTTAATTCATAGGCATTTCATGGCGAATCACCAATTACTGCTTCGAAACCTGCATACGTTTAATGTGGCGGCTCAGAAAATGAGTTTTACTTTAGCGGCTAAAAAGCTTCACCTCACTCAAGGGGCAGTCAGCCACCGAATCAAGGTATTAGAGGCTGAGTTGGGATTCAATTTGTTTGTAAGGGGAACACGAAAACTGGAGTTAACCGAAGAAGGTGCAAGATTCCAGCGTACCCTGTCTAAATCTTTAAGTACGATATTTGGCGAGATTGAAGACATTAATAATGCCGATCTATATGGGCAGATCAATATCGGTGCTACGCCAGCGTTCACCAATGGTTGGTTACTACCAAGAATTGCGGATTTTAAGAAGCGCTACCCTAATTTCAATTTGAATATCTTTGCTCAGGAAGAGCAAAACTTTCATCAAAACCATCTTGATGTCGCGATCTATTATGGAGAATCGAAGTTAACAGATATGTATCGATATCGATTATTTGGTGAAAAGTATATCCCAGTGTGTACTCCGGCATATGCTAAGGAGCATGGTATTTTGGTTGATGGCCTAAATTCGCTACACCGAATCAACTTTATTCATGCTCTTGGCTCTGATGCGTGGCAAAGATGGATGAAGCACTTTGACCAAGATGTGCAAATTTTTAATCAGTTCTACTGTGTGAGTCACCGCGATATGGGGGTGCAGAGCGCTCTACATAATGTTGGTGTGGCAATGGGGCGCTATCGCTTTGTAAAGCAGTACCTTGATTCGGGGGAGCTAATATCGCCTTATCCTAGTATGGATACCAACCTTGGCTATGAACTGGTATGTCCGTTAGGAACAGAGAAAAGGCCAAAGGTGCGGACATTTGTAAAGTGGGTTCAGGAGCAAGTTAATGAAGGTTAGCAACTTTCGCGATTAGATAGAGCAAAAGTGAATTTAGTATTGATATAGCCATCATTCATAATGAGCCCTAGAGAGAAAGGAAATCGTATAAGAGGGACCGATGAGAGGCATACTGATTGTTGCAGTGATCATTCAAATCGTTTTGGCAATTCAAACCGATGGGTTGACTCGTGCATTGGCTGAACTATCTGCGTTTTTGCTACTTCTTGGCCTTGTGATTTCTGTAAAAAGAGCACGCAAAGCCAAGCAAGCGAAGTTTGAGATTGAAGAGGTGTAGGTGATCAAAGCCTACTTGTTTTTAACCTAGCTCAGTAGCAGCCAACCTAATGAGGTGATAGAGATAATCACCCATAGGCTAATTCCAAATAGCAGGGGCTTAGGGCCAGACGCTTTAAGCTTTTCAATTGAAATCCCACATCCAATTAAGAAAAGACACAGTACCAAGGCTTTCTTTGCCACTTCGAAAATACTATTGTAAATCGCTTCATACTGAGGCAACGCATCGCTGATACCAATCGCAACACAGTAGAACAAAATGAAGTAAGGAATGGTAATTTTGTTTGAGCGATTATGGAACAACAAAGCGCTGACAATCGCAACTGGAATGATCCACAAAGCTCGGGCGAGTTTTAATGTCGTCGCTGTAGTAAGTGCTTCCTCACC
This sequence comes from Vibrio aestivus, assembly GCA_003263845.1. GTDB lineage: Bacteria > Pseudomonadota > Gammaproteobacteria > Enterobacterales > Vibrionaceae > Vibrio > Vibrio aestivus. The sequence continues at coordinate 55,977 of JYJN01000110.1, read as the reverse complement.
ATAAGCAGAGGCAGCGCCAACAACAGAAGAAGTGTCGTGTATTGCGATAGCAGCCCAAGTACCGAATGTTTGCTGATCTAAAGAAAGCGCATGACCAATGACCGGGAATACAAACAGAGCAACAGAATTCAAAACAAATACCGTTGCTAAAGCCAAGCCGATTTGGTCGTCTTTTGCGTTGATAGCGGGAGCAACGGCTGCGATTGCACTGCCGCCACAAATGGCGGTACCGGATGAAATGAGATAACCCGTGTGCTTGTCTAGGCCAATGGCTTTAGCAGCAAACCAACCTAATGTTAGCGTCCCAGCAATGGTGGAGATAATTAGGCCAATACCATTGCTCGTCACGGCAACCGCTTGCTGAAAATGAATACCGAAACCTAGTCCAACAATTGAATACGCCAGCAGCTTTTTAGTGATTTTAGCAATCGGAACTTGAGTGGGCACTAGACCCATACTTGCTAACAAGAAGCCAATCACCAATGCGGTTGGCGAAGTGACAAACGGTGTTAAACAAGCAATAGCAGCGAGAGCGAAAGGGATTAGCTTTTTATCAGTGTACATAGTGCATTTATTTTCAGTTTAAAAAACCACGAGGGGTAAAAACCGCCAGTTTAATGAAAACTGACGGTCGATAAATCTGAAAGAATTTAACGTTTGTTCAAGATAACTGAACGCTAGCGCATTTCGCCGCGAAGTCGCTCTACTTTCTCTTTCATGATTGAGCTCGTCGCCTCTTTTGGATCAACTGGCTCGCCTGCTTCTATTTCAATCTTTGACCAAAAACGCGTTGGGATGCCATTACACGCACTCCCTTTGTGGCGGCTAAAGTAACTGCCCCACATACCTTTTAATGCCATCGGAATGACAGGCACAGGGCTGCGTTTGAGAACGATATCTATACCACGCATAAATTCACCAATCTCACCATCTGACGTTAAACGGCCTTCTGGGAAAATACACACGATATGCCCCTCTGATAGCGCCTGTTCAATTTCGGTGAACGCACGGCGAATAGAGCCTCGGTTAGTAGCAGAGATCGGAATAACGCCTGCGCGGTTGAGGAAGCGCTTAAGTGGAGGTAGGTTCGCATAGTCTTCTTCCATCACGAATCGAATCAGACGAGGGCAGACCGCACTTAATAGTAATGCGTCCATGTAGGTGACGTGGTTACACACAATCAATGCACCACCTTGCGAAGGCAGGTGATGAAGGTTGGTGTGCTTAACGCGATACATGGTGTGAGTCAGAATCCAAACCAACACACGAACCACAAAAATCGGCACCTGAACGAATAGATAGATGGCGATCAATATGTTCATTACCGACAGCAGCGCAAACAGCTGAGTGATTGATAGGTTAAGCATACTCAAGCAAACAATGCCGAGTACCGCGCTGCCGACCATGAACAGAGAGTTGTAGATGTTTAGAGCCGCAATTACCTGTGCTCGCTCTTTTGGCTTTGAACGTTGTTGCAGTAGCGCATAGAGTGGAACGATGAACACGCCACCAGATGCCCCTAGAAGCAGCAGGTAAGCAAATAGCGGCCAAAGCTCAGAGTAAGCAATGAACTCATTGAATTGAGTGAACTGCGGTAAATTTTCAGGTACCGAGGTTGCCATTAGCCAGCCAAAGATAGTAATGCCTAGGCTGCCAAGAGGTACTAACCCAACATCAATATGCTTGCCAGAAAGCTTGTCACACGACATAGAGCCAATGGCAATGCCGACGGAAAAAAGTGCCAAAAGAAAGGAAACGGCGGCTTCGTTACCGTTTAGGTGTACTTTCGTAAAATTAGGAAATTGGGTGAGGTAAGCCGCGCCAAGGAACCAGAACCAGCTAATCGCCATAATGCAGATAAATATGGTGCGATCAGACTTAGCGATGGCGAGGGTTACCTTGGTATGTTTGACCGGTTGCCAACGAAATGAGATAGACGGATCTGCCGCCTCAGCTTTTGGAATTGAGCGGCTCGACCAATAGCCCAACACTGCGAACACCACTACACAAAAAGCGGCGAGGTATTTCGCGTTTTCCGCTGAAGCAATCATTCCTGCGCCTAGTGTCCCCAGCAAGATCGCAAGGAAGGTGCCTGTTTCAACCAGCGCATTACCGTTGATTAGCTCATCATCTTTTAAGGTTTGCGGAAGCAGTGCGTATTTGACTGGGCCAAAGAATGCCGATTGGGTGCCCATTAAGAACAGTAAAGCTAGTAAAATCAGGTAGCTTTCGGTGATGAAACCAATCGCGCCAAGGCACATGATGCCAATTTCAAACAGCTTTACACGGCGAATATATTGCGACTTTTCGCATTTGTCTGCCAGTACACCAGCGGAAGCCGAAAATAGGAAGAATGGGAGTATGAAAATACCCGCGGCTAGGTTGATAAATAGGTTGCTTGAAATAGGGAGGGCGCTCGCACCAGCGAAGGCGACAAAAAGAAGTAGAACGTTTTTGAAAATATTGTCGTTAAAGGCGCCAAAGAACTGAGTGATAAAATAAGGCAGAAATCGTTTCTGCCTTAATAAAGATACTTGATTGTCTGACATGGTTGTCTCTTGTGATTACCAACGCGCTAGGTAATTGGTGAGTAAGTCTTCAATAAGAACCTTTCCGTCAATAGGCTCTGCGGCGAAAAAACTTATCATCAACGCTTAGCAGCGTAATGCCATGTACACCAGACCATAAAACGCGACTTGCCTGAAGCACTTCAGATTCACTGCGATGCGGGGCGATAACACGCAGTAGCTGTTCGAGCATGCCAGTCATGCTATCGATACGCTTTGACTGCCACTCGGGCAGCGTTTCGCCATTCATATTATGTTCGAAGATCAATTGCCAACGATGAGGGTGTTTCTGCGCAAAATCGTGGTAGCAGTAGGCCAAGCCGTAGAGAGATTCTTTTGGGTCTGTCGTTCCTGCTAGTGATGCTTGTGCTTCTTCGGCTAATTCATCCAATGTTTGGGCGACCGCGTGAAGCAACAGCAAGTTGTAGTTACCAAAAACATTCACAAGTGTACTCGGCACATAGCCAATCATGTTCGCTATTTTGCGTAAGCTTAGGTCATGATAAGAGTGCTCGTTTAGGAACTCTTTTACTGTATTTAAGGTGAGAGCAATGAGCTCTTCGCGGGTATGATCGTTTCTACGGGCCATGATGAAATATTAAAAATGAACAACGTTCGATATTCTAAATTTTAGGTGTATTAGCGTCAACTAAAGATAGTTGGTTTTGCAATATTTCGATACATCAAATTAATGTTTGCGCGTATCATTGCTCATAACGAGAGGTTATTATTAACGTGCCTCATAAAATGCACCTGAAGGAAAACTATGAAACGTATTCTATCTGTTGTTGCTTTGTTAATGGTTGCGATGACCACAGCACCAATTGCAGAAGCAAAACGATTTGGTGGTGGTAAGTCATTCGGAAAAAAGCTTCCGAACGGCTCCAGCGCCAGCACAGCAGCAACAAAACACAAATCGTGTTCGTAATGAACAGCAGCAAAATCAAGCTCAAAACACTCAGAACTCAAGCCGTAAAGGTTTGATGGGTGGCCTCATGGGCGGTCTTCTTGCTGGCGGCTTGCTAGCCGCTTTCTTTGGCGGAGCGTTTGAAGGCATTCAGTTCTTGGATATTCTAATCCTTGGCCTAATCGCATTCGTGGCGTTTAAATTTCTTCGAGGCATGCTCGGTGCGAAGCAAGGTAGTATGAATCATCAGCGACAGCAACCAGCTTATGGTGGGGCAAGCCAGTCAAAGTTTGAGCAACCAAATGTTCACAATTTTGAACAACCTAAACAAGCGCCAGGCGCTGCAGCAGGTGGCTTTGGCTTCGGTTCTCAAACAGATGTACCGCACAACTACCCACCGGGTTTTGATCAAGCTGCGTTTATCAATGGTTCTCGTGAGCATTACCGTATTTTGCAAGGCGCTTGGAACCACAACCAATTGGACACGATTGAAGAATATGTATCTCCAAGCTTGTTTGAAGACTTGAAAGCAGAGCGCCAAAAGTTGGACGGTGAACAACATACTGATGTGATGTATGTAGACGCCGAAATTGTACGCGCTGACTACGATGCAAATAAAGCACAGCTGAGCCTACAGTTCTCTGGTCGTTATCGCGATGCGCAGGAAAATATTGAGGAAGATATTACAGATATTTGGCACTTAGAGCGCGACCTCACCGCGACTAATGCACCGTGGTTGATTGTTGGTATCCAAGGTTAACCAAAAAGGTATAGAACCCCTAAGCTCAATTTAGTCATTCAGCAAGGTTCACAGACCTTAAAGCCCAAGAGTTTTCTCTTGGGCTTTTTTATTGAGTTTTTCACTCTGTTGGGCATACTGAACTAATAAAAGTAGAATAAGAAGGAAGAGAAAGTGGCGGATTTTAAATACAAAAACCTAACCCAAGAGCAGCAAGATAGTTTGGATGCAGCGGCATTTCGCCGACTATTGGCGCACCTTGATAACAACAAAGACGTGCAGAACATTGATCTTATGATTTTGGCGGGTTTTTGTCGCAACTGCTTTAGTAAATGGTACAAAGCAGAAGCGGAAGAGCGTGGATTGGATATTGATATCGACGATGCCCGCGAGCGTGTTTACGGCATGACGTATGATGAGTGGAAGCAGAATCATCAATTGCCAGCAACACCTGAACAACTGGCTGCCTTTGAAGCCAAACAGAAAAAATAAGCAGAACGCTCTTATTGATGAATACAAAAAACGCCTTCATGAAGGCGTTTTTTAGTCTGGGATTCTATTGATGATCTCAAGTTACTCAATGAACCCCGTTTCCTGGAAAGCCTCAAGCTTGTCTAAGTAAGGGGTAAGATCCCCGATGTTGTTGGCTACCCATTCGGCGTTGTAATAAGTGTCTAAGTAACGTTCACCGCTATCACATAACAAGGTAACAATCGAACCCGTTTCACCCTTACGTTTCATTTCAGAGGCAAGCTGCAGTGCGCCATATAGGTTAGTTCCTGTGGAAGCACCAGCCTTACGGCCGATGAGCTTCTCTAACCAGTGCGCTGTAGCAACACTTGCTGCATCGGCAATTGTACGCATCTCGTCGACTACGCCTGGGATAAAACTAGGCTCAACACGTGGGCGGCCAATACCCTCTATCTTACTGAATTTATCGCCTGTAAGCGTCATATCGCCAGTCTTGAAGTAGTCGTGGAATACGGAGTTTTCTGGGTCAACGACGCACAGCTTAGTATTGTGTTGTTGGTAGCGAATGAAGCGCCCAATGGTTGCAGATGTTCCCCCTGTACCTGGGCTCATTACTACCCAAGTTGGGATTGGGTGATCTTCTAGCTGCATTTGGCTAAAGATAGAATTCGCAATGTTGTTGTTTCCACGCCAGTCTGTTGCGCGTTCTGCGTAAGTAAATTGATCCATGTAGTGACCATTTAACTCTTGAGCAAGGCGTTTTGATTCCGCATAGATTTGATCTGAGCGATCAACTAGATGAGCTTGGCCACCATAGAACTCGATCTGCTCTATTTTCTTGCGCGCAGTGCACTTTGGCATCACTGCAATAAACGGTAGGCCGAGTAAACGGGCGAAGTATGCTTCTGAAACCGCAGTGCTACCCGACGACGATTCAATGATTGGCGTATTCGGCCCTACCCAGCCATTACAAATGGCGTAGAGAAATAAAGAACGTGCCAAGCGATGTTTTAGAGAGCCCGTTGGGTGGGTACTTTCATCTTTGAGATAGATATCAACACCCTCTATAGACGGAAGGTCTAGCTTGATGAGGTGCGTATCTGCAGAACGTTGGAAGTCTGCTTCAATTTTACGAATCGCGTTGTTAATCCAAAGATGGTCAGTGCACATAGGGGGCTCCTTATTTTTCGTTATGCTAATAATTTAGCCTATTGTTAGGAGAAATATTTTGCTAAATTTGCTTTTAAAATATTATTTGGTAGAAATATTTTCTCTTTAGAGGCGGGAACGAGTTTGGATAAAATCGATAGGAAAATACTGTCTTTACTTCAGCAAGATGGCACTTTGTCTCTGAATGATTTGGCAGAAGCGGTAAATCTCACTACGACGCCCTGTTGGAAGCGTTTGAAGCGGCTTGAAGAAGCAGGGGTCATTACCAAACGGGTGGCTTTGTTGAACCCTGAATCTCTAGGGTTGTCATTCACCGCGTTTGTGATGGTAAAAACCAGTAACCATTCCCATGAGTGGTATCAAGAGTTCGTCTCCACCGTGAATGAGTTCCCAGAGGTGATGGAGTTTTATCGCATGGCGGGGGAGTATGACTACATGATGAAAGTGTTAGTTAGTGACATGAAAAGCTTTGATGACTTTTATAAGAAGCTGGTTAACAGCGTCGATGAGATTTCAAATGTGACGTCGACATTCGCCATGGAACCACTTAAGTACACGACAGCGTTGCCGGTCTAATCAGTAGAATTAAAAAAGCCCTACCATCATTGAGGAAGGGCTATGAAAAGAGAGTTAGAAGGTTACTCTGTAAACCTCATCACCCCTTCTTGAACCGCACTTGCCACTAAGTGACCTTGTTGGTTGTAGATTTCACCACGAACCAGACCGCGAGTGTTGCTTGCCGTTGGGCTTTCAATCACATACAGCAACCACTCGTCCATACGGAACGGGCGATGGAACCAGATAGAGTGATCGATAGTTGCCACTTGGAATTTCGGCGTCATCAACGATACCTCATGCGGGTGCAGCGCTGTGGTTAAAAAGCCCCAATCCGACGCGTATCCCAACAGGTATTGATGGATCAGTTGATCGTCTGGCACGTCACCATTGGCGCGAATCCAAAGGTATTGCTTAGGCTCTTCTTTGTGTGGTTTAAGCGGATTCACTACTTTCACCGGGCGAGTCTCAATGGATTTTTCGCCGCAGAAGGTCTCTCTTAGTTTTTCTGGTAAGAACTGAGAAATTTGCGCTGCTAGCTCTGACTCGGAGGCGAAGTTCTCTGGCCCTGGAACGTCTGGCATCGTGTTTTGGTGCTCGAATCCAGGTGCTTCACCATGGTAAGACGCGGTTAAGTAGAAAATAGGGCGACCGTTTTGAATCGCTTTCACTCGGCGAGTGCTAAAGCTTCGGCCATCTCTTAGGTTTTCAACGTCGTAAATGATTGGCTTTTCAGGATCACCTGGAAATAGAAAGTAGCTATGAAAAGAGTGAACCGTGCGATCTTCGGCAACCGTGTAGCGCGCAGCGGAAAGTGCTTGGCCAATGACTTGACCGCCATAGACTTGAGGCAAGCCTAGATGTTCGCTCTGCCCACGAAAAAGTCCTTCTTCTAATTTTTCTAACTGCAATAAACTCAGCAGCTCATTTAAAGGTTTACTCATTTCTGTTGCTCTTAAAACTCTGGATAGCCTTAGAGTATATACGCAAATGCAGGTGAACAGGGTACCCAAAGTGACTTGGATGAAGTTAAATAAATCTAACAGAGTCAAATGATTGTCAATATAGCCACTGTTATCATGACAGCATATTAAACGGGTTCTATAATCCAGCCCACTAATGTAAGTCAGTGAGACGGTAAAAATATGAAAAAGGCTCTATTTATTATTTTGTCAGCAGTAATTGGTTTAGCGGTAGTGGGTTGCCAATCTTCTCAATCCGATGATGCCCAGGCACAAGCCCAACAAATCCAGTCAGTAACCGGTACTCTTGCTTATAGAGAGCGTATTGCACTTCCTGACAATGCGGTAGTTATGGTGACACTTCAAGATATCTCTCTTGCTGATGCCCCGGCTAAAGTTATTGCGACACAAAGCTTTGAGACAGAGGGCGCGCAAGTACCGTTTGATTTTGAATTGAGTTACGATCGAGCAGAGATACTTGAAAACCATCGTTACAGCGTTAGCGCTCGTATTGAAGTCAATGGAAAACTTCGATTCATTACTGACACAGTAAACCCAGTCATCACCGATTCGAACAAAACAGGCCACGTCGACCTGCGACTAATTGGTGTTCGATAAAGCAGATTTATCTTCAATCTGAAGATACTAATACCCCCACCTTTAAGCACTTTTCGAACTTTCGATTTAGTGCTTTTTTATTCGTTTAACTCAGAAGTGATAGATGAGTCATTTGTCATGCTGCTATCAACGAACTGATACATAAACGTAAAAAATGTGTCATGTCATGTGCGCATTATAGTGCCCAAACTCTAACTTAATAGCTCACCTATGGGCAGTTTTCACAGATAAGGAAGTACTATGAACCACAATGACGACCAACGCTTACTTGATGAAGAACCAGAATTTAATCGCTTTGTAGACGCGGCGATATCGCGCCGTGGCTTTTTGAAAGCGACAGGCGCTGCGGGCACCGTAGGCTTTTTTGCAGCAAGTCCGGTTAGCCAAGCAGTTGCCAACACAATGGCTCAACAACCTGATTTGATGGGCTTTGAAGCGATCAGTATCTCAACAGCAGATACGGTTCAAGTTCCAGCTGGCTACAAAGCTGAAGTATTGATTTCTTGGGGCGATATGGTCGTCGAAGGGGCACCAGTATTTGATCAAACCAATGATTCTAAAGCTCAAGCTCATCAGTTTGGTGACAATAACGATGGTATGACGTTCTTCCCAATCAGTTCTGATCGCGCTGTTCTAGCGGTAAACAATGAGTACACCAACAACGAATACTTATATTCTCATCAAGGTAAACAGATCTCCAAAGACGATGTACGCAAAGCGCAAGCAGCTCATGGCGTGTCTATTGTTGAGTTGATGAAAGCCGATGGCACGTGGAAAGTGAACCCGAAAGGTCGTTTGAATCGACGCATCACAGCTTACTCTGAAATGGAAGTGACCGGTGTTGCGGCTGGCCATGAGTTGCTTAAAACGGCCAATGACACATCTGGCCGCGCTGTGTTGGGGACATTCAACAACTGTGCGAACGGTGAAACACCTTGGGGAACATACCTAACCTGTGAAGAGAATTTCAATGGTTACTTTGCCCAATCAGGCAATGAGGATCTAGGGCCAACTTACGCACGCTACGGTTTGAAAAAAGAAGATTGGAACTACGATTGGTACAAGCACGACGAGCGCTTTGACATGAGTAAACATCCAAACGAACCACATCGTCATGGCTGGGTGGTTGAGATTGATCCAATGAACCCAAATTCGACACCGAAGAAGCGCACTGCTCTTGGTCGTTTTAAGCATGAAAATGCAGCGCTAATGGTAGATAAAAGCGGTCATGTTGTGGTTTATCTTGGTGATGATGAGCGCGGTGAGCACTTGTATAAGTTCGTATCGAAAGGCAAGTACGTACCAGGTGCAGATAGCAATCGTGACTTACTCGAAGAGGGCACGTTATACGTAGCTAAATTTGAAGGTGTTGAAGGTGAGCTGAAAGGCCAAGGTCAATGGCTTGAGCTTACTTGGGGCAAAAATGGTCTAACACCAGAAAATGGTTTTAAAGACCCAGCGTCGGTGATGATCTTTGCTCGTATGGCAGCGACTCAAGTTGGCGCAACCACAATGGATCGCCCTGAGTGGGTCGCGGTTCACCCTGAGCAACACTCGGTGTTCTGTACATTAACGAACAACAAGTACCGTGGTGTAAGAGAAAGTCAGCCAATCAATGCGGCTAACCCGCGTGAAAAGAACCCTTATGGCCACATCATTCGTTGGCAATCAAAAGGTGCTGATCATACGGCAGAAACGTTTGAATGGGACATCTATGTACTTGCAGGTAACCCAGAAGTGCATTCCGAAGATCTAATGGCGGGCTCTGATAACATCAATGCAGACAACATGTTCAATAGCCCAGATGGCATTGGATTTGACCGCTTTGGCCGCCTATGGATTCAAACCGATGGCAAGTACTCTAACAAGGGTGATTTTGCTGGAATGGGTAACAACCAAATGTTGTGTAGTGATCCAGAAACCGGTGAGATCCGCCGTTTCCTAAATGGTCCAATCGCTTGTGAGGTGACAGGCCTAACATTCTCGCCGGATAACAAAGCCATGTTTGTCGGTATTCAACATCCCGGCGAGGATTTAGCTCCGTCTCACTTTCCTGATGGTGGCAATAGTATTCCACGGTCCTCGGTTATTGTGATTACTCGAGAAGATGGCGGTATTGTCGGTGCTTAGTCGCCACATTATGTGACTGTATAAGTAGTAATGAAAAGGGCTATCTTGGATAGCCCTTTTGTATTGATAGCGGTCTATTGCGCTTCTAGCACGGTCTGGTTGAATTCACTTCTTGCCTGTTGAGCACGTTGCGAAGACGCTTGTTTCTCGTCTTGTGCTTTGGTTAAAGCAGCCAAGGCTGACTCCAGTTCATCTTGCATCTCTTGTGGTAGATGATGATCTTGGAAATCTTCTTGATTGTGATGCTCTAGTGCGAAAGCTCGGATGCGTTTTTTGATTCGCATTAAGTCCACCATAGCTTGGCGTTCGACTTCTGCCGCTTCTTGGGCAGCATCGCGGCTCTTCTCAAATCGAGCTAGTGACATCCCCTCAGAAGACCAAGGATCCATCTCTGGCAACTCTTCAATATTAATGGTTGGCTCAACATAATCTTCTTGGTATTTGAGATCGAGAGTCGTTGCGCGAACCGCCGATACCATTAGCATCACAGAGATGACTAGTAGTGGTAATCCGCCCACAATCGCCGCAGTTTGTAAGGTGCTTAACCCACCCATAAACATAAGTACGGTTGGTAGGAAAGAGAGCGTGAACGCCAGAACATGCGGTTCCAACGCATTGGCTCTTCGGTGACATTGTTTTGAACGACGGATGCGAGGATGTAAGAGATCGAATCAAAAGTCGTTGCGGTAAAGATGACACATAGAACGGTAAACAAACCGATGATTAAGGTACTAAACGGCAGTTCACCTAGCATAGCGAAAATTGCGCTAGTCGCTCCTTGGGTATTAAGGATATGGACAACATCAAGTTGGTTAGATAATTGAAGTGATAAACCATAGTTACCTAAGATCATGAAGAACAGGAAACAGCCCAGCGATCCGAAAAAGATCGAACCCGAAACCATCTGCTTGATGGTACGCCCGCGAGAAATACGAGCCACAAACAAACCCATACTCGGCGCAAACACGAGCCACCATGCCCAGTAGAAGATGGTCCAATCTTGAGGGAAGTGCGTATCATCAAAGGTACCATAACCACCAAACGGCTCAGCCCATGTTGCCATCACAAAGAAGTTAGACAGCATACGTCCAATGGAGTCCAAACCTGTTTCTAGCATGAAAATGGTTGGCCCTACGGCGAGCACGAATGCAAGTAGCCCCATCGCGCCCCAGAAGTTGATGTTGCTGAGGATTTTGATGCCTTTTTCCAAACCTGCATAGGAAGAGTACGCAAAGATCGCTGTGCAGATAAGTAGCACTAGGACTTGCGTAAATGTGGTCTTTGGCATGCCAAATAGCTGGTTCAATCCTTCGCTGATAAGAGGAGCGGCTAGACCTAGCGTGGTAGCCGCCCCGCCAAGTAAGCCAAAGATGAACAGCACGTCGACAATTTTTCCCGCAGCGCCTTTTGAGTTCTTTTCACCAAGTACAGGCATAAGTGCGCTCGAGACTTTCAGTACCGGCTGTTTGCGGACATAGAAAAAGTAGGCGATCGGCAGAGCAGGGACTAAATAGATCGACCAAGCAATCGGCCCCCAATGGAACAGGCCATAAGTTGCAGCCCAACGAACGGCTTCTTCGCTGCCAGGCTCTAGTTGAAAAGGAGGTGACTGGTAGTAGTACGCCCACTCGATGCAGCCCCAGTAAAGGATGCTGGCACCGATACCACCACAAAATAGCATTGCCGCCCAAGAGGCCGTAGCAAATTCAGGTTTTTCATCACTTTCACCTAATTTGATTTGCCCCATATCGCTGAAAATGACATAGATCATGAAGCCAAAAGCACCGATTCCCAGTGATAGGTAAAGAAAACCTAATTTATCGGTCATGAATGTTTTGGCTGTTGCTATCCAATTTGCACCTTGTTCAGGGAAAAGGATTAGCGGAAAAATTATCGTTAGAAGTAATGCGATAGCGCCAAAAAAGGTCGGCTTATCGATGAGTGAGAATGAGTTTTTCACGGAGTAATTCCAAAATGAGTAGGGCGTCATTATGGAGCTGAGGTGGTTTTTAGAACAAACGAAGTCTTTTGTCGTCACGGCAAAAACCAATGAAGACAAAATAAAAGGAAAGCACCTAGATTGTGCTAGGTGCTTAAAGAATGGCTAGTAGTATGCCGCCAACGGTTGCCGCAGCGGAAAGATATTGCCCCGCAGAGTATGAAGAATCTTCTTCTTCTTTAATCTTGTCAGGGTGATCCATACCAAGAGCGCCGTGTGCAAATGATTCAACCTTAGAAGTTGTGGTCTTTTTCTTTGCCTTCTGTTTCGACACTGTTTTTATCAAGCTCTTGCAAAGCAGCCAGTAACGCCTTCCCTTCTGCTGATAGAGTGACTTTATTTTGCTCTACCTTTAAAGGTGTTGAAGACTGTTGCGTTGGTGCTTCGCTATTGTTTTTAACTGTAGTCTGCTGCGTAGGTGTCAGACGTGCTGACTCCGTTCCTACTGGTGTCATAAAACTCTCCTTAACACACCGTTAATAATAGTATCGGCCAACAAGTAAAAAACTTGTGTGCAATATTCGATATTATTATGAAAAGTTATTAAGCAAAACCTGAGCCAATTTTTAAGCAGCGTGTCGAAGCAGGGCGTTAAAGGGAACTGTGGCAGACATGATACGCACTGTTACCACAGAAATTTTTGATAAGGCTATGATTTCCGGTAGATTCGAATCATAAAGTCGGCTTCACACGAAAAAACGTTCTAGGGATTTGAGTTCAGATTTGAGCTCCTCGCTCGCTTTCCATGCAAATGGGGTCATTTGCAGCAGGTTGAAGCCATCGCCGTTACGCAAATCCATGTCGTAATTCAGTGGAATTTCACTTTCAAGCTCGAAGCCGTTTATCTCTTCAGGGTTTTCTGAATGAAGCCTTACATCGTCATAGATTCGCTCACGAAGCTGATACAAATGACGAGCTGCAGGGGTGACGGTAAAGAGTAGCCCGCCAGATTTAACGCAGCGTTGCAGTTCTTCGTGTTTGCAAGGGGCGTAAATGCGCAAAACCGCATCTAGGCTTTGATCATTAAACGGTAAACGGTGACTAGAGGCGACGCTAAAGTGGCAATTACGGTAGCGTTTTGCCGCAAAACGTACCGCAACTTTGGAGATGTCTAAGCCGAACGCTTGTGATTGTTCATTATTCTCGTTAAGCGAATTGCTACGGCGTGGGTGTAGTAGCCTTCGCCACAACCAATATCAAGCAGTGTTGCAGCAGATTCTTGGTAGTAAGAGGCAATCAATTTTGCGACGTGGTTACGCAACGTGTCATAGTAGCCTGCACCGAGAAACTCCCTTCTTGCCATTGTCATCTCTTTGTTGTCGCCTGGATCTTTTGAACGCTTGTGGTGAGCGGGCATGAGATTGACATAACCCTCTTTTGCAACATCAAACTGATGATTGTCGGCACACTTGTATGTGCGCACATTGAGCGCCAAAGGTTGGTGACACAGGGGACATTGGTAAGCCATAGTATTCTCGATAGGCAAAGGTGAGACGGGATTTTAACGGTTACTGAAGAAAATAAAAAGGGCAGGAAGACCTGCCCTTACAATTCGTAAGTACTGCAAGCTTATGCAGCAATGACAGTGATAAGCTGGTGGCTTTCACCCGGTTGAAGTGTTTTGCCTTGCTCAATGGATGGCGCGTGCAGCGCTGATTCAATACACAGAAAGGTTTGGTAACCATCATCTTGCATGTCGCCCATACCTTGCGCACCTTCAGCCCAAGGGTTCCATATAACCGCGCTGTTGTGACCTTGGTTCTCGACAGTCAATGTGCGATTCCAAACTGGGTCGTGCAGTTTAATCACTGATTCTGGCTTAGTGTATACACGGTCAACAGTATCGGTAAGGATTAGCTCCTCACCACTTTGAGTGATCTGGTTGCTATTCAGGCTATCGATAAACTCTGGGCCCATACCCGTTGTCACCGCTTTAGTGATATCAGCTACGTTCAAGTACGTGTGCAGTGCGCCAGAGAATGTCCAAGGTGTATCATCGGTGTTAGTCACATCCAGGGTAACTTTAAGCTCATCACTGACTTCAATATAAAGTTTTGCTTCGAATCGGTGCGGCCAAATAGCAAAAGTATCACCCGTATCGCGTAAGCCAAGCGCTACAATCACACCGTTATTTGTTTCTCGATGCTCGACAAGCTCCCATTCGCTATTACGTGCAAAGCCGTGAGCTGGCGCTGCAATGCGACCAAACCAAGGCCAACAAACGGGAATACCACCGCGCAGAGCAGCTTTACCGTCAAAGTTTGCTTGCTCACTCATCCAAATTAGGTCTTCTTGACCTGCAGGCTTGAATGAAACAACGTGACCGCCAAACAGTGAGATACCAGCTGTCGCTTTTTCGTGAATAACACGAACAATTTTGTGTTCCCCATGCTGGGCGATTGTGACGTTGTCAGACAGTACTGTCAGGGTAGGGAGAGAAGATAAGTCCATTACTATGTCCTCGATAACATCTAAATAGTATTCCTATTGTCCATCACAGAGAGAGCAGTTACGTAAGAAAGCTACACATTGGATGAACGATGGGAATATTGGCTAGTGCTTTGGATACTTTTCTGCTTGCCGGAGTAAACAGTAGATAACAAAAAGGCGACTCAAGAGCCGCCTTTAAACAAGATTCTGCGCTAAACGCTTATCTTAAAGTAACGAATTACTTAGAGATGTGTGCGATTAGGTCTAGAACTTTGTTTGAGTAACCGATTTCGTTGTCGTACCAAGATACAACTTTAACGAAGTTATCAGTTAGAGCGATACCAGCTTTAGCATCGAATACTGAAGTTTGAACTTCACCGATGAAGTCTTGAGAAACAACTTGATCTTCAGTGTAACCTAGAACACCTTTTAGAGAACCTTCAGATGCTGCTTTCATAGCTGCACAGATAGCTTCGTAAGATGCACCGTTCTTAAGGTTAACAGTTAGGTCAACTACAGAAACGTTAGCAGTTGGTACGCGGAAAGCCATACCAGTTAGTTTGCCGTTTAGTTCTGGAAGAACAACGCCTACAGCTTTAGCAGCACCAGTTGAAGATGGGATGATGTTTTGAGAAGCACCACGGCCACCGCGCCAGTCTTTAGCAGAAGGACCATCTACAGTTTTTTGAGTAGCTGTAGTTGCGTGAACTGTAGTCATAAGACCAGATTCGATACCGAACTCGTCGTTAAGAACTTTAGCGATAGGCGCTAGACAGTTAGTAGTACAAGAAGCGTTAGAAACGATGTCTTGACCAGCGTAAGTGTCTTGGTTAACACCCATAACGATCATTGGAGTAGCGTCTTTTGAAGGACCAGTTAGTACAACTTTCTTCGCGCCAGCAGTGATGTGCTTACGTGCAGTCTCGTCAGTTAGGAAAAGACCAGTTGCTTCAGCAACAACGTCAACGTCGATTGCATCCCACTTAAGATCTTCTGGGTTACGCTCAGCAGTTACACGTACAGTTTTGCCGTTAACGATTAGGTTACCGCCTTCAACTTCAACAGTACCGTTGAAACGGCCGTGAGTTGAGTCGTACTTAAGCATGTATGCCATGTATTCAACGTCGATTAGATCGTTGATACCTACTACTTCAATGTCGTTGCGCTCCTGCGCTGCACGAAATACGAAACGACCGATACGGCCAAAACCGTTAATACCTACTTTGATAGTCATTATAGTTGCTCCACAACTTAATTTCTGTTTTAAGATAACTGGTAGTAAAATTACAAAATCCAGTTTTCAACTGCAACCGATAATCAGGCTTAACTTGTTTAATGTCAAAAAAAATTGTCGCTTTTTTTCACAATTAGTCGCAAATGAACGTTTTTTAATCTCAATAACTGGTTTTTCTCTTTTCCAGTTAGCGTAAAATGTTCGGGTAAGCCTGAAGATTTTGTTACATCCTGTACAAAACTTTATCAGCAAGAAGTATGTGCTACAACATAAGACGTTAGCAAGTATTTAGCAAAAAAAGTCATAACTATAATTGAGAATGGGAACAAAAAGTCGAATGGATAAAGATAGTCAATCATTCACAAAGCCTGATGAACATTGGCGTGAGGTGCTCTCTGAGGAAGAATATCGCGTTTGTCGAAAACAAGGTACAGAAGCGCCTTTCTCAGGCACGCTATTGCATAATAAGAATACAGGCATCTATTCTTGCACCTGCTGTGGCTCTGAGTTGTTTGATTCAAGCAACAAGTACGATTCTGGTTGTGGTTGGCCGAGCTTTGATGCCCCAATTAATGACGAAGCCATCCGTTATTTAGAAGATCTGAGTCACGGAATGAGAAGAATTGAGATCCGATGCAAGGCCTGCGATAGTCATTTAGGGCACGTTTTTCCTGATGGTCCGCCCACAACAGGAGAAAGGTTTTGTGTTAACTCTGTGTCGTTAACTTTCAACAAAATACAAAAAAGCGGTGACTAGGCCACCGCTTAATGTTTTATCCTTTCATATGTAAGTCGGGTTTGCTATTTGTCTATTCTACTTTAGTCAAATTTAGCTGGTAGGCTCGACTGCATATATTTACCCGCCCGCACCATCTCTTCAACATCGTCGGCAATGGCGTCTAACTTCTGGAATTTATCTTTTTTAAAGCCATAAAGTAGCTGCAGTTCTTTATCTGACACAATTTGAATCTCAAACGACTCAGCCACTTTTGCCCAAATATACGCGAGCTCTCTTTGGTTCTCTCTATAATAGGTGCTGGCAAGTGACTTAAAAATCTCGGTATTGATGTTACTTCTGCCTGAAAGCTCTAACGCATGATTAAGCAGTTGCAGGGTTTTTTCTTGGTTTCGGTTGGTATAGAAGGTTGCTAATGCGTACTGCATTTCTGCCGTTTCGAGCTTCGGGGAGCCTTCCATTTGTAGAAACTCACGTTGTGCATCTTCGTCACCTGTTTGGCTCCATAAGAAGTATAGGGTTTCTGGGGAACGGCTGAGACTCAACTCGCTTACGATACGCTCTTGTTCTTCCGAAGAGTGCATTAGGGCATCGAAACGCTTTTGCTTAACGTTGTTTTGATCGATAGGTTGGATCTGAGACGCAAGTTCTAGGCAGCGTTTGTATTCGCTGACTAGAGCATACTCTTTAATTTTGTTCGCATCGCTGCCACTTTTGTGGACTTCGAAACGGTGCCAAATGAGGTCAGTTCTAGGCAGGCGGCACTGGCCGTCATTGATGTTGAGTTGTTCACAGCGCAGCTCTGGACGGTCGTTACACAGTTGCTCTGTATTCCTGCGATCCTCGAAACAGCCACTCAATACGATGAGGCTAGGTAGGGCGATGAATAGTTTGGCTATCTTCATAAATTTTGCTTGTGATCAATTACTCTTATTTCTTTGTCAACCCTTGACTCAAATAACGAGAACGCTATGTTTGCACAGTACAGAATAGACAAGGAATCAACTATGAATGCTGAGCAGTTAATAGACGCTATTACACCTGAAGTTTATGAGCGTTTACAGTATGCTGTTGAAACTGGCAAGTGGCCTGAAGGTACACCACTTTCTCAAGAACAGCGAGACTCATGCATGCAAGCTGTGATGTTGTATCAATCTAAGCATAATTCAGATGCCCAACATATGACAGTCGCCGCAGGAGGCGAAATTAGTTTTAAGTCGAAATCTGAACTGAAAAAGCAGTTTCAACAAGGTGCCGAAGATATTGCTCGAGTGAAACTGGAAGACTAGAATTAACGTCCTGATAATAAAAAAACCGCCATTGGCGGTTTTTTTATTCATCTATTTGCTTAGTTACAAGCTCATTTCACCACGAAGTATTTCTTGCATCTTTTGCTTCACTTCCTCGTAGCTCAAATTTTTGCTGAGAAGATAATGCAATTTAGCTAAAGCCGCTTCTGGCGTCATATCGTAGCCACTCACCACACCAGCATCGGCTAAAGCACAGCCTGTTGCATATCCGCCCATGTTAACTTTACCTGCTAGACATTGCGTCAAGTTCACCACAATCACGCCACGCTCAGAGGCATCTTGAAGGTGAGCGAGTAATTCTGGGTTTTGCGGTGCATTACCAACGCCAAATGTTAATAAGATCATCGCATTTACAGGTTGAAGTAAGGTGTTACGAATTACTTCATGAGAAATGCCAGGGTACATGGTAATCACGCCAATAGGTTGTGGCGTGATATCGTGAACTTTGAACTCACCCTCTGGCGCTTTGTTGATTTCTACACCATTGCTGACTTTGATACTGATACCCGCTTCCAATAGTGGTGGAAGGTTAGGTGAAGTGAAAGCATTAAAACCGTCAGCGTGAGATTTAGTACTGCGATTACCTCTCATCAGCTGGTTATTGAAAAACAGTGTTACTTCATTAATGGGGTAATTCGCCGCAAGGTGCAGGGCATTGAGCAGGTTCGCTTGACCATCAGAGCGGAGCTCGGCCAGTGGGATTTGTGAACCTGTCACTATTACCGGTTTGCTAGATTTTCCAACATAAATGATAGCGCGGAGGCGGTATACGCCATGGTGTCTGTACCGTGAAGGATTACGAAGCCATCATACTTATCGTAGTTGTCGCGAATATCGTCTGCGATTTGCTGCCAGTCAGCAGGAGTCATGTCAGAAGAATCGATCAGTGGATCGTATTCATGAATGGTGTATTCAGGCATCTCTGGTCGATGAAACTCAGGCATGCTTTCTAGCTGTTTTTCCATAAAACCAGCGACTGGAATATAGCCGTGATCCGACTTTTGCATACCAATGGTGCCGCCGGTGTAAGCGATGTAGATGTGTTTTCTAGTCATGAGGCAAATCGTACTGTGAATCGGGAACAGGCCGTAATTATAAACTGCTGCTCGCGATGGTTTCTATAACATTCCACTATCAAATGGCTATTAATTTCTCTTTCTACACTATAGAAGTAGAAGCATGAGCAGCAGAAACGCGGCTGTTTGTTAACGAGGTGGGAGCTATTGAAACAAAAAGCGCCGCGCTAAGGCGGCACTTGTGTGAGTTTCGAAAGACGATTACTGGACTTCGCAGTTTAAGCAGAATGCATAGTGGCCTTTCGGGTCATTAAACGTTTCCAGCAAACTCAGATCCTGAACCATCTGCTTTGAGATAGGCTGTAGTGCTGTTGGTAAGTAGGTGTTAATGTCGATACCAACATGCACCTTGACCTGATTCATCATCTCTTGGAAGAACTGTTGGGCGGGTGATAATGGTTCTTCAACCCAATATAGATTGTAGCTCTCTAATTTAGCCAGTTCCGCTGCAATGTTTACCGCATCGTCGAAATCACCCATTTGATCAACCAGACCCACTTTCATCGCATCTTGCCCCGTCCAAACTCGGCCTTCGGCTATCGAGTTCATTTCTGAAAGAGCGATGCCACGGGAGTCTGCTACCAAATTAACGAAACGATTGTAGCCGTGCTCGATGCCCATTTGGAAGGCTTGCGAAGCGCCTTCAGTAAGACCTGTCGCAATCCCAACACCTGAGAATGGTGATGTACCAATACCATCGGTATACACGCCAATGTTGTTGAGGCCCTTCTCAAAAGTCGTGATCACACTGAAGATACCGATAGAGCCGGTGAGCGTGGTTGGCTGAGCTACGATCTTGTTGGCACTCATGGAAATCCAGTAACCGCCAGAGGCCGCTAGGCTAGACATCGAAATAACGACTGGTTTACCTGCCTCACGAAGTGCAACGATTTCATTGCGGATGACTTCGGATGCAAATGCGCTCCCTCCCGGACTGTCTACACGTACTACGACAGCTTTAACCTTGTCGTCATTGCGAGCCTGACGAAGAAGTGCGGCAGTTGTGTCACCACCGACAGTACCGCGTGGTTGAGTACCATCCATAATCGTGCCGCTTGCGATAACGACGGCTATATCGTCTGCAGTAACATCGATGTTTGGTTGAACATTCATACGGTAGTCGTAGTAGCTAACAGCTTGGTAGCTGTCGTCGCCGTCTGAACCAAATTGCTCAATCAGCTCGTTGCGGATCTCTTGACGTGTTGCCAGTTGGTCTACAAGGCCAAGGTTCTTACTCAACTGCGCGACGTCACCATTAGCACCTTCTAACTGGGCTAGAAACTCATCCATCGAAGGGTTAAGAACAGATGGTGAAATTTGGCGGTTGTTGAGACGTCCTCAACATATGCGCCCCAAAGTTGGCCAAGCCAGCGAGAGGCCGTTTCTTTGGCTTCATCTGACATATCATCACGAACAAATGGCTCAATAGCGGATTTATAACTACCCACGCGGAATACGTGAGTGTTCACTTCCAGCTTTTCAAGCAATGTTTTGTAGTAAAGGTTATATGCGCTGTAGCCTTTAATTAATACAGCGCCGTCTGGTGCTAGGTAAACTTTATCGGCATAGCTGGCTAGGTAGTACTGGCTTTGGTTGTAAAACGCACCAACGGCATATACGGGTTTACCAGAAGATTTAAACTCGTTAATGGCTTTTGCAACGTAACGTAGCTTAGTCAGATTGGTTTCAGGCAAATCCCTCAATGCGAGCACGATGCCGGTAATGTTATCGTCGTCTTTGGCGTGACGAATGGTATCTACTATATCAAACAGCACATTCTCCTTGGGCAGCTCTTGTCCAAAAACGGATCCAGTGAGGGAGTCCATAGGGCTTACATAGCGTCTTTGTTCCACTATTGGACCGGAGAGGTTAAGTACCAATGCTGATTGTTGAACCGGTGTGACGGGCTGAACGTCTGTTTGCGTGAATGCGAAGTAAATGATCGCTAACGTGGCGACAAATATGAGGTTTACAAGCGCTAGTCTAATGAAGGTGATGAGTTTCCAAATCCCTTTAAAAAACAGGCCAATAAATTTGAAGATCGTTTTCATTATGGCTCCACAAAGTGGCGTGGTGAGTTTGTAAGGTCATGGCTCAGTTTGAAAGTCTAAGCCGAAGGTCCATCGTACGTGATCATTCTGTCTCTCTCAACTTATTGATGTAAATCAAAACATTTTCACCAGTTAGTTTAGCCATAAACGTTCTCTTCATCATTAGAAGATGATCGGTGTTACATAAATGTAAACGTGTGTTTGATTTTTTGTTTGGTGCTTATTATTCTGGTCAGACCACAATAATAATAGAAAGTGATGTTTGCCATGTACCCACATTTACTAGAGCCGCTTGACCTTGGTTTTACACAGTTACGTAATCGAGTCCTTATGGGATCAATGCACACTGGATTAGAAGAACACAAAGAAGGTCTACATAAACTCGCTGCTTTTTATGAAGAACGCGTTAAAGGCGGTGTTGGATTGATTGTCACCGGAGGTTTCTCACCGAACTTACGTGGGCGCTTGCATCCGATGAGCGCTGAGTTCAGTAAGCCAAAACATGCGCAAGCTCATAAAGTGGTAACGGAAGCGGTTCATCGTCATGGAGGCAAGATCGCTTTACAAATCCTCCATGCTGGGCGCTATGCAATGCATCCGTTTGCCCAAAGTGCTTCACCAATGAAAGCACCAATTGCACGCTTTGCGCCTAGCGAAATGAGCAGTCGACAGATAAATAAGACCATTGATGCCTTTGCAAACAGTGCCTCTCTTGCTCAATTAGCGGGTTATGACGGTGTAGAAATCATGGGCTCTGAAGGTTATTTAATTAACCAGTTTTTGTGTAAACGCACCAACATGCGATACGACGAATGGGGGGCAGCTACAAAAAGCGCATGCGTTTCCCGGTTGAGATCGTCAAGTCCATCCGCAAAGCGGTTGGCGAGGAGTTCATCATCATATTCCGTTTGTCGATGCTCGATCTTGTAGAGCAGGGAAGTACGTTTGAAGATGTGGTCGAGCTCGCACAAGCATTGGAAGAGGCGGGCGTCACGATTATCAACACGGGTATTGGTTGGCACGAAGCCCGTGTTCCAACCATAGCGACTCAAGTGCCAAGAGGTGCGTTTACGTGGGTGACTGAAAAGGTCAAACCTTACGTGAAAGTCCCCATCGTGACCTGCAACCGAATCAATACGCCGGAAGAGGCAGAGAGAATCCTTTCTTCAGGGCAAGCAGACATGGTATCGATGGCGCGACCGTTCTTGGCAGATCCAGCTTTCGTTAACAAGGCAGCCGAAGAGAAAAGCCACTTAATCAACACTTGTATTGGCTGTAACCAAGCGTGTTTGGACAACGTTTTCAAAGGCAAAGCGGCGAGCTGTTTGGTCAATCCTTTGGCGTGTCGAGAAACGGAGTTGGTCGTTGATACGACTTCAACACCAAAAAAGTATTGCTGTTGTTGGGGCGGGGCCAGCAGGCCTTGCTTGTGCGACCACATTAGCTGAGCGTGGCCACCGAGTAGATCTGATTGAGCGTAACGATAGGATTGGGGGCCAGTTTCGACTTGCGATGCAAATACCGGGCAAAGAAGAGTTTCGAGAAACGATTCGTTACTTTGCCAATCGGATTGATGAGACGGGTGTAAATTTGCTGCTCGACACAGAAGCCGATTTTGAGCAATTAAAAGAGTACGATCACGTTGTGTTAGCGACAGGTGTGACTCCAAGAAAAGTGGATATCGAGGGCATCGAAAATGCCGAAAAAGTAGTGGACTATCAAACGCTGATCAAAGAGAAAACACCGGTAGGTAATAAGATAGCGATTGTAGGTGCGGGTGGCATTGGGTTGATGTGGCGAGCATGATTACCGAGCTAAAGAGAATACACTTGAGGATTGGCTGCAAGAGTGGGGCATCGATAAAGAGATGGAGCAACCGGGTGGCTTGTTTCCGTTCCCAGATTCAGTGGCTGATAAGGAAGTTTGGTTACTGCAAAGGCGTAAAGGTAGGGTTGGTAAAGGTCCAGGAAAAACAACAGGCTGGATTCATAAGCGAACGCTTGAGAAACGCGGTGTAAACCTAGTTGGCGGCGTGAGTTATGACAAGATTGATGATTCGGGTTTACATGTGTCGATTGATAACCAGTCGAAGCTACTTGATGCGGACAAGATTATCATTTGTGCAGGGCAAGAATCGGTCAGGCCTTTCGAGTCTAAATGGGAAGAATTAGGTGACGCACTGCACGTCATTGGTGGTGCAGATTATGCGGGTGAGCTTGATGCTGTTAGAGCGATAAAACAAGGCGTCGAGCTTGCTATTAAGCTTTAGCAGATTGGGTACTTCAATAAAAACAAAAGGGTAAGCTTCGGCTTACCCTTTTTTGTGTTGATTGATGCCGATTTACATCTGTGCGTCTGAAAGCAAGTCAGAGTTGACCACTAAATTCCGAACACCGTGCGCGTGATCTTCGTTGAAAATGTTGTCCTTACACCAGTTACCCACAGTGAGTAAGTCAACTTTAGCCACTTTTGGCCTTACGCTCCAGGTTACCTGATAAGGCGATCCTTTGGTGTTGTAGGCTGGGCCAGTTGTTGAACCTAGGTACTCAATAGGCTTACCGGTGTCACTCGGCATGTTTGTCGCTTGGAAATAACCGTTTCGTTTGGAGACTTTAGCCAGCTGATTGAAGTTCAAAGCGTTACGGTCGTTGACCAAAACGAACACTTGGGTTTCCACACGCAGCTGCGGGTTTACTGTTGCGTCGTTCGAACATGCGCCTAACGTGGCCCCTGGAGTGACATTGGCTGTAGTATGTACGAAGTGCACTTCAATCGTGTCACCGGCGTTTAGGCCTCCGTGATCGCTGCGACATACGTTTGAATCAAAAACGCTTTGCTTCGCTCAGACTCAACGAGCCACTGTAACGATAACCGGTACCAAAGCCATTACCGTCACCATTGCCGGCAAATTTATTAAACTCCCCTCCGGCATGTTCGGCATTTTTTGTGGAAATGGATATTACATAGGTTCATCTCTTGGGATTGAGGCGCTATGCTGAAAGTATTCGGGTTGTTGCCTGATAGGTCATCAATGTTACGTGGTGACTGAGGACCGTATCCTTTTCCGTTGGTGTTCTGCGCAAGCGCAGCACGCTGTTTATTAATGTGTTGATCATCGACGATCTGACTAGTGTCTGCCGATGTCGAAAATGAGGCTGCAATAAATGCAGCCATTATTGAGGCTTTATGTAAATGCATGACGTTGTCCATTTGAGCTTGTAGTAATTAGTATTTTGTTTATCCAAACTTCCGTTTGGAAATATGACTATAAGTGGTCTTCGTGACAGGCAAATACTTATTTGAATGAAATGAGAAAAATGTTCAGATATTATGTATTCCATTGCATAAATTTGTATGTAAAAAGATGCGTCCATTAAAAAATAGCCCAATAGCGCAACATTAAAATAAGTTAATTAACCTTCTATAAACTAAGGATTTAAAATGTCAATAAGGCTAGTCAGAACGTTTGTTTTTACTGTTCGTTGTTTTATTTTCAATTACAGTTCATGCGAGTGAAAGAGCAAAAGTGGGTTGGCAGAAGATAGAGCTAGGCGCACTTATTGTGGATGTGCGTACACCAGGGGAGTTTGAGCAAGGCCATCTAGAGGATGCCCTGAACTATCCGCTATCAGATTTAGATACGCACTTTAGTGGGGTAGACAAGAACACAGAGATCGTCTTGTACTGCCGCAGCGGGAATCGTTCGGGTCAGGCATTTCAGTATCTGAAAGCTCAAGGCTTCACAAATCTGCACAATGCGGGCGGGCTGCAAGAGATGTTGGAAAGCCAATAACAAAGGTGCCTTATAGGCACCTTTTGAAGTTCAAGTCGGATTACAAAATAACCGTTTTGTTGCCGTAGACAAATACGTGGTCGTTGAGCACTTTGTTTAAGGCCTTACTTAATACATTTTTCTCAACGTCCCGACCTGCTTGCGCCATATCTTTTGCACTAAAGTTATGGTCGACAGGGATAACGTCTTGTTTGATGATTGGGCCTTCATCAAGATCGTTGGTGACAAAGTGGGCCGTCGCACCAATGATTTTTACACCACGCTCGTACGCTTGCTGATATGGCTTAGCACCAATAAATGCGGGCAAGAAGCTGTGGTGGATGTTGATGATCTTATGGTTGTATTTCTCAACAAATCCAGGTGTCAGTACGCGCATGTATTTCGCTAAAACTAGGTAATCCGCTTCGTATTGATCAACCACCTCAAGCACCTTCGCTTCGTGCTCTTCACGATTTAACCCTTCATGTGATACGCAGTGATAAGGGATATCGAAACGCTCCGTTAGGCTTTGTAGGACATCGTAGTTTCCAACAACGGCGGCGATCTCCACATCCAAGCTACCATCGAAGTTCTTCATTAAGATATCACCAAGACAGTGTGCTTCTTTCGTTACCAAAACAACAATGCGTTTACGAGAAGAGCTGACCAGCTTGCGCTTTGCTCCTTGAGGTAGAGCTTGGTCTAGATCCGCCAGAAATGTTTCATCGTTAAAATAACCTTCCAGCTCGGTACGCATGAAGAAATGACCGCTGGTATTATCCACAAATTCATTGTTATGAATAATGTTTAACTGATGCTTGTAACATATATTGGTAATCTTAGAGATTAGCCCCGGCGCGTCGGAACAATGCGTGAGTAGTGTTTTCTTTTCCATTTCCTAATACTTCCGTGAATTATTTTTTTTGAACTTTAAATTAATTTTGGGCGGGTTGAACGGTGAACCATGCCGCAGTATCGAAGCTATAATTAATCTATTATCACGTTGGTTTCAACAAAAAACCGCTTGCAGGTGTAGCGTTTCAATGTTGCTTTCAATGTGTTTTGTTGGAGATTCATTCCTCTAATTTAGAGTGTTTCAAGGTGGTACTTATGGATAAAGAGCTTCTAGCCCGTAAATTGTATGTCGAGCGTGTGAGCGCCCTAGTCGGTGACCATGAACTTGATGAACAGCTTCTTTCAGAAATGTGGGAAAGCAAGGCTTCACCTTCGGACGCAGCAAAAGCTATGCTGTCTGAAGACAACGGATTCGATGGCCCAGCTTGGCTATCTCGCTATTTAAATAGAAAGTAGTTTAAATAGAAAGTAGTAAAACCTAATACAACAACGCACTTCAAAACTTGGTGCTACACTCCTAATTTCTCGGGCGCGAATCGATCAAATTGGTTCGCGCCCGATTCGTAAACCTGCCATAATCTTTATCCCCTAATTGATTCTAATACTTGCATGATTTCTAAAACCTTTTCTTCTGATGGTGCTCTGGGCAAAGCAATACCTGGTTTTCAGCCACGCCAAGCGCAGCTTGATATGGCAGAAGCCGTTCACAAAGCGATCAAAGACGAAGGTCAGTTAGTGGTTGAAGCGGGTACGGGAACCGGTAAGACTTTTGCCTACTTGGTGCCTGCACTGTTAAGTGGTAAGAAAACCATCATCAGTACCGGTTCTAAAAACCTACAGGAACAGCTCTACCACAGAGATCTGCCTTTAATGACGTCTGCACTCGGTTTCTATGGGCAGGTTGCTTTACTAAAAGGGCGGGCTAACTATCTGTGTTTAGACCGCTTGAGTCGACAAATGCTAGAAAGTCATGGTCATCATGCTGACCCAACGCTGTTGTCTCAGTTAGTTAAGGTGCGCAGTTGGGCGTCCGAAACAAAAACCGGTGATCTCGGGGATTGCGATGAGATTGCCGAGGACAGCCCTGTCATTCCAACGATTACCTCTACCAACGATAACTGCTTAGGCAAAGAGTGCCCCGCCTACAGTGAATGCTTTGTGTTGAAAGCGAGAAAAAAGGCGTTGGATGCAGATTTGGTGGTAGTAAACCATCACTTATTCTTAGCCGATTTAGCCATTAAAGAGACAGGTTTTGGAGAACTGATTCCAGAGGCCGATGTGTTTATCTTCGATGAGGCTCACCAGTTACCGGATATTGCGAGTCAGTACTTTGGACAATCTGTGTCGAGTCGACAAATTCAAGAGCTTGCGAAAGACATCGAGATTGGTTATCGCACTGAAGCCAAAGACATGAGGCAGCTTCAGAAGGTGGCAGAGAAGCTGGTTCAAACCAGTTCTGATATGCGTATTACACTCGGTGAACCTGGTTTTCGTGGTAACTGGCGAGAGGCATTGAATTCGCCATCGATTAAACGCGACGTTGAAAGATTACTGGAAACGCTCGATTTTGCGGTTGATGTGTTGAAGTTGGCGCTTGGACGCTCGCAGCTGCTCGATGCAGCCTTTGAGCGAGCTAACCTTATTAAAGGGCGAATTGACCGAGTCTGTGACGTGTCCATTACTGGATATTCCTATTGGTTTGATACTACGCCACGCCATTTCAGTTTGCACATCACGCCGTTATCGGTAGCAGACAAGTTCCATGAACAGATAGAGATGAAGCAAGGGGCTTGGATATTTACCTCTGCAACCCTTGCTGTTGGTGATGATTTTGGGCACTTCACCTCTCGTTTAGGGTTAACCCCTAAACAGCAATTCTCGTTGCCAAGCCCATTTGACTATCAGACGCAAGCTCGCTTGTGCGTACCTCGTTATTTGCCTGAGCCGAATTCTCCAGGTATGGCGGACAAACTGGTGCGTTTGCTTGGTCCAGTGATTGAACAAAACCAGGGGCGCTGTTTCTTTTTGTGTACTTCTCACAGCATGATGCGCGAGTTAGGCGAACGTTTTCGAGATACGCTTACCGTGCCAGTATTGATGCAAGGTGAAACCAGTAAGCAGAAAACTCTCGCGGAATTTATGGAACTCGGCAATGCCTTGTTGGTTGCAACGGGGGCATTCTGGGAGGGGATTGATGTTAGAGGTGACGCATTAAGCTGTGTTATTATCGATAAATTGCCATTCACGGCACCTGATGATCCGCTTTTGAAAGCCCGTATCGAAGATTGTCAGCTAAAAGGCGGTGAACCTTTTGCTCAGGTGCAGTTACCTGATGCGGTTATTACTCTTAAGCAGGGTGTAGGTCGTTTGATTCGCGACAAAACGGATCGCGGCGCATTGATCATTTGCGACAATCGCTTAGTGACCCGAGACTACGGTGGTATCTTTTTGGCTAGTTTGCCGTCGATACCCAGAACTCGGGATTTGAACATTATTAAAGACTTCTTAAGTCAGCAAAAATAGAAAAGAAATAGAGAAACTCATGAGCGCAAAAATTCTTGCCTTGGACACCGCGACAGAAAACTGTTCAGTCGCGCTGATTGACGGTGATAAAACTTTCTTCCGCAGTGAAGTCGCCCCTCGCGACCATACGAAAAAGATCCTACCTATGGTAGATGAAGTATTGAAAGAGGCAGGTCTTAAGTTAGCCGATGTCGACGCCTTAGCATTCGGCCGAGGCCAGGTAGCTTTACTGGCGTTCGAATTGGCATTGGTATTGCACAAGGTTTAGGGTTTGGCGCTGAGCTTCCAATGATTGGTGTTTCAACGCTTAAAGCAATGGCGCAAGGCAGCTATCGCCAACACAGCGCAGAGCAAGTTGCATGTGCGATTGATGCTCGCATGAGCGAAGTGTATTGGGGCCGTTTTGAGCGTCAACAAGATGGCGATTGGACGGAAGTCGATGCAGAGTGCGTCATTCCACCAGCGATGCTGGCTGAAGAAGTGAAGGAAGTGTCTGGAGAGTGGACACAAGCGGGTACAGGTTGGGATGCATACGCAGAAGAGTTAGCACCTTTAAGCTTGTCGACAAAGGCTGGTGAAGTGCTGTACCCAGATGCACGTGATATCGCGTTTTTGGCTCAATTTGAGCTTGCCAAAGGCAATACCGTTGATGCAGAAGCAGCGAGCCCAGTATACCTGCGTGACAAGGTGGCTTGGAAGAAGCTACCGGGCCGCGAGTAAGGTCGTAGTCTTCCAAGCACAAGCCTGGTGGTCAGTGCTTGGAAAGACAGTAAAGTGACAAAGGAGTTTTATGGTTTCCATAAACGGTTTGCCCCCAGCGGCAATACCGGGCTCGAATCGCTCTAATAAAGCGAATCGCCAACAGGTAAAGAAAACCGAAACCGGCACCTCAGTTGGTCAACCAACCAAGGTAGCTAACGCTGTCTCTCAATCTATCCGACACCTTAATGAATCTGACTTAAAACAATCCAATCTACAGTACGATTTGCCTGAAGGTAGAGGCAGAAAAGCCATGGAACAGTATATGGATGTGATGAATCAAGCCAAACGAGAGGAACTAAATCGTTTGATTGGCGTCGATATCTACATCTAATTTTGCACTTACAACCCTGCAGTATCTTGGAGTCGTTATGTCTTTGCTCTCTCCCCAAATATTCACCATTGCTCTTATTTCCATTTTTCTTTCCGCTTGTTCATCGTTGCCGGAAAATCTTGATACCACGAATGAATCTGTTGTGACGGATTACCAGACGTGGGTGAGCATGAAAGACAGCACTGATGTAGAAGTTCGCTTAGGTGGCGTTATTGCAAGCGTGACTAACTTAGAAAACAGGACTCGCGTTGAGGTTGTTAACCTGCCGATCGATTCTGTTGGCAAACCAGATATTAATCTTGACCCAGAAGGCCGCTTTGTCGCGTACGTGGATGGGTTTGTAGATCCTGTTAGCTTAGCTCAAGGTCGATTAATTACCTTCTTAGGCCAAAGTCAAGAATCGGAAGTCGCGAAAGTGGGTGACTATGATTACCGTTTCCCTGTTCTAAAGAGTAAAGGCTTCCATCTGTGGCGAATTGAAGAACGTATTATCATGCATGATTACGATGACTTTGGTTTGTACCCTTGCCGCAGCCTTTATTGTCGAGATTTCCATTACGGGCCGCGAGAAGGGCGCGTTATTCAACAAGTTAGATAAGGCGTTCCTCCATTCAAATGATCGAGAATCAATACCCTGTTTCAAGTGGCCAAATAGCAGCGCTTGAAATAGGGGATGCCAACACTAGCCCCATCTCCATTGTTTTTCTGCATGGTTGGTTAGATAACGCGGCAAGTTTTGAAACAATCATGTTGCTTTGCATGCCATTGCACCTTCCTTTCACCTTTGCGCCATCGATTTACCGGGGCACGGCAACTCAACGCATAAGCCAAACAGTAACTTTTATCCTTTTCATGACTACATCGACGATGTTAACCAGTTTTTGCGCATACTTTCGCCAAACAGGTGTCTACTAGTGGGTCATTCGCTTGGTGCATTGATCGCGAGTTGCTATAGTGCAGCGTTTCCTGAAAAAGTCGCTGGGCTTGTTCAAATTGAGGCTATGGCCCGCTTTCGGAACAAGAGGAAAATTCGGTTTCTCGTTTACGTCAAGGCGTTCAGAGTCGAGACCGAATCCGCAAAAAGCCACGTAGATTATTGTCATCTGTAGAAGAAGCGATTGCCCGCAGGGCAAAGGTGAATGAAATTGCAGGTGAGCTTATCGCCCCAGTTGTAAAGCGAGGGATTGTCGCTGCTGAAGGTCGTTATGCTTGGAAACACGACAGCAAACTACAAACGGACTCATTGTACCGGATGTCGCCATCACATGCTGCGCAGGTGATGAAAGAGATTCAATGCCCCATGCTGACCATTTTGGGAGAGCAAGGCTTTGAACAGATACACAGCCAAAGTGAAACAAAAGGCGACGAGCGAAAATTAGGTGCGGAGCGTCAACGGGTTGTCATCGAAGGTGGTCATCATTGTCACTTAGAGTCTCCGGTTAGAGTAAGTGACCTAATATTTGGCTTGGTTAACAAAATTTAAACAAGTGTTTGAGCGATACGTGCTCAAGTGCTCCGCCTATGCTGTAATACGATCACTAAATGGTATAAGTCGTAATCATAACAATATATTAACCGTTTGCAGCGCGGTAAGAATGAGGAGTTTTCCCGTGGAAAAAACCATGGCTATCACGTTACCCAAGTGACGTACCTGAAACCATCAATCCAGACCAGTACCCGTCATTAGTCGAAATGTTCGAGCAGTCGGTACAAAAGTACGCTGACCAACCGGCATTCATGAACATGGGTTCTGTCATGACTTTCCGTAAGCTGGAAGAGCGCAGCCGAGCATTTGCGGCATACTTGCAGAACGAGTTAAAGCTTGAAAAAGGCGACCGCGTTGCTCTGATGATGCCAAACTTGCTGCAGTATCCTGTTGCACTATTTGGCGTTCTGAGAGCGGGTATGATTGCGGTTAACGTAAACCCACTTTACACTCCCCGTGAACTTGAGCATCAGTTGAATGATTCAGGCGCAAAGGCGATTGTTATTGTTTCAAACTTTGCGAACACACTAGAGCAGGTTGTAGAGAACACGCCTGTTAAACACGTTGTCTTAACCAGCCTTGGTCAAATGCTACCAAGAGCGAAAGGGACAATCGTAGACTTCGTGGTGAAATACGTAAAAGGCATGGTACCTAAGTACGACCTACCTGGTGCTATCTCAATGCGCAAAGCGCTACATAAAGGTCGCCGCCTACAATACGTGAAGCCGTTTATGTCGGGCGATGACATAGCCTTCTTGCAGTATACCGGCGGTACGACAGGTGTAGCGAAAGGGGCAATTCTGACGCACCGCAATATGATTGCGAACGTGATGCAAGCAAAAGGGGCTTATGGTCCTGTGCTTTCAGATGGTCGTGAGCTGGTGGTGACAGCCCTACCGCTTTACCACATCTTCGCATTGACTGTGAACTGCCTATTGTTCATGGAACTGGGTGGACGAAATCTTCTGATCACCAACCCGCGTGATATTCCGGGCTTTATCAAAGAGCTTCAGAAGTACCCATTCACCGCTATTACGGGTGTAAATACGTTATTTAATGCGTTAGTGAGCAATGAAGACTTCCACGAGCTGGATTTCAGTAATCTGCGTCTTGCGGTAGGCGGTGGTATGGCTGTTCAACGCGCGGTAGCCGAACAATGGAAGAAAACGACCGGTTGTTACCTACTTGAAGGCTATGGTCTGACAGAGTGTTCTCCATTGGTTGCAGCATACCCACATGACCTTGTGGACTACAATGGCTCAATTGGTTTACCGGTGCCATCAACAGAAGTTCGAATCGTTGATGAAGAAGGTAACCCAGTTGCAAGTGATGGCGTTGGTGAGTTGCAGGTAAGAGGCCCTCAAGTAATGCAAGGTTACTGGCAGCGTACTGAAGCAACGAAAGAGGTCATCAATAGCGAAGGTTGGTTATCAACAGGCGATATTGTGAAGTTTGATGAAGAAGGCTTCCTACATATCGTCGACCGTAAGAAAGATATGATCCTAGTCTCTGGCTTCAATGTTTATCCGAATGAAATTGAAGACGTGGTTGCAATGCACGGTAAAGTGCTGGAAGTTGCTGCTATCGGTCAAGAACATGAAGTATCTGGAGAAGTGGTTAAGATCTACGTCGTGAAACGTGATCCGAGTTTAACTAAGGACGAAGTGATTGCACACTGTCGTGAGCATTTAACAGGTTATAAAGTACCTAAGCTCGTTGAGTTTAAAGAGGATCTACCAAAGACTAACGTTGGTAAGATTCTACGCCGTGTTCTTCGTGAAGAGAACGAAGCAGAGCTTGCAAAACGTGAAGCAAGCTAATGAAGGGGTGGCGACAGGGTCTTTTTGCTAAGGCCAAAGCAACCACCTACTATTAATGATAGAATGCTAGCCTAACAGGCTAGCATTTTTGTTTTTCAGCATATTTGACTCAAAGAGAACCGTGTGAATTATCAAATCATTACGCAATTTAACGACCTAGAACGAGTGTGTAACCAAGCCAGGCAAACCGATGTGGTGATGTTGGATACAGAGTTTGTCCGAACTCGTACCTACTATCCTCAGCTTGGCCTTATCCAGCTCTACGATGGCGAGACTCTATCCTTGATTGACCCAACTGTCTTTGATGATATGAGCCCGTTTGAAGCGTTGTTAAAAGACAGTTCGGTTCTGAAAGTCCTCCATGCTTGTGGTGAAGATCTGGAAGTTTTTCACAATAGCTTCGGTACTCTGCCTTTTCCAATGATTGACACTCAAATCATGGCTGCATTTTTAGGGCATGGGTTATCAACCGGATTCGCCTCTCTGGTCAACGAATACGTGAATGTTGAACTAGATAAAAGCGAATCTCGCACTGATTGGTTGGCGCGCCCACTGTCTGAAAAACAGCTAGATTATGCAGCGGCAGACGTATTCTATCTTCTTCCTCTCTATAACACCCTGGTAGAGAAGTTAGATAAAACGCCATGGTCTGATGCTGCCCTTGATGAGTCAGCTCGTTTAGCGTCAAAACGGATTAAGGTCATTAACCCAGATACGGTTTATCGCGATATTAAAGCAGCGTGGCAGTTGAGCCCAAAACAACTGGCAATCTTGAGACCGTTGGCGGCATGGCGCTATAAAGAGGCGCTAAAGCGTGATTTAGCGCTGAACTTTGTTTTCAAAGAAGGGGACCTGTTCGAAGTAGCTAAACGCGGCATCACTTCCTACCGTGCCCTAGAAGAAAGCGATATGGATATCCGCTCAGTGCGTCGCCATGGGCAAAAGCTTGTTTCTATGGTGAAGCTGGCCAAGCAAACACCGTCCTCAGAGTGGCCAGAAAGCGTGGATCGCATCGTCGACCTTCCGGGATATAAACAAGATTTCAAAAAGATCAAAGATGTTGTCAAAGAGGTAGCTCAGAAAACGGGTTTAGCGACAGAATTTTTGGCTTCTAAGAAGCAGGTTAATCAATACCTACGTTGGGTAAAGGTTGACCAAAGAAATGTTGAGTCTCTACCAGACATGCTAACGGGTTGGAGGAAGGAACTTTTTGCAGCTCAGCTTAATATTATTTTATAGTGCGAAATATATAGAAGTTAGCAATCAATTGATTTGGTAATGTACAAGTTAGGTATTTGGTTACATACACTTAACTTGTTATTATCATGTTGAAAAATAAGTGTTTTTTGTTAAAAGATATGGGGTAATAGTTGATCTTGATCAACTATTTAACCTATCGCTGAAATTATAGTCGTTCTGCTCAAAAAAAGGATGTAAGTGATTGCATTCTAAATAATTATTCAAAGGGAACGATAATGAAAAAGAAAACACTTTTAGCAGTGTCACTGTCAGCGTTAGTTAGCTCTACTGCATTTGCAGATTCAAACATCATTGACGGCATGGATTTCGGTCCACTAGCTAAGCTAGTTGGTACTTGGAGTTCTGTAGAAGCCGGTGGTGTAGATATCGCACCTGGTCAAGATGGCTCAGCAGTAGGTAAAGGTGGCCCAGCGGTAACTCCATTCTACGAAACCATCACTTTTGAAGTAGCAGCAGATGCAGTAAACGCAAGCGATCAAACGCTA
Organism: Vibrio aestivus; assembly: GCA_003263845.1. Classification (GTDB taxonomy): domain Bacteria; phylum Pseudomonadota; class Gammaproteobacteria; order Enterobacterales; family Vibrionaceae; genus Vibrio; species Vibrio aestivus. The sequence goes on along the minus strand of JYJN01000110.1, from coordinate 21,728 downwards.
GTTGCACTTTACTACAAGCAAGAAGTTTTCCGTAAAGTCGACGACAGCAAGTTCCACGACCAACGTGGTTACTTCATCTATGATGCTGAAAACCAAATCGTTTACAACTCTTTCTGTGTGCCACGCACAACTTGTGTAACAGCAGAAGGCAAAGCGGGTGATGAAATGACTTTAGTTGCGTCTAAACGCGGCATTGCAGAGTCAAACTACATGACAGACAACGCTTCTACAACATCATTTACAATGAACATTCAGTTTACAGAAGATACGTTGACTTACACGCAAAGCACTGGTCTAGATATCTACGGTAATCAGTTTGCACATACAGATTCAAGCACATTGAAGAAAGTACAATAACCTTCACTCTGCTCTTGAAACTAAAAAGCTCTAACCTAGGTTAGAGCTTTTTTAATGTCTGCATTTTTAAACTGTTTAGTGGTCTTCTGGCAGCTTTACGTTCAACTCAAGCACAGAGATATCGTCATCTTTATGCTCAAATGAAAGGTCAACCATGTTTGGATCGACGTCGACGTACTTGGCAATGACTTTAAGAATGTCATCTTTTAGTTGCGGCAAATAGTCCGGAGCGGGATCATCGTGGCTACGGCGCTCAGCGACAATGATTTGCAAACGCTCTTTAGCAAGGCTTGCCGTTGTTTTCTTTTGAGGACGGAAGAACTCAAGTAAAGACATGCATTAACCCCCAAATAGACGTTTGAAAATACCTTTCTTCTGCTCGGTTAAAAAGCGGAAGTCGATTTGGCTACCCAGCAGGCGCTCTACTGTATCGTCGTAAGCCATACCTGCATCAGTTTCACTATCGAAAATGACCGGTACACCTTTGTTTGATGCATTCAGCACAGCCTGACTCTCTGGGATAACCCCTAGCAAAGAGATGTGTAGGATCTCCTCGACATCTTCAACACTGAGCATTTCGCCTTGTGTTACACGGGCGGGATTGTAACGAGTCAATAGTAGGTGCTGCTTTACTGGCTCCAACCCTTCTTCCGCACGGCGAGATTTAGAATCTAGGATGCCTAGAATACGGTCTGAGTCGCGAACAGAGGATACTTCAGGGTTAGTGGTTACAATCGCCTCATCAGCGAAGTATAGCGCCATTAGAGCACCTTGCTCGATACCGGCTGGTGAATCACAAATAACGAAGTCAAAACCCATCTCGTCAAGTTCATCAAATACACGACGCACACCTTCTTTTGTCAGTGCATCTTTGTCGCGAGTTTGAGAAGCAGGAAGAATGAATAAGTTCTCGGTGCGCTTATCTTTGATCATCGCTTGATTAAGCGTTGCTTCGCCATTGATTACGTTTACAAAGTCGTAAACTACACGACGCTCACAGCCCATGATTAAATCAAGGTTACGTAAGCCAATGTCAAAGTCGATGACGGCGGTTTTCTTTCCTTTGAGCGCCAATCCTGACGCAATAGCGGCGCTTGAAGTGGTTTTACCAACACCACCTTTGCCTGACGTTACAACGATAATGCGTGCCATTAGGTTTTCCTTATATTTTTAAATGGTGAGTACGTCTAACTGTAAAGAGTCATCGACCATGCTAAGCATGACTTTTTTCTTCCAGTACTCACTGTCAATCTTGTCGCTGAGCCAATAGTTTCCTGCAATGGATATCAGCTCTGCTTGTAAATCGTTACAAATAATCTTTGCATCTTTTTGACCGCTTGCACCTGCAATCGCGCGGCCGCGAAGTGTGCCATGAATGTGGATTGAACCATCGGCAATCACTTCGGCACCTGCACTTACATGATTTAGAATGACTAAATCGCCATCTTTGGCATAAATTTGCTGTCCGGAACGAATTGGAGTGCGGATCACTTTGGTTGGTGCGATTTTCGCAGGTGCGCTAGCAGGAGACTTGCTTGAGGACATCACGGCAAAGCCTGCCTCTGACGCAAGGTTTTGTGTACGCTTGTCTTTGCTGCCAGTGACACCAACAGGAATCATGCCCGCTTGCTCAATACCGTTTTTTAATGCGCTAAAATCAATATCGCCTTGAACCTTGTCGATGTTGACAACGATAGGAGCAGAGGCAAAGAAAGACGGCGCTTGTTCCACCTTCTGTTTAAGAAAATCGACAGTGGGTGCAACGTCATCACCGGATAGGTGTAATACCGACAATGTGAAGCTACTGCCTTTTAGGTCAGGGGTATGTGACATAGATTACTATTGACCTCTTTAACGCCGCGCCACAGTTGAAAGGGCGTTGCCTGAAACTAGGGTAATCATGTTATATTCACTGCGATAGCTCAGCAAGCTATCTTCAGGTTAAATGAGCGTTTTACTCGCACTTTTATCCATTTTCATACGATTTTAATTACAACTGGCCAATAGCGAGAAATACTGACAAAAGGTTTATCATGCTTTGCTCAATTTATAAAAGCCTAAAGAAGGAAGGGACTTATCTTTATGTGCCTAAAAAAGATGATTTTTCACAAGTTCCTGACGCATTAATGCAAACTTTCGGTAAACCTGTTTTCGTGATGGTGATAAAGCTAGAAGGGCGTCAACTTGCACAAGTTAATGTCGAAAAAGTGAAAGCATCGCTAAAAGAGGACGGATTCTTCTTGCAAGTTCCGCCGCCACCTGAGAATTTATTAGAAAAGTACAAAGAACAAAAAGCCCAACAGAAGTAGTTGGGTTATGCCCCATGTTCGCATGCTCAAGGAGGGCAATTTGAAAAAACTACTGTCAGGCATTTTGTGTTTAGGTATTGCGAGCAGTTGTTTCGCTAACGAAGTGAGCTTCGAGCAATATGTTGAAGGCCTAAAACTGCAAGCAAAAGAAGAGGGGATTTCAGATGAAATCATCTCCGAAGCTTTCAGCAATGTCGAATACAAACCCCGTGCGGTTAAAGCGGATCGCAATCAGCCGGAAAAGCGCCTCACCTTGGATGAGTATATTCCAAGAGCGGTTCCTGATTGGAAAGTAAAGCAGGCGAAAGAGCTTTATAACAAGCACTATACCGAACTCAAGCGTATTGGTGACGAATATGGTGTTCAGCCACGATTTATCGTCGCGCTGTGGGGCGTTGAAAGTAACTTTGGCCGCTTTATGGGTAATTACAGTGTGATTGATGCATTGTCGACCATGGCCTACGACGGTCGCCGAGAAGAGTTCTTTCGTAAAGAGGCGATGGCCGCATTGACCATTTTGCAAGAAGGCCACATTGAGCCAGAAAACATGAAAGGTTCATGGGCTGGTGCGATGGGACAGAGTCAGTTTATGCCGAGCTCTTTCCTTGCGTTTGCAGCCGATGGCAATGGTGATGGCAAAAAAGATATTTGGCACAACAAAGAAGACGTTTTTGCTTCGACAGCAAACTATCTGAGTCAGTCTGGCTGGAATGATAGCTATACTTGGGGACGCCAAGTTAAATTGCCAGCTGGCTTCGATATGACGCTAGAGGGGCGTATTGAGGGCAAAGAGAAAACATTAGCCGAGTGGAATCAATTGGGTATTACCCGTTTTAACGGAAGTTCATTACCACAAGTTGATGTCGATGCTTGGTTAACGGCACCAGATAATGCGAACGGACGAGTCTATCTGGTTTACAACAACTACAATGTGTTGATGAAGTGGAATCGTTCATACTACTTTGCACTTGCAGTGAGCCATTTAGCGGATCGCATTGTTTATTAAAACAGCCCAGTTGATTAAAACCACCTAATTTACTAAAACTTCATCGTCATTAAAAAGAAGCGAAAACGAAAAAAGCCAGCAATTACTTGCTGGCTTTTTAGTATCCATGAGGCTCAACTATTTCTTGGTGTGGAACTGCTCACATGCAATCATAGTGTTTTCAATCAGGCTAGCGACCGTCATTGGGCCAACACCACCAGGAACTGGCGTAATGAAGCTTGCGTTGCTTTTCGCAACGTCATATTCAACGTCGCCGACAAGCTTGCCTGACTCTAAACGGTTAATACCAACATCGACCACAACTGCGCCTTCTTTAATCCATGCGCCAGGGATAAAGTTTGGCTTACCAACTGCTACCACCACCACATCGGCTTGACGAACATGGCCTTCAAGATCTTTAGTGAAACGGTGACATGTTGTCGTCGTACAGCCAGCAAGAAGCAGCTCAAGCGTCATCGGGCGGCCAACAATGTTAGAAGCGCCAACGACCACAGCATGTTTACCGCGTAAGTCAATGTTGTAGCGATCCAGTAATGTAATGATCCCTTTAGGCGTACAAGAGCGAAGTTTTGGAATGCGCTGAGCTAAACGGCCAACGTTATAAGGGTGGAAGCCGTCAACATCTTTCTCTGGCGTAATTCTTTCAAGCACATGAGTACTGTCGATGCCTGCTGGAAGCGGAAGTTGAACAAGGATACCGTCAATCTCTGGATCTTCATTAAGTTGATCAACAAGCGCCAGTAGCTCTTCTTCGGTAGCGGTTGCCGGAAGATCGTAAGATTTAGAAATGAACCCCACTTCTTCACAAGCTCGGCGCTTGCTTCCTACATAGACTTGAGAGGCTGGGTCCTCACCAACTAAAACAACGGCTAACCCAGGAGCACGCAAACCTGCGTCTGTTCGAGCCTTAACACGGGCTGCCACTTCAGAGCGGACGGTCTGTGAAATAAGAGTGCCGTCGATATTTTGAGCTGTCATGTCTTTCCTTTATAGATTGGTGACCTTTATTTTGTACGCTATTGTCTCAAAAAATTTAATTAACATCTATAAGCAAACGTTTGCTTCGGCGTGTAATTGAGCAAATTAAAGCAACGTGCAGATTTTTTAGGCATTTGATTCATAAAGTTAGATAAACCCGTTGATTTAAGCAATTCAACTCGTATAATCCTTTCCCTGTAGCGCGCCCTTAGCTCAGCTGGATAGAGCACGTCCCTTCTAAGGATGTGGTCGAAGGTTCGAATCCTTCAGGGCGTGCCATTTATTTAGAAGGCCTGATAACTTTGTTATCAGGCCTTCGTCGTTTTTCGAGCAATATAGATTTACTGCCTTTAGTTATCTGCATTAGCGTAAACTCAGTTAAAGACAGCACGTTGATAACACAATTGCTGCTTCTAGTATATTGACTGCATTCTCTGTGCTTTAGCTCTCTTCGTCGAGGGTCGTAACAATGCACTTTTCTGCAAGCGTGTCATACTCGTGTTGCATCTTGGCAAGAAGGTCGTCAGAGTCCTTAAAATCATCGAGCTTTTCTCCAATCACAACATCGCAATTAAATGGCACAAACATGGCAGTCCCTTTTGGCAGAGATCGTCCAAGCCCACGCATTACCACAGGAACAACTGGGCAGTTAGAGTGCTCCTTTATTAAATGATAGATCCCTTTCTTCAATCCGCTCATCACTTCAGGGCTACCTCGGCTGCCTTCTGGAAAGATTAGCAAAATGTCCCCGTCCTTTAGTGCTTGATGGCACTCATCAAAGATCGCGTTCCTTTCAGATTTCGACGGCGAGCGTTGGATTGGAATAATGCCCAAGACATTGAGCGATAGCCAAGCCGTTAACTTCGTTTTTAAAAAAGTAATCTGCCGCAGCCACTGGCCGAATTTTATGAATAATGCTGATGGGAAATAGCGCTAACAGGACCAATGTATCTAGATGACTATTGTGATTGGCGGCGATAACGACAGGCCCTTTTTCTGGTAAGTTTTGCCGTTGAATAATATTCAGGCCAAGCGCGACAAACACCAAGGGTTTAACCAGTAATAAAACGAATACGTATTTGAATAACTTCATCGAAACGAGCCTAGTAATATAGATAGTAGATGTAGTGGAAGAAGAGTGGCGCCGTGAACATAAGGCTGTCTATTCGGTCTAACAGCCCGCCGTGCCCTGGTATTAGCTGGCTTGTGTCTTTCAACTTCAAATCTCTCTTAACCGACGAAATCACCAAATCACCAATGAACCCACTAAACGCGATGATCGCTCCGGCAACAACACCCTCGTATGAAGTGAGTGGTGTCAGGTAGGGTGCTGCAAAGTAACTCGTGACAATGACTGTCGTAGCGCCACCTAAAAAACCTTCCCAAGTTTTGTTTGGGCTGACCTTGGGAACGATTTTGTGTTTTCCAAACGTTTTGCCCCAGACATATTGGCAAACGTCATTGAACTGAGTGAAAACCAACAAAAATAGCAGCATGCCCATGGAACCAGCATCAGGGTTTTGGCTAGGTAACACGAGTAAGTAGCCATGTGACTTAAGCAGAACACAGTCAGCATCAACGCCCAATGGATAGTGCCAGCAGAACGAATAAACCCTTTGGTATCACCAATTAATACTGCGACCATAGGAAGGTAAAGGAACATATAAACAGGTATGAAAATGATATACATGCCATACCAACCGATCGCCAGCCAATAATAGTGAAAAGGTATGGACAGATATGCCCAAAAAATCACTCGCCTATCTGCCATTCGTGTAGGAACAATAGAAAGAAACTCTTTGAGTGCCATAAAACTCAAGAAGCCAAAAAAGAGGAGTGAGTAGTTTTGAGGCAGATATAGGGCGACAAAAACAATCCCGATCATCCACCACCAAGAGCGAATCCGAAGCTTAAGCTCAGTATGATCCTTATCGGGATGTCTTCTCGATATGACTAGATAGCAAAGGGTACCAATAACCAGTAAAGACAAAATGATGGCCATGATGTGCAATGAATGAATAGGGATACTGAACATTAGGATTACTCGGCTGTTTGGGTAGGTGATGACTGCTTAGCAAGGTAGATTGCTCGTAACCGCTTCCAAGTGGTTAGCAAGATACCCAAAACCATAATGGAAAGAGAGGCGTCCATTACGTAAAGAGAATATTGAGGCCAAATAGAGAAATACTGGCATACGAGTAAAGCGATGCCGGTCACAGTAAGGAGTGCCATTCGGTGTTGTTTGGCCATTGGCCCTTGGAAGTCAGCGTCGCATCCCATGCTAACGCCTAGCACACGTACATATGCTGTGAGTACGGCCAATATAGCAGCTGCCCAAGCTAGATCCATAGCATACGGTGAGGCACCGATAAACCCTGCGCCAAGTATTAAGAGAGGATCTGCAATTCGATCAGGAACATCATTGAATAGTTCGCCAGCTGGTGTCTTTTTACTCCCTTCAATTGCCACCATCCCATCGAAAAGATTGCACAGCAAGCGCATCTGAATGGCTAACAAGAAGAGCAGCAACCATAGCCATGAAGGATAATAGGAATAACCTACGCCCGAAACAAACCCAACACTGGCAAATGCAATACTGGCAAGTGAAATTTGGTTGGGGGTGACATTGCGGTTAGATAACCATTTAGCAATGCGCTTCATAATAGACAAGTTTCGCGTGGCTAGCGGGCGACGATTTGATTCATCTTTATGATTCATAACGATTTGTGCTCAGAAAATGATTTGCCACACTATACTCGTTAGCTTAAAGCACAAGTAGTTGGATCGTGAGTAATAAAAGCATAATGACAATCTGATCGCAAAAATAAAGCCTGATACTTTAGTAAGTTATCAGGCTTTATGTGTTCAACACCAAGTTATGAGAGACGAAGATTAGCAATTATGAAAAGCGGTTGCGCCTTTTCCGACCCCTTCATAGGCGATCACTTTGAGTGATTGATCTTCAGTCAGGCTCTCACGAACCACTTTGGCAATATGCCAAGCAAGCAGCTCAACTGTCGTGTCGGTTTCAAGCATTTCCGTCTCAGATTTTGCAATCGCTAACTCGAACTCCCCTTGTGGGGCGGTGTAACGGAATCCATGGTGCGTGTCGTCGGTAACAACATTCGCATGTTCGCTTAATGAAAGTGCATTTAAATCTACTTTGTCTTCATCTGAACCTAAATAAATGTCTTCCCAGCGCTTGGCAAACTCAGATTCACGTTCTGTGTCTCTTTGACCATCGACAATGAGTTCAATCGGAGAGCGATGTCCGTGGGCAATGCGCTGACAGTTTCCGTCGTGTTTCTTTAAGCCATGTGAATAGTGATAGTAAGCACCTTCGATGTTCTCTGTTCGCAGAGTGACTTCAATGCCTTCTACGTTACTTGGCAGGTTACCTTTGAGAAGTTGAAGGACATGCTCAGTGACGCTTTCGATAGTGATGGCATCGGTATCTACGAAGCAAAAAGACTCATCAGGGCAATGCAGGTGAATGCTTTTTTCCTCACGAAGAAGATCAACGGTGCGGTAACCCGTTTTTGTCTGACTCGTTTTGATTAATGAGCTGCGGCTAGGAACAAGCAAGCGATGATCAACGTATTGATCAACAAGGCGCTTGATTTGCGATTTCACCTTACCAAAATCAAGCACCATACTCATTTCATTGAGTTGGCCTGATAGGGTAACGTCCAAAATCCAACTTTCACCAACCATACCGCGCTTATCGCACAGGTATGAAGAGTCAATGACAGTAAGCGCTTTGACAAATAGATTCAAAATAAAACCTTAATGATATTGATAGTCGTTTTAGTCAATATTCATTATACCTTAACCACCGCAACATTCATTGGCTCATTGAATTAAAACTTGTAAGAGGATTACTCAGACACACTTTTGTAAGCTTAGTTTGATGTGAATAATAATTATTATTAAATATCATTGGGTTACATGGTAATCCGAGTTTAACTGTGTTCTTTGGGGGACACTTCGATGCAGAATGAGGTCAAAAATTCATATGAATATCATTGCAAAATAAGGCGATATTTTTACGGCGTGATATATTTATTTCATCTCTCAAGGAATGAGATAACGTCAGTGAATACAAAAACTAATAGAAAAATAACCATAAGATTTACCATTGCAAGTCTATTCGTGTTTGCAATAGTGCTTACTTCAACGATTGCCATCGGTTTTCAATACTCGTTTGGCAAGCAGCTCGCTACAGAACATGCCCTTAGCTCATATTCTGATCTATCGCGCTCTATTGGGGCTCGAATTCAAGGCTCTGACGCCGATTCACTTTCGGTGACGAAACTGCTTGCGAAGATCGGGTCAACCGAGCGTTACCGGGGGCTAGAGAACGAACGAGCCTTGATTGATCTCTTTACAGAGACGATGGAGACCCACCCGCATATTTACAGCCTCTATTATGCCGTGGGTGATGACTATTTTTTTCAACTTATCAACTTAGATTCCGATCCCAAAGTACGTGATAAGACCGATGCTCATATCGGTGAGCGGTGGGTGCTGAATAAAGTGTTCAATGGCGAGAATGGCCGAGTGAAAGAGACCACTTTTCTCGATTATGATCATAGCGGTCAGAGAGTAGAGACGGTGAGCAGTAGCTATTTTCCCTCTCAGCGCCCTTGGTATGAGGATGCTGGTTTGCAACAGCCATATAAGACAGAACCCTATCTCTTTCAGCACTTAAAGCTCACAGGGCAAACATACTCACTTAAAATACCGAACTCTAACGCGATTCTTGGTGTAGACGTGGTCATTGATTCGATTTCACCTTATTTGACCGAGTCTTCGTTGGGTATCGCTGGGCAAACAGGAAAACAAGCCTTTATTTTCAGTTCCAACGGCAATGTTATCGCGTCCAACCATGAGAGTTCCGAAGTCGGTGAAATGATCCCATTAGAGCCTATCGCTTTGAGCCCCTACGAGGAAAAACTTGTAGCAAGCATGCCGGTGCTTAAAGTGTCGAATCAGATGCAGTGGGCTCCGATTGACTATGCGGTATCTGGTGAGCCAAAAGGGTTAGCAATCGATATTTTGGATGCGATCAGTGCGCAAACCGGGCTTAGGTTCGAGTACATCAATGGGCTGACATGGTCTGAGTTAACTCAGCAGTTTGAACGCCGCCAAATTGATGTTCTTCATTCTGTGTTGTATTCCGATTCAAGAGCCCAAATAGCCAAGTTTAGCCAGCCCCTTTATGAATTACCTTTTGGTGTGGTGACGCAGGACAATGGCGAGCGATTACCAATGTAGAGCAGTTGCAATCGGCCAGAGTCGGTATAATGGAAGGATGGGAAATTACTCAGTCGCTAAGAGAGCGTTTTCCATCTATGACGATCACCACATTCTCAACGCCTCAAGAGGTGGTTGAGGCGGTGGTTAATGGAGAGGTTGACGCGGGAATCGACTCAACACTGATCTTAAAGCACACCTTAGAGCGATTCTTTGTACAAGGTCTTGAACTTCACAGTGATATAGAAATTTACGACCGCACTATAACCCCACAGTTTCATCTTATGGTTCAACCAGAGTTTGCGAGTTTAATTCCGCTGATTAATCGAGCAATTGCGTCGATCCCCAATGATGTACGTGAGAGTATTAACAACAAATGGTTCGATTATTTCTCTAATGACTCTTCCGCGACGCAATACTCAACCATTCCCTATGAACAATTACTGGATATCTCCTCTCAGCGAGATCTACAAGGAGGCCTGGTTGAAGGGCAGAGTGGTGGAGACAAGCACTATTTTTACGTCTCTCAACTTAATGAGAACGAGTATTTTGGTGTGGTTATTCCCCAATCTTTGGTCTACAAAGAAGCGCTAAACAAAGTGGTGCTGTCTTTAGCAGCGACAACCATCCTAATATTACTGTTATTGCCAATAGCCTGGTGGTTGGGCTCGCCAATCGTCAAACCTATCCTGCTGCTTGAGAAAGAGACCGAAAAAATCAAAACCCGTCGATATAGTGAGATTCATAGTGTGCCATCACGTGTGTTAGAAATTTCTCAGTTATCGAATGCGGTGGAAGATATGGCGGCCTCATTAGCTAAGCACGAGAAAAGTCAGCAAGAGTTACTCGATGCGTTTATCAAGTTGATCGCGCAGGCGATCGATGACAAGTCTCCTTACACCGCAGGGCACTGTAACCGAGTGCCAGAAGTTGGCTTTTTGTTGGCAGACGCTGCTCACAATATGGAAGAAGGGCCGTTGGCGGATTTCTCATTTGCCAATAAAGAAGAAAAACGTGAGTTTGAGATTGCTGCGTGGTTGCACGACTGCGGGAAAATCACGACGCCAGAACATATTGTCGATAAAGGCAGTAAGTTAGAAGCCAATTACAATCGAATTCACGAGATTCGCACTCGATTTGAAGTGCTGTGGCGCGACGCGGAAATCGAGTGTCTGAGGAAAACATTAGAAAGTCCTGATGATCGGAGCCAGTTTGAAGCCGAGCTCACTACTAAACGCGAACAACTGCAGCAAGAGTTCACTGCGGTAGCGACAGCAAACGTAGGCAATGAATACATGAGTGATGACAAGAAACAACAAATTCGCGATATTGCCAACCGAACTTGGATGAGAAATTTTGACGACAAGCTTGGATTGTCGCCGTTGGAAACAAGGCGAAGCCGACCAACCAAAACCGCACTACCAGCGCTTGAGAAACTCTTAAGCGACAAATCAGAGCATGTGATTGAAAGAGAACGCCCCTATGCGTTGGATGAGCGCTTTGGCATTAAAATGCAAGTACCTAAGTCACTTTACAACCTTGGTGAGGTATATAACCTAACCATTGAGCGAGGAACCCTCACTGCTGAGGATCGTTTTAAGATCAATGAACATGTCATTAGTACGATTAAAATGCTGGAAAACTTGCCGTTCCCTGAGGAGCTAAAGCGCGTGCCACGCTATGCCTCGACTCACCACGAAACTTTAGATGGACGTGGTTACCCAAGAAAGCTATCTGCACATGAGCTGTCTGTCCCAGAAAGGATATTGGCGATTGCAGACATCTTTGAAGCGTTAACAGCGTCTGATCGCCCATATAAAAATGCGAAACCGATGAATGTGGCGATTGATATCATGAGTAAGATGGTGGAAGACAACCACCTAGACCGTGATTTGTTTGAGTTGTTCTTAGAAAGTGGCATCCACAAAAAGTATGCTGAACTCTATCTACCAGAAGGTCAGATGGTCGATGTGGATATCGAGCCATACTTAAGTCGGAGTAAAGCTAAAGAAACGGTAGCCTAGAAGCAAAATGTCGGGCAGATAAGAATAATTGTATTTTTTTGCCCGACTGTCATAAAAATTTAATCTTCATATGCATTGAGATATCAGTCGAAATTCATCATATTGTAATTACATTGTAATAAAAGTGAGATTCGCCTATGCAGCATCAAGAGATGATCCAACCTACCCAACTCGGCGTTATTAGCCGTACCTGCCTTTTTTCTTTCCTTGTTGTCGTTGCAGTTATCGCTGTAATTTAAGGGTTAAAAGCTGGGGAGTCCTATCTTGTTTGATTCGAATTAGATAGGCGCGCCCCAGGCCCAAGAACGCTTTTATTGCCTCAATTCCCTATTTCACCAATACTTCCTATTTCTTTTTACGCCTTACATCGAAATTTGACCTGCTAGCAGTAATTTTGTGAACTCCATGCATTCATGATTCAAATTTCACAAAATTATCAATAACCAACAAATCTCAAGTTCTTTACACTAAACTTTAATTAATTGTTAATGATTTGTAGTTTGGAAGGGTGATGCAGCTGGGTAATCGCATTTTGGTTGTCGATGATGATGAGGAAATTCGAGAGCTTCTTGAAGAGTATTTATCGAAATCAGGATTTGAAGTCGACAGTGTCGAAGATGGTGCTCACTTGCATCAACACATAGAAATGAAAGGGACTCCGGACCTCATTCTCTTGGATGTTATGATGCCCGGAGATGATGGCTTCACTGTTTGTCAGCAAATCCGAAAAACATCGAATGTTCCTATTATCATGCTCACTGCGGTTTCAGATGAAACGGATCAAATTATCGGCTTAGAAATTGGCGCTGATGATTATATCGCTAAACCATTTAGCCCACGCCAGCTGATGGCTCGTATTAAAGCTGTCCTGCGCCGAGTTCACTCAAACGACGAAGCATCAGCGAACACACTACCTAAACATATCCTCTTTGGCGATTGGCAATTAGATACACTCGCTCACAGTATTCTTAACCGAGAAACCGGCGCTCAGCATGATTTGTCGGGCAGTGATTTTACCTTGCTGATGCTGTTTTTAAATCGGCCAAATCAAGTGCTTGATCGCGATACCATTTCTATGGAGACCCGTGGCCGTGAAGCGCTACCTTTTGAAAGGGGCATTGATGTGCAGTTAAGCCGCCTGCGTCAGCGGTTGGGGGACAGTGCGCGTTTTCCTCACTATATCAAAACCATGCGGGGCAATGGTTACGTCTTGGCAGTGCCTGTGACTTATGAAAGTTAGACTAGGGTGAAAGCCAGCCTATGCTAAAACGACTTCGACCGAACTCTTTGGTTGCACGCACTCTTTGGCTAACCTTACTGGCTGTGGTCTGCGCTCAAGGTATCGCTACCGCGATTTGGTACAGTGAATCGAAGCATAAAGAACTGGAGGGGATCCAATCTGCCTCATCGAGTATGGCGAATATGTTCGCCTCAACCGTGACGTTTTTTCAGTCTTTACCCGTTCGTTACCGCCATATCGTGTTGGATCAAATTCGTAATATGGGCGGCACGCGATTCTTCGTTTCATTTAACCGAGAAAAACTCCAAGTCGAGCCTATCCCTGATACTCCACTGAAGCTGGCGTCGATTCAAGCAATCGAAAAATGTGTTAGACAGTAAGCTCAATAAAGTGGCCTCAATATCCGTAGACTTCTCTCACCCCGATAATCTGCGTTTACTTAAAAATGATATTTACCTACACGATTTACCCAAGTCGTGGGCGCACCATACGTTGACCTTAGCGCCTATTAACCCGCCTATTCTAGTGGTGCAAATCGAGCTCTCTAATCAAGAGTGGGTCTATATAGCCGCTCTACTTCCTGCGCCTTATGTCACGTTAGACGACACGATCATTGGGCGAGAGCAGGTGTTGTTTTTGATGATATCGACATTCATTTTGTTAACCCTGACTTATTTGATGATTCGTCGGCAGGTTAAACCGCTCAAACGCCTAGCGCGGGCCGCCAATGAGATGAGTATGGATGTCGAACAACAGCCGATTCAAGAAGAAGGGGCGAGTGAGCTCGTGACCGCAACAAGAGCGTTCAACCGCATGCAGCAACGAATCAGGCGCTATGTTGCTGATAGGGAGCATCTTTTCTCGGCTATTTCTCATGACTTGAAAACGCCGATCACTCGTTTGCGATTAAGAGCAGAGCTGCTCGAAAGTGATGTGAAGCGCGAGAAATTTAACCGAGATTTAGATGAGCTGGAAATGATGGTTAAAGGCGCTTTGCAGTGTGTTCGCGATACAGATCTTCATGAGAACAATGCGATTATCGATCTCAATGAGATGATCTTGTCTGTGATTGAATACCACAATCGAGGAACGCAAAGTGTCTCGTTTCAACCGGCAGCGCTTGAGCCTATCGTCGCAAAACCTTTGGCCATTAAGCGTGTGCTTACTAACATTGTCGATAACGCGGTTAAGTATGGAAAGCGAGCAACATTGAAATGGACTTTGACGATGATTGGATAACCATCATGGTGACGGATCAAGGGCCGGGTATTGAAGAGAGTCAACTTGATGATGTTTTTGAACCGTATTACCGATTGGCCAATGACGATGAAGGCCACGGTTTAGGATTAGGTATTAGCCGCAATATCCTCCATGGGCATGGTGGTGATCTCATTATTCGTAACCGTGAAGTAGGAGGCTTAGAAGCTAAGATCCTTATTCCTACAGGGTTAGAAGTGTAATGTAACTGATATGTTACATTGTTGTTACTCTTTGTTTCGGTCAAAATTATCTCAATGGATAGACTCAATAGTGACAAGAGCAATTTGCTCATTATGGTCTAATCCAATACATGGAAGATAATTACAATGAAAATCAACAAAACCCTACTGACTTTATCCCTTTTGTCTGCTGCTTCGCTGTCTCAAGCGGGGGAAGTGGAAGTACTTCACTGGTGGACTGCTGGTGGTGAAGCGAAATCTGCCGCGGTTCTAAAAGATATGCTAGAGCAGCAAGGCCACAGCTGGAAAGACTTTGCAGTTGCTGGTGGCGGCGGTGAGAGTGCGATGACGGTACTTAAGACTCGCGCAGTGTCGGGCAATCCTCCTTCTGCCGCGCAGATTAAAGGTCACGATATTCAAGAGTGGGGCGGATTAGGCTTCCTAACGACGCTAGATAACACGGCGAAGCAAGAGAAATGGGATGATATTCTGCCTTCTGTCGTGACTAAAGTCATGAAGTGGGAAGACGAATACGTTGCGGTGCCTGTTAACGTTCACCGTGTAAACTGGCTATGGGCCAACCCAGAAGTGTTCAAAAAGTCGGGCGTAGAAGTACCAACCACGCTGGATGAGTTTTTCGCGGCTGCCGATAAGATTAAAGCGGCGGGCTACATTCCTCTCGCTCATGGTGGTCAGCCGTGGCAAGACGCTACTGTGTTTGAAGCGGTTGCATTGGACGTATTGGGCAGCGAAGACTACAACAAGGCGTTTGTAGACCTAGATATGGATGTTCTGTCTGGCGATAAAATGGTGGAAGTGTTCACTAAGTTCCAGAAAATGCATGACTACATTGATGCTAACTCACCAGGCCGTGACTGGAACGTAGCAACGTCAATGGTTATTAATGGTGAAGCGGCGATGCAAATCATGGGTGACTGGGCGAAAGGTGAGTTTACTGCAGCGGGCAAAGTCCCAGGTAAAGATTACATCTGTGCGCCAGCGCCAGGCACGAATGGTCAGTTCACCTTCAACATTGACAGCTTTGCTTTCTTCGAACTGGGTGATTCTGCCAACCAGCAAGCGCAGCAAGATCTTGCGCGCACCATCTTAACCAAAGACTTCCAAGAAGTGTTTAACTTGAACAAAGGTTCTATCCCAGTACGCTTAGATATGGACATGAGCAAGTTTGATCAATGTGCTTTGGACTCAATGAGCACCTTCAAAGCGAGTGCTGAGACGGGTGATTTAGTTCCAAGTATGGCCCACGGCCTTTCGACAACCAGTTACGCACAAGGTGCGATCTACGATGTTGTGACCAACTTCTTCAATGACGCAAATGCCGACCCGAAAGAAGCCGCATCTAAACTGGCTAAAGCAGTAAAAGCGGCTATCTAAGCCCGCATCTAACAAGTAGGTAGTGAGCCTCACTACCTACTTCCACTATCTCTTGTTTGTTAAATCTCTCTCTATTGCCACGTGCAAGGGGTGAGTGTGTAAACGAGCAACAAGGATTTGTTATGGAGCATGTTTTGTCTCGCTCAACGACTAAGCCATCCGCCAAGCCACGCTTTGCCGATAGGCTACAGAACTGGCTACCAAAGATTGTTCTTGCACCAACGATGTTAATGACCGTTGTGTGTATTTATGGATACATCTTCTGGACAGCCGCGCTATCGATGACCAACTCCCGTTTCTTACCCAGTTTTAAGTTTGTTGGCTGGGCTCAGTATGAAAAACTGATGGAGAACGATCGTTGGATTACCTCAATTACGAACCTAGGCCTGTTTGGCGGCATGTTTATGCTTGTCGCGATTGTGCTTGGGGTAGGCTTGGCGATTTTGCTAGATCAAAATATCCGTCAAGAAGGTGCGATTCGTACTATTTACCTCTACCCGATGGCCCTTTCCTTCATTGTGACGGGTACGGCTTGGAAGTGGATCCTTAACCCAGGATTAGGGATTGAAAAGCTGATGCATGACTGGGGCTTTACCAGCTTCAAGTTTGACTGGTTGGTCAACTCAGAGATGTCCGTCTATACCCTAGTCATCGCGGCAGTTTGGCAATCATCCGGGTTTGTGATGGCAATGTTCCTAGCGGGGCTAAGGGGCATAGACTCTTCTATCATCAAAGCCGCACAAATCGATGGCGCAAGCTTGCCAAGTATTTATCTAAGAATCATTTTGCCGTGCTTAAGACCTGTATTTTTCAGCGCGGTGATCATCACCTCCCATATCGCGATTAAAAGTTTTGATTTGGTGACCGCCATGACGGCGGGTGGCCCAGGTTACTCTTCAGATTTACCAGCGCTATTTATGTATGCGCACTCATTTACGCGCGGTCAGATCGGTCTTGGTGCCGCCAGTGCCATGATGATGTTAGCTGGGATCCTTGCGATTTTGGTGCCTTATCTGTACTCAGAGCTTAGGGAGAAAAAATCATGAGCAGCACAATGAATTTTCCTCGCATGTTCATCTATGCAGGATTGGTGTTCTTCTGTCTTGTTTATTTGATGCCACTGTTTGTCATGGTACTGACTTCATTCAAAACGCTGCCTGATATCAAAGCGGGTAATTTAATGAGCTTGCCAAAGGAGTGGGTGTTTGATGCATGGTATAAGGCATGGGATAGCGCCTGTACAGGTGTGAAATGTGAAGGAGTGAAAGGCTATTTCTGGAACTCGTTCCAAATGGTGATTCCTGCTGTGGCGATTTCGACATTACTAGGAGCATTCAATGGTTACGTTGTGACCAAGTGGCAGTTCCGTGGCTCGAACTTCTTCTTTAGTGCTTTGTTGTTTGGCTGCTTTATTCCGTTTCAAGTCGTTTTATTACCGATGGCAGCTGTACTTGGGAAGTTAGGGCTAGCGAATACCACAACAGGCCTTGTGTTGGTGCATGTTATCTACGGTATGGCATTTACCACCTTGTTCTTTCGTAATTTCTACATCGGAGTGCCAGATGAGCTGGTTAAAGCGGCAAAACTGGATGGCGCAGGCTTCTTTACCATTTTCTTTAAAATCTTACTGCCGCTTTCAACGCCCATCATCATGGTGACAGTGATTTGGCAGTTCACAGCGATATGGAATGACTTCCTTTTCGGCGTGGTGTATTCGGGCTCAGAGACTCAGCCGATCACAGTGGCACTCAATAACTTAGTCAACACCAGTACCGGTGTGAAAGAGTATAACGTCGACATGGCGGCAGCCATTATCGCAGCGTTGCCAACTTTGTTGGTTTACGTTCTCGCAGGGAAATATTTTGTACGCGGATTGACCGCAGGTTCGGTAAAAGGATAACCACATGGCAACTTTAGAATTAAAACAGATCCGAAAAACCTACCCAAAAGCGGATCAAGAAACGTTGAAAGGGATTGATATCAGTATTGATTCAGGGGAGTTCCTGATACTCGTTGGCCCTTCGGGTTGTGGTAAATCGACCCTGATGAATACCATCGCGGGTCTAGAAAACATCAGCTCTGGCGAAATTGTGATTGATGGGCGCGATGTTGCTGCAGTTGAACCCAAAGATCGTGATATCGCGATGGTGTTCCAATCTTACGCGTTATACCCAAACATGACGGTGCGGGGCAATATCGCTTTTGGTTTGAAGATCAGAAAAATGCCCGATGACCAAATTGATGCCGAAGTAAATCGTGTCGCTGAAATGCTGCAGATTGATCATCTGCTTGACCGTAAGCCTTCACAGCTTTCTGGTGGCCAGCGTCAACGTGTTGCGATGGGTCGTGCATTAGCACGCAGGCCGAAGCTGTATCTATTCGATGAACCTCTGTCTAACCTTGATGCCAAGCTTCGTGTGGAGATGAGGCATCAAATTAAACGGCTTCACCAGAAATTGAACACCACCATCGTCTATGTAACGCACGATCAAATTGAAGCGATGACACTGGCAGATAGAATCGCGGTGATGAAAGACGGTGTATTACAGCAGTTAGGAACGCCACAAGAGATCTACAGCAAGCCGAACAATATGTTTGTGGCAGGCTTCATGGGCTCACCGTCGATGAACTTTATCGAAACCATGGTGGATTTGGATGCGAATGAGCAGCCTGTTATTAAAGTGACGGGCAGCAACAACCAAGAGCATCACATTAAGCTGCCGGAAACGATGCGTTCGCAAGACGGAAAACGCATCGTGATTGGTTTAAGACCAGAGCATATTAGTGAGACACCAAGCGAAGACCAATCAGCCAGCACTCAGCTCGATATGAAGTTAGAAGTATTAGAACCAACGGGGCCTGACACGATTGCGATGATCAAAGTGAATGACCAAGAGGTAGCTTGCCGATTGTCGCCAGAATATGAAGTGTCAGTAGGGGATACCGCTTCACTTCATTTCGATCTTTCAAAAGCGGTGTTCTTTGACGCCCAAACCGAGCAACGAATGGAGATTCACTAGGGTCAACAGACCCCATATCCAAAGTTTAAAGCGCATCTCAATGCAGTGTGTTACGGGAGAGCACTGACGCTATCGGGGGAAGCGGTGTTAGCTCATTACTGATGAGTTAACTTGAGGTGCGCTTTACCTTATTGTTTATCACCCACCTTATTGCACATTTGAGTGGTCTCACAGAGTGATACTTTCCCCAATTATGGCATTTTTTTAAAAAGGGCAAAAAAGTCCTAATGATAAATCTAATAATAAGAGCTAAACCTTATAATAGCGTTGCGCTTACTTGGTGTTATTAGGGAATAGTTATTAGGGACAGCAACTCTAGACTTTTGAGAACGGAGAATTGCGCAGTTTCGCTTGGCTACGAGCTAAGTCAGCTCGAAAAAGACGATTAGAAGAGGGTTGGAGCTGTTCCTCCTTCACAGCTTCAGCCTTTTTCTAACTTGTCTGCTTCTAAATTGTCTACTTCTACCCTGTTTGAATAGAGATATTTTCAGCAAAGTTTTTTGGGTGGTTATCCACCTATTTGAGTCTAAGTAATGGGTCACTAATGACCCATTTTTTTCGCCGGTGGAATTTTAGTTTTTGCGGTTGAATTAAAATTTACTAAAAAATCAGTGATTTAGGTTTGTTTTGAGAGTTGGTCTGCTCCTTGCTCTAGATAAGTATCAGTCTCCATTGATGGGGCTGCTTTGTTTAACAAGGAGAATAATAATGTTTAAGCCACTTACCCTACTGTCTGTCTCAACGCTTGCACTAATGAGTTTCAATGCTGCCGCTAACTGTGATCCTGGTGAGATTGTTATCAAGTTTAGTCACGTGACTAACACAGATAAACACCCTAAAGGCATTGCAGCTTCGCTGCTAGAAGAGCGTGTAAATACAGAGATGAATGGAACGGCTTGTATGCAAGTGTTCCCAAACTCGACGTTATATGACGACAACAAGGTTCTGGAAGCACTTCTGAATGGTGATGTTCAGCTAGCAGCCCCTTCACTATCAAAGTTTGAAAAATTCACGAAAAAAGTACCGAATTTTCGATTTACCCTTCCTGTTTGAAGACGTGGATGCTGTCGATCGTTTCCAAAACTCTGAGTCGGGGGAGAAGCTTAAAAATGCAATGAAACGTCGTGGCCTTCAAGGTCTAGCGTTTTGGCATAACGGCATGAAGCAAATGTCGGCGAACAAGCCACTGCTGACACCTGCGGATGCAGAAGGTTGAAGTTCCGTGTTCAGGCTTCAGATGTATTGGTGGCTCAGTTTGAACAGCTCGGCGCAAACCCGCAGAAAATGTCCTTCAAAGAAGTGTATGGTGGCCTGCAAACCAAAGTTATCGATGGTCAAGAAAACACGTGGTCAAACATCTATGGTAAGAAGTTCTTCGAAGTCCAAGATGGTATTACTGAAACCAACCACGGCATTTTGGATTACCTCGTCGTGACCTCTAATGATTTCTGGAAAGGCTTGCCAGATGATGTTCGCGAGCAACTTAATACCATCATCACTGAAGTGACCGCGACACGTAACGCAGAGTCGGCCAAAGTGAACCTTGCGAATAAGAACAACATCATTGAAGCCGGTGGCGAAGTTCGATCATTGACTCCAGACCAGCGTCAGCAGTGGGTCACTGCTCTACAGCCTGTATGGCAACAGTTCGAAAAGGATATCGGCTCAGATCTCATCGAAGCCGCTCTAGCTTCTAATCAATAATCCCCAACCGCTGACTCTTATTGAAGCATGGTAAGGGTCAGCCCTAGATAATTAGAAAAATTAAAAGTGAAGTAACTTATGGAAAAGTCGATTCTTGCCAAGGTCGGTCAAGTAACGGATGCCATTGAAGAGGGGCTCATTGCCTTTTTTCTGGGCGGTATGACGTTATTGACCTTTGCCAATGTGGTGTCTCGCTACGTCTTCAACGACAACATACTTTGGGCACTAGAACTCACGGTGTTTATGTTTGCATGGATGGTGCTGGTGGGCGCGTCTTACGGTGTTAAACGCCATTTCCACATTGGTGTCGATGTCGTTATCAATATGGCACCTGAAAAGCTTAGGAAAGCCTACGCTATCGCTGCTGTGGTCAGCTGTTTAGCGTTTTCCGTGCTGTTGCTGATTGGTTCATGGAACTACTGGTACCCATTTGTCACCGAAAGAGCTTGGTATGAAACCGATGATATTCCAATGCCTGAAATTCTACAGTTTCTTTCTGATTGGCTTAATGAAGGCGAGCGTTACGAAAAAATGCCACGCTTTATCCCTTATATGGCACTCCCTATTGGTATGGCTCTGCTGACGTTTAGATTCATCCAAATTGCTCATCAAATTTTCACGGGCAAGTTAGATCGTATGATTGCAGGGCACGAAGCAGAAGAAGACCTCGAAGCGCTTAAAGCCGACGTCGAAAGCGGTGTTGGTGACATTATGGATAAGTCAGGCCAAAACAAGGAGCGTAACTAAATGGATATTTTGCTGTTATTTGTCATGGTTATTGGCTTCATGTTGATTGGTGTGCCCATTTCCATCTCGCTCGGCCTTTCGAGCATGTTATTTTTGATGATGCATTCCGATGCCTCCCTTGCATCCGTTGCACAGACTTTGTTTAACGCCTTTGCAGGCCACTACACCTTATTGGCCATTCCGTTCTTCATACTGGCATCGAGCTTCATGTCGACAGGGGGGTTGCTAAGCGCATTATCCGTTTCAGCGTATT